>JAEFAV010000009.1 GCA_016288885.1 Saccharofermentans sp.
TTCGAGCCCTGTAGTTTCCACCAATGGTACGGCGCAGTAGTTCAGCCTGGTTAGAATGCCAGCCTGTCACGCTGGAGGTCGAGGGTTCGAGCCCCTTCTGCGTCGCCATTACATTAGGCCGGATACTTCATACGAGTGTTCGGCCTAATTCTTGCTCAGATAGCTCAGTCGGTAGAGCAGGGGACTGAAAATCCCCGTGTCGGCAGTTCGATTCTGTCTCTGAGCACCAAAGCGTTAGAAGACTCTTTCTTTTGCTTAACCCATATGCAAAAGAAAGAGTTTTTAGCATATAGGGAGATTATTAATGTCGATAAAGAAAAGACTGACACCGGCTCTTGCGACGCTGCTGTTCCTTTTAACGGGAATCGCATGTCAGGTCATCGTTATCAAAATCTTTCCTTCAGTTACCGGAAAACCGCTTATCGAGGACAATGCATATATCCTTACCAGGATAATGGAAGGATATCTTATCGTTCTCTCGCTGCTTTTCGCGGCTTTTACCAAATTCAAGATACATTTTGAATGTTTTGCCCCGGGGAAAGAAAGATTTAAGAAAGACATGATCATCAGCGGGATCATGTCTGCCGCTTTAATAGTTATACTGATAGTCATTCGTCTGGTACAGAACCAGTTCGATCCTGAGGTCGCCGCAAGACCCTGGTTTGGTCTCTACCTGACTACGTACATGCGTTGGTTCTATCCGTTCAGTGCTGTCTTGCAGGAACTTTTCGTCAAAGGCATCGTCGAGGATAACATTACGGCTTCCTGCAAAAAATACAACAAGCATTTCTCAGTGTGGATGACGGCTCTGTTCTTCTTCGTACTCCACATGGGTTATAACCTTCCCATGATGTTCGGTGCTGCCGTTTTATGTGTTGTGACCGGTTATCTTTATGAGAAGAACAAGTCGGTTTACGGAAGCATTCTTATCCACTTCATAATAGGATTCGTGCCGAAGATAATCGGTGTTACAAGGTAAAGCCCCGATTTTACTTAACAATGTTACAAACCTTGATATTTAGGCATGTTACAGTTTGTTGACATTGTATTTTCGTGTGGCTTTGAAATCAAAACGTTATGTTATACTTCAAAATGACTGATTAGAAAAATTACTGTTTTTTCATAGTTTTGAGGTGTTTATGGATTCGGACAATCTTGCCAAATTCCGAAAGATAGCTGACGGACTTCCGCCCGAGAAGCAAAAAGAGCTTTATGCCCGTTTGAGGGGCATGTCCAAGGAAGAAGCCATGACCATAGTTAACCGCATGGTCGAGATATCCGAACAGCGCAAGATAGAGATCACGGCGAGACCAAAAGTTCTTGCCGGAGGCGGCAGGGTTTCTGATGAGCCCCGCGTTCCTCGTACTGACTATGAGGTAAAAGCTCCCCGCACATGGAAAGATAAGGGCGATGTAGATGACAATAAGATCGAGATCGTCAAAAATCCCGCAGTCAGGACAAATAAGCCTCAGGCTTCAAGACCTGTTCAGCGCCCGATAAAAAGGGTGGAACCTGCCGTTGCGAGAGCCGGAAGAGAGCAGATTGCCAGACAGATCGAACAAAAAGAGCTTGCGGCTATAGAGTTACAGCTCCGTAAAGAAAAAAATAAAGAACTTGCCAAGAAAGCAGGGAAGTTTGCCTTGGTTTGTTTCGGCAGATTAATGGCTACAGTTTTCGCGACTCTGGCCATAACGCTGGTCGGCTTCTATTCATTCCTCGTGATAATCATGAAGGGACCTTCTCCTCATTTAAGAGACCAGTTCGTTCCTTCCGTAATGGAATCTTCTGCAGGCGGTGTTCTTGCCAAAATGATACTTTCCGACGAAGAGATCGAAGCTATCATGAACAGCAATACCACACATGAGTTCAATGAGATTACTGACACTGCTCTTGTAAATGCCATGGCTGCCGAGCAGAACCGCCAGAATGCCGGAGCTGAAGCTGTTGCCGTTAATGAACTCGATCCTGACGGAGACGGTATCGAAGTCCATGACATAAGCGGCCCGATGTATCACGGCAAGATGCTCGTTATATATGATCCGTCCAGAGTAATGGTCGCCACGATCGACAATTACAATCATAACGGAGCAGGTCTGACTTTAAGGGAACTGATCGATAAGTACGACGGTGTTGCCGGAATCAACGGCGGTCAGTATGAAGATGAGAACGGCATGGGAATTGGCGGATGGCCTGAAGGCATCGTTATCTCTGAAGGAGAGCTCAGAATGGGTTATCCCGGCGGTACATATGACGTATACGGCCTCACTGATGAGAATGTCCTTGTTGTAGGCAGAATGACTGCACAGCAGGCTCTTGATATCGGAGTCAGAGATGCAGTGTCATTCGGTCCTGCGCTTATCGTAAACGGAGTGGCTGCCAACTACAGCGGTTCAGGCGGCGGTCTTAACCCGAGAACTGCCATCGGACAGCGAGAGGATGGAGCAATCCTTCTTCTTGTTATCGAGGGAAGAAAGACCTCTTCGATGGGTGCCACTATGGCAGATCTTATAGACATTATGCTTGAATTCGGTGCTGTCAATGCCGCTAACCTTGATGGAGGAATGTCATCAGCCATGTGGCTCTACGATGATGAGCTTGTCTCGAGTTCATCTATCAGAGTTTCACGTCAGATGCCTACCGCTTTTATCGTTCTGCCTCAGGGTGGAAGTCAGGTTTCTAATGATGAGACTTGAGGTGAATTAAATGAAAACCTCGGGAGGAAAAGCCGATAAGACTAACGGCAACGGAAAAAAAGGAAAGAGTAAGATAAACTTTTTCCTTGTTTTTCTTATTTGCTGGCTTATTGTTATCACGGGTTTTATAGCCTGGTTCCTTATAAGGTTCAATGATTTTACGGCAGAGTATGAAGCCAAGTATCAGGACTCGTTACCATATCATACGGCGGAAGCTGTAACACAGCATTTTAATGACCATGACGTTGATTATATTCTTGATAACATGACTTCGAAAACGTCAGTTACATCTTTTGAAGACGAATCCGTCGTAAGAGAATACATCACGGATCTCATAAACGGTAAGAGCTTTGTTTATGTCGAGACGGACAGTTCAAGAGAAGATGAGCCGGAGTATTACATTAAGACTGACGATGATTACCTTGTTGCCAGATTTGAACTTACCGAGGATAAGTCTGTAAGCCTTCCTTACGGATTTAAAGCGTGGGAGCTGGAATCGCTGGAATTCTATACGGCTGCATCCTTCAGTGTTAATATTTCCGCCCCTGAGACTTACAAAGTTTTTGTTAACGGCGTGGAACTTACTTCGACAAATCAAGTCGGCGAGATAGTACCTTCAGAACTGAACCAGTATGTCGATCCTTATGCGGTAATTCCCGGAACGGCCAATTATCAGGTCAAAGGACTGTATAAAAAGCCTTCGGTTACTGCTAAAGATTATCTTGGAAATGACTGCGAGTGTATTTACGATCTTCAGACGGATTCATATACCGTCAAGTTCATTAAGGATTTTGATGAATATGAAGAGCTTTCTGAATTTGCGATATCTTTTGCTTCTACTTTTGCCAATTACATTTCGCAGGATGCCGCTAATTACGCTCTGGATAAGTATTTTCCGAGCGGAAGCCAGGCTTTAAGCTACATCAAGAGAAATTCTTCGAGAGAGCTTTATACCAAGCACGGAAGCGTTTCCATCCATAATGAAGAGATCAAGGACTGCATCGTTTATTCCGATGACGTTGTATACATGGAAGTCTATGTTGAGCAGTGGATGCAGATGTACTGGGGTTCTGATGAGCCTGAAGTGCTTCCTACGGATGCTCATGTCTATTTCGTAAAGATAAACGGCAGATGGCTTGTAGGTGGAATTCAGTACTGATCTTGATCCGTAAATTACCGTAGATTTACCACAGAATTACTTCGTTTTTGTAACGCTCCTGAAACTTTGTCTTTATTTTAAAATGATACAATCAGACTAGAGTATTATGGACAAAGCTCTAAGGGGGTACATGTCTTGGAATTTACATATTCGAATGACGGCTTTTTGCCTTATGATTCTTTTGACTACATTTTCAACGAACGCCAAATGCCGGAGTTCGGTAATGTTCCCACACCTTATCTGAAACCGCTTACAACCTGGAGATTCTATCTGGCGAACGGACAGACCGAGGTCCCGTTCGGTGTTATGAACACCTCATATGATGATTCTGACTGGCCTCTTGTCAACTGTCCTTCAACATGGCAGACAGAAGGCTTCGGACTGCCCCAGAACCTGATCTACGATTATCCTATAAGACTTGCCGAGAATGCTGCAAGAAAAGAAGAGACGATAAGTGATAAGTATGTCCTTAAATCAACAGGTGACGATGATGATGAAATCGGAATCTACAGAACGACAGTCGTATTCACTCCTTCCGATATAGAGAGAGCTCTTTATCTTGAGGCCTCTGGCATCTGCGGCAGCTTCAAGGTTTTTATAAATGACAAGCTGCTCTGCAATTCGCATGCCATCTATACAAGAAAACGTCTGCTTATATCAGGGCTTGTAAGAGCCGGTGTGAATCATATTGCCATCATAGTCAACCGTTTTGACAGAAATGATGACGGTCACATTATCCTTGATGCCATGAATTACGGCTTTGCCGGAATCTTCAGGCCGATCATGATCGTTATGGATTCGCTCCTTGAGCTTTCGAACCTTCATATCAAGCTCGAATATGTTCCTTCGGCGTATATTTCCGAAGTAGCGAAAATGGATGCGCTCGCAGTCCGCGAGACTGTATCACGTGTTCCTCACGGCGACTTCATGATCAAAGTCGATTTCGCAATGCGCAATCATACGAATTACATGATCCCTTATTCCGTGCGTATCTCTCTTCTCGAGGCAAGGGCAACTTATGATCCGTACAAGCTTCCTTTCGTAAACATCAAAGGTCAGAGCAAGCCTGTAATGGGCGTTGTAGATGCTTTGAAAGAGACACGTGCCAGCACAGATTTTATAGCTCTTGACGTTGCGCAGTGGTCTGATTGCACACCGGTCCAGTATGACATCTATTTCGAAGTAATGGATTCAGAAGGAAAGGTAATCTGTGCGAAAAAGAAAAGATTCGGCTTCAGGACGACTGAGATCGTTCAGGATAAGCTCAATGTCAATGACCGCCGTGTTAATCTCATGCTCGTTAAGTACTACGAGTTCGATCCGCAGGGCGGAATCGCAGTTCCCCAGGACCGTATGCGTCAGGATATCATCCTGATGAAGAGAGCAGGCATCAACGGCGTTATCGCTGACGGAATGCCTCTTTCCGATGAGTTCCTTAACCTTTGTGACCAGTACGGAATGTATGTTATAGCTACCGGTGCTGATTTCTATATGAGAGATTATGTCGAAGCCTGCATGAATCACCCGTCGGTCGTCATGTGGGGTTTCCAGAGATATAATTTTGATTTCGAGACTGCACAAAGAGTAAAGAATGAATGCCTTCTTATCGATGATACAAGACCGTGGTATTTCGAAGGCGCTATAAACGTTTCATCCAACGGCAAAAAAACAAGACCTCAGGGTAAGATCTCGGACATGAAACCCATGCCCAGCGATGCAGGCGCGGTATTCGGTCCATGGGAAGATCTCTGCCTTGACCGTAAGAGGATCTTCGGTCTTAACAGGACCGGCAGAAATCTTTTCGAGACAATCCCCGGAAGAACAAGGTTTTCCGATGATGATACCCTCTATAAATGGATCCATCATGCGGATCTTGTCGGCGGAAAGCAGAAAGAGAACTCCTGTATCGGACAGGGAATCGTTGATGCAGAGCGTAATCCGCATCCGATCTATCTCGATATCAAGAAGCAGTGCCAGACGATCGCCATTTTTGCTTCCGCAGGAGATCCCGCTAATCTGACGATGCGTAACTCGAACCAGTTCGGTTATACCGAGGAGTTAGACCTCGAGTGGAAGATACTGCTCGGCGGAAGAACATTGATGTCAGGAAGAGGAGTCATTCCCGAGATCGAACCGTTCGGTTCAAGAACATTGAGGTTCCCGTTCTCGACGGAGATCTTTACTACTCCCGGATGGGCGCAGGGCAAGGCAGAGTTTATCGAAATGTACATGAATGCTCTTTCAAAGGAGCTTGTTTTTGATATTACCTTAAAGCTTCACAAAGACACATATTACGCGAAAGCCGGCTATGAGGTAGCTTTCTATCAGGATATTCTTACCGATAACATCGCAAGTCCGGTAGGAAAGATAAAAGATTCCGCAGCAGGTCTCGGCAACGGCATGAAGCCTGAAGCAGATCCTTCGAGACAGCTTGGTTCAGGCAGGGCACCTTTTGCGGATAATGCTCTTGGTTCAGGAATCAACGGTTCTGATCTGTCCACTATATACGAGGATCAGGCGCTTATGACTGAAGAAGACAGCGGAAGAGTAGAGCGTATGAGCGACAATTCCGCTCTTGCAAATGCAGATGACATCGTAATCGATGGAAATATCCCGATCGAAGAGAAGATCGTTGACGTAATGACACACAATTCGGTCTATACTCTCCCTCACGGTTTATTTGTCGGCAAGGGCAACTTAAAGATCGGTTTCTCCAGAGAACCGGGCAGCCTCGAAAGCCTCGAGATTGCAGGATATAACTTCCTTAAGGGACCTCTCGCACCGAGTTTCTACCGTTGTCCTTCGAACATCGACAGAACAGACAGAAGCTTTATCCTCGCAAGGACCGTTTTCTCCAAAGAGAGCGATTACGAGCAAATTCAGAACTCGATTAAATTCATCGGTTCCGAATACAGCAGCAGGGACGGTGAATTCACGATGATCTCCCGTTATAAGTCATTTGCTATGCACGGTGAGGTAATCCTTTTCTACGAAGTTCCCCAGGCTGATACCATCAGGGTCACGCTCGAGTTCAAGCCGAAATATGACATGGTCAGATACGGAATAAGATTCCCGATCGTAAAGAACGACTGTGTATGCACCTGGTATGGAAGAGGTCCAGGAGAATCTTATGTTGACCGTAAGAACGCTGCAAGACTTGGTGTTTATTCAGCCGGTGCAGGAAAGATATATCATCCTTATGCAAGACCTGCTGAGAATTCGTCTCATACGGATACGCAGATAGTAAAGATCACGAACGGTGACGGAGATTCGGTAGAGATCAGAAGGATCGGATATAATCCGAAGTTTGATTTTACAGTACTTCCTTATACTCCCGAGCAGATGAATGAGTTCCTGCATGAAGAACAGCTGATGAATAATGATTTCTGTGAGTTTTTCTGCGATTTCGCTTCCAAGGAGATCGAAAGAACAAAGGATAACATTACGACCCAGCCTGTAAAGAAGGATGTCAAATACAGAGAAACATTCGAACTTCGTCTTGTACCGAGACAGGGTCTGGTCGATGGAGTCTGACCCCAAGGAGAAATAGAACATGGACAATAAAGAGAGAATGCTTGCAAACCTTCCGTATAAGTCCTGGATGGACGGCCTCAATGAAGAGCGCATGGAGTGCAAGAAAAAGCTTTACAGATACAATAACCTTCCGCCTGAAGAGACCGCAGAGAGGGAAAAGATCCTCCGCGAGCTTTTAGGCAAAACGAAGGAAGGTTATCTTTGCATCGAATCACCCTTTCACTGCGATTACGGATATAACATCGAAGTTGGAACTGACTTTTTCGCAAACTATAACTTCATCGTATTAGATGTCGGTAAGGTTAAGATCGGCGATCACTTCATGTGCGGTCCTAATGTTCAGCTCTGCACTGCAGGACATCCGATCCATCCCGAGTCGCGTAACTCAGGTTATGAATACGGAATCGACATAACGATCGGTGAGAATGTATGGATCGGCGGCAACGTCATCGTATGCCCGGGTGTTACAATCGGAAACAATGTCGTCATTGGCGGTGGAAGTGTCGTAACAAAGGATATTCCCGATAACATGCTCGCATACGGAAATCCGTGCCGTGCGGTAAGAGAGATCACCGAAGCTGACAGGGATTACTATTTCCGCGACAGGAAGTTCGACGTCGACGATTACAAGTAACAGAGGCTTTTAATGGACGAATTCATAATACTTGATGATTCGTATCTGCCGCAGATGGCAGAGCTCTTTAAGGATGCTTTTTATGGCGAACCCTGGAATGACGACTGGAGCGATCCGGTACAGCTCATGGAATATATAAAAGAGATCTCCGGCGGCTATAATGCGCTTAATTACGGTCTGCTTCGTGACGGTAAGCTTGTTGCCATGTCGCTTGGCATGATCAGACACTGGTGGGAGGGGACCAATTACAATATCGAAGAACTCTGTGTCTCGCCTGATATGCAGGGGCAGGGAACAGGCACGCGCTTTATGAGTCTTATCGAGGATGCGATCCGCCGGAAAGGCTTGTGCGGTATTTTTCTCCAGACGGATAATGACAAGCCCTCTTACCGTTTCTATCAGAAGAACGGCTTCAAAGAACTGAACTCGCATGTGAGTTTCTATAAGAGAGTTAAGGAATAATTAGTAATTTGTCCAAATTGCTTTAGCCGATTAAATGGTAAACTTAATTCATACGATTTCCGAGGGGTGACTACTATGAATAAATGGACGAGGGCAGCCATACCGGCTCTGTTGATTCACTGTTCGATCGGTACGGTCTATTGTTGGAGCACGTTCAAAGAATCGATTGCTCATGCCATCGGCATGAGCACTTTCTCGGTCGGCTGGGCCTTCAGCTTCGCGATCTTCTTCCTCGGCATGTCCGCCGCTTTCGCGGGCAAGATCGTAGAAATGAACATTCACAGATCATCTCTTATATCCGCTATCTGCTTTACCGTCGGCATGATAGGAACAGGAGCAACCATACATTTCCTGAGGGGCCCTCTGGCACTGATACTGATCTACATTTTCTATGGCTGCATCATGGGCATCGGATTAGGAATAGGATACCTGACGCCCGTAAAGACCCTGATGCTCTGGTTCAAGGATAATAAGGGTCTTGCCACGGGAATTTCGATCATGGGTTTTGGTCTCGCGAAAGCGATTGCAACGCCGATCATGGAGATGCTCCAGAATAATCTCGGAATAGCACCGATGTTCTGGATCCTCGGAGGGATCTATTTCGTAATGATGTTTGCAGGACATTTGCTTTTGAAGAAGCCCGAGGGCTGGGTAGAGGATAAGACCGTCAATAACAGCTTCAAAGTAACTTCGATGTTTAAGGATAAGACCTTTATCGGAATATGGCTTATCTTCTACATCAATATACATTGCGGCCTGATGCTCATCACTTATGAAAAGCAGCTTCTTAACGAGAAGTTCGCAGGTCTTGCAATCCTTGCGACTATCGTCAGCATCGTGCCTTCGATAACTGCTGTCTGCAATGCTCTGGGACGTATAGGTTATTCCACTATTTCTGATAAGATGAAAGACCGCGCAACGGTTTACGGGATAATATTCCTGTCGTGCGTGGTGCTCTGCGGCCTTTCCGCGGTTATCAGCAGCGGATTTGTCATTATCGCTCTCCTCATGGTGATCAATCTCGGATATGGCGGCGGTTTCTCGACACTGCCGGCTCTTCTGGAATCACGCTTCGGAATGAAGAACATATCCAAGATCCACGGACTCTCACTGTCAGCATGGGCTGTGGCAGGCATTACCGGCAATAATCTTTCCGAGATAATCCTCTCGAACACCAATAACAACTATACGGTCATCATAATTACGGCAATGGCTCTGTATGCAGTGGCCGGAGTCATCTATTTCACGATGGTAAAAGCTAAGAAAGTTTAGTCAGAGCAGTTGTTTTTTGAAGAGTTCAGACTATATAAACGGGCAAAACCAATAAGTGTGGCCTGGAATAGCCGTAAATCATGGAATTGAGCTGTTTTCAGCATCTGTTTTCTTAAAAAGTCCATGAAAACCATTGGTACTTTGAATAGATTTTATTAAATATCCTTGATTCGTTTGGTAAATATAGTCAAATCCAACAGTATTTTTTATGCAGTTGCACAGCGATAAAATGTAATCAACTCGGAATAAAGGAGGGGATCAAATGAAAACGAGTAAGATTACAAGAATTCTCTGTGCAGGCATGACAGCAGCATTGATGGCAACATCTTTCACAGCATGCAATAAGGCAGAGGAGACCACAACAGAAGCTGAAGAAACAAAGGCCAGCGAGACTACTGCCGCTGAGACAACCGCTGCAGAGACCACAGCAGAGGCTACAGAGGCTGCTTCACAGTTCACATTGCCTGAAAAGTTTGTTTTTGACGGTGATTTTGAGCTTCAGGTAGTAGGTTATGAGTATTTCGACACAGGTGACAAGTACGAGTATGACATTCTAAATGTCTACTATGACTTTACTTCTTTAAGCGACAGATTCACAAAGGTAAATGCCATTTACTGGTCTGCAACGCAGGATGGCGAAGAGCAGAAGTTCAGCCCGTCATCCAATTCCACTTTCAATAACATGGATTTCAATGACAATATCTGGCTCTATCTCCAGAAGGGAACAACTCTCCGCGGCATGGCTGAGTTCTCGACGATCAAGGGCAATACCGATGTAGTAACAATTGGTATCGGTTCTGACAGCAACAATACCCAGTACTTTGATGTAGATCCCAAGTGGGAGATGCCTGACATCCGTCACGAGGATTTCGAGGTTGCAAAGGTTCCGAATCCTGCATTCGGCCCCGGCGGACTCACAGAAGGTGATTCACCAAGCGGTAAGTTCTCCATCCAGGTAAATGACGTTACCGGCGTATTCAAGGGTACAGATCTTGACCGCGACAGCAATATCGTTGACCACAAGGTTATCGGTATTTCATACACATGGACAAATACAAGCGGTAAGGAAGATAACGCATTCATGGTTGCTTCCGGAAGCTGCTACGTATTCCAGGATGGTATTTCCCTGAACACCACAGGTTCACCTAAGGATTCTGAGGATGCAGGAAAGACACAGGCTGATCTGCCTCAGTATGAGAAGATCGCAGACGGTGATACCATCACATACACTGCATACTATAAGCTCCGTTCCGATAGTCCGATCGAGATCGTATTCAGAGATTTCATGACTCAGGATGTATTCGTTGATGTAGTTTACAATCTTCCTGCATAATCGGTAGAAAAGATTAAATTTTTGGGCTGTCTCAATGAGACAGCCCTTTTTCTTGGTCAAAAAAAACAGTCAACTCGAGCTTAAGTGTTTTTTCGTATTACTGAATTATTACTGAAATCAGGTCCCAATCATTAACTTTTTAGTAATTTGTAGTGAAATTACTGATTCTGTCATTGTTTTCTGGCGAATCTAGTAATTTTTCTGTAATGGAAGTTTTAATTCACCTGTGGCAAAAGAGGGGTTTTCAATAAAATTACTTTGATAATCAAAATAATTGCTGTATTATGCAGGTAGATACCAACCCGTTCAAATCCCGGAGGCGGATCATGGAGAAGAGCACGGAAAAGAAAAGTACAGCAAAAAACGTATTCGGCATATTCGGTGCCGTAGTTTTCTTTCTATCCTATGTACCATATATTTTTGTGATATCTGCCGGTATCACGGGCGTTCAGAGAGGGCTGATCGGTGGCCCCTACATCTATGGCTTTGATGCCATGTTCAATAACCTTACATGGTTCTGCATAATTCCCATTATTCCCATATGTGCGATCTATCAGCTGGTCTTTGGTTTTCTGTATATCAGAAAGCGTAAGATACTCACTGTAGCTACACTGCTTCTTGTTTCAGGAATAATCATTGCATTTATTTCCGTAGGCCTTTCTTTCGAAAATAAAAAGAACAGTATCATCAGAGCTGACGCGGCCTCGATAAAAACTAATCTCGCTTTAAAGTACGGTGATGAGATGGCAGGGAACATCGGTATTCAGCTCATGGATTATGATGATCACAGTTATTATGTAATTACAGATGTTCTTCCTCAAGGCGGCAGGTTCACGATCTATCCTGAGCAGGATTACCGGGATGACCTGATAACCGAATTTGAATTGTATAATGACTCTTTCCACGATGATCTTACGAATTACGTCAACAGGCAGAATAATCTGCCGGACAATATGAGTTTCAGCATTGTGACGGAATCGATCGATTTCGGTGATTATAAAGACGGCGATGATTATTCGGCCCTTTTCGAGAAGACTAAATACAGACTCACCGGAATAACCGTCGATACAGCAGTATTAAATGACGATACTGTTCTGGAGATCATTAATGATGTATGGAATGATCATGCCGGTAAATTCGAAAACGAGGATTATTACAATCTGTATATCAAACAGAACGGTAAGAATGCATTTATCGTTACCGTGTACTACAGTCCCGATAAAAAAGAGGGGACTGCTGATATTTCCACATACTCAGATTATCAGGGCGATACGCGTCTTAATGGAGCAGCAATCGCATTAAAGAGATAAGCTGCTGTTACGAAGCTTCATCCAGCACTGTCTGAACGCGCTTCTGCATGACGGGAATCACATCTTCAAGAGCCCTGCCGCCGGAAAAATAAGCGGAGGATTCTTCACGAAGGATTTCTTCTATCGCACTGCCGACATTTATTCCGCCATACGAAGAAGACAGAATATCAATATACTTGTCTACTGTATCGGAAGGTATCTCGGAACGTGATGATGTGTTGATCAATTCCGCATAAGCCGCATTATAAGTGTCGAGTTTATGCTCCGCGATGTATCTTAAAGCATCGCGGTTTATAGGATTGCTGTCAGTCATCGTACTCTGAACCTCGAAGGATAAAAGGAGCTTAACGAATTCCGCGCATTCTTCAGGATATTTGGTATCAGCCAGGACACTTACAAATTCATGTGATACCGTCTGAGGGCCTCTGCCATCGAAGGACGGAAGACCGTAGATCCCTATTCCTTCTCCTATTTCTTCATAGCAGTCGATATACTCATCGAAGCTGTAAAGATACCCATATATTGCGCCATAATTTCCTTCAAGTCTTGCGTTATGACCCTCAACGGCAGATATGACCTCAGATACGGCAGCGCTGTGATTGCCCGTGTTTTCTTCAGATGAGATATTATCGTTCCCGTGCTCATCAACAAAGAGCATCAGTTCACGAAGTTCTTCTCTGTTAAGATCAGCATGTCCGTCAGAGATGAAAACATCGCTCATGTTCAGGAATAGTTTTGTGAAGTATTCGGATTTTCCCATTTTAAAGCCTGCGGTAAAACTCATCGGATCAATGCCGTTGCAGACATCATCAACGAATTCCGCATATTGGTCGAAAGTAAATCCGTTCTGGCCGTCCGGCATATTTGTTGAAGCCGTGATTATTCCTGATGCTGAGATATCAAGCGGCACTCTGTAAAGTGAATTACCGGATCTTGCGCCATCTATGGCATTTGCGAAATAGTGTTCTTCAATAGATTCTTTATCAAGTCCAAGCAAAGGCGCAAGATCAACATACCGGTTGGCATCTGATGCATCTGCGATAGGATCTTCAACAAGAAGGATATCTGAATCTATGTCAACGCCTTTTCCATTCTCATCGAAAGGGAAGACATAATTTATGAAGAAAGAATCATTTCGTTCATTAAAGAGATGGATGGCATTAAAATCTGATTCCGAAGGGTAGAACTCCTGTTCGGTTGATAAGGTCAGGACGGTTTTTCCTGCATTTGGATTCTTGTCAGTACGCGAAAGATGCATTATCTTATATCCGAATCTGCTGGTTGTGTATCCGACGGGATCATAGGTCTCTCTTCCTAAAATCATCTCGTCTCCGTTATCTGAGATATAAAGCAACTCGGAATCGACAACTTCAGTCATCGGAGCATTGATATTACTGTAATCGCAAATGTGTGTAGGATCTCCAGTCATGTCATCAACAAAACTGAATCCTTTATAATCTCTTCCTACTGTTTTCCCTGAAGCGCGTTCGATCCACATTTTTGATGTGCCGTAGAGGCCTTCTAGTTCTTTTGTCTCACCTGTAGCGATATCCAGGGAAACAAATATAATATCGTAAGAATAAGTATAGACAGGGATGATCACTGTGCCGCGCTCTCCGGGAATGAGCTGCAGAATGCTGTCAACATTTCCGTTTGCAAGTTCCGTCGAGTACATCTCATAGAATGTTCCGTCAGGTCTTACGACTGCGATCGTCTCATTATATGAATTGATATGAAGAATAAAGACTTTATATCCGTCTTCGGTATACATGTCTGTAATAAATACGGGATTGTTGTAGTAGTTATCGACTTCCGGAAGGTCAAGCTTCTCGCCGTTGAAAAAATAATCAATTACTGTTGTCGTTTCAAGATCGAGTGTCAGTTCAAGGGTATTTAATTCCCCGTCAGTTACCCAGGCTTTATTAAGGAATCTGTATGTTCCGTCTTCGTTAACAGATGAATATTTCATCTTATCCAGTAATTCACCGTCATACGAGAATTGAAGTATGTATTGTTCGTAATTAGCCATGATCTCTTCATCTGTAAGATCACGGATATTTCCTGATACTTTCCGTTCCGCATTAACACTTACATAGATGGATCCGTTCATGGCACCTGCGGTCATGTAGCTTACATATTCATAATCTTCATCAGAGAAAATATATGAGATGTCAAATGATTCGCATTCATACCAGGGATCGTCTTCTTTAATTACTTCATATTCTTTCTTTTTGGATGAACATGAAGCTGACGATGCCAGCAAAGCGAACGTTAATAATATTGATGTTAGATTTTTATATGTTCTGTTTTTCATGGCTTCATTATAAATCAATGTTGCCTGCAAAAGAGTTAAGATATGGGTAACATTTGTGCCGTCAACTTGATTTGAAAAGGGAATAGAAATAAGATTTTTACATGAGCAGGATATTGATCGTAGAAGATGATGAAGATATCGGAGCAGTCCTTCAAAGAGAGCTGAAGAAGGAGGGCTTTGAGACTATGTGGGCTGCGACCGGAACTGAAGGACGCATGATGCTTGGGACCAATCCGGATCTTATATTGATGGACCTTATGCTTCCGGGTATGTCCGGTGAGGAACTGCTTAAGCATATCCCGAAGCAGACTCCGGTCATTGCAGTCAGCGCAAGATCTTCAACAGATGATAAGATCTCGCTTCTTTCGGAGGGCTGCGTGGATTATATAACCAAGCCTTTTGATATAAGGGAACTTAAAGCAAGAGTAAATGCTGCTCTCCGCACATCAACTCGAAACGGATCTTCTTCGCGCATAACCTGCGGTGATCTGATAATAGATACGGATAAGCATGAAGTATTTGTAGAAGATAAAGAAGTTAAGCTTACAAGGACCGAATACGCGATATTGAAGATGCTCGCCACGGGAAGAGGTCGTGTGATCTCAAAATCGGAACTTTTGGATCTTATTAAGTCCGAGACACCCGACTGTACGGAGAGTTCCGTTAAGGTCCACATAAGCAACCTCAGAAAGAAGATAAAGGAATATACGGATACTGAATATATAGAAGCAGTGTGGGGAATTGGATTTAAGCTAAAAGGAGATCTGTAATGGATAATGTAGTCTCAATAAAAGATATCAGCAAGTATTACGGTAAATCTCAGGTTCTCAAGAACGTTTCTCTTGAAATACCGAACGGTTCGATCTTCGGTCTGGTAGGCAGGAACGGTGCAGGCAAGACTACGCTTATGAGGATAATTACCGGGCTTGCGGAACCGACATCGGGATCCTACTCGATCAGCGGAGTTTCGAGTAAAGACAAGAACATATTGACCGTCAGAAGGAGAATGGGTTCCATAATAGAGAGTCCTGCCGTATTCCGCAACCTTTCCGCGTATGACAATATAAAACTCCAATATATAAATCTGGGAATGACTTCATATGATGATATCCCCGAGCTTTTGGAACTTGTCGAACTTAAGGATACCGGAAAGAAATCAGCCGGTAAGTTCTCCCTCGGCATGAGACAAAGACTCGGTATTGCCGTGGCACTTTGCGGAAAGCCGGATGTGCTTATCCTTGACGAACCGATCAACGGTCTTGACCCGCAGGGCATTATAGAGATGCGTGAGATCCTTTTGAGGATCAATAAAGAAAAACACACGACGATCCTTATCTCGAGCCACATCCTTGAAGAATTATCAAAGCTTGCCACTCATTATGCGTTCATAGACAATGGCGAGATCTTACAGACACTGAGCAGTGAAGAACTCATGAGCAAGGTCAGAAAGTCGTCAAGACTTAAAGTGTCCGGAGCAGAAAGACTGTGTCCGGTTTTCGACAGGGAAAAGATCGATTATAAGATCGAAGGTGAGGATACCGTTGATATATATTCAGAGATCTCCGCATCAAAAATGGTCTCTCTTGCCAATGAAGCCGGAGTGGATGTTATTTCCATCGCCGAGAACAACGAGAGTCTTGAAGGGTATTTTATGAATCTCGTTGCAAAGAGGGAAGGTATCTCATGATATCCTCTTTAAAGTCATCTTTGTTCAGATTCTTCAGGACTAAACTGTTTTTGCTTGTTCTGGGTTTTTCCGTTGTAATGGGAATGGCAATGGTCAATAATACCTGCTCAGATTTGAGTATGTATTTTTTTGCAAGGCCCAGGTATTTTGACAGTTTATTTGTAATTACATGCATCAGAAAACTTGTCTTTGTCATACCTTTCGGTTCTGCGGTCTTTTGTACCATGTTTACGGGATCGGATATCTCCTTCCGTTCGATAAATAATAAGATAGCCACGGGAACACGAAGGATAAGTATCTTTTTCGCAGATGCTGTCACTGCCTCACTTGCAACGGTAATGTCTATTCTGGGAGCGGTGATCGTAATATATATTTTCGCGAAAACCGTTCCGGTAAAGGAATCTGTAAAGATCAACAGCGTTATGGTCGAATCACTTTTTAAGGTAACCGTTATCTGCGTCGCATTTGTTATTCTCTTTACAGTCTTTCAGTATTTACTGTGCAATAAGCTTCTGGCGGTTATGCTCTCGTTTGTTCTTCTTATAGTGATCTTGAGTTCTACATCTATAATAGATGATCTGCTTCAAAGACCATATAGATATTCTTATACAAATGAAGAAACCGGTGAAACGCTTTGGGAGACAAATCCGGGATACGTCGGAGGAAATGCCCGGAAAGCTTTGGTTTTAGCAAAGGAAGTCAATCCATACTACGGGGCGATGACTGATGATCCGGAAGGGTCCAAGGCGGTGACAGCGGCCGGGGCATCCATAATTATTTTTACTGCCGCAGGATTTGTAGTGATAAACAGAAAGGAGTTTCCGTGATATGAAAAAGATCCTTTCCGGAATGATCTATAGATTTTTCAGAAGTATGGAGGCGTGGATCTTCATTGCTTTGCTGCTGGCTTCATCATTTATATCCGCTTATGCTGATCTTCACAACCCAAACTACGAGATCTCTGAGAATGTTCAGAAGCGTTTTGAGAGCCTGGATGTAAGTGCTGACGATGCTTTCAAAATGTATTCGGAGGCGCTGCCGAAAGAAACATATGATGTTCTGCAGTCAAATGACTGTGAAGTGGATAATGAGATCGAAGCGCTGAATTTGATCATGGGTTCTTTTAATGTATATCCGATATTATTAATCGTTTTATTTATTCCTTTGTTTTTCGGAAGGATGTTCAGTGACGGGACGGTCAAGAACCTTATATCCGGTGGTCACAGTAAATGCAGTATATATTTCTCTTCACTGATATTTGTTCTGATTCTGGATGTAGTTATGTTGTTCGTAAGCGCAGGTTCTTTTGCGATTGCGTGTTTGATATACCACTGGCATCCTCCGATATATCTGCCCGTGATCTTCTTGATGTTCCTTATATCATTACTGATAACGATCCTTATATCTTCGGCAAGTCTGGCAGTGCTCTTTGCGAGCATGAAGAGAACGGCCTCTTTTGTAGTCGGTTTCATTCTTTTTGTGTTAATGATAGCAATACGTGTTTCGATTCCTATGGGCATATTGCAGGTGACCCAGCGGATAGACGCTGAAGGTGAAGGTGTAAAAAAGTTGCGCCAGGTAAGGGATGAGGAACCTAATGCCCTTGAAGAGCATTTTAGTCTGTCTGAATGTAATATCTATTTTTCCTATAAAGGCGATGAGTTCTCATTTTATGAAAACAGTTCACTTGCAACACCGGTCAAAAATGCATTCCTTGTAGTCATCTATTCTGATCCGGTTCTGATCTTCCATATTGATACGGGCTTCACTATTTCACCTTACATGATGTACCGTGACGGTCTGATGACCATAAACATTATCTGCGACATCTTTTGGATAACTCTGACTTCCTTCTGTGGTATTATCGTTTTCAGAAGGAAGGAGATCCGTTGTTGAAGATCCTGATCGTACTTTGTGTTCTTCTGGCAATAGCCCTTATTGCAGCTGTCGTTAAGATAGTCCTGTTAAGACGCGGTTTTGACGAACTTACTGAGAATATAGAAGATCAGGTCAGATGCGATACCCAGATACCGGTAACTCTTACGACAACTGATGCTCACGCCAGAAAGACTGCCGAGACACTTAACCGTGAACTTAAGAATCTCCAGGATGAACGCAATGAATACATAGACGGCAACCGCAAGGTGTCTGAAGCGGTAACTGCGATCTCACACGATATCAGAACACCTTTGACTGCCATTAATTCTTATTTGGATCTTATGGCGGATGAGAAGGATGAAGAACTTAAGAGACAATATCTTGAGCGGATCAAAAGCCGTACTCTTTCTCTGAGCGAACTGGCAGATGAACTCTTCAAATACAGCACTTCGACTGATCCTTCCAGATATCCGGTAGCGGATACTGATTCTGAATCCGGGACTGTAGATATATGCCGTGTCCTCGAAGAATGCATTCTCTCATTTTATGCTGCATTTAAAGATAAAGGGATAGAGCCTGAGATTGAACTCCCCGAGCATTCAGTATCTGTTATTTGTGACAGGAAGAGTGCCAACCGTATCTTCGAGAATATAATCAGCAATGCCATTAAATATGCAGATGATGCCTTGACCGTAAAGCTTGACGGCGAAGGCTGCGCAGTCTTCAGTAATCCTGCACCGGACCTGACGCCTGTATCCGCAGCCAAGCTTTTCGACCGGTACTACACGGTCAAGGAAGGCAACTCTTCCACAGGACTGGGTTTTTCGATCGCGAAAGAACTTATCACGAGAAACGGCGGCACGATCGACTCTGAGCTTAAGGACGGCGTGCTGTCGATAATAGTGCGTTTCTGTCTTGCTGAAGGGAAAAGCGATTCCGGCGAGTCATGATAATCACAGCCAATTACCGCAAACGCAACAGCAGGTTGCTTGTCATTGTCCTCCATGTGATACATACTCTAGTTATCAACCGAAAGGAGATAGAACATGGATACTAAAGACGTACTCAAGAAACTTCGTGAAGATAACAATCTGACTCAGGATCAGATGGCTGATAGATTGATGGTAACAAGGCAGGCGGTTAGCCGTTGGGAAGTTGGCGATACACAGCCCAATACTGATACCCTGAAGATAATATCAAAAGAATTCAACGTGTCGATCAATACGCTTCTCGGAAGTCCAAGACAGCTTATCTGCCAGTGCTGCGGCATGCCTCTTTCAGAAGATTCGATGATCAGTAAAGAACCTGACGGAAGCTTCAATGAATCTTACTGCACATGGTGCTACACAGATGGCGATTATGTCTATCAGTCAAAAGATGCCCTTCTGGACTTCCTGCTCGGCCATATGCCGAATCCCGATAACCTTTCTGATGCCGAACGACGCATCCAGTATGACGGTTATCTGTCTAAGCTTGATCATTGGAAGTGAATGTGCCTGAATAACGGTCGGGAAGCTGGATGGCAGTGACCATTTTGATTATTTCATAGTGCTAAAAAGAGACCTGTTTTGACACCAAAACGGGTCTCTTTGCATTTCACCTTCGAAAATCTGCCACTTACCGCATTTTCGAACACAGCGAAAAGAACCTTTGCTACTATGAGGCCACAAAGCAAAGGAGGAGGTGATAAATTTGATCAAAAGGTTCCTGAACAGTAAGTGGTGGTATCTTACGGCTGCGATTACTTCTGCTGCAACGGTCGGTTACGCTGTTTATATGGCTGTAACATATCATGTGATCATGGTTTGGATACTTATGGCATCAGTATTCATGACATTCTATGAGTTCTGGAAGTTTGCTTCACACGGGAAGAATTCATAATGATAACATAGAGATATATTTCGATCGGGAGGCTTTCATAAAGTGAAAGTTAATATAGACATATCAGCTGAATATAAAGAGCCTTTTGCAGTCATTCATACCGACAAGGTCACTGAAGAGATCCAGCGCATGATCGACATGTTCAGCACTAGCGAGACGCCTGTTACCGCTTTGCAGAATGAAGAGGACATAGTCGTCCTGCAGCCTAAAGACATATACATGGTCAGGGTCGAAGACGGGGATACTATCATATACGGCGCGAAGCAGAGTTACCGTTCCCGTAAAAGGCTTTATGAGGTGGCCCAGCAATTAGGAAAGCAGTTTATGCAGATCTCGAAAACAACACTCATCAATCTGTCTTACATGGACAGCATCGAGCAGGGCTTTTCAGGTACGTTGTTATTGAAATTAAAGAACGGGAATAAGGATTACGTGTCGAGAAAGTATCTGCCGGAGTTCAAGAAATATCTCGGATTATAAGGGAGGACAAAAGAGATGAAAAACATATTAAAGGATATAGTAAAGAGCACGATAATAAGCATCGGAATGGCTCTGACGATCTTCTGTCTAGCAGGAATAGTTTTCGACGTTGCTTACGGAGGTAATTTCAGCCTTGAAGGATACCGTTTCACGAAAATGGTTATAGGAAGTGCGATCGTAGGATTGGGATTCGGTGTTCCGACGGTCGTTTACTATAGTGACAGATTACCGCAGCCTATCAAGGTGCTGATCCATATGGGAATAGGATGTGTCATCTACACGATAGTCGCTTATGCGGTAGGCTGGTTCGGTGGTTCCGCGACGCTTGCACAGGGTCTCATCATCGCAGCTATCCAGATCCTGGTAGCATTCATTATCTGGTTCTGTTTCATGCGCTATTACAGAAAAGAAGCAAAAAAGATGAATGAGAAGATCCAGTCATTAAAGCATTGATATTTTCCTGATAATTGCCGAAATTGCACTCTGAATAATAAAGCCTCCTTTTTGTATAATCACAATGAAGGAGGTTTTTTAATGAAAACCAAAAGGATAATAGGAATATTGCTGGCAGCATCTATGTTAATCCCGGGGTGTAATTCCGGAGTGAAAGATGATGAAACTGCGCAGGACGATATCTTAATGGCATTGGGGAATGCCGGCGAGATAGGGATCGTTAAAGAAGATATAAATACTGAACCTGAATCATACGAATTTAATCCGCATGTGTATTCGCCTACACTTGCTCAGGAGATATCCCAGGATAAATGGGATGCTTTTTACAATCTGTGTGACGCGCTCAGGGCAGGAGAGAATTCTTTCGAGTGTTCGAGCAGGGAGGCCTATGATTTTGCCATGAACGTCTCTACTCTGGCGAGTCTTTTTCCTCCGGCCTGTCTTAAAGTAACGGATGTGAGTGATGACGGTACGGTTCCGTATGAGAATGGCGTCGGCAGAATATACTACACCATGCCTGTTGAAGAATATGTTGTCAGGCAGGCTGAATTTGAAGAGCTTATAACTGATATCCTCAACAGCACTTTGGAACCGGATGATACTGATTTTGAGAAGTGTCTGAAGCTGTACCTTTATGTAGCTGAGAATTATGAATACGATGACGGAATGGAACCTGACGGAGATGGTGCATTCTATCGGACTTTCATAACAAAGAGAGGAATGTGCGTTGATTACGGAGCCGTGTACGGATATCTGCTCCTTCAGGTCGGGATCGAC
Organism: Saccharofermentans sp.; assembly: GCA_016288885.1. Taxonomy (GTDB): domain Bacteria; phylum Bacillota; class Clostridia; order Saccharofermentanales; family Saccharofermentanaceae; genus Saccharofermentans. The sequence goes on from JAEFAV010000009.1 coordinate 21,868, forward strand.
GGTCTTGATATAGGCTGCTTTGAACCTGATATGTGTCACGCCTGGACCTATGTTGTGCTTAACGGGCAAGGTTATCACGTCGATACCACATGGGCATTGACCTCGTGTTATGAATGTTTGGATGATGTTTATCTGGACTATTTCCTGATGAGTGATGATGACCGTATCCAGGATGGATGTCTTGTCAGCGATCTGACGATGCAGGCGCTGCCTCAGTTCTTCTTAAGCCAATCGAATATAAAGCTCAAAGCTGATGATGAACAGTATTCATTCCCGGATTACTCGACTTTTGTATCTTTGGATGAAGATAATAAGATCCTCTATTACAGGGATATGTACGGAGAGATGCATGAAATGAATTACGGATAAACCGTTATTCGTAATTGCCGAAAGAATTCTTATAGATTACAGACTTGCCATCGCTTGCGATGCCGAAAACGGGATCGCTTGATGTTCCGGGCTCCATCTGCGCGAAATTCTCTTCATACATATACATGCGTGAATCGATCATGTCGAGCTCGTGAAGGATCATGGCTTCAGGCGTGGAGGGTAATCTGATCGCACCCCATTCGGGCTGGCCGTGATGTGAAGCTATCATATGCTTTACCATTGCCACCTGTTCGCGGTTATATGATCTGCCTCCAATAGCCTGATCCTTGTTCCACACCTCGTGATCGATCATCTCAATGCCAAGCAGAGGATGACCGAAAAGGTTGCCCATATCCGTATATGAAGCGATACCGGTATCGGTTGTCTTCATTTCGACCAGTTTTCCGATATCGTGAAGTGCCGTGCCGCAGACCAGCAGCTCGCGGTTAAGGAGGGAATAGACTTCACATACAGAATATGTGGACTTGATCATCCGGTATGTATGGTATGCCAGACCACCGTAGATGTTGTGGTGCATGGTCTTAGCTGCAGAAGACTTTGTAAAAGGCTTAAGATTTGATGTGATAAGTCTTACTGCGAGCGCAGTCAGGGAGTAATCATCTGAAGGGATATCCGTTGTGGAAAGGTCATATTCTCTTCCTGAGGACTGCTTGATCAGCATTATGATGTCATTTACGAGCTTTTCGGGGTCTATGGGAGGAAGCTTGATCAGTTGCTTTAATTCGTCTTCGGGAAGGCGTGCAGGCGTTATAGAGGCTATCTTGTAACTCTTGCTGCCTTTATACTCAGTGACTTCGAGCCTGATGACAGCCGTACAGCCTTCCTCTATGCCGCCGGCAGCAAGGTCTTTCCTCGTAGAGTCGAATATCAGAGCAGTAATATTGTCTTCGCCGTCACTCAATGTGACCTTAAGCATCGGTTTGTTATTTGATGTATTAGACTGATTGATCGCGACAACGACGGCATCCGTCTCAAATGTGCCTATTTCCAATGTATTGAACTTAATAATTCCCATTTCTGTCTCCTGAATATTGTTTTTCGAATAAATGTTAGCATTACAAGGTTAGTAATTCTACAATTTGATTATTGAATAAGGGATGGTAAGTGCTATATTTGCACTAGTTGTCCTATTAATTAACCCATATATCTGATAGGTAAATGATTATAATCTGAAATAAGCTTAAACAGGGCTTACACGAAAGAGCAGACCGGTATGAGATACAGACTTGCATGTTTTGACCTTGACGGAACTCTCCTTGATACATTAGGAGGGCTCACCCAAAGCCTAAATGCGGCAAGAAGGATGAATAACCTGGAACCTCAGACAGAAGAACAGGTACAATCTTTTATCGGTAACGGCAAAGTCAGGCTGATCGAAAGAAGTCTGACTGCTGATCCGGGAAGTTACAGCGAGGAGTTAAAGCAGAAGCTCCTTAAGGACAATGCCGATTACTACAATTCGCATTACCTCGAGAGGACTCGTCCTTATAACGGCATTACGGAAGTCGTTACCCGTCTTAAGGCTGACGGATTATTGCTTGCAGTAGTGACCAATAAAGATGACGAGCCCGCCCGGAAACTGATAGAACATTTCTTTCCGGACCTGTTTGACTATGTCAGAGGTTCTGTAGAAGGTGTCGAGAGAAAGCCCTCAGCTGAACCTGTTGAGAAATGCCTTATGAAATTAGGGATTAACAACAGGGAAGCGGTTTACATCGGTGATTCCGATACTGATATCAGGACCGCGCAAAACAGCGGACTCGATATCATTAGCTGCACATGGGGTTACAGATCCCGTGAGTTCCTTATTGAGAACGGTGCAGAAAGTATCTGTTCTGATCCGATGGACCTTAGATCATTTATGAGGTAGATGACATTTATGTCTAAAAATGAGATAACAAAGTCCAGATCAAATCTTCGCATTATTGCATTGTGCGGTATTTTTGCTGCTTTGGTATTCATCGGATGACTTATGCGATCAAAGTGAAAAAACTGAAATAAGCAAGCTGATTTATTTGAAAGAAATGCCCGTTAACATATAATGTAAATGTATTCCTTATAGATCAAGGAGCATATTTATGAATAATTACGACGTTATCATTATAGGTGCAGGTCCGGGCGGCATTTTCTCAGCATACGAACTGGTTCACTTAAGACCTGATCTGAAGGTTGCAGTTTTCGAGGCCGGAAAACCTCTTGAAGAGCGTAAATGCCCCATAGACGGAGATAAGGTCAAGAGCTGCATAAACTGCAAGTCATGCGCCATTATGAGAGGCTTCGGCGGTGCGGGTGCTTTCTCTGACGGCAAATATAACATCACTAATGATTTCGGCGGAACGCTATACGAACATATCGGCAAAGAGAAAGCTTTGGAACTGATGAAGTACGTTGACGGGATCAATCTTGCCAACGGGGGAGAAGGCACCAAATTATATACAACGGCAGGTTCATCGTTCAAAAAGATCTGTCTGGAGAATAAGCTCCATCTGCTCGACGCATCCGTAAGACATCTCGGAACGGATAAGAATTATCAGGTGTTGGGGAATATCTTTAATGTCCTGAAAGATAAAGTCGATTTCTTCTTTAATTCGCCCGTAGGTGATCTTAAAGTTCTTGATGACGGCACATATGAGGTAGAGTGTTCCGGCGAATCCTATACATGCAGTAAGTGCATCGTTTCCGTAGGACGTTCCGGAAGCAAATGGATAGAAAAAGTCTGCAGTGAGCTTGATATCGAGACGTATTCCAACAGAGTCGATATCGGCGTAAGAGTCGAGATCCCCGCCGTGGTTTTTTCCGATCTGACTTCTGAGCTCTATGAGAGCAAGATCGTTTACCGAACTGAGAAGTTCGAAGACAAGGTCAGAACGTTCTGCATGAATCCCAATGGTTATGTAGTTACAGAGAATACAAACGGAATCGTGACTGTTAACGGCCACAGTTTTGATGATCCTGAACTGCAGTCGGAAAATACGAATTTCGCATTGCTGGTTTCAAAACATTTCTCGGAACCATTCAAAGATTCGAACGGCTATGGTGAATCCATTGCAAGGCTTTCGAACATGCTCGGAGGCGGTGTTATCGTACAGCGTTTCGGTGACCTGACCAGGGGCAGGAGATCAAATGCGTCAAGGATCGAAGAGTCGACCGTCAGACCTACGCTCAAAGCGACACCGGGAGATCTCTCGCTGGTCCTTCCAAAGCGCATTCTTGACGGTATCATCGAGATGATCTATGCGCTCGATAAGATCGCTCCCGGCACTGCAAACGATGACACTCTTCTCTACGGTGTTGAAGTCAAGTTTTACAACATGGAAGTTGCTATCAATGAAAGACTCGAGACACGTTATCCGGGACTCTATGTCATCGGTGACGGAAGCGGTGTTACACATTCGTTGTCGCATGCATCCGCATCAGGTGTCTTTGTTGCAAGGGAGATTGCAGCAGAGTAATTCGGTTTGTTTTTTAGTGTTATTACCTGTAGTGTTCTTTTATCATCCTGTCGATCACTCTTACATCGAGCGGAGTCGTTGATGATTCAAATGATAGAAAAAGCGTATCCCCAAGCAAATGACCTGCAATGATATAGTCATTGAGCCTGGGAACATTATCGTTTTGATATTTCTCGTCATCTGTTTTCCCGAGATGCTCATGATATAGTTCTTTGCGGTCGCTTTTCCTTAATATGGTGAAGTCAGGATGGATCACTTTGTTGTTTACCTTCAGCGGGCACTCATATTTGTATGGAATGCCGTTAACGTAAAGCCTGTCAGCAATTATCTGTTCAGACTTCGACCTTACCCGTTCTTTGCGAAGTGTCTCGTATACAGGTGTCCCTTCTTTGATCTCTTTTGGTGTGTAAGGTTTTTCCTGCCACTCTTTGACAAATTGTTCTGTTGTTGGAATGATCGGCTTAACGAACTTTTGCCGTTCTTCAGAGAGGGCAGAGTAGATGTCTTCGGCTGTCTTTTCAGGATAATGAGCTAAAACATTACGTAATGCTTTTGATTCCTGTTTTGAAACCTTAAGCACTTTCTCATAGTATTGCTTTTGTATTATGTCTTCTATCAATGGTTGGGCATCTTTTAAAGCCAGTATGTTTTCTGAACCATCTGCTTTCAGATAATAGTATGAGTTGTTTTGTATTTGTCTGACGGTGATCCTTCCGTCGGGAAGCAAAGCCATCTTATTCTCCAACTGGGCAATTAATGAAGATATTAATTCATATCTTGTTGTTAAGATTTCTTTTAGAGTCTTGTTCATTTGACAGGTCCTCCTGTCAGATGATTATAGAACGTCAGATGAGTCTGGTATATGGTCTTCATAAAAGTTGAGACTTTAGACACCTATTTGAGACTAGTCTCATTTTTTGGGAGAATTTTGTTGGATAAAATAAGTGTTTCAGAATATTGCATGTTGGGCTGAAAGATTAATACGAATTAACCTAAATCTTGCATTTGAAAATTAAGGTTAAGTTTTTAGCTGATTTTTTAACCTGAAATATAGTTTTCAAAAAAAGGGTTAAGCTTTTAGCGAAAAACTTAACGTAAAACCATTATTTGAAGATTTAGGTTAAAAATTCAGCTAAATTCTTAACGCAAATTTGAATTTCTGAAAAAAGAGTTAAATCGCAAAGCTGGGCTATGATCTTGCGTGAGAAAATAGGTTTATAAGTTCTTTTTCCTCATCTTCCTTACCAGAAGCACAATAACTATCACCATGCAGACTGCCGTTACCGCTGTTGTTGCAAGTCCGCCTTCGGGACCGAAGCTGCCGCCTGTGATGAGCGAAGATGAATTATCTGAATAGATTGCAGTGATGACCGAATTAGCAGATGAGTTTCCTGATACAAGAAGCCCGAAGATGTTGCCCTGTGAAAGATTCCAGGCGGTGTGCATGGCAGATGTCATCCAGATATCGCCTGTAAGATAGTAGATAAGTGCGAAAAGGACTGCTATAAGAACGAGATTGACTGATGCAAGCGGTGTGTATCCTTTGTTTAGCGAGTGTAATGCTGAGAAGACAACGGAGGATGCGACGATTCCGACGGCGGGTTTGAATCTTTTTTCGAAAGATCTGAGCATATAGCCTCTGAACATAAGCTCTTCAGAAGCGCCCTGCGGGAACCACATAAGCAGATTAAAAAGGAATACACCGATTCCTGAAAGTTTCAGACTGAATCCGGAAAAGGTTAACTGACCAGTGAAGAACATTATTGAAACCGTGCAGGTCATCATAAGGAATCCGAAGATAAATCCAAGGATGTAATGCAATATAATGTGCTTTTTGTCAGAAAGGGGATATCCGCAGGCAGTAATCTTGTTTTTCATTCCTTTGATCTTCCAGACCCTGCCTGAATGGATAAAGTATGTGATGATGACTAATATGTATCCCACTGTCATCAGAGCAAGGAATAGAGGGTCCTTGAAGAAGATGCCGAACACCTCAAATGTCTTATCGAATATATCTTTTAATGTGCTTACATTTACCAGATCTTGTATGAAGGCTGAATATTCAGCTTTTCTCATGTATGAGACCACTACCGGAAGCATGGCTAATGTTTGAAAGACTGAAAGGACCACAAGCGGGTAAAAACTTTCATTAAAAATGAAATTAAAATTATCGTAGCCTTTGTTGATAGATTCCCATGCGGTAGGTTTGCCGCCTTCAAGTCTTCTTTTTACTTCTTTTGCATCAACAGAATCGATTGAAACAGTATAACGTTCGCTGTGAAGAAGTCTTTCGATAACGAAAATAATTAATGCGGAAAGAAGGAGAGTTATCAGAGAGCTGATCAAAAGTCCCAAATAATCAGTTTTGCCGACAAAAACGTCACCTATACCGAAGAATTGGCCATGTACGGGAAGGTACATGTAGAAATCTTCTCTTTCATTTATAGACTGGATACAGGTAACACATACTGCGACCAAAGTCAGGAAGATCGGAAGAAAAGCAGTCTGCGCGGAAATAACGGTATCATTAATGACAGATATCAGTATCGTAATCGATGCAATGAATATCTCAAGAACAAAAATATACGTAAACAAGGCAAGAAAACCTGTAAATGAAAATTGTCCTACCGCTAAGGAGGCTATGGTCGCGATAAAGAATGCGGGTATTATGGTTTTGAAGACAACGCCGCAAAGATAACCTATAACTATTCCATATCGGGGAACAGGCGTAAGCAGTATTCCCGTGAAGGTTCCCCGTTCTTTCTGGCCTGCAATAACATTAGTCCCGATGCTCATAGATGAATACAGAAGGATAATAAAAATCAATATAGGGAGAAATGATCTGCATAATGATTCGACAACAGCCCTTATACCATTTGCAGATCCTACAGTCGGAATTGGTTTCTCGACTATCTCGGAATCGGAGAAAGAAGTTATGGCAAGACCAAAACCTGCACGGATAAAACTCTGATAACCGGAAAGATGAACATCTATGTATTCATTTTTCATATCAGAATATTCTAAGGAATTCGTGCGGTAGTACGTGAGGATCTGAGGCTTTTCATCGGTAAGTCCGTTCTGGCGTTTTAACAGCTGATCATCAAAATCATTTGGAAATACGATCGTGAGATAGGCATCGTTCTCGCGCATCCATTTACCGAATGATACAAAATCATATAGTGCATCGTTTTCTTTGTAGATGTATTTGGTCCTTCCGTACCCGTCGAAGTTGTATTCGAACGAAAGAATATTTTTATAATTTCTGAAAAAATCATTCGGGTTTCCATATTCTTTTGCTTCACGGTCACGGTAAACCTGAGTCTGCTCATTGTATTTTATAAATGATTCAGGCGCATTTACCACGACAACGTTATAGACTTCGTCACTGAAAAGGTGATAAGGAAACCACCAGATCATCCATGAAACAACTGCAGCAAATAAAACGATTACGAAGACAACGGACACGAGAAAAGAAGCAGCAGTTGCTTTTGCACCAAGCTGTCCTCTTTTTTGGAAGAAACTTCCTATGATCGTTTTAATTCCCCGTTTTGCTGACATATTTCTTTTTCCGTTTATTCTTTGTGATTTTCCACATATATCTTAAAGAATGCTTCCTCAAAGGTGTTGACCTGAGCTTGTTCTATAAGCATGTCAACGCTTCCTTGCGCTACTATTGAACCGTCTATCAACACGGCGATATCATCACAGAGTTCTTCTGCAACAGAAAAGATGTGTGTTGACAGTATGATCGCATGACCTTTATCACGAAGTTCTTTGAGATAATCTGTTACCTGCTTAGAGGTAAGGATATCCAGTCCGTTTGTGGGCTCGTCGAAAATGATTACAGGCGGATTGTGTATAAGACTTATTGCTATTGATATCTTTTGCTTCATGCCTGTGGACAATTCATTGATGCGCTTTTCGGCAAAAGGTGATATTCCGAATCTTGCGAAGCTTTCATCGCGTCTGTCTTTTAATTCATCCTTTGGTATGTCGTACAGATTTGCGAAAAAATCATAAAGTGCATTTGGGGTTGATAACGGATCGAGTTTGATCTCATTTGTAAGAAACCCTATCTTTCTGTGTATTTCCAGAAGAGCTTTATCCGCTGATAATCCGTCTATCAGTATCTGTCCTGACGTCGGCTTCATCAACGTGGCGATCATCTGCATAAGCGTAGTCTTTCCTGCGCCGTTCGGACCGAGAAGTCCGAAGATCTGTCCTTCATGAACCTCAAAGCTGACGCCTTTGATGGTTTCGTGTTCTTTTGTATAGCTTTTGTGAACATCGATTAATTGGATCATTTAGATTCCTCTTTTCTGAATGTGGTCGCGAAAACTGCAAAGGCTAATCCGAGATTGAGCAAATAAACAACTATTACATGCCATGCTTTGTCCTGAGCTTTAAAAGTCTCTGAAATCAGTTCCAAAGTGTTATGCACCGGTATGAAATATTCCATGGTTGTCGGTCTTGTTCCTCTGAACATCTGAAGGAAAAAGTCTCCCAGGAAATATATGAGCGGCAGTTGAAGATTAACGGTTATATCTTGAATGTTATATAATGAAAAAACCATTGAAACACATATCGCAGTCATGAGAAGCACCGTTATCGGGATCGAGAAAACAACAATAAGCAATTCGTCCGGGGTAAGAAACATTCCGAAAGGCAGAAGAGACATTGCATCATTATTTCTGTTTAACCATGAAGAAAGGAATAACAGTATCAAAGTGATGCATGAGGAAAACGTGACAATGGTATTGATCGCTAGGATCTTTCCGAAATAGATCTTTTTACGTGAAACGGGAGTAAGGATAAGTTTATCCATAAATCCTCTGTCGCGTTCAGAAGCAAACATGTCTATAACGAGTGAATAAGTGGTGTAATACATCAATATCATCAGTACGCCGGAAACAACACGTGATGCTGAGTTGTTTGCAACAGTTCTGAAGTCTTCGAATTTAGTTACGGGATTGAATGTGTCAGTCTCAAACAGTGTACTGCCGATAACCGAAAAATCACCGCCTAAATAATCAATGAGACAGGACTGATAATCCTTGATAACGGTTTCTTCAAACTGGAGAGCTCTTGTGTTTGATGTTAACGAGTTAGCATCAAAACCAATATATATTACTGCCTTGCTCGAAGCTTCGGTGTTTTCGGAAGATACATCTTCATAGTATGAACTGATCTCTTCATCAAATGATCTGGACGAACGCCCTGAAGAAAAATAGCAGATTATCATTCCTTTGCGGAGTTGTCTTCGATATTCATTCTTGTTTGCTGCGAACGCATGATACTCATCTTCACTTTTGAAGTCGTATTTAAATGCTTTGGCATCTGTTGTTTCATCGATATACCGGATGAATGAATCAGGAGCATTGACAACGGTTACAGGTTTACTGAATATCGTCCCCGTAGACATGTAATTGATGAGAAGAGGAAATACATTCAGCATTGCAACAAGAAAAATAGCAGGCAAAAGAAACAACGTAAACGTTCTCCGCCAGCTTGAAAAAAGTTTCTTTATTTCCCAGATATAAATCGTTGCTATTTTTCTCATATCGATATTTTAAAATAGAATTGTGTTTTTTCTATCATATAAAATGAAAATTTATGAAAACAATGACAGCATCAAAACCGCAAATATCGATGTTTATTGTGTGTAAACTGAACAAATAGAAACTTGCAAACAAGAATAATACTGAAAAAATTATAAAAAATGTTTGTTGACACAAATAATAAAGAAATGTAGATTTATTGTATCCAAACAAGGAAAAATACGGAGGTTCTTTTAGTATGGATACAGAAAAGAAAGAAATCAAAGTTGCTGCACCTGTAGCTGCACCCGCTGCTGCTCCTAAGGCAGAAGTTAAGGCTGCACCTGCTGCTAAGAAGCCCGCTGCAAAGAAGGCTGCTGCTAAGAAGCCCGCTGCAAAGAAGGCTGCTGCTAAGAAGCCTGCTGCAAAGAAGGCTGCTGCTAAGAAGCCCGCTGCAAAGAAGGCTGCTGCTCCTAAGGCAGATGCTAAGAAGGTTGCTGCAAAGAAGCCCGCTGCTAAGAAGCCTGCTGCAAAGAAGGCTGCTAAGAAGCCCGCTGCAAAGAAGGTTGCTGCTAAGAAGGCTGAGATCATTTTCCAGATCGATGGTCAGGAAATCTCTGCTACAGCTATCGCAAAGAAGCTTCCCAAGGCTGGCAAGATCTATGTTGTTGCTAGCGAGAAGAAGGCTTACGACGTTGATGGTAACGGTGTAGATCTCTTCTGATTTCGCAAAAACAATTAGAATGAATTAGGGTTGTCTCATTGAGACAACCCTTTTCAATTCTCTGTGATAAAATAATTGCCGTGAATTAATCAAAAGGAAATAGTCATGCCGATCCTTACGCTTAACGATATCAGTATGAGTTATGGTCAGCGCCGCGTTCTTGACGGTGTTTCTTTTCGTGTGAATAAAGGTGACAGGATCGCATTCATCGGAGATAACGGAGCAGGTAAGACCACGCTTTTCAAGATCATAAAAGGAGTGCTTACACCTGATGAAGGTGAAGTGATCTTGCATGGAAATACTATTGCCGGATATCTATCTCAGAATATGGATGAACAGGATCTTTCGGGAGCGACATTAAAACCGTCATATCTTATCGATCTTGAACTCGAGATCGATTCAGTTTCGAATAAAATCTCACACGCTTCAGAAAAACATGAAGATGCGACAGTTTATATCGAAGAATTGTCAAAGCTTCAAGCACAATATGAATCAGCCGGAGGATATGATTACGAATACCGGCTGAAAGATGCATTGGCCGGACTGGGCCTTGGTGACATCTATGGCAGAGATGATTTTTCTGATCTGTCAGGCGGTGAGAAGATGAGAGTGTGTCTTGCAAGGCTGATAGTTGACAAACCGGATATTCTTCTTCTTGATGAGCCGACTAACCATCTTGACATGGAAGCTGTCGAGTGGCTCGAAAAGTATCTTGCTTCATATGGCGGAGCTGTTTTCGTAATCACTCACGACAGACATTTCATTGATCAGGTAGCTAACAGAGTAATCGAACTTGACGGCGGCCATATTACCGAATATAAAGGCGGATATACTGATTACAAGGAACAGAAAGAACATTTCATAAAGTCACAGAGTCTTGTTACCAAAGCTTTGGAAGAGGAACTTGCACATCAGTTGGACGTAAAGCAGACGATGCTTTCCCACAGGAATATCAGCGGCTATCACCAAAGAGAAAAGATGGTTGCCAAACTGGAAGAAAAACTCGAAGAAGCCAGATCAAAGCTTCCTTCAGGATATGCGAAGATGAGCTTTACAGCTCAGCCATTGGAACGTACGGGCAGATCAGACCGCATTATCCTTCAGGCAAAAGAATTGGCGATGAGATTTGAAGACAGTGATACAAATCTCTTCGATCCGTTATCATTTGAAGTTACGGCTGATGAGAAACTGTTCCTTGCAGGTCCTAACGGCTGCGGAAAAACAACTTTGCTGAAACTTTTGTCAGGTCATGCAGGTGATAAACTCCGGGGTTCTTCAGGTACTGTTCTTATCGGTTCTGCACAGTCGATGGGTTATATGGAACAGTTTGTTCCGTTTGATGATGAAGAGCTCTCGTGCTTTGATGAACTCGTATCCAGAAGTGACATAGGAACGACGGAAGCAAGAACGCTTCTCGCACGTTTCGGTTTTAAAGGTGAGGATGCATTTAAAAAGATATCCATGCTTTCCGGCGGTGAAAGATCAAGGCTTTATCTTTGCTGTCTTCTAAGGGAGAATCCCGATATTCTATTCCTTGACGAGCCAACAAATCATCTCGATATCAATTCCCGGGAAATATTGGAAGATGCCATCAAAGAATACAGCGGGGCCGTAATTTGCGTGAGCCACGACAGATTCTTCATCGACAAATGCGCTGATAAAGTATTGGGCTTCAAAGACAAAAAAGCCGTACTATATGACTCATATTATTTCTATCGTAAAGCCATTCAGTCTGATCCTGCAGTTATTGTTGCTGAAGAAGAAAAAACCGAAAACGAGAATACCGTAAGAAATGTTAACCGCGCACAGGAACGAAAAGAATCTGCAAAACGCCGTCAGAGGATCGCGGATATCGAAAAAGAGACTACAAGGCTTGAAGCTGAACAGAAAGAACTGGAAGCAAAGTTCGGCGGATCGTGCGGTGAAGAAGACGTTAAGAGATATGCAGAGATATCAGAACTGCTTTCTAAGTTGTATGACGAGTACTTTGAACTGAATGACTGAGCACACTTTCTCGAAAACCAATAATATAGTAAAATATTTATTATTGTTTCCGGAGGTTTGCTTATATGCCAATGACCATGACGCAAAAGATCCTTGCCGATCATGCAGGGCTCGACAGTGTTGCCCCCGGAGACCTGATAGAAGCAAAACTGGATTATGTTCTGGGTAATGATGTTACCACTCCTCCTGCTATAAAAGTATTCGAGAAGCTTGGCGTAAAAGATGTATTTGATAAAGAAAGAGTCCTGATGATCCAGGATCATTTCACGCCGAATAAAGATATCAAATCCGCTGAATTGAATAAGACGATGCGTTGCTTTGCCAGGGAGCATAACATTACTCATTATTATGAACTTGGAAGAAGAGAGATGGGGATCGAGCACGTTATCCTTCCTGATAACGGTATCGTTCTTCCGGGTGATCTCGTTATTGGTGCTGATTCACATACATGTACATATGGCGCTTTGGGATCTTTTGCTACAGGTGTCGGTTCGACTGATCTTGCGTGCGCAATGGCAAGAGGAGTTACATGGTTTAAAGTTCCTGAAGCAATTAAGATCAATCTCACAGGCAGATTTAAGAAATATGTTACGGGCAAAGATCTTATTCTTAGCATTATCGGCAAGATCGGTGTTGACGGCGCGCTTTATAAATCTTTGGAATTTGACGGAGAGGGTATTAAGAGTCTGTCGATGGACGGAAGGCTTACCGTGTGCAACATGGCAATCGAGTGCGGTGCAAAGAACGGATTATTCCCGGTCGACAACTATACGCTTAAATACATCTCGAGAACAAATCCTGAGAGATTTATCAAGAGCGATTATAAGCTCTACTCTGCTGACGAGGATGCGGATTACTGCCAGGTCATAGATATTGATCTCGCTGATATAGATCTTACGGTAGCATTGCCTCATCTTCCTTCAAACACAAAGAAAGCATCCGAGTGTAAAGACATGAAGATCGATCAGGTCGTTATAGGTTCATGTACTAACGGAAGACTCGAAGACATAGGCGCGGCTGCCACGATCCTTAAGGGGCTTAAGGTCCACAAGGATGTAAGATGCATTGTAATCCCGGGATCACAGAAAGTCTTCCGACAGGCTCTCGAAAACGGGTGGCTGCAGGATCTTGATGATGCTGGTTGTGTTATTTCCACTCCTACATGCGGACCTTGCCTGGGCGGTCATATGGGTGTTCTTGCTAAGGGCGAGAGATGTGTGTCCACTACTAACAGGAATTTCGTCGGCCGTATGGGCGATCCTGAATCTGAGGTTATCCTGAGCGGTGTTCCCGTTGCGGCAAGCTCAGCTGTCCTCGGACGTGTCGGAATACCTGAAGAGCTTTAAGAGAGGAGGACCTGTAATGAAAGTAAGCGGAAAGGTTTTCAAATACGGAGATAATATCGATACTGATGTTATCATTCCTGCAAGATATCTTACATCAGCAGATCCGGGACATCTTAAAGAGCACTGCATGGAAGATATAGATCTGTCTTTTAAAACCCGTGTAAAGCCGGGAGATGTTATGGTAGCGGGAAAGAATTTCGGTTGCGGTTCATCAAGGGAACACGCGCCGGTAGCAATAAAAGCGAGCGGTATATCTCTTGTAATTGCGAATGATTTTGCAAGGATCTTCTACCGTAATTCGATCAATGTCGGTCTCCCGATCCTGGAGTGTCCGGAGGCGGCAGATAAGATCAATGACGGGGACGAGATCGAAGCTGATTTTGATACGGGAGTCATTACAGATAAGACTACAGGAGAGAGTTTTGAAGCAAAGCCTTTCCCGGAATTTATTAAGAACATTATTGCAAGTGGCGGACTCGTAGGATATACGGAGTCTGAGCTGAAGGATTAATGAGGAATATATGGCAAAGAAGTATAACATCGCAGTGATTCCCGGTGACGGGATCGGTCCGGAGATTACATCGGCTGCTATAGAAGTTTTGGAGACAGCCTGTTCCCGCAATAATATTGAATTATTTACCAAAGAGCTTAAGGCCGGAGGAGCAGCGATCGATGAGTTCGGTATACCGCTTCCCAAGGAAACGGTCTCATCGGCAATGGATAGTGATGCAGTACTGCTCGGAGCCGTGGGCGGACCAAAGTGGGATAACGTCGATCCGGAATTAAGGCCGGAAAGAGCCATTTTGGGATTAAGATCAGGACTTGGTTTATATGCAAACATCAGACCTGCTGTTCTTCATGAAGGGCTTGAAGTTGCGTCTCCTCTGAAGAACCCGGGCAAGATCGATTTTGTGATTGTAAGAGAACTTACAGGCGGGATCTATTTCGGAAAGAACGGAGTATATCAGAGCGGAGACCGTCTTCCTGACGGAACAGTAAAAGGAAAGACTGCTTATGATACCGAGTCATACTCAGAAGGTGAGATAAACAGGATCCTGAAGATCTCTTTTGAACTTGCGATGAAGAGACGCAGGAAACTTACTCTTGTTGATAAAGCAAATGTTCTTGTGAGCAGCAGAATGTGGAGAAATCTCGCAAGGCAGATGAGTTTTGATTATCCTGAAGTCGAGCTTGAATGTCTTTATGTTGATAATGCCGCAATGCAGCTGATAGGAAGACCTTCAAGTTTTGACGTAATAGTAACAAGCAATCTTTTCGGAGATATATTATCTGATGAAGCAGGACAGATCGTAGGTTCTATCGGAATGCTCCCTTCAGCATCAGTCGGTGAAGAAGGCAAGCCGGGATTGTTTGAACCCATTCATGGTTCGGCTCCTGACATTGCGGGACTGGATAAAGCCAATCCGATGGGAACAATATTATCTGCCGCTATGATGATGAGGATGATGTTCGGAGAAGAAGAGGTTGCATACAGTATTGAGAATGCAGTCAGAAAGACTCTCGCATCAGGACTTCGCACCGGAGATATTACATTCGTCGGTGACAGTAATAACATAAAGCTCGTCGGGACAAAGGAGATAACCAAGGCAGTTATCGGCAATCTCTGACGGCTGTTGGAAAAGAGGAAATATAAGATGGCAAAAAAGCTTGTCGCAGTGATCGACGTTGGATCGCTCACGGCGAGACTTAAGATTTTTGAGATTGGATCTAAGGGTAAACCCAAAGAGATAGAGGCGGTGCGCAAGTTTACAGGACTGGGCACGAAGTCATACAGCTCCGGAATAATCCAGACGGCGCAGGTAGATGAACTCTGCAAATGTCTTAAGATGTTTGATGAGAAGTGCAGGGAATACGGCGTTGCGCGAATCTTCTGCGTAGCAACTTCCGCATTCAGGGATGCTTCGAATTCTGAAGTCGTAATCGAGAAAGTAAGAACAAGGACAGGCTTTAAGATAAAAGTCCTTGATAACTCGATGGAACGTTATTATCAGACACTTGCCGTTCAGGCCATCTATCCTGATTTCGCGAAAATGATATCGACCGGAACCATGATCCTTGATATCGGTTCAGGATCTATTCAGGCTTCGGTGTATGATAAATCCGAATTCGTATTCAGTCAGAATCTCCTTCTGGGATCATTAAGAATCTCGGGAATGTTATCTGACCTTCAGAGCAGAACAGCCCATTACGACGAGGTGCTTCAGGAATTCATCGGCCAGGACTTAGACGACTATCATGCCATGGAACCGAAGGGGATAGTTTACAATAACCTGATCGCTTTCTCCGGTGAGATGGGGTATTTCAAGCTCCTTGCCGGACATGACGCCATGAATTCGATTGTGCTCACAAAAGAAGAATTCCTTAAGGTTTATGATTATCTCCTTAAGGTAAGGCCTGCAGATCTGACACTTGAGAGGAACATTCCTTCCATGATCTCACCGCTCCTTCTTCCTACTGCTCTTATCGTTAAGAATATGCTTGATTATACGGGCGTTGATAAGATCTACATGCCTCACGCATCGCTCTCTGACGGAATAATCTACTATTACTGTGTTAACTCCCAGGGGTATAAGACGGAGATATCTCCCGACAGTTATCTGATCTCTGCGTCAAGACATATTGCAAAGCGTTACCGTTCCAGTAAGAAGCATATCGAATATGTTGAGAAGACCGCATTGCAGTTTTTCGATGAGACCAAGAAAATAAGCGGTCTCGGTAACCGCGACAGACTGCTCCTGCAGGTTGCGGTAATACTTCACGAGATAGGAAAGTTCGTTCATGCGAGAAGTCACAGCGATGCCGCTTATTCGATAATCAAGAATACGAATCTCATGGGTCTTGATCACGATGAGATCAACATGGTCGCCATGATAGTAAGACTTTATCCTAGATCGAAACCTTATGACAGTTATTACTATTCGATCCTGCCGCCTGATCAGAAGGTCATCGTGTCAAAACTCGCGTCTATTCTCAAGATCGCGGATGCCATCGATGCTTCTCATAAGGAGAAGGGAAAGAAGATCCAGTGCAAGATAAAAGATAACGAATTCGTTATCACTTGTGACGCTTCCGAAGACATGTCTTTCGAGAAATGGGCTTTCGAGAACAGAAGCGTCATGTTTGAAGATGTTATGGGAATCAAGCCGGTTCTCAAGACCAGGAGGGAAGGCTAATGGCAGTCAAAAAGAGCGCAGATCCGCGCAAAGTAAATACATCAAAGAAGACAGATGCAAAGAAGTCTTCTGTTAAGAAGTCTGCTTCTAAAAAGAGTGAATCAACAAAAAAAGCAGAACCCAAGAAATCTTCTAAATTCATAGCTTCACCCGAGCAGACAGATGCCCCCAATCTGGAATCGAGCGTTTCATTCCTCAGCGGTAACGACTGTTTTTACAACCGTGAATTATCTTG
This sequence comes from Saccharofermentans sp., assembly GCA_016288885.1. GTDB lineage: Bacteria > Bacillota > Clostridia > Saccharofermentanales > Saccharofermentanaceae > Saccharofermentans. The sequence goes on from JAEFAV010000009.1 coordinate 38,750, forward strand.
GCTTGAATTTGACGACCGCATTCTGAATGAGGCCAGAGACACCAAGAATCCATTGCTGGAAAGGCTTAATTTCCTTTCTATCACAGCGTCCAACATGGATGAGTTCTATATCGTCAGAGTGGCATCTTTAAGAGACATGCAGAGCATTGATTTTGCCGAGCGCGATATAGCGGGTTTTTCCATCGATGAACAGCTCGAGAGGATCGATCAGAAAACCAGAAGAACAATGGCCCTGATGTATTCCACGTACGGAAGATCTCTCGTGCCTTCTCTTGCCCAGGAAAAGATCTTCTTAAAGAATTACGATGAACTTAGTGACCAGCTCAAGACGATTGCAGATTCATATTTCAAGACGGTTCTTTATCCGATACTCACGCCGATGGCGGTTGACTCTTCAAGACCGTTTCCTTTGATATATAACCGCATGCTTAACATGTGCGTCATGCTCGAAAACGATCCGAAGAAAACAAAATTATCTGAAAAGGCGACTGAAGGCATAAGCAACGCTAAGCATGCCGTTGATGAAGACAAGTACATGTATGCGACTGTCCAGATCCCTACGGTTGTTAAGAGACTGTATCAGATTCCGACGGATGAAGGCGATGTTTTCGTGCCCGTCGAGCAGATCATCAGAGCCAATACTGATATGCTCTTCGACGGCCAGAACGTCGTAGCTACCGCTTTCTATCGTGTCATGCGTAACGCTGACCTTGATATCGATGAAGATGAAGCCGAAGACCTCTTAAAAGAAATCGAAGCACAGGTAAGGCGGAGAAGGTTCGGCGAGATCATAAGGCTCGAGGTTCAGGACGACATCGATTCTGATCTTTTGCATTATATCGTTGATGAGCTTGAGGTAGATGAAGCAGATATATTCAGCGTTAACGGTCCAATCGACCTTACGTTCCTTTCCAAGCTCGCTTCTGCCTGCAAAGCAAAGCATCCCGAGCTTTGTTATAAGGCACATGATCCGGCTGAGGCAGCTTCTTTTGACGGACCTGTCAGCGAGCTCGATATTTTCGAGCAGATTAGGGAGAAGGACAGGATCGTCCATCACCCCTATGAGACTTTCGAACCGGTTCTGGAATTTGTAAAGCAGGCTGCACGCGATCCGAATGTTCTGGCGATCAAGCAGACTTTATACCGCGTATCTGACAGATCACCGATCATCGCATCGCTCCTTGAAGCCGCACAGAACGGCAAGCAGGTAATGGTACTGGTTGAACTCAAGGCCAGGTTCGACGAAGAGAACAATATCAACTGGGCAAAGAAGCTTGAGAATGCCGGTTGCCATGTTATCTACGGCCTCGTCGGCTTGAAGACGCACAGCAAGATCACGCTCGTCGTCAGAAAAGAAGAGGACGGCATCAGAAGATATCTCCACCTTGCGACCGGTAACTATAACGACGTAACAGCCAAGATCTACACGGATCTCGGCATGTTTACCGCCAAAGAATCGTTCGGCGAGGACGCTTCCGAGTTCTTTAACATGCTCTCGGGATTCTCGATCCCCCAGTCCTGGAGAAGGCTTATCCCCGCACCTCTTTGGATGAAGGATTATTTCGTAGCCAGGATAAGAAGGGAAGCCGACAATGCCAGGGCTGGTAAACCCGCCCGCATCATTGCGAAGATCAATTCATTGGTTGACGAGACAATTATCAAATCGCTTTATACCGCCTCGAATGCTGGTGTTAAGATCGACCTTATTGTAAGGGGAATCTGCTGCTTAAGAGCAGGGATCCCGGGCATGAGCGAAAACATCACGGTCCGTTCGATCACAGGCCGTTTCCTCGAGCATTCAAGGATCTTCTATTTCTATAACGAAGGCCACGAAGATGTTTATCTAGCTTCGGCAGACTGGATGCCCCGTAACCTCAACAGACGTGTCGAGCTGCTTTTCCCGGTCGAAGATCCGGACTGCAGGGCCCGTGTAATGGAAGTCCTCGAGGTCGAACTCGCTGACACGGTGAGGGCGCATTTCCTTGCTCCGGACGGTACATACCATAAGGTTGACCTCCGCGGCAAAGAAAAGGTGGACTCCCAGCAGAAGCTCATCGATCTTGCCGATGCGGCTATAGCTGAGCGCCACAAGGCTGTCGACAAGCATGAATTTATCCCCGAGGAGAGTCCGAGAGAGTAGCCCTTATTAGGCATTTGTCAAAGCGTTTGTATTGAATTCTTCTTATTCAATGATTAAAATTATTGTATAAGGAGAGGTATGCATATGTTTAATAGAATAAGGAAAACCGAGCACAAAAGCAGACAGGCATTTACGCTTGTCGAGCTTATTGTGGTGCTTGTTATATTGGCTGTTATAGCGGCTGTTACAATTCCGGCGTTGACGGGATATATAAAGAGGGCGAAGAAAGAAAAATATATTCAGAATGCAGATGTAGCTCGTGTTGCCGCCCAGGCTGTTATGACTGAATTATATGGTTTGGGAGGAGATTACAAACCAACGGATTCAAGTGATGGTTATAATTTTAATTGGACTGAGAAAAATGGTACAGCAGTTGATAAAGCATGGGGTGATAAGGTTTTAGCCCTTATGGATCGAGCCAGAGGCGAATCGGGAAATGAGCCCTATATTTTTGTTTTTGGTGTAGGTCATAGTAATAGTGATTGTGGATTAACATTATCTCAACAATATACAGTTTATTATATTGCTTATATTGAAGATGCTGATTCTCCAGCTGTTTTTTATGTTAATGGAGAATGGATGTTCAAATATCCACGTAAGGATGGCGGAAAAGTAATTAGAACTGAGAAGTTTAATGGAAACGGGTATAGAAATACAATTGTTAAAGACGGAAAACCGTATACCCCTCTTCAATTTTTTATAGTTAGCAATAATTCGGGTTTAGCTGATGATAAGTTTTGGACAAGTTCTGATAAACGTTCATTATTAAGCCATAGTGATGGATACGCATAAAACTGTTTCTTTAGCCAAGGAAAAATTGTATAATAATCTTTTAGAGCTGCCTTCGGGCAGCTTTTTTATTTCCATCATTCTCTCCGCCTTTTTGCGGATTTTCATGGAAGAAAAGACGGAAATAGTATTAATTCCGACATTTTGTCCGCCAATTTTCGAATTTTAGGCGGAAAACACGAGGCGCGAAATGTGAGTGTTCATTGTCCATCACCGTTTAGCGTTCCCGCCGATTTAAGGTCCCGTTAAGATTACTTCCCGAAAACAATGGTAGAATAGCGTCCAGGGGGTAACGATATGGAATTTGTTATTAGCCATCTGGTCAAGAGTTACGGATCTAAGCAGGTCTTAAAAGATGTGGATTTTGTTTTCGGGGAAGGGAAGATCTATGGGCTTCTGGGACGTAACGGATCCGGAAAGACTACTTTCTTTAATTGTATAAATAACGATATTGACATTAATTCCGGAGAGTTCTATCTGCGCGAAAACAGTGAGAGCTCGGATAAGATACCGCTCATGCCTGAAGACATAGGTTATCTGGTATCGACTCCTACAGTGCCTGAATTCATGACGGGCAGGGAATTCCTGAAGTTTTTCCTGGAAGTTCATGAGGAAGTGACGCCGGATAAGACGATAGATGAGTATTTCGATTACATGATGGTGCCTGAAGATGACCGTGACAGGCTTCTTAAGGATTATTCGCACGGAACGAAGAATAAGATGCAGATGCTCTTGAATATCATTGCATCTCCTAAGCTCATGCTCCTCGACGAGCCTCTGACTTCGCTCGATGTTATCATCGCGGAGGAGATGAAGAATGTCATAAGAAGCCAGAAGCAGGGAAGGATCACTATCTTTTCGACGCATCTTCTGGATGTGGCTGTTGACCTGTGTGATGAGATCGTGCTCCTTCATAACGGAAGGCTTGAGCCGATCGACAAGAGCAATCTCGGGGACGATGACTTTAAGGAGAAGATCATTGCCGCATTAAGGGATCAGGAAGATGATTAACGAATTCAGAAAGACCTTAACCAAGGTAATTCATCTCAGGAGCATCATTGGCTTTAACGGATTGGTTTTCGCACTCAAGAAAACACCAGTTATAGGAAAACTTCTGCCTGACCGCCTTTACAGCACTAAGTTTCTGAAGGTGATCTTCTGGATATTCCACATTATCGTGGAAGTGTTTAAGCTTTTTATCGGAAAGATCTTCGGCCTCGGAATGATCTATCTTTTATCGCTTGCATTGAAGACTGCATATATGGAATATGAGCAGGCTGCCGGAGTGTCCGGACAGAATCTTTTTGCAAGTTTTGCGTTGTTCTTCTTTCTCATCTACGCTCTTTGCGGGATAGTGCTCAGGAGACCGATGTTCAAGTGTACACCCGAGAAGGAATACCTGGTCTTCATGCTCAGGATGAATGCGCGCAAACTGGATAACACTCTTTTTATTTTCGATCTCGCAAAGCTGGTTATCGGTTATCTGATCGCCGGTATTATAGCGGCTATTTGCGGTGCACCCATCTGGCTTTGGCTGGGTATCCCGGTCCTTGCGGTATTTATAAAGCTTTTCGGAACAGGACTTCAGGCGTTCAGCTTCAGGATGAAAAATAAGCGCCATAAGCCGATGAAGAGCAGTTTCGTCGGATGGATTATTTGTCTTACGATGATCATTTTTGCGGCTCCGTTCGTACTTATAATCGTAGCCAACGGTTATTATGTTCCGCTGTCTGTACTGTTGATGGTTTCTGCGCTTCTCATTGTTTTAGGCGTTCTTGGATTTATGGAGCTTAACAGGTTCGACTCGAATCTTCACAGAAGAGCTTTGAACGATAACATCGTCAGGAATGAAGTCTCGATGTATAAGTCGCCCGATACAACTAAGAACTTTAAGAAGATCAAGGCTGGTGGGACCGTAAAAGGGGACAAGAAGGGCTTTGAGTACCTAAATGCATTGTTCGTTAAAAGGCACTTCGGGATGCTGTATTTTAAGCCGATCGTGTTTACCGTTATCATTTTTGTCATTATGGGGCTTGCGATATTTGCATTTATTTACGGATACTATTCAAGATTTGGTGCTGAAAACTGTCTGAACATGGTAGGGAGAAATCTTCTGAATCTTATTCTTTTCGGGCATTACGAGGATGCCTTGATGCCTTTTGAAGAAGATTCGGGATTCGCATTTTTCAGATGGATTGCACAATATCAACTGCTTGCCATGTTCTTTCCGATTTCGATCATCGACAATTCGTTCAAGAGCACACAGGCTATGTATATCAATTGTGATAACAGCCTTATGACTTTCAGCTTTTTTAAGCAGCGCGAAAAGATAATCAAACTGTTTGACATAAGGCTCAAGCAGTTGATCAAGGTAAATGCAGCACCGGCCGTAGCGTGCGGCTTGTCTGCTGATCTTATCCTTTTTTACACGGGAGGCCAGGATTATCCGTTCCAATATCTTGTAACGATACTGATATGTTTGCTTATGAGCGCATTCTACGCGACTATATGGCTGACGCTCTACTATCTGTTCCAGCCGTTTACGACAACTGTAAACGTCAAGAGCGGTGCTTACAGGGCAGCCTGGTTCATATTAGGATTTGTTTTTATGATAATCATTTGGATACCGTCACACTCACTGATCCTTGCAGGAATCATGTTGGTGCTTACCGTGCTTTTCGTGTTCATTATGCGGAAACTCGTCTATAAATTTGCCCCGAAAACATGGAAGGTTAAAACGTAAAACATAGTAATTTAATAGATGTTTTACAACATTCATTTTTATCCTGTGATAAAATGTTAATAAGTAAAATTATTTTTACAGGAGGCGGATTATGGACTTGCAGAGTTTTGTTGACATGATCGATGTCATGACATGCATTATCTCGGTCGAGACAAAAGACGACGGTTCGTATGGCGATATAAGATTAGTAACCGGTAATCCGGCATATATTAATTCTATAGAGCATGCCAATCCTGAAGTACCGCAGATGCTTACCGCCAAGTTTGTACCGAACAGCCTTTATCAGAACTATTTCCCGACAGATCCTAATTTTGAGGATTTTTGCTTCAGATGTGCAGTCCTTAAGCAGCCCATGCATACATATATTCATCCTGACAGGTTCGACTTCTGGTTTAACCTTTATATGATACCTTTGGGAAGCGAAGGAAACATCCATTATTGCACTTATTCCCAGGTGGTATCGAAGTATGTTGACAGTGAACAGATGAGTAATACTTCTGCTTCTACAGCAACTGCGGTACTTAATACATGTATAAAACTCAGAGGTTCAACGAATTTTCATCATACGATGGACGAGGTCATTTCCGATATCAGGAAACTCTGTGATGCCCAGTCCTGCGTTATCCTCCTGACAGACCATGAGACAAGGACATGTACGGCTCTTTGTGAATCCAGGAATGAGTATTCGATGCTTCCGAGCATGAAGGGAAATCTCAGAGAAGATTTCTATGAACTTACCGAGACCTGGAAAGATACGATAGGCGGTAGTAACGGACTGCTTATCAAGAACAGGAAAGACTGGGAATACCTGGAAGAGAAGAATCCCGAATGGTATAAGTCGCTGATGAAAGCAAATGTCGAGAGTATCGTTCTTTTCCCGCTGAACTTTAATGAAGAAACTTTGGGATATATCTGGGCTTGTAATTTTGATACCGAGAATTCAGTCAAGATCAAGGAAACGATTGAATTGACGATCTATTTTATTGCTTCGGAGATCGCAAATCACAAGCTCATGGACAGGCTAAGGATCCTCAGTACGATCGACATGCTTACAGGTGTGCTTAACAGAAATGAGATGAATAATAAGATCGACAGCCTGAGAAACAGTGACAGCAATGAGATTAAAGGCCTTGGAATCGTTTTCGCAGACCTGAATGGATTAAAGAGGGTAAATGACAAAGACGGTCATGCGGCAGGAGATCTGCTTTTGAAGAATGCCGCAATGGTATTGGAGAATGTCTTTATCGGTGATCAGATCTTCAGAGCCGGCGGTGATGAGTTCATGGTGCTCATGACTTTCACGACAGAAGAAGTGATAAAGGACAAGTGCACAAAAGCCAAGAAGCTTTCCAAAAAGTACGGAAATGTCTCATTTGCTTTGGGTTACTCATTCCAGAACGATTCGTCTGACATTACCGGAGCATTAAAGCTTGCTGACCAGAGGATGTATGAAGATAAGGCGAAATATTATCTTGAGCATCCTGAGTTCATGCGCTGATCTTACTTCTTATCAGGTAAGGACTTCAAATTCCAGTATTTTGATCTTGTCTTCAAAGATGTCTTCATAACCTTCAGGGCATGAGATCTTAAGCGTGATCTTTCCTTTTGAAGTGCTCCTGATGTACGTTCCGCCAAAGCCGCCGCTTATGCGCGCTCTGGCAGGTCCTATGATCTCTCCGGCACCTCCGATCTCAAGTGGAAGGCTGTCGCTGAAGAAAGGCTGGACATTTCCGTATTCGTCACATATGGCGATCCTTACAGCTGCTACGTCGTAAGTGCCTTTTTCGATGAGTTTATCGGAAGAATACTTTATTTCCATGTGGAGTTTTTTGAAAGATGTCTTTGTGACGGTTTTCACAAGCCTGCCGTCCTTATATCCTTCGAAAACAAACTTCAGCATGTTTCCGCCCCAATTGCCTATGTATTTACCGAATAACTGGTAAGCATCTTCAAACTTCATGTGATAGACGGCCATAGCCTCGACAAGACGCATCTTGATCTTGGCAGGGATATCGTTCATGCCGTAAATGCCGATATAATTCATGGCTTCCTTGACGATCTTGTTCTGCCTGTCGGTAAAGCCTTCGTTCTCCTTCATCTGGTCACCGATGAAATCATCGATCAGGATGGGAGCGTTCTTCAGATGTTTATATTCGGTGTCTCTATGAGTGTACTCTTTGATGAACAGATCGTTCTTGTACATCTTTACGCTGTCACAGTTGGTGTATATATATGTTTTTCCGCGGTTTCCTGCAGGATGCTCTCCGATGTCAAAGGAAGAACTTAATTCCAGGAATGGATCTTTGAGATCGCCGCAGGCGCTATATATATATGATGCCTGTTTCGGATTTCTGAACATATCTGTAACGCCGTGATAGCAGATCCGGTCTCCTGAACCGAAGTCCTGATGCGTATTGTAGTCGAAAAAGCACCAGCCGAAAGATCCTGCTATATCATCATATCCTGCAACGGAATCAAGCACGTTAGCATGACGGAGCGCATGCTCGAGTCTGTGTTCTTCTGAATCGAAAGGTTTGGTAGGGAACATGTGCCCGTTGTATTCACTGATCAGATATGGGGCTTCAGGATCGGTGGCAACCTTTTTCTTGGGATCACAGCCGGGAGTTGTTCCGTCATGGCTGAAATCGTTATATGTATAGACATCTTCTAAGAAACTGCTCTTCTTGAGATATCTGACGCCTCCGGTAGGCCTTGAAGGATCGAGCTTATGGGCAATTTCATTGGTTTTCTTATAGAGTTCGTCGTCATCAAGGGATTCATTTATCCGGACTCCCCAAAGAATAATGGAGGGGTGGTTCCGGTACTGAAGGATCATTTCTTCGACATTCTTGACCGCCTGAGCTTTCCATTCATCATCTCCGATGTGCTGCCAGCCGGGAATCTCCGTGAAGACCAGGAGTCCCAATTCGTCACATCTGTCAATGAAATGTTGGGACTGAGGGTAGTGCGATGTCCTGACGGCATTAACTCCGAGTTCTTTCTTCAGGATATCGGCATCGTATTTCTGCATTGATTCGGGCATTGCGTAGCCGACATAAGGGTAGGACTGATGGCGGTTAAGACCTCTGATCTTGATCTTTTTACCATTTAGGCAGAAGCCGTCTGTTTTGAATTCAATATCCCTGAAGCCGACAGTTGTTGAATATGAGTCGTCAATTGTTGTAATCGTAAGCTCATAGAGGAACGGATCGTCAAGATCCCACTTCCTGATATCCTTTATCGGATCGCTCGAGAAGTGAGGATCAGTGATGTCTTTAATGGTAAAGACTTCTTTTCCCGATACTTTCTCTTTGAGAATAATCGCATATGGTGTATTTGTTTTTGTGAAAGAAACATCAACAGATAACGTCCCGTCAGCGCCTGCTCTTGCAAAGACATCGGATATGTAATTCTCAGGTCTGATATCAAGATAAACTTCTCTGTAAATGCCACCATAAGTCATGTAATCGATGACAAAGCCGAAGGGAGGGATGTTAAGTGTCTCGTTGCTGTCAACACGGACTTTTACAATGTTTGAAGCGTCTTTCCGTATAACGTCAGTGATGTCCGCTTCGAAAGCAGTATAACCGCAGCTGTGGGTTATCACGTTGACATCATTTACATAGACTGATGCCTTATGGGCGACTCCGTCAAAAACAATGAATACACGCTTTCCGTCTGCTCCCCCGGGATAATCAAATTCTTTCTGATATCCGCTTATCTTCTGGTAAACGGATTCGTCGAAATAGTTATATGGAGTAACTGAAACCGTGTGAGGAATGCGTACTGTCTCACCTTTGGGGAGATCTTCAAATATATCATTATATATCCAAACGTTGTTAAAGGGAATCTTCATCTGTTGTCCTTTCCGCGGTATGACCTGTCAAATTGGAAAATGATATGAATTATTATACTAATAATATGACAATAAAAAATCAGAAACAGACTATACCACTTTTTGAACATATGATAGGATAAACAAATAATTTATTAAAAAATTTTGACCACATCGTCTCTTCGAGATCGATGTGAGAGGGAAAACCATGAGCGAAAATACTGATAATGTTCAAGCAGCCGAGCCGCAAAAAATAAGCAGAAAAGAGAAAAAACAGCTTAAGAAAGCTGAGAAAAAAGAGAAGAAGCTTCAGAAGAAGATTGCTAAGAAAGAACGCAAAAAGCGTTGGAAGGAAACCCGGAAGGAAGACAGAAGGAATCTTAAGGAGCATTACAAAGATGCACCCTGGTTTATCCGTGTTCCCCGTCTATATTTTATTCCGTTCCTGAAAATCTGTTTGCTTGCAGGAATAGTTATTGCTATAGGCTATGGTATTTCGCGTGGTCTCCCTTATTTGAAGTACGTTAAAGCATTTCTTTCTTCTGATAGAGCAGTAACCCAGGAAGAAATCTATGCACTCTCACCTTATGACACAGAAGGGGCAGAACGTATAGCTGCTTTCCCCAGTGTTGATCCCGATGATACATGGACGATCTGCGTATATGTGGTTGGTGCTGATCTGGAAGATCATGATGAGAATGACCTTTCTGTGACGACAAGATTGCAGATCAGCAATGAAAGAGAAGAAAGAAAACAGGCTTCAGTGGATTCGTCAATCGGACGCCTTGACCGGTACTCGGAAGATCTGAAGAAGAATTCTCTTCCGCTGCCGGAATTCCTTTATTTCCCCCAGAAACCAATTGCCAAAAGTGACTATGTGATGAACGAGGTTGTCGTTACTAACAGCAGAGGGTACGCATCATCCGATATAGAAGAGATGACAATGGCTGATCTGTCTGACAACATTACAATAGTATTGCAGACGGGTGGAGCCACAAGATGGCAAAATACATTTATTAATCCGAATAAAACACAGAGATTTGTTATAAACAATGAAAATGGGTTTGAAGAGGTCGCTAACCTGCCGCTCCAACGCGCTTCTGATCCGGAGACTCTGTCTGATTTTCTGCGCTTCTGCAAAAATGAATATCCTTCAGATCACACCATGCTGATACTTTGGGATCATGGAGGCGGACCATTTGGTTATGGTAATGATTCCATTTACGGCGGCGATTCCATGAGCATGAAAGATATCCGTCTGGCTCTTTCCAATGTTTACACTCCGGACATTGATAATCCCGCATTTGACATTATAGGTTTTGACGCATGCCTGATGTCCAGCATTGAGGTAACCCATGCACTGGATGGTTTTGCTTCCCTTTATGCTCTCAGTGAGGAGTATATACCCGGACAAGGTTGGAATTACACGGTTTTTTTGAATAAGATGAGTGAGGATCCGACCATGAGCCCGGCTGCAGTTGCACAAGCAATTGCAGATACATATACCGACTACTATATGACACGCAATATACAATCAAATAATGTTTTTGGTTCTAACGACGTTACCTTTGCCGTGATTGATGCAAAAAAAGCAAGTGAAGTGTATTCGGCTTACTGTGAACTGACAAAACATCAGTTAATAGATGCCGTTAATGATATCAGTGTGTTGGCGGAGATCGGACGCTGTAGTGCTAATTCGGCACATGTTGCTTCAGACAATTATAGTTCGAGAAACCTGGTGGATCTTGGTTGTTATGTTGACCTTATGGTTGATTCTTATCCGGAAGAGTGTTCGAAAATTGCAGGCCTTTTGGATGAGGCTGTTTTATATACCCGTCAGAATGGTTGTGTGGCCGATACACAGGGAATAAGTGTTTATATCCCGGGCTGTATTGATTCTTATCTTGGTCTGCACTATTTCTTGGAATATGAATACAATATATGTGAAGATCCCTACACGCGCGCTTTGTATTTTTACAAAATGTCCGGATGTCTTAATGATGATATGCTCGAGACTGTAAAGACGCTGACTGATAAGACTCCCATACTTCTTGATATATCACGGTTTTCAGCTTATGAAAAAACGATGCCGGTCATCGAGAACGACACTTTCTACATTCCTCTTCCGGATACGTTGCAGAGTATGGTTCAGTCATATTATTTCCAGTTGGCATCTTATGACGAGACTACGGGTGAGATCATCTACTACGGTGAAGACGAATATGTATATCTGGATGGGGAAGGAAACCTTTGCAGTGATTTTAAAGGAGATTGGGTTTTTATGGACGGCGAACCTTTGGCGCTTGAAATAACATCCCAAACTCTGTCCAGAGTTGTATATCGTTCCCATGTTCTTTATAACGGAAATGATGCGTATCTGGTCTTTTCATTTGACCGGGATACCGAAGAATTCGAAATCGTAGGAATCAGGTTATTCCCCGATGACGGTGACCAGATAAACTTTATGGTAAGTAAGGACAATAATATTTGTCTGCAGGAAAAGGATACTATTGTACCGGTTTATCCCACCACAGATGCAGCCGGAATGACATCTGAAAAGAAAGGTAATACGATTAAATACAAAGCAACCACAAGTATAGAAATGAAACCTCTGAATAATGGATATTACCTGGCAATGGCAAATATCTCGGATCAGCGTGGTGACAGTTACAGTTCCATTGTAGTCGGTTATACGATTTCGGGTGGCAAGATCAAAAACTGCGAAGTAGACGAAAGTTTTATCGCATCTGATTATTAATCAAGTTGGAAGACAGGTATAACTGTTTATCCTTTTACCGCTCCTGCAGCAATGCCTTTAACGATATATTTCTGGCAAAGCATATAGATAATGAGAATAGGGACGAGTGACATGATAATAACAGCCAGTGATGCACCGAGATCAACGCTTCCGTAGCTGCCTTTAAGGTATTGTACCTGAATGGGTATAGTCCGGTATTTTGTCATGTCGAGAACCAGATAGGGAAGCAGATAGTCATTCCAGATCCACATGAATTCGAGGATTCCGACTGAAATAGTTACCGGCAGGAGCATAGGGAAAACAACTTTGAAGTAACGTTGTATCGTATTGCAACCGTCAATAATGGCAGCTTCTTCAACTTCATAAGGTAATGATTTTATGAATCCCGCGAAAAGAAAAACTGCCATTCCGGCTCCGTATCCCAAGTAAACAAACGGAATCGTATAAGGCGTATCGAGTCCGAACATACTGGCATCAGATGATAACGGAAACATTACCATCTGGAAAGGAACAGCAAGCGAGAATAGACATGCTCCATAGAATATCTTTGTGAACAGGTTCTGAACTCTTACGATATACCAAGCTGCCATTGAACAGCAGATAATGATCAGGAGTGTTGATACAACGCTGATAAGAACGCTGTATAAAAATGCCTGGCCAAACGGATAGTTTCCGAATGTCAGTGCGGTTTTGTAATTATCCAGTCCGACGAATGATTCACCTGCGGGGAATGAGAACATATCAGTGTTTATCTCTCCGCTTCTCTTGAACGAATTAAGGACCGAGAATACGATCGGCATTACCCAGAGAAGAGAGATAAACATGAAGATGATTTTCCGTGCAGTGTATTTCTTGGTGTTCATGCCTTTTTCCCCTTTGTTCTTTTCTCCTTCTTTTCGCGAGTCGCATAGATTTGTAAAGCTCCGAAAGCTGCCACCAGAAGGAAGAAGATCACAGCTTTGGCTTGTGCTGTTCCATGCCAATGGTTATTGATCTGATAAGTCGAATAGATGTTCATGGCAAGGAGTTCCGTTGTCCTAAGCTGCATTCCGTTTTCAAGTGTCCTTATAGGCTGTCCTCCGGTAAGTGCCAGATTTTGGTCGAACATCTTGAAGCTGTTGGTAAGTGTCAGGAATGTGCATATCGCGATCGATGACTTCATATTAGGGATTATGATCTTAGTCATCCTTTGGAATCTGTTTGCTCCGTCCATTTGGGATGCTTCGAGCATTTCTTCCGGAAGAGCGGTGAAACCTGCTATGTAGATTATCATCATATAACCAATCTGTTGCCAAGCCACCAGGATCACAAGACCCCAAAAGCCGAATAAGGGACTTGCTGTAAGGTATGTTCCAAAGTGACTTAAAATTCCGTCGAAAAGCATGCTCCAGATATATCCCAATACGACGCCTCCTATAAGGTTCGGAAGGAAGAATGAGGCGCGGAACAAGGTAACCCCTTTAAACTTTTCCTTGAGAAGATAGGCAATGAAAAATGCAGGAACGTTGACGCATATTATCGACGAAACTGCATATAGACTAGTGATAAGGAATGCATGCCAGAAACTTGTATCCCTGAATACTGTCACATAATTGGAAATGCCTGTAAAATGTGCATCTTTGGGAATGAAGAAATTACAGAAAGACAGATAAACGCCCTGAACGAACGGTAAAACGAAGCACAGGCAGAAGCAAACGAATACGGGGAGGACAAATAACGGGAAGTATTTCTTTACGGGATCTTTCATGATTATTCCTCCTTTACATTATTCCGTGCTCTAAACGGTACTGGAACCGCCATCCGCTTACGAAAGCATTTTCAACGGCATCCCACGTTCCTATTCCTGAAGAATATTCAGCAAGTGAGCTTGTAACGCCTTCACGCCAGACATCGGTATTGGGAGTCATGCAGAAAACCCACGGAACAGGGTGTTTTCCTTGTCCTTCGTATTCTTTCTCGGCATTGAAGAATACATTTTCCGTAGGAATGCTGTCCTTGAAAGGAGTAACGCCAAATTCAGATGAGAGCATCATTTTACCTTCTTCCGAAGTTACGACCCATAAGAGAAAATCCAGTGTCGCATTAATGCTTTCGGGGGAGGCCTTTGAATTGACTATCCAATAGTTCTCAGTCCCGCAGCAGAGAGCATTGTTTTCTTCGCCTTCGCCTCCGCAATAGATTGGGATCATGGTGAGATCATCAGGGGATATTCCATATTTCTCCGGATCAGTAAGAGACGAGTATTCCCATGTGCCGTTCTGGAAGAATACTGCTTTACCGGATCCGAATTCCTCTTCAGCCATATTCCCTGTTGCTGTAGTAAGTGATGTCCTGCTTGTACCTGAGTTGTTTATGTACAGATCCCATATGTTCTTATACAAATAAAGATGATCCCCATTTATCTCGGATGGCTGGGAATAAAGATCTGTCTCAAGCAGCTCATAATATAGCGGCATATTGGAAAGATGCCCGCTGAAACGCCATGATGAGGACGGATCTAATCCTGATGAAGTAAATGCATCGAATCCTAATATTTCCGATCTTGAATGAATGTCTTCTGCGGCGGACTTTAGATCTTCAAAATTTTGTATGTCTTCAATGCTGTATCCTGCCTGTTTCAGAAGAGCCTTATTGGTAATGATGCCGTATGCTTCATAGCAGAATCCCATCCCGTACATCTCTCCGCTCTCTCCCCAAAGGCAGTATTCTGTGCTCTCAAGTCTTTCTGCCAGAGCAGTGTTGCGAAGATCATAAGGATAATCTCCAAGATCCTCTAATCCCTGGGCATTGTTGCATATGAAGAGTGTGGGGCAGAAAGTTTTGTTAAGTTGTGCGCTTAATGTATCGTCATAGGTGTTTGATGCGGCAGTTACTACTTTGACCTGAATGCCGGTGCGTTCCGTATATTCTTTTGCAAGTTCCTGCCAGGCGGAATCCGCTTCAGGCTTGAAGTTCAGGTAATAGACATAACCTTCTTTTTGAGTGTTGCATCCACACAAAAGAAGCATAAATGACATAGCAAGTGCAAGTGAAATCATTTTCCTCAGCATGATTATCTCCTGAAAAATAGTGCTGACCGATCTTCTCCATTTCCGATTATACATAATACGTTTAACGAAATTATTAATTGTGAGATAATTTGTTTTATCTTTTTATCCGGGATTATTCTTATAAAACAAAACAATTTCTGGAGTTTATCTGCATATGAGAAGACTTTTCGAGATCGATCTAAAAGATTATAAGGAAACAGATGCTGTTTTCAAAAGACCTTCGGCCAGGGCGATTATACTTAAAGGAGATAAGCTCGCTCTGGTTTACAGCCGTAAAGAGAAATATTACAAGTTCCCGGGCGGCGGGATCCATGATGATGAGGACAAGCGGGAAGCACTTATAAGGGAAGTCAGGGAAGAAACGGGTCTTGTAGTCATTCCGGAATCGATCAGGGAGTACGGAAGCGTGCTCAGGAGACAAAAGAGCGACAGAGCTGAAGATGTGATTTTTGAGCAGGAAAACTATTACTATTTCTGTGATGTTGAGGACAAAGCGGTCTGTCAGGAACTTGATGACTATGAGGATGAAGCCGGGTTTGAATTGAGAATGGTTGATATAGGCGAAGCCATTGCGGTTAATGCGGTATATAAGAGCGATGTTTTCTTTAATGAGGTAATGATAAGCCGCGAAAAGCGTGTCCTTGAAATGATAAAGCAGGAGAAATCCTGAAATATGACAGGCTTAACCTGTCAAAAGAAAAGGAGATGTTATATGTAACATCTCCTTTGGTGGAGCATACGGGACTTGAACCCGTGACCCCCACACTGCCAGTGTGATGCGCTCCCACTGCGCTAATGCCCCATGCACGAAGATTATACGTGGCGTTTTTCGATTAAGCAAGTTGCCTGATTGTGTGCTACAATTTTCAAAGCAATTCTAATGGAGGATTAAAGGATATGAGCATTACAACACGCGATTATGTATCATCAAGCAATCCGGAACTTAAGGCAAAGCAGTTCACGCTTTCTATCGACGGAGGTTATGAGGCTTCCGTTATTACATACGGTGCAGTTATAACTGATCTTATCGTTCCTGATAAGGATGGCAAGCCGACTGATATAATGCTCGGCTGCAAAGGTCTTGATGAATATATGGGTAACGGCGCGAATCACGGAGCTGTTGTCGGACGTTCGGCTAACAGGATCAAGGATGCGGCATTCGTAATTAATGGTGAAGAGTACCATATTCCGAAAAATGAAGGCGAGAATAACCTCCATTCCGGCAATCCCGGTTATCACAACGTTTTCTGGGACGGCAAGATCCTTTCAGAAGAAGAAGCTGACGAGATGATCATTGATTCAAGGATAGCAGGAATTCCCAGTTGTGACGGCGGAGCTGTGCTTCTCAGCTATACAAGTCCTGACGGAGCAACCGGTTTCCCCGGAAACCTTGATACGAAGGTCCTTTACTGCTGGCTCGAAGATAAGACGTTCCTAATTCTTTATTGCGGAAAGACTGACAAAGATACCATTTTTGCTCCTACAAACCATGCATATTTTAACCTTCGCGGCGAAAATGCCGAGGGTACAGTAAATAACGATCTCATAATGATCAATTCCGACAAGATAACCATAAAAGATGACATGAATGTTCCTACCGGCGAGCTTATGGATGTAGAGGGAACCGTTTTCGATTGCAGGGAATACCGCTTCATAGGTGATCTTAACGACAGCGATGACCACCAGATGGTCATTTCCAAGGGCATTGACCAGAACTTCTGCCTTAATACGACTGCCGGAACATTCTCGTTTGCAGCGGCTGTTACATCTCCCGAGTCAGGGATCACTATGGAGTGCCTGACTGATCTTCCCGGAATCCAGATCTACGCCGGAAATAATCTGGGAGACCCGCTTGATATTAAGACGACCAAGGCTTACGGGCAATATGATGCAATCTGTCTTGAAGCCCAGATGGTTCCTAATGCCGTTAACCTTCCACAGTTTGATTCACCGGTCATAAAGGCAGGCAAGAAAGTTTATCACGCCTGCGGATACAGATTTGTGTAAATTCAATTTGCTGATTTATTTCGAAAACTTGAGTGGTATAATGCTTAACTAATTAAGAACAATCTTTAAGAAAGAAGGAATGTTTTATGGAAAAGAAGAATCTCGATTGGTCGAACCTGACATTCTCTTATCAGAAGACAGACAAAAGGTTCGTAGCAAACTACACGAACGGCGCATGGGATGAGGGCGCGCTTGTTGATGATGATATGATCGTCATGAGTGAAGACGCTGGTGTTCTCCAGTATGCCCAGACCGTATTTGAAGGCCTTAAGGCTTATGAGACAGTTGACGGCAGGATCGTTACCTTCCGTCCTGACCTTAACGCTGAAAGACTTCATGATTCCGCAGTCCGTCTTGAGATCCCTCCGATTTCCAAGGAAATGTTCATCAGATCAGTTCAGGAGACCGTTGCAGGAAATGCAGCATGGGTTCCTCCATATGGTTCAGGCGCATCTCTTTATTTAAGACCTTTTATCTTCGGTATCAACCCCGTTATCGGTGTTAAGCCCGCAGATGACTATCAATACAGGATCTTTGCTACACCTGTAGGTCCTTACTTTAAGGGCGGCGCTAAGCCGATCGCAGTTAAGATCTCTGATTTTGACCGTGCCGCTCCGAGAGGAACAGGCAACATCAAGGCAGGTCTTAACTATGCTATGTCTCTCCACGCAATCGTTACGGCTCATAACGAAGGATTTGCCGAGAATATTTATCTCGATCCCGCTACACGTACAAAGATCGAGGAGACAGGCGGAGCTAACATTATCCTCACAGACGGCCAGGGCACACTCGTTGTACCTAAGTCTGATTCCATCCTGCCTTCCATCACAAGAAGATCCCTCGTTTACGTTGCTGAGCACTATTGCGGCATGAAGATCGAAGAGCGTGAGGTTTACCTGGATGAGATCATGAGCGGTAAGTTCACTGAGGGCGGTCTCTGCGGTACAGCTGCAGTTATCTCACCTTTGGGCAAGATCAACGATCACGGTAAGGAATTCACATTCGCTTCCGGTATGGAGGATATGGGTCCTGTCATGACTAAGCTCAGAGAGACTCTCACAGGCATCCAGATGGGTACAGTTGAAGCACCTGAAGGCTGGATCATGGAGATTAAGATCTGATCTAAAATATCATATTCGTTAATTAGAAAGGGCTGCCCTGTTTTTGCAGGGCAGCCTTTTTCTATGCTGAAGAATAATTAAGATACTGACGTGTTTCTTTGGTTATGTGATTCCTTTAACACGGCATAACTGAAAAGACCAACGCCTTTCATCGCATTAGGATGAAAGTCATTAATCATATATTTCGAAATATCGTTGTTTTCCAATACTGACATTATGATCGGATCAGGGTTTATGCATATGTAGTCATTCTGGTCACACCATTCACTGAGAGAAGTTCTGAATTGATCTCCGCGTTTGTCATATATCTTTCCTGTGCCGACAAATGACCATGGAGCTATGAAATAGATTTTGGAATTCGGAGAGATTTCGGAAAGTTGGCCGGCCAGCTGATTGCATCTGTTTATAAATTCGTCAGCTGTAGGAGCCGAATTCTCGTCTTCGGGAAACAACACGTCATTTATACCAATAGCTATCACATATACTTCCGAGGGCGGGATAGTATCAGCTGATAACACAAGATCTAAGACTTCCCATCCTCCGTGGGAGACATTTGATACGTTGCCTTTGATATAAGGGAGAAGCGGATGATACCATGTAACTCCTCCGGTCGCAGAACCATGGGTAATGCTGTCACCTAAAAAACAGAATGATTTTCCGCTTTCCATATCCTCGAAAAATTCACTGTCTCTAAGTTCAGCTGTCACTCCTCCATAAACTTCATAACGTCTGTGCAACCGAATGTATTCTTCGATTTCCGGAAAAAAACAGAAAATAAATATGGCAGCCGCGGATGTCAGCAATAAACAGACCGCTAAAACTATAGTGGCCGTTCTGATGCTTCTCTTGGGATTTTCCATGCTTCAGATTCTATTAAAGCAGATGAGCTCTCAGATCTTCACCTGAAAGAGGTGAAAGAAGCGCGGGAGCGATATCAAAGACTGTCTTGCATCCGAAATCGCCTTTCTGAGAGAGACGGTAGATCGCTCTGGCATAAGCCGTGAGGACTGAGCCTGTGAACTCGGGGTTTGAATCAAGCTTTAAGGAGTACTCGATTACATGCTTGTTCTCACCATTGATGCCTGTCTTACCGGTACGGAAAACAAAGCCGCCGTGATTGATGCGCGAATGGTCTCTGATAAATTCCTCTTCAGATATGAAATGAACCGTAGTGTCATAATCTGCGAAGTAGTTGGGCATTTCCTTGATCGTCTTCTCGATGAGAGCGAGGTCAGCGCCTTCATCAGCTACGACGAAGCATTCTCTCGTATGCTTCTGGCGTGTGGTGAGTTCGGGTTCTGAACCGGATCTGACTGCCTCGAGAGCGCTCTCGACAGGAATCGTGTATTGTTTTCCGTTTTTAACGCCCGGAACTCTTCTGATGGCATCGGAGTGACCCTGGGATACGCCTTTGCCCCAGAATGTATAATCCTTGCCTTCAGGAAGGATGCAGCTGCCGTAAAGACGGTTGATGGAGAACATTCCGGGATCCCAGCCACCTGAGATGAGGGCAGTATGGTTTGAAGCTGAAGCTGCCTTGTCGACCTTTTCGAAATGCTCAGGAATCTTAGCGTGTGTATCAAAGCTGTCGATTACATTGAACAATGAAGCGTATTCGGGTGTCTGTGTAGGAAGGTCTGTAGCGGAACCGCCGCAGATGACGAGAACATCTATCTTGTCTTTCCATTCAGTTGCCTCGAAAGAAGGAACGACCTTTACGCCTTCGGTAAGTGTCTTAACCGACGAAGGATCTCTTCTTGTGAAGACGGCCGCAAGCTCCATGTCTGGATTCTGACGGATGGCGAGTTCAACGCCTTTTGCAAGGTTGCCGTAACCTAAGATACCTATTCTGATTGACATATTAGACCTCCTAAAATAACAATGTTGTTACTTGTATATTTTTGTTCGATGGACATTATAACAAAAATTATATGTGTGTATTATAATTCACCTATGCCGAATCTGAAGTATCTTATAAGGCGCGTGACGCGCATGGATTATAAGGCTATGAATGCCAAGATAAAAGATATCCACGAAAAGAGCGGGAAATCCCGTGTGTGGATATTTTTCGACATGATCCATTGCGGAAGGAAATTCGGAGCAGGTTATATGGATTACTGGCTCTATGAGATGTATAACCTCAATGATGCCGAGCGCGACACATATATCACCAGAGGCCGTAATTACGATCTGGTCAAGAGATACAACGATCCGAACTATACGGATCTCATTGATAATAAAATAGAGTTCAACAAGCTGTTTGGCGAATTCCTTGGTCGTAAATGGATAGAGATCAGAAAAGACAACAAACAGGAAGTAATAGATTTCATCAACAGTCATGATTTCCTCATGGCCAAGGCTGACCTCGGTTCCTGCGGCAAGACCGTCGAGAAGGTCGACTGCAAGGCTGAGCCTGCAGAGCAGATCTATGAGAGACTGGTTAACCAGGAACGTCCGCATTTCTTTGAAGAAGTGATCGTCCAGCACCCGGCAGTAAGTGCGATCTATCCTTATGCGATCAACACGGTAAGACTCGTTACCATCCAGCGTGACGGCAAGGTTCATGTCGCAAGTGCGTGCTGCAGATTCGGTAACTACGGACACAGCGTTGATAATTTCAATAACGGCGGAATGACTGCCCCGGTGGATGAGAAGACCGGTGAGATCACAGATTTCCCGATCGATAAGACCAAGGTCCTTTATGAAAAGCATCCCATGACAGGTGCTGTCTTTAAGGGATTTGTTTTCCCAATGTGGGACCAGGTCCTGGAGATGTGTACCAAGGCTGCATTGGTTGTTCCTCAGGTTGGCTTTATCGGCTGGGATGTATGCCTTACGCCTGACGGGCCTGTTATCGTCGAAGGCAATGACTATCCCGGGCACGATCTCTACCAGCTTCCTGAGCATACCCACGACAAGAAAGGTATCTGGCCGAAATATCAGTTCTAACAGAATATTGATATCCATGAAGAAGAAGAGTATTATTCCGATTGTCAATCAAAAATGGCAAGAGGTTTACAATGACATATTCAAGCCCGGAAACAAAGCATTCCAAGTCACAGGCAGCCAAAAACAGGGCGTTTATCTATGATCTTGTTTTAATATCTGTTTCTGCGGCTCTTATTACGGTCTGTTCATGGATAAGCATTCCCATTGGGACGATCCCTTTTACATTACAGACTATGGCGATCCTTGCGGTCATGCTGACTGTTGGAGGGAGAAGGGGAACAGTAGCCATACTGGTCTATCTGTTGATGGGGGCTTGCGGAATTCCTGTTTTCGCTGGGTTTAAAGGCGGGCTGACGGCTTTGGCGGGTCCGACAGGCGGTTTTTTGATTGGATTTGTGATTGCGGCTCTTATCTACTGGCTTTTCGAAAAGATGATATTCAAAAGACTGATGACGACAACCTTAAAAATATGGATATTCGGCGTTATTAATTCGCTCATTTTTGAAGTTGTCATGTACATTGTCGGAGTTATTTGGTTCATGACTGTCTATGCAGCTCAGACAGGTCCCGTGGGGCTTTCGACTGTCCTGAGCTGGTGCGTGTTCCCGTTTATTGTTCCCGATATAGTAAAGCTCATAGCAGCCGTGATCATCGGTGAGAGGGCAGGAAAGCTCGTCAAGAATTAAGGTTGAATTAAGAATAAGACTCTCTTTGTTTTGATATAATGTTGTAGATCCGCTCCTGTTAAGGAACGGAGCATATGGAGAAATAAGGAGTTAATAATCGTGTCGGAAACTAAAGATTATGTAATTAAGGTTACTGACGTTTCTAAAGATTACGGCAAGTTTCACGCTCTTGAATCCATGAGCTTTACCGTCCCTAAGGGTTCTATCTACGGACTTGTAGGCAGGAATGGTGCCGGAAAGACCACGATAATGAGGATCATTTCCGGTCTTCAGGAACCGACTTCGGGTACAGTCGAGTACGGATTTGATCACAAGAAACTCGGTAATGTGGGTGCTCTGGTAGAGCTTCCGTCCATTTATTCTTATCAGACAGCAAGAGAAAACCTAATATACCAGTACATAAATCTCGGCCTTAAGATCGATGATTCCATTGATCAAAGCCTTCAGTTTGTAGGTCTCGGGAATACGGGCAAAAAGAAGGCAGGTAAGTTTTCCCTCGGTATGAGACAGCGTCTGGGCATCGCCATGGCGATGAGCGGTAATCCTGAAGTCCTTATACTTGATGAGCCGATCAACGGACTTGATCCCCAAGGTATCATCCAGATAAGAGACCTGCTTATCAGACTGAATAAGGAAAAGGGCGTAACGATCATCATTTCAAGCCATATCCTTTCCGAGCTTTCAAAGCTTGCGACGGATTTTGCATTCGTCGAAAGCGGTAAAGTAGTAAAAGAGATCAAGGCCGAGGCTCTTGAGAATGCGGGCGGGCTTGTGACCGAGTTTTATTCCGGGACCCCGGAGCGTCTTATTCCGGTTCTGAATGCCAAAGGTCTTACCACGAGTTTTGACAGCAAGACCGGAGTGGTCTATGCAAAGGGATATTACAACCTTACCAATATTGTACTTGCCGCTAATGATGCAGGCGCAAATATCGCAAGAGTCGTAACCAAAGAGACTGACCTCGAGACTTACTTCGTTAAACTTGTAGGAGGTGAGTCGAATGCTTAAGTTGTTGATATTTGAATTCAGACGCATCTCTAAAAGTGTTTTCTTCTGGATAGTTGCGGCTTACAGCTTTATCTGGCCGGTCCTCACGGCTCTTTTCTACCGTGCATTATTGACGCTTAATACCGATGAAGGCATAAGATTCGATCCGGTAGATTTTTCACGCAGCGAAATAACATACCTTACATGGCTGATAGCGGTGGCATTTATTACGGAATTGCCGAAATTTACGGCTCTGTTTACATGTCTTCATATCGGCAGGGATTATACGGACGGGATCATTAGGAATAAGATCATCGCGGGCCATTCGAGGTTTTCGATCTACGGTTCCTATATGATCACCCAGATCGCCGCAAGCGTGGTCTTATGCCTGATCTATATCTTTTCTGCGTTCTTCGGACTTGCGGTTTCCGGTATAGGGGTAGAGCTGAACCATGGAGAGATGTTCTCGAGATTTGCGGTGGCGATCATAGTATTCCTTGTAATGACCGTAACCTTTGTGGTTCTGGCGGTAATCTTCCGCAGACGCGCACTGCCAGTAATCCTCTGCATACTTATTGCGATGATGTCGAATGCGGCTGCAGCGGTTGTCGGAAATTTCGGTACTCCTTCAAAGGCCTGCAATGATTATATCAATATCAGAAATGAACATTACGAGAATATGATCGATGCAGGTATCGTTGATAAGAATACCGTTAAGAAATACGAAGATGAATACGACAGGGATCATTTTCTCGGTATCGCCTGGAAGATAATCCATCCCGCATATGTGATTTCGCCCATAGGTTTTGAAGGCGATTATGGTGCAGGCGGGGCTTCAGGCTTGCTTATGGGGGGCGCAGCCGAATATGCTGACGAGATCGATTACGCTCAGCAGTTCTATTATAATGATGACTCGCAGTATATGATAATGAGTTCAATGTCCATTGACGGCGATGACTATTCTGCCGGTCTGGATGCCGATAAGCTTTTCCTGACGCTGAAAGATCTTAAGAAGGTCGATTCGTTACACATGGAATACTCCACTCTTAACTGGATCTATGTAGGAAAATCAGTCATATGGATGACGGTTATTGCGGTCTGGGGTTTTATAGTTTTCAGAAAGAAGAATTTGTTCTAATGTTTTATCTTGATCATCGTTTAACAATCATTATCGGGGCATACGGAAGCGGAAAGTCCGAAATCTCGGTCAATATGGCTCTCAGCCAAAGAAAGGCTCTGCCGGAAAAGAAGCTTCTGATCGCAGATCTTGACATCGTAAATCCGTTTTACCGTTCGTCGGACTGCGCAGCTGTGCTCGAAAAAGCAGGCGTAAGACTCGTTACGCCGCTTTATGCCGGCTCGAATGTCGATGCTCCCGTGCTTCCTCCGGATATGTACGTCATTTTCGACGACAAATCATACCAGGGTGTCTTTGATATCGGAGGCGAGGATATGGGCGCACTCGTGCTCGGTTCCTTGAAGAAGAGGATCGAAGGGACAGATGCCGTGATATATATGGCAGTAAACAGTTTAAGACCATTTACTTCCGATGCTGAGCAGATTGCTGTCATGACAAATGAGTTGTCTGCCGCTGCGGGATTTAAGATCGACGGTTATCTAAATAATACCAATCTGCTCGAAGAGACTACTGCTGAGATGGTGGCTGAAGGCGAGGCAAGGATACTTGAAGCGTCTGCTTTTACCGGCGTCCCGCTCATTGCCAACTGCGTGATGGAGGGTGTGGAGATACCGGATGGCCTTTTGAAGACAAATGAACTTTTCAGGATGGAGAGAAGGATACATTACGCCTACTGAATTCGTTTTCAGCGTGTTAAATATTATTGTTGTTTTGTCAAATAAATGATATTATTTTTATCGGCGGAGTTATTTCGACCAAGTACCTAGGAGGAATTAAATATGGGATTGATTAGCTTAATCAAGAATGTGGCAGGCACAACTTTTGATTCTATTTCCAGCCAGATTCAAGATCAGTATCTTGAGTTCTTTACTCAGGATTCTTTAGGACAGGATATCCTCGTTAAGAAGGGTGCCAATAAGATGGAGAAGGGTAGAAACAAGGGCAATTCCGAAGTTATCTCCAATGGCTCCGTCATCAACGTACCTGAAGGTTGTTTCTGTCTCCTCGTTAATAACGGAGAGATCGTAGACGTTGTTTCCGATGCAGGAGCTTATAAGTGGGATACATCCACAGCACCTTCCATTCTTGCAAATAAGAACTTCGGTGAGAACGTAAAGCAGTCCATCGGTGACATCTGGAACCGTATGAAGATGGGCGGAGAGATCCAGCAGCAGCAGAGAGTTTACTTCGTAAACAAGCTCGAGATGATGAATCAGAACTTCGGTACACCTTCACCGGTACCTTATGCAGACCCTGAATATCGTAACATCTATATCCGTTTGAACGGTACATTCTCCTTCAGAGTAGAGAATCCTGTTACTTTCTTCAGAAACATCGTCGGTAACGTTAAGGATGAGTACACGGTAGCAGAGTTCATGGGAACACCTGCTAAGCCGATGCAGCCTCGTCTTGAGTTCCTTGACAATATTACTGAGACACTTAATAAGTGCGGAGGTCCTTACCCGAACGGCATCATGTTCTCAACATTGCCTTCCAAGCAGGGCGAGTTCAGAAGATATATGGCTGACTGCCTTGATGACGAATGGCTCCAGAAGAGAGGTATCGTTGTAGAGACAGTTGCTATCGCTTCCGTTACACCTGACGACAAGTCCCGTGAGAGAATCGAGAAGGTCGATGAGGCTAAGCTCTATGGTTCTGATCCGGGAGCTCTCGGTGCAGCAGTCGCATTAGGCCAGACAGAGGCTATGAAGGCTGCCGGCGCAAATGCAAACGGCGCAGTTAACGGCTTCATGGGTCTCGGTATGATGGGCGCAGTAGGCGGCAATCAGGCTACAGCAGCAGGAATTAATGCGGCTCAGCAAGCACCTGTTCAGCAGGGCGGCTTCTTCGGAGGCGCAGTACAGCAGGCTCCCGTTCAGCAGGCAGCTCCCGTAGCAGCAGGTTGGACATGTTCCTGCGGTCAGGGTGGCAACACCGGTAAGTTCTGCAGCAACTGCGGTCAGCCTCAGCCGGCTCCTGCAGCAGCAGGTTGGACCTGCGCTTGCGGTCAGACAGGCAATACAGGTAAATTCTGCGGTAACTGTGGTCAGCCCCAGCCTGTAGCAGCTCCTGCAGCTTGCCCTAAGTGCGGTTTCAAGCCCGCTGACGGCAATATGCCTAAGTTCTGCCCTGAGTGCGGTACAAAGATCGGATAAGATCCTTAGCAGATTCTTAAATAAATCCATTACGAAAGGTTGTCTTAAATGGCAACCTTTCTTTTTATTTAAAAAAAAACTTTGATAAAGCGTCTTTTATGGTAAAATTTTTAATCATGAAAAAAGGCGGTTTTATTTATGGGTAAATACTTTGGTACTGACGGCTTCAGAGGCGAAGCCAACAAAGCTCTTACCGCTCAGAAGGCTTTCCAGGTAGGAAGATACATCGGCTGGTATTACGGCCAGAAGCACGATGACGGAAGAGCAAGAATCATCATTGGTAAGGACACCAGAAGAAGTTCATACATGCTTGAGGCAGCACTTACTGCCGGCATCACATCTTCAGGTTCGGATGCTTATCTCCTTCACGTAACGACGACTCCTTCAGTCTCATACTGCTGCAGAACGGACGGCTTTGACTGCGGAATCATGATCTCCGCATCACACAATCCTTTCTATGACAACGGTATCAAGATCATGCGTGCCAACGGTCAGAAGATCGAGGCTGAGATCGAGGAGAAGATCGAAGCTTACATTGACGGCGAGATCGAGGAGATCCCTCTTGCAGAGCGCGAGGCTATCGGTAACGTTGTTGACTATGCAGCAGGACGTAACAGATACATCGGTTATCTCATGACGATCCCTACAAGAGCATTTAATGGTATGAAGGTTGGCTTGGACTGCGCTAACGGTGCTTCCTGGAACATCGCAAGATCCGTTTTCGAGGCTCTTGGCGCTAAGGTATACATCATCAACAACCAGCCTGACGGTCTTAACATCAATACAAACTGCGGTTCGACACATATCGATAATCTCAAGAAGTATGTTCTTGATAACGGCCTTAACGTAGGTTTTGCATACGACGGCGATGCCGACAGATGTCTTGCGGTAGACGAGCTCGGCAACGAGGTAAACGGCGACCAGATCATGTATCTGTGCGGCAAGTATATGAAGGAAACAGGCCGTCTTGACGGTAATACCATTGTTACTACCATCATGAGCAACATGGGACTTTACAAGGCCTGCGAGGCTATCGGCATCCGTACCGAGAAGACAGCCGTAGGCGACAAGTATGTTGCAGAAAACATGATGGCTAACGGCTTCATGATCGGCGGCGAACAGTCAGGACACATCATTTTCGCGAAATATGCGACAACAGGTGACGGAATTCTCACATCTCTCATGGTGCTTATGACCATGCTCGAGAAGAAGCTTCCTCTCTCAATGCTCGCAGGCGAGATGAAGATGTATCCCCAGTGCCTCAAGAACGTTGTCGTTAAGGATAAGGAAGAAGCACAGAAGAATCCCGTAGTCCTTAAGGCAGTTGATGAGGTAACCAAGTCTTTGGGCAGCGACGGAAGGATCCTCCTTCGTGCATCCGGTACCGAGCCTAAGATCCGCGTAATGGTCGAGGCAAAGACGGATGAACTCTGTGAAGAGAACGTTGACAAGGTCATCGCAGTCATCAAGGAACAGGGCCTTATAGCAGATTAATGAGTATTGCGGCTTCGTATGGGAACATGCGGAGCCGTCTTATATAAACAAGAAAAAAGTTGGGAGAATTAATTATGAGAGTCATCAGAAAGAGTAACTACGAAGAAGCTTCAATGGCATGCGCTGAGCTTATCGCTTCACAGATAAGACTTAAGCCTGACTGCAAGATCGGTCTTGCCACGGGATCGACACCTATCGGAACATACAAGGATCTTGTAGATATGTATAAGGCAGGAAGCCTTGATTTCTCAAAGGTCACTTCAGCTAACTTAGATGAGTACAGAGGTTTGGGCGGAGATCACGACCAGTCTTACAGATATTTCATGAACACAAATCTTTTCGATCATGTAAACATCGACAAGAGCAAGACATATGTACCGGACGGTCTTGAGGCAGATGCAGTCAAAGCATGCACGGATTACGACAAGATCCTTGAGTCTCTTGGTCACCTCGACATTCAGCTCCTCGGCATCGGCGGAGACGGACATATCGGCTTCAATGAGCCTGCAGATGCTTTCTGCGTAAACACTCAGTGCATCGACCTTGAAGAGCAGACGATCCAGGACAACGCAAGACTATTCTTCAATGGCGACCTCGCAGCAGTTCCCACACAGGCTTACACAATGGGTATCGGCTATATCATGAAGTCAACGACAGTTATCCTCATGGCTACCGGTGCAGGCAAGAGAGGCATCGTAGAGAAGGCATTCACAGGTCCTGTTACACCTAAGGTCCCTGCATCGATCCTCCAGCTTCATCCGAACGTAGTTGTTATCGGTGATGAGGCAGCTATCTCTGATGCGGTTGTAGCTGCAGGAAAGTAATATATACCGGTTAATTGATCCAAAGGGGCTGTCTCAAAAGTGAAGCATTCTCACTTTTGAGACGCCCTTTATAACAGGAATCAAAAATGCAGATAGAAAGCAAAATAACTGAGTTTGGCACAAAGTCGAAACGAAAGGTCGATTTGATCTATGTTGTTTTGTTGTCATTGTTCTTGGGTTCCTATGCATGCGCTCTGACAAGAACGTCACCGGGCTTTGTTGATAATTGTTATATGGTATGTTCTGCCGGCTTATCGTTGATCGCCATATACCGTTTGATTTTTGCTTATATTGCTGACCGTAAAAAGGTCATTCTTCCGGTTTCCATTATTCTTTTTGGATTTTTGATCTGCCTGCTGACCGGTAACAATCTTATTCTGCAGGTTTCCATTGCTGCTTTAGCAGGAATGAATGTCAGTGCAGATTATATACTGGGAGCAGGAATTGCCGGCAATCTGCTTATGATCGTCAACAATATCGTAATGTCAATCAGGGCAGTCCCGGGAATCTATACTGTTGATAATCAGGACCGGCAATTCTTTTTGCTTGGGAAAAACACTTTCTATCTGTCGAAAATGAATAACTTCTCTTCCACGGATTTTGCCGCGCACTATTTCTGGATGATAGCAGCATATCTGTGGGTCAGGGGAAAGAAGATAACTTGGGGCGAGATTTTTGCGCTGGGTGCGCTTAACATTCTTGTGTATTCTCTTACTGCTTCCAAAACGTCTTTAGTATGTATATGCCTTCTCCTGATAATAGCAATGGTAATGAAAGCATCTTCTCTGATAATTTCTGATTCAGGAAATGGCAGTCCCTTATCTTCAACTAAGGCATCCGGACGTAAAATAGCGGATGTTTTTGCCTTCTGCTGCAGATATTCTTTTCTGATCTTTGCCTTTGCATGTATTACGCTTACGGTTTTATTCTCATGCTCCAGCCCTTCCTTTTTAAAGTTGAATAATGCTCTTCACTGGAGATTGAGTCTGGGTCGCAGGGGAATAACAGAGTACGGCATTCATTTGATCAGGCCGGACATTCCGGTTTACGGTATGTCTTCTTCTTATGACGGTTATTACAATTTCCTTGACTGCTCTTATGTTTCAGTCCTTTTAAGGAGCGGCATACTGGTTCTTGTCTTTTATTTGTTATCCATGACAGTCATCCAGTTAAGGCATAAAAAGTATATTTACGGTGCTGCCATCCTGGCGGTTTGTGCCCTGTCATGTATTGAAGAACACCATCTTTCTGAAATGCCGTACAATATGTTCATTCTCCTGTTATTCTCTGATATCGGTGTGGAAAAGAAGCTGGAGAGTGGAGGATTCTTAAAAAAACCGGCAAAAACAGCGATCAATGCTGCCGCATTATCGTTATGTGCTGTTTTTTCTGTTTTTTCTGCAGTTCAATTCTATCCAAAGTATAAATCCGTAAAAGAGCTTGACCGTTTAGACGGAAAAGCCGGTGAGATCTATGAGGCCGTCCAGGATAATCTTGATCTTCTGGTAAATGACGGTTTATGGGAACAGGCCGTTTCTTCAATGAGTTCTTATCAATACGGAGATATTCTGAAATGTCCTGATGATTTTATGGATGTGACAGGTAAAAGCTGGAAAACCGCTACGAAAGATCCTAAGGAACATGCTTTTTATTCAGTTTCCTATAGCCCCGGGGCGTCCGGTAACATATCCGGATCAATACTTGAACTCATGACAGATGACAGAGTGGAAGAACTGGTGGGTAATGGGAGTATTGTCATAGAATATGATGTGATATCCGGAAAAGTATATTCGGTCTGGTACTCGGATATGCCGGGCTGCCATGCCATTAAAGACGGCAGACGGGAAGACAGGGCAGGCAGATTAAGATCTGATGTCACCATTGCCGAGGGTTACAGCACGGGTGTAAATGATGCTTAAGAACACCAGGAAAAACAACTGTATGTCATTAAAAGGAATTGCCATATTTATGCTTATGGCATTGCTCTCCTGTTCTTTATGTTCGTGCTCATATGTTAACAGTGGTTTTGACGGGAAAAGATTCTCTAAAACAAGACATATCACCGTTCTGGCTGAATCACCCGATGATGCGCTGGCGGGGTTTATTCACGATTCTGTCTTATCAGAATGTAATATAGATGTGGAGTTTGTGTCTTCCGAATATTTTATTATGGAGTACGGTGTGGTGCCTGATATAGCTTATATGAGCTATTCGGATCTGATCACCACATATTACAGGATGAACTCGGTAAAGAATTTGTCTCCTTATCTTGTTGAATATGATAATTATCTGACTGATCTGAAAGAGTTATTGGGCGACAGTATTTATTCTTGTGCTGATGATCCTTCGGAAGTGTGGTATCTTACGGCAAAGAGTCCTGAACCGGATTACAGGGTTACGTTTATCAGGAAAGACTGGCTCGATATTTTAGGCCTTGAAGTTCCTTCTTCACGTGAAGAATTCCATGAGTGTCTCATTGCTTTCCGTGATAATGCCGCTCTTTTATTGGGTGATGATGCTGCGCACATAATACCGTTTTTGGTTGATAATAAGCCGAATGTCAGTTGCAAGCCTTTATTTGATTCATTTTATGATCCTGACATTTCCGACAGGGATTTTTATCTGCACGGGTATTGCAGAGTTACTCAGGACGGGTATCATGACGGTTTGCAGACACTTAATGAATGGTATCATCAGGACCTTTTGCCGGATGATTTCCAAAGCATAAGACCTGATACGAAAGAGCATTATGAACCCATAGAGAAAGGATATGTCGGAGCATTTTGCAATAAATATGATTATCTCTATAAGAACGGTTCAGATTCCCATATCCGTGCTCTGCATGAGAACAGGGGAAATGACGCCGGTTATATTTGCGTTAATACTTTTGAGAATGCAGATGGTGAATATACTGTATGGCAGGAAGATTACCTTGATTCCGGCATCAAGAAGATCTTCATGCCGTCGACCTGTTCCGATCCTTTAGCTTGTCTTGTGTACCTGAACTGGTTATCAGGACCTGAGCAGATAGAAAAGATCGGAGGTTATGCTGAAAACAATGTTTCCGTTCGTGTTTCTCCAAATGACTTTCTGCTTACTTATCAGCGCAGTTATTCTGACGGACTGTCAGCCGGTGAAAATGACTGCGTGTCAGCCTTGAAGACGGCGGAAAGCATGAAAGTCATCCGGCGCGGAAATAAGTGCATCAGATACGGATATTTATATCTGATGTACATTGACTCTGATACGGATTATTATTCGGTCTATCCTGACTCCACCGGCATATTTACCTGCGATGTCATATGTGCTCCGGAGGGCATGTTCGAGTCGGTATTCATAGATGAAATCCAACGTTATGCCAATTCCGGTGCATTTGAAATTTTTCATCTCAGAAAATCTGAGTGGGATAAAGTAATGATAAACGGCCGTATGGATCCTGAGTAACAGTTTTTGACGGAAATCTCAGATTGTTCTAATATACATAATTATGCGTATAAAAGAGAAACACACATGGCTTAAGCACCTGGACTTTATGCTGGTAGACATATTGTCTTTGGCCATTTGTTTTGTGATCTCTTACCGGATTAAGTTCGGTGATCTCAGTTTTATCCAGAAGAATGAATGGCATCTTTATATTGTTATTATAGTCCTGCTCAATATATTGATTACGTTTTTTACCAACCCTTAC
This sequence comes from Saccharofermentans sp., assembly GCA_016288885.1. Taxonomy (GTDB): domain Bacteria; phylum Bacillota; class Clostridia; order Saccharofermentanales; family Saccharofermentanaceae; genus Saccharofermentans. The sequence goes on from JAEFAV010000009.1 coordinate 71,115, forward strand.
AGCGGCATATTCCGCAGAGGGTATTATCAGGAAGTAAAATGGGCATTAATACTTGCGATATATAATCTGCTGGTGACGACGGTCTTTTTCTATCTCCTGAAGATAGGTGATGTATATTCCCGTGAGATGACCATATGGATGTATTTATTCTATTTTATTCTGTCTTTGCTTTTGAAATATTGCTGGAAAAAGATACTTCAGAGGTTTTACAGTGCAGAAAGGAAATCCCTGTTTGTTATTTGCAGTGCAGATAATATCGAGACAACGGTTAATAACGTTAATTCAGGTGACTTCATTTTATATGACATTAAGGGAATTTATACTGTAGACCGTTACGCCAAGGTTGCCGGTATTCCCACGGTTACTGATGATTATGTTGATTTTATCCTGAATAACAATATTGAAGAAGTCCTGATCGCCGTAGCGCCTTCGAAGATATCGAAAGAGGATTATGAGAGACTGTCTTCCAATGGCATAAATCTGAATCTTTCAGTTGATGAATCCGTCGGTTTTCTTTCCGAAGACCAGAGCATTCAGCGTATTGGCGTTTATCCTGTATTAAGTGTAAAACGATTCTCTTTTTCTGAGAGTCAGATTACTTATATCAGGATCAAAAGAGTCTTAGACATTATCATATCTTTATTCGGACTGGTCTTTCTCGGTCCGGTATCTTTGTTTATTAAGATCGCATATCTGTTTTCGGGTGATAAAGAAAAGATATTTTATAGCCAGTACCGTGTCGGTAAGAACGGCCGCGAATTCAAAATGCTGAAGTTCAGGACAATGGTTCCTAATGCGGAAGAACGCCTTCAAGAGCTTTTAAATAATGAGGAATACAGGAAACAGCTGGAAGAGAATCAGAAGATCGTTGATGATCCCAGGGTTACTCCTCTGGGAAGAGTATTGCGGAGGACTTCAATTGATGAATTGCCTCAGCTGATAAATGTTCTTAAAGGCGATATGAGTCTGGTCGGCCCACGGCCTCTCGTCGCTAATGAACTGGCTTCACATGACGGATTAATACTTTATCAGAAGGTCAAGCCCGGAATAACCGGATGGTGGGGATGTAACGGAAGAAGCAATATTGAATATCGTGAACGTCTTGAATTGGAATACTATTACGTGAAAAACATTAGTTTCTATTTGGATGTCATTTGTGTTTTCAGGACGTTTTTTGCGGTTTTTACAAGAAACGGAGCTCAGTAAGTCCTTATGAATATAAAGATATTGGTCGCAACGCATAAGCCGTATTGGATGCCGGAGGATTGCATATATCTTCCTGTTCAGACCGGTGCAGCGTTATCCGTAGATGATCTGGGCTTTACTCGTGATGACTCCGGCGACAATATCAGTAACAGGAACAGGAATTATTGTGAATTAACCGGACTATACTGGGCATGGAAGAACCTCGATGCTGATTATATCGGCCTTTCGCATTACAGAAGGCACTTTACCTTAAGAAAGGGAACTGATAAACAGGCGTTGCCTGTTTCCGGAGAAGAGCTGGAGCCGCTGCTGAATAAATATGATGTGATACTTCCCCGTAAGCGCTACTACTATATCGAGACTTCTTATACACAGTATATTCATGCTCACCACAAAGAAGACCTGGATAATACCGAAGCTGTGCTTAATGATCTTTATCCTGAATATCTGGATGCTTACAGGGAAGTCATGAACCGGACCAGCGGACACCGATTCAATATGTTCATCATGAAAAAGGATGTCTTTGATGACTACTGCACATGGGTATTCAGCATCCTGTTTGAACTGGAGAAGAGACTCGACATATCGGATTACAGTTTGAATGATGCAAGAGTCTTCGGGTTTGTCGGTGAAAGGCTTCTTGATGTCTGGATCCGGAAAAATCAGATAGTATATAAGGAGATTCCTTACATATTTATGGAAAAGCAGGATTGGCTCAGGAAGGGCGGAGCATTTCTCAAGAGGAAGATTAATTCCAATAAGGAAAGCTGATCATACGATCTGAGAGATTTTAGTGATATGAACGAAGTTGCTGCAATCGTAGTTACATATAACAGAAAAGATCTTTTGCTTGAATGCATAGACCACCTAATGAAGCTGAATAATACAAAGGCGGATATTATCGTAGTTGATAATGCGAGCACTGACGGAACCGGAGATTTATTGAAAGCACTGACGGACTCAGGCTCTGTAATCTATTGCAATACGGGATCTAATACCGGCGGGGCAGGCGGGTTCAGGTTCGGTATGATCGAAGCATTGAGGAGAGGTTATAAGTATCTCTGGCTGATGGATGATGATGCCTTTGTGTCAGCGGACAGTCTGGATGAATTGCTGAAAGCAGATTCTGAGCTTGACGGCAGATACGGCTTTTTGTCCGGCATGGCAAAATGGACTGACGGTAATCCCTGTAAGATGAATGTTCAGAAAACAGGTCTTAAAAAATCCCTGAAAGATTATTCTTCTCCTTTAGTTCCCGTAATCATGGCAACGTTTGTTTCTTTTTTCGTCAGGGCAGAGACAGTTATGGAGGTCGGGTTGCCGATTAAAGAATTCTTTATTTGGGCTGACGATATGGAGTATTCAAGGCGTATCTCCCTGAAATATCCCTGCTATGCTGTGAATAACAGTTCGGTGATACATAAAATGGCAGTTAATAACAAGGTCGGAATAGAGAATGAACCGCAAGACCGGTTGTGGCGTTATAAGTATCTCTACAGAAACGAGGTGTATTTATACTCGAGAGAAGGATTTACAGGCAGACTCTTTTTGTTCTTCAGAGTGGCCCTTCACTTATCAAGGGTATTATTCAAAGCTCGTGAATCCAAACGGGAGAAGATGAAGATCATACTCCGCTCTTATCGTGAAGGGTTCAAATTCAATCCCGAAATAGAGTATTATAATAAAATATAGATTTTTGTGAATAAGGTGCTCGTTTTGGATAGGGAAACAGTCGAAGTCTCCGTAATTATGGCAACCTATAATCCTTCCTGGGAGAAGTGCGTGTTTACGCTGGATTCAGTTATCGGCCAGAAGGATATGAATTTTGAACTGATCATCGTTGATGACGGATCTTCCGATAATCTGTTTTCGGCATATGAGATTTATTTCAGTAATATTGGCTTCTCAAGATTCAAGCTTATTGATCACAAAGAGAATCAGGGTACAGTTAAGAATTATACTGACGGCCTTAAAGCTGCAGAGGGAAAATACATAAAGCTTATAAGCCCGGGAGATGCACTGTTTAATGATAATTCATTGTCAGATTGGTTAAGTGCTTTGAAGGCAAGTGGCAGAACATGGTCATTTGCAGATGCCATTTATTATTCTGTAGCTGATGATAAACCCAGGATAATGAAAAGCACTGCAGTTCCCAGATTAATAGACTGCTATCTGGATCATGACAGCCCGAAATGCAGATGGAATTATACTGTGCTGGAAGATATCCCGTTAGGTGCCGCGATCCTGTGTGAAAGAGATGTTTTCGGCAGTTATCTGGATCAGATCACAGGTCACGTAATATATTCTGAAGACCTGTCATATGTACTGATGATGTTTGACGGAATAGAGCCCTTCTATTACGACGTACCCTGCATTTTCTATGAGTACGGATGCGGTGTCTCGACTGTAAATGATAAGATATGGAGAGACAGATTCCATAATGATCTTATAAGTGTTGAAACGATCATTACGAACAGGACCTGTTGTGATGAACTGCAGACAAAGATACAAAAGGCACTTGTCGCGATCAATTCGGGAAACAACGCCAAGAAGAGACTGGTAAAGAATACACAAAAGGGCGGAATTGAAAAGGTAATTAAGTATAGACTTAATCCGCGGATGTCAGGAACGGATATCTCTTTATGCGGAAAATGGTGGAATGAATATGCTGCAGACTGATGATTGCAAAGTGTCTGTATTGATAACATTTTATAATCAAAAGGACTATGTTGAACAATGCCTGTCTTCTGTTATTAATCAAAAGACGGTTTTTCCCTTTGAGGTGTTATGCGGTGATGATAATTCTGATGATGGCACTTATGAAGAATTGCTGAATTGGCAGAGCAGGTATTCCGGTATCATTGCTGTTTTCAGAACAACTGATGATCTTCAGGATACTTGCGAACCTATTATTAGGGCATCTCATAACAGATTGAATCTTCTTTCTAATGCCAAAGGCAGATATGTCTGCTTTCTCGACGGAGACGACTATTATCCTGATCCAGGGAAACTGCAGAAGCAGTTTGATGTTCTGGAGAAATATCCGGAGATAACCGGGTGCTTTCATCCGTTGCAGTTAAAGTGGGATGACGGGGAACATCCCGATGTCATTTACAGTAACTATTCAGATAAGGCTTTTTTCGTTACCAATAAGTCTTACTGGGGTAATCTGTGGTCTCATGCCGGAACCTTCATGTTCAGGAATATCGACAGTTCCTGGCCTGTGAGGATCAATAAAGATTTCTTCGATGACAATATGATCACTGCCTCTTTTATCAGGACAGGCAGGATCATGTATATTCCTGATGTTTTGGGCATTTACCGTCAGTCCGGCAGCAGTTCGTGGAATAAACGTTCAGATCTCGAAAAGAATTATGTTAATCTTCTGGTATATCAGGAGGCAAAAAAAGCTTTACCCGATATGAAACTGCAAAGCTTCATAAAATGTTATGACTGCATTAAGTTCTTTTTTGATAACAGGAATACGGATGTTGACAACACCTCCGGTTCGGACCTCGTTCTGAATGAATCCATATATCTGGATACGGTCAGATACGGAAGATCCGGGGCCGGTTTCAGGTTTGTTTATACGATCAAATGGTCTTTGAAACTCTTTTTCGGATTTTTGATGAAGAAATTATCATATAAGATTCATTTGTTAAGCAGAAAATATATATAGTTATAAGCAAATCAATTCAGGGGACCGGACAGAATGAGCAAGATCAGCGCAATAATCACATCTTATAATGAGAAGGATTCCATTATCCGCGCGGTAGAATCTGTCGTCTCGCAGGATGCCGGCGGCATTGACATCGAGATAATCATAGGTGATGACGGTTCTGACAGTGAAACATTAGACCGGATCTCCCGGATAGAAGAAAAATATGCAAGCGACCATGTTACTGTTTCGCATTTTGTAATGTCCCGTCCGGAATCCGGCGAGCCTGTAATTCCAAGCATCAGAGTGTCTAATGTCATTAAAAGAGGGCTTTTTGCAGCTACCGGCGATTATTGCGTTATTTTAAGTGCAGATGATCTGTTTTGTGATAACAGGAAGTTTATTAAGGCGGTGGAGTTCCTGGATTCAAATCCTGATTATTTTTCTTTTGTTTCCGGATTCAGGTTTATCGGAGAATCAGACAAGGAGTATATCCCTTATGTACCATCTTCCAGATTATTCTGGGCGCATTTTGACTATTTTCATGTTTCCTGTTTTGTGTTCAGGAAAATGAAGACTGAAATGCTGCTTGACCGTTTCTGTGATGATACGGGCCTTGTGTATTCCATCTTAAAGTGCGGAAAATGCAAAGCTGATAGCAGCATTACTTTTGAATATGAACAGAAAAGAGGCGGCATAACACGTTCGTCAACACCTTGTCAGCTGTTGATAATTGAAGCAATGATCTTTCAGGATATACTCAATGATAAAAACCCGGTGTCCGGTTTTAAATCCGCAACATATTCTAGAAAGTACGGGTTTATGAAAGAACTCCATGCCCACAGGACGGAACTGAACGATCCCCGGTATGAATACCTGTTAAACAACAGCAGAGGATATGATAATGACATTGCAGGAAAGATGGCTTCATGTTCCGGAGCCGGTGGGAACTTATGGTATTTCTTTTTTCTTTTAAGAATGTCATTTGTCCATTTCCCGGTTTCTGTTATATGGCGTATATGTAAGTTGTTCAGGGGACGTTCAGAAAAATGAGATTGTCTTATAAGGTTTATCTTTTTCTGGCCAGTATTGTTTTGCTTTCGGTCCTTGCTTCTTGTAACCGGAATTATAATGATCATTACAAGATCCCTGATGATGCCGTTATTTTAGAGACTCAGGTCGCCGAAGTATACGGAAATGCTGATGGCATAGTAACTCTGATCTCTGATGACGGGTTTTATGAATCAGGGGTGTATTTTAATGATTTATTAGGAAAATACCGCCTTAAGGGTACAGTTGCCGGTTCTGTTTGTTTTGTCGATCCGGATATTGGCGGGTGGAATCAGATCCTGGCAGACGGTAATATCGAACTGGTAAATCATTCATACGGCCATAAGAAGATGGCTCAGGGAACTCCGATCTCAAATAATTATTTTTCGCTAATGCATCAGATCGTTGATTCGGATAAGTATTTTGAGAGAAAATTCGGAACTGAGCAGATCGTTTTCGTATGGCCTGAGAATGCTATGTGCGAGAAAGGTTATTCTATACTTAAAGATAACGGCTTTTGGGCTTCCAGAAGTGATGTCAGAGGTTTTAACAGTTTGTCACCTGAGGACGGAAGGGAACCGGGCGAGTGGTATGGTCTGTGTCTATACGGAATCAAGGATGATGGAGTCGATGCTTCTGTACGTAACGTCTGGATCGATACAGCAGCTGAAGAGAAAACCTGGCTTATAGAGATGTGGCATTGGATATTGCCTGAAGATAATGGTCTGTTCCAGACCATGCTTGTTGATGAAGCTGCAGAGCACATGGCTTATATCGAATCTAAGGTCAATGAAGGCGTTATCTGGAACGCGGATTTTACGGATGCAGTTAAGTATATCCGGGAAAAACAGAACTGTAATGTTTATTCGTTCATGACCGGTAATCAGTTACATATCTATGTTGAGCTGACAAACAGAGATATGTCTTATGATACGTTTAATCATCCGCTTACGATTGGCGTGATTCTTCCTTCGGAAAAAGAAACAGTTTATTATGATGTTATTCCCGGAGAGGAGTTAGTTGTAAATTTGGATTAAGCCTATGGAAAAACAGCGTGTAAGCGTACTGGTAACATTTTATAACCAGGAAGAATACGTTGATAAAGCAATCGAGAGCATTATTTCCCAAAAGACTTCTTTTGGGGTGCATATTATCGTTGGTGATGACGGTTCCTCCGATGGCACGCGTGATGCGGTTATCAGGTGGGCAGATAAATATCCCGACAGGATAGAACTGCATGTTTGGGATCGAGATGCCGGTCCAGTCGATAATGGCTTCAGAGCTTCAAAAAACAGGCTTAATCTTCTGAGGTTTGTTAAGACGGAGTATTTTATCTTCCTGGACGGTGACGACTATTATTCTTTTGACGGAAAGCTTCAGATGCAGGCTGATGTTCTGGATGATCCGGCAAACAGTGACTGCATTGCATGCGGGCATAATATCGACATGCTTTATAAAGACGGAAGAATCGAACCGGCGATGACATATTCTGTCGAAGGCAAGCTTGATGCAAAAAGATATTGGCGCAAGTATTATATCCATACTGATACTCTGATGATCAGAAGCTCAGTAATCAGCCATATTGATAAAGAATTTCCGGATAATCATTTTGATGATGTGGTAATCACTTTCTTTGTCCTCGGGTATGGTAAGATCTATTATCTTCCGGAGTCGTGGGCTGTTTATGTGCAGACGGGAAATGGCCTGTGGACAAGCGGGGATACCGTTGTCAACTTAATCAGAAGCATGATGATGTTTGATGTGTGCAATGCGATAAATCCAAGATTGTCAGTGGAAAACCAGGTGAGGTTTTCGCATATATGGAAAGAGATTTACCGATTAAGAAAGAGAATCGATCCGGATACACTTAAACCATATGCCGATGAAGCTAAATCCGGGAATCTGAAATATACTGATAAATGGATACATTATACTGAATCAGGTCTGTTTGACCGGATCGGACTGGTATTTAAATGTTTTGGCGTAAAGATCAATAAGTTTTTTGACAGGTTTTATTTCAGGACTTAACGGGGTATGAATATTGGAAAACATTAAAGTGTCAGTTGTAGTTCCCATATATAATGTCAAAGACTATTTGAATGAATGTCTGGAAAGTCTGGTCAGACAAACATTATCAGGAAAAGAAATCATCATGGTCAATGACGGTTCCACTGACGGGTCTGACAAGATAGCTGCAGGATATGCGGAGAAATATCCGGATTTCAGGCTTATCAGCCGCTCGAATGGCGGGCTCAGCGCCGCACGTAATACCGGACTTGAAGCTGCCTGCGGTGAATATGTCTGCTTTTTGGACAGTGATGATTATTTAGCTGATAATGCTCTTGAATTACTGTATTCCAAAGCGACAGATGAAGAACTGGATCAGATAAGATTTGGCGCTGATGCTTTTATCGACAGTGACAGCGATTTTGAGTACTCGTCTGATATTAACACTGACGGATATGTTTACAGAGGAAGATATCCCGATGTTTGCAGCGGTGCTGAATTCTACCGGCTTGCTATCGAAAACGCTGATTATTATCCTTGTGTGTATTTGTTCTTTATCAAGCGGAGCATTATTGAAGATAATGATCTGAGGTTCTATGAAGGAATACTTCATGAGGATGAACTTTTTAATCTTCAGGCAACATCTTTTTGCGGCAGGGTTGCTGTTTTATATGAGAAACTCTATTTCCGCCGTTTCCGTACGGGATCCATAGTTACAACCCCCAATCATCTGCTGAAGCTGAGATCTATGTGTATAAGCGCAGAAGAAGCGGATAAATTTGCTGACAGCCATCCGGCAGTTGATTTTCAATCTTTAAAATGGCTTAACTGGTATTTTTTTCTTTTCATGCTCCTTCATTGGGAGAATCTGACGCCTCAGGAACGGAAACTTCCTGAAGTAAAAGACTGTTTTATCAGGATCAGACCGCTCATAAAGAAATATGGCAATTCGCATCTGTCATTTAAGCTGTTTTATTTTTGCAAGCCTTTGTATTTGTTTTATAAAAAACTAAGGAATCTGCAAATTTGCAGAAAAATGAAGACAGCTTCAATAATTAGGAAAATCAGATTCAGGAAGTCTGTTGATCCGCATTTGGTCTTTTTTGTTATGACACCGGTTCATGGAAATATAGGTGATCATGCAATTGCGGTTGCCGAGCATAAGCTGTTTTCATCTTTGGGTCTGAAATACTATGAAGTAACCGATGAAATGCTTTCGATGATCAAGGAAAAAGATGCGCTTGGTATCTTTAACGGCAATCCGATTGTTTTTTCAGGTGGAGGCTACCTGGGATCCTTGTGGTTTCGTGAGGAATTGCTGGTCAGACAACTGATCGTATCGAATCCGGAATCAACTGTCCTTATTATGCCGGCAACAGTGTATTTTGAGGACAACGATAAAGGCGCTTGTGAACTGAAAAAATCTTCGGATGTTTTCTGTTCAAATAAATTCATTAAGTTCTATGCACGGGAACATACGAGCTATGAGATCATAGCCGGTATGGGAGTTAATACAGGCATGGCTCCTGATATGGCACTGTTTTTAAAAGCTGATGATACATCCGGACATCGCTCCGGTTGTATTACATTATTAAGATCTGACTGTGAAAAGACCAGAACTTATGAAAGCGACAAAAAGCTATTCGAGACTTTGCGATCAGTATTCGGTGACAACATAACTGTTAGTGATACTGTTGTATCTCACATGATTCCTGTTGAGAACAGAGAAGAAGAGGTCGATTTCTTTTTGAAAAGAATTCGCAATTCCGAGTTGGTTATTACCGACCGGCTCCACGGGCTTATTTTATCTGTTGTTACCGGTACGCCTTGTATTGTTTTGGACAGTAAGAGCTATAAGCTTAAGGGTAGTTTAGAGTGGATCAAAGATATTGATTACATCCGAATCTGTGATGATCCGGAAAAAATAGCTGAAATATATGATGACATGCCTCATGGCAGTCAGATATATGATAATACTAAGGTATTAGAATTCTATTCTGAATTAAAAGAAGACATTATGCGGTTAGCTGAATGACAGAGAAGACAAGAAGCCAGAATGCCAAAAGGAACATAGTTTACGGGTACATCGCTCAAATCTGTACCTTTTTGCTTTCTTTTGCCGGACGAAAGATTTTTCTTTATTATCTTTCAGCTGATTATTTGGGAATCAACGGATTATATACAAACATCCTGACGGTTTTATCCATGGCAGAACTTGGTATAGATTCTGCTTTTGTGTACTCGCTTTTTAAGCCGGTCGCTGAACGAAATTACGATCTTATTAATTCCTTATTGCATTATTTCAGAAAATTCTACTTGATCTTTGCGATAGCTGTTTTAGCTGCGGGAATGGCTGTTGTGCCATTCCTGAAATTTATTGTGAAAACAGATATTTCACAAACAGATCTTGTTTTTTTCTATGTTGTAAACCTGTTTAATATGATAATCACATACTTTGTTGCACATAAGACTGCACTGCTTACCGCTTTCCAGGAACAGCGCATACAAAGATTTATATTGTTAATCTCTAATTTCCTGCTTCAGATCATTCAGATCATTGTCCTGATAACATTCAAGGATTATCACATCTATGTGCTGTCTTCTGCAATAACCCTTATTATTTACAATGTTGTCTTGAGCATAGCAACAGAAAGATTGCATCCTGAAGTCTTTAAGGCGAAAACCAATGTGGTTTTCGATAAGAGCGGGCTGAATAAAAGAATACGTGCGACGTTGATGTATAGGCTGGGTGTGGTTCTGATCACCAGCACAGATAATATACTCATTTCTGTTTTAGTGAGCATTTCAGTTGTAGGTTTATACTCCAACTATTATTCTGTTGTTAATGCTTTTACAACCATGATCGCAGTGATCAATGCCTCGTTAATCCCAGGATTAGGCAATATGGCCGTAAAGGAGGGCAGGGGACAGCAAAAAGAATTCTTTGACATGATGCTGTTGATATATCATCTCCTGGCAGCTCTTGGACTTATCGGGTTCTCGTTGCTTTTTAATGATTTGATCACAATATGGCTTGGAGCAGAATATCTGTTGGATAATGCGACCGTCTTTATTATCTCGTTAAATTTCTACTTTACTTATGCTGTTGCACCCGTCTGGATATTGAGAGAAGCAAACGGATTGTTTGATGATGTTAAGTACATCCTGCTTATCAGGGCTGCGATCAATATAGTTTTATCAATAGTTCTGGGTGTGTATTTGGGTACATTCGGAATATTCCTGGCTACAACAATAAGTCATCTGATTACGAACTTCTGGTATGAACCCGGAATTCTTTCAAGGAAACTGTTTGAAAACATGCAGAAGAAATATTGGCTGAAGCAGTTGAAGTATATGCTGATTACCGTTGTCTGTTATGCCGCTTGTTATTTTAGTATCCATAATATCAGTTGTGATATAATAGCGCTTATCCTAAAAACAGTAATTGTCTGCACTATTACCGTTCTGGTTTTCTGCCTGACTAATTTCCGCACAGCCGAATTTGCCAAGTTTAAGACTTATATAATAAATAAAAAAATATAAGTATCCTGTTGCAACCTTTTTTCATAATGTTTATAATACTCTGATAATTTTACGCGCGTTCTAAACGTTTCGTTATTATGAGGAGGTTCATCGTGGCAAAAGGTAAAGTGACTTTTAACGAGAATCTGTGCAAGGGCTGCGGACTCTGCGTTGCAGCATGCCCTAAGAAAATCCTCGAACTTGACAAGACAAGGCTTAACGCAAAGGGTTATCACCCGGCAACAAGTGTCAATCCGGAAGAGTGCATCGGATGTGCTTTCTGTGCTACACAGTGCCCGGATGTCGTAATCACTGTTGAGCGTTTCTGATCGGGAGGGAGTAATTATGGCACAGAAAAGAGTACTAATGAAAGGCAATGAGGTCATTGCCGAGGCAGCTATCAGAGCAGGCTGCCGCAACTATTTCGGTTACCCGATCACACCTCAGACTGAAGTCATGCACTATATGGCTAAGAAGATGGTTCAGGTAGGTGGTAACTTCGTTCAGGCTGAGTCTGAGCTTGCAGCCATTAACATGGTTTATGGCGCTGCTGCAGCAGGCTTCAGAGTAATGACATCTTCTTCCTCTCCGGGAATCTCCCTTAAGCAGGAAGGTATCTCATACATTGCTGGAGCAGAGCTTCCTGCAGTTGTAGTTAATATCGTAAGAGCCGGCCCGGGCCTGGGCGGCATCCAGCCTGCACAGGGCGACTATTTCCAGGCTACGAAGGGCGGCGGACACGGTGACTACAGAAACATCGTTATCGCGCCTGCTTCCGTTCAGGAGCTTTATGAGCTTGTTGTTGAAGCTTTCAATCTTGCTGACAAGTACAGAATGACCTGCATGATCGTAGGCGACGGTACTCTTGGTCAGATGATGGAGCCTGTAGCATTCCGCGATGAGGAGCCCATTGAAACTATCGAGAAGCCTTGGGCTGCATGCGGCAGAAAGGGTGATTCTTTCCACCACACTGTTACTTCCATCTATATCGATCCGGATGTCCTCGAGAAAAAGAATCTCGAGCTTCAGGACAAGTACAAGATCGTTGAGGCTAATGAAGTGCGTTATGAATCCATCTGCATGGATGATGATCCGGAGATCGTTATCACAGCATTCTCAACATGCTCCAGAATCTCCAGAAACGTTATCCGTCAGGCTCGTGAGCTCGGCATTAAAGTCGGCATGATCAGACCTATCACGCTCTGGCCGTTCCCTTATAAGGCAATATCTGAAGCAGCAGATATGTCCAGCGTAAAGGCATTCCTCGACGTTGAGCTCAACGCAGGTCAGATGATCGAAGACGTCAGACTCGGCGCCAACGGCAAGAAACCCGTATATTTCCACGGAAGACTCGGAGGAAATCTCCCGATGCAGAAGGAAATCCTCGATAAGATCGTTGCTATCCACGAGGGAAAGATCACAGAAGGAGGTAATTTCTGATGGCTGTAGTTTTCGAACCCACAAAAGGCCTTACAGATAAGCCTTTCCATTACTGCCCCGGCTGCTGCCACGGCATTATCCACAGGCTTGTAGCTGAGACTCTTGTAGCCAATGATGCTCTTGAGACAGCTGTAGGCGTTGCATCCGTAGGATGTACTTATAATTCATATGAATACATTGCATGCGACATGGTCCAGGCTGCTCACGGAAGAGCACCTGCCGTTGCTACAGGTATCAAGAGAAACCTTAAGGACAGCTTCGTCTTCACATATCAGGGAGACGGCGACCTCGCTTCCATCGGTACGGCTGAGATCGTTCACGCTGCTGCAAGAAGCGAAAATATCACTGTAATCTTCGTAAACAACGCGGTTTACGGAATGACTTCAGGTCAGATGGCTCCTACTACACTCGTAGGTCAGGTTACTACTACATCACCTTGGGGACGTGATCCTTCATATCAGGGTTATCCTATCAACGTTTCCGAGTTCTTGTCCAATCTTGCAGGTGCGGCTTACATCGAGCGTGTCTGCGTTACTGATTTCAAGAACATTCAGAACGCCAAGAGAGCTATCCAGAAGGCATTCAACGTTCAGAAGAACAAGCTCGGTTTTTCACTCGTAGAAGTTCTTTCCACTTGCCCTACAAACTGGGGTAAAGAGCCTCTTGCAGCCATGGATTGGCTTAAGGAGAACATGGAAAAGCAGTATCCGTTAGGTTGCTACAAGGGTGCTGATATCACTTTCGATGCAGACGGCAAGTATGTTTCAGGTGCGATTCCTGCTACTTCAAACAATTGCGTTAATGTTGGGGAGGTGAAGAAATGATTGATTTCTCTGTAATTTTTGCCGGATTCGGCGGTCAGGGAATCCTCTCCGCAGGCAAGATGGCAGCTGAGGCTGCGCTTTATGAAGGTAAGGAAGTCTCATGGTTTCCGTCATACGGACCCGAGATGCGCGGCGGTACGGCTAACTGCTCCGTAGTTTTCTCCGATGAGCCTATCGGTTCACCCGTTGTAAATGATGCGGACGTTGTTATCTGCCTTAACCAGCCTTCGATGGAGAAGTTCGAGAAGCAGTTGAAGCCCGGCGCTTTGATGATCCTCGATTCTTCGCTCATCAAGACGAGACCTGAAAGAACAGATATCAAGGTTATCGCCATGGAGGCTTCCGACATCGCTTCCGAGCTTGGAAAGATGATGTTTGCTCCTATCACGATGCTCGGTTGTATGGCTACTGCAACAGGTTGTTTCACAAGAGATTCTTTCGAGAAGTCTCTTTATGAGATCCTTCCCGAGAGAAAGCACAACCTCATTCCGATCAACATGGAAGCATTTGACAGAGGAGCTGCTTTCGCTAAGTAAAATCTTGTTATAATCAAGAATGTTCAAAAAGAGTTGTCCTGACGGGCAGCTCTTTTTTCGTAGTGTATTTGTCAAAGTTTATTATCGTTTTGTTTAAAAGACGTAAATATCTGCTTTGAATATTATTGTTATTATGGAATGAAAGATGGGTTACTTTGCTTTGGGAGGATATGACGATGAAAGTTATCTGGGGTCTTAAGCTCGGCGGACTTCAACAGAAGATCTTCAATCTTATGTTGATCTTTATAATCGTGTTGCTCGGCGCTTATGCTGCCGTAGCATATTACCAGCACAAGAATCTCGCTACCGTTGTAGGAGAAGCGGGTGTTGAGCAGCAGGATTCCATTAAGGCCGTTTCCGAGCAGACCATGGAGGGAGTCCTCAATTCGACTATGACCCAGACAACTGCTTTGCAGGCTTATATCGCAAATGATATCTTTGCTGATGTACAGGGTGATGTACGGATTTTGCAGGCATACACTGTAAATCTTTTTGAACATGCCGGCAGGTTCGAGAATCGTAAGGTTCCGGCACCGACTGCGGTAAATGACGGCCAGTTAACAGCCCAGCTTATCCATGAGGACGGAGTCGATCCTGATGGATCCGAGACGCTCGGACTTGTGGCTAACATGAGTGAGACCATGAAGGCGATCTATGAGTCTTCCGATATGATCAGCAGTGTTTTTGTCGGTCTGCCTGATGGAAACATGATACTCGTTAACGACAGGTCAGGCACTTTTGTGGCTGAGGACGGTTCTCCGCTTAATCTGGATATCCGTCACCGCCCATGGTATGTTCAGGCCGTTGAGGCAGGGGAGATGATCTTTACCGGTGTTGAGATCGATGCTTATACTAATATTCCGATGCTCGAATGTGCTGCCCCTGTGTATTATAACGATGAACTCGTAGCTGTTGTGGCAGCCGATATCTGGCTTACATCCATTAGTGAATATGTTGACAGCAAAGCCACAGACGGAAGCTTTATGTGTGTTATAAACGATAAGGGCCAGATGTTGTTCTCGCCAAAGGATGATGGCATTTTCAGAGCTGCCACCGCATCAGATGCTCCCGATCTCCGTGACAGTTCAGATGAGGAGTTCGCTGATTTTATTGCGCTTGCTCTTAATGAGAATACGGGACTTAAGATGCTGGAGATCGAAGGAACTGAATACTTTATCTGCGGTGTTCCGCTTGAGACACTCGGCTGGACTGTAATAACAGTTGTCGAAAAGGAACTGATATATCAGCCGACGGCAGCCATGCTGACCAGTTATGATGAGATCAATAACAGGGCAACCGAATCATATAAATCGGGTCTGCAGCATTCAGCCCAGACCGTTATTGTATTAACTGTAGTTATTGTTTTGCTGGCGGTTTCCGCAGCCATGATCCTTGCTTATCGCGTGGTCAAGCCCATCGAGCACATGACACAGAAGCTCAATTCCTTAAATGAAAATGATAAGGTCTTCAAAATGGAAAAGGTCTACCGTACGGGTGATGAGATCGAAGTGTTGGCGCAGTCATTTGCGAGCCTGTCCGAGAAGACGCAGGAATATATCTCACAGATCACAAAGATCACCGCAGAGAAGGAACGTATAGGAACGGAACTTGCACTTGCCACCAGGATACAGGCAGATATGCTGCCGAACATCTATCCGGCTTTTCCTGACCGTCCGGAATTTGATATCTATGCATCCATGGATCCGGCTAAAGAGGTCGGAGGCGATTTCTATGACTTCTTCCTGGCTGATGATGACCATCTCTGTATGGTAATGGCCGACGTATCAGGCAAAGGTGTTCCGGCAGCGCTGTTCATGATGGCTTCTAAGATCATTCTCCAGAACAATGCCATGATGGGAAAATCTCCTGCCCAGATCCTTAAGGATACCAATGCCGCCATCTGCGCAAACAACAGGGAGGATATGTTCGTAACCGTCTGGATGGGAATCATGGAGATTTCTACAGGAAAACTGACGGCATCAAATGCCGGCCACGAATATCCGATACTGAAACATTCTGACAGCAGATTCGAACTCGTTAAGGATACTCACTGTTTCGTGCTTGGCGGCATGGAAGACCTGAATTACAAGGAATATGAGATAGTACTCAAGCCCGGAGACAAATTGTTCCTGTATACGGACGGCGTTCCCGAGGCTACGAACTCCAAAAATGAACTTTTCGGCACACAGCGTATGCTTGAAGCACTCAATCGTGAACCTGATTCCGAACCGGAAAAGATCCTAAAAGTCATGAGAGATTACGTAGACAGGTTTGCTGAAGGAGCAGAGCAGTTCGATGATATAACGATGCTGTGCATGGAATACCGCGGTCCCTCGCATACTGAAGACAAACCGGAAAAAACGCAGTCAGAATAACTCTCAGAATTCAAGGAGTTCTGCTTTCCCGTTTTCAATAATTATGTAAGATGGCTTGGTGTTTTCTTTTGGCAGTGAAGGCGAGCCGGGATTCATATACCTGAATGTCAGACCGGATTCTGACGTAAACATAGTGTCTTCTGCCACATGAGAGTGACCCATGAGAAAGACAGCCCCTTCAGGTAATGTCGGTGGCAGCTTGAACGGATTGTAAATATGTCCGTGAGTTACGAAGAATACTGTGCCTTCATCGACAAGGTATATATAATCAGCCATGATGGGAAAATTAAGGACCATCTGGTCGACTTCAGTATCACAGTTTCCTCTGACGGCGAGGATCTTATCTGCATGAGCATTAAGGATTTCTATAACCTTTTTAGGTGCATGATGAGACGGAAGATCGTTGCGCGGTCCGTGATAGAGCGTGTCGCCAAGAAGTATCAGTCTGTCAGCCTTGCTTGCGATAAATTCATTTATAATTCGCTCTGCCCAGTATGAATCTCCGTGGATATCGGATGCAACGAAATATTTCATCTAAAGACCTCTTTCATTTTGCTTCGAATAGGATAACACTGCATCCCTTTTATCGGTAGCGAAAAAGTATAAAACTAAATTTACATTTCGTTAATCACTGTATATGCCAAAAGAATATAATTAGGACATCAGGTCTTTTTGAGGCCTTGTTGTTTGGTGGATATGAAAAAGATAGCTGTATTTACATCACATGTTTATGAGCAGATGTCCGGTCTTATGCAGAAGGGCATTATTGATGCAGCCTTGGCAAATGGAGTAAAGGTCATCTTTTTTGCAAGCTTTGGTGATTCCTACAGCAGCAGAAGCTATGGTGAGTATTCGAAGTATGATGAAGGTGACAGCGTTTCTTTTGATATTCCCAATTTAGATGATTTTGACGGCATCATAAAGATCACGACATATTTCAGCGCTGTTACCGAGAGACATCTTGATAATATGCTGAAAGAAGCATCTGTTCCCGTAGTAAATATCGGCGGACGTGATGAGAGATGCATTAACATCTGTTGTGATGATACAAAGTCCTTTGCGGAGATGGTCGAGCATGTCGTTTCCGTTCATGGCTGCAGGGATATTTATCATCTTGCAGGTGAACCGAAACAGTATTTTACCGGCGAACGGGTTGATGCATATAAAGAAGTCCTTTCAAAGCACGGTATTCCTTTTGATAAGGAAAAAGTCTTTTACGGGAATCTTTGGTTCAGCTGCGGAGAGGAAGCTCTTGATTATTTTCTCGAACACTGCAGGAAGAACGGACGTGAATATCCTGAAGCTGTTGTCTGTGCAAATGATTACTCGGCTATAGGATTGATAAATGCCTGCAAAGCAAGGGGAATCCGGATTCCGGAAGATATAATAATCACCGGATTTGACGGTGTTCAGGAGGCTCTAAACGGATTTCCGACATTAACCACGGCAAGACAGCCGTTTTATAACTCCGGATATCAGGCGATAATAACCCTTTTGCGTCTTTTTGAAGGAGAGACATTCCCGGAAGATATACGTATCATGGCGGACATTTTCTGTAATCAGTCCTGTGGCTGCAGACCCAAGAATGTTGATGATATCGAAGATGTAAGACTGACCTATATCAAAAGACTTGATAATACGACCGGAATCTCGCAGTCAACGACTAATCTCATGATAAGCGTGTCAAACGCCGGTACATTGGAAGACTGTTTTAAAGCTATAAGTAAAAATGCAAAAACTGACACCGGTTTCAAGGATATGCTTCTTTGCCTTGCACCGGGCTGGGATAAGCAGAGGGAAGTGGATGAGAGCTTCAGAACGACAGATGAGGAAATGACCATCGTTGCCGGATACCGCGGCGATAAAGATGTCGAAGTCCAGACGATAAGAAAAAGACAGATCCTTCCCAAAGACATGATGGAAGATCCTAATCCTTATTATATTTTCACGCTTCACCATCTTCAGTATTACATGGGATATCTTATCGTTTCTCCGGATATCGATTTTCGTGAACAGAAAGCACTGCAATCCTGGTTCGTTGATCTTGGAGTTATCCTCGAAAACAGAAGGATTAAGAGAGATCTGGAGCGTTCTGTCGCAAGACTGGAATTCCTCTATAACAGGGATACTTTGACCGAGATATATAACCGCCGCGGCCTGGAAGAGTTTTTTGCGGAATACTTTGATGAATGCATCAGGAACGAAACCGGACTTGCGGTCATGGTCTTTGATATGGATGATCTTAAGGTAATCAATGACAATTACGGTCATAACGAAGGTGACTATGGTTTGAAGACAATAGCTTATGCCATGATGAGAACTGTAGACGGAAATGAGATCTGCGCCAGATCCGGCGGAGATGAATTCATCGTTCTTGCGAAAAATTATACGGAAGAAAAGGCTGCCGGGTTCGTTGATAATGTCAGAAAGCTTATTTCGCAAAAAGTCCGGTTGGACGATAAGAAATACAGTGTCGAAGTAAGTGTCGGTGTCCATATAGAGTACCCCGAGGAACAGTTCGAAGGTGATGCGCATAAAGTGTTTGAACGCTGCCTTAAAGATGCGGATAAAGCTATGTATACTGAGAAAAAGAAACGCAAAGTCGGAAGAGACCTTTGATGCTTGTTAATACATAAAAGCAGACGCAGTTATGTAATTTTGCACAAAACCGAGGACAAAATCGCACGCTTTTTTGTATTTTCGGTTGGAAATTTCTCTAATTTAGTTTATAATATCTGTTATTAAGGGCAATTGCCCTTGAATTTTCACGCGCTTATTTATTGAGGCGCCGACACAAATCGACAGGAGGCAGGGCAACATCAATGGATGCCGCTTATTTATTTAACAAGGGCGAGAACTATATGAGCTATAAGTTCCTCGGTGCTCATCCTTATGAGGACGAGAACGGTAAGGGCTTTATATTCCGCGTTTGGGCTCCTCATGCAAGAATGGTCAGTGTTATGGGTGATTTCAATGATTGGGATCCCAATGACTGCCAGATGTTCATGCTTGGCAAGACCGGTATCTGGGAACAAAAGGTTCCTGATGCTCAGCAGTGGGACAGATATAAATACAGGATCATCGGTGCTGACAACAGGATCTATGAAAAGGGAGATCCTTTTGCCAGACATTTCGAGACCAGACCTAATAACGCATCAATAATTTATGATCCGGATGATTACATCTGGAACGACGACGAGTTTGTGAAGAACCGTAAAGATGCATTGGATCCTAAACCTATCAATATTTATGAGATCCATCTTGGTTCGTGGAGAAGACATCCGGATGGCAATTTCTTCACATACCGTGAACTGGCTATCGATCTTGCGGATTACTGCAAGAAGATGCATTACACGCATATCGAGCTCATGCCGATCTTAGAGCATCCTCTTGATGATTCGTGGGGTTATCAGGTAACCGGATATTATGCGGTTACTTCCAGATTCGGAACACCGGCAGATTTCAAGTTTATGATCGATGTTCTTCATCAGAACGGCATTTCCGTTATCCTTGACTGGGTTCCGGCACATTTCCCGAAGAATATGGAAGGTCTTGTCAGATTTGACGGAACTCCCTGTTATGAATATTCGGATCCGAGGATCGGTGAGCACAGGGAATGGGGCACCTATGTTTTCGACTATTCGAAGAATGAAGTTATCTCATTCCTGATCTCCAATGCGGTTTTCTGGATCGATGAATTCCATTTGGACGGTATCCGTGTTGATGCTGTCTCATCCATGCTTTACAGGGATTACGGAAGACAGCAGTATATTCCGAACAAATACGGCGGCAACGAGAATCTTGAAGCGATAGATTTCTTTAAGACGCTTAACTATACGATCCGCAAGAACTATCCTCATGCAATGCTCATTGCCGAAGAGTCCACAGCCTGGCCGAAGGTATCTCATCCTGTCGAATACGGCGGATTAGGATTTACGCATAAGTGGAATATGGGATGGATGCACGATACTTTGGATTATTTTTCCACGGATTCTTATGCGAGAGCATGGCATCACGATGAATTCTGTTTCTCGATGATGTATGCATTCTCCGAGAATTACATCCTGAGCCTTTCCCATGATGAAGTCGTTCACGGCAAACATTCACTGATCGATAAGATGCCCGGAGATATCTGGCGTAAGTTCGCATCACTCCGTACCATGATGCTCTATCAGATCAGCCATCCGGGCGGAAAACTCAATTTCATGGGCGCTGAGTTCGGTCAGTTCATCGAATGGCGTTTTTATGAACAGCTTGAGTGGTTCCTGCTTGATTATGAATCGCACCGTCTGCTTCAGAATTTCAACAGTGAACTTAACAAGTTCTATGTAGAGAATCCCCAGCTTTGGGAAGACGACCATACCTGGGCAGGCTTTGAGTGGATCGCAGCAGATGATACGAAGAATAATGTATTCATCTACAAGAGATCCTGTCCGGATCCCAAGCGGAATGATATCTATGTTGCTCTTAACATGGTTCCTCAGCCTCTTGAAGGATATGAGATGCCGGTCTATGAGTTAGGCACATACAAGATCGTGTTCAATACGGATGATATGTGTCACGGCGGTTCTGGATATCCTACGGCTACTGATATGAACGGCTGCTTTGAAGCGATCGACGAACCGCTTAACGGCAAGCCTTACCACGTTAAGATCAATCTTCCTCCTCTTGCGGGAATCTATTTCATGAAAGTGAAGGACCCTGTCAAGAAGAAGGTAAAGAAACCTGCTGCCAAGAAGACAGAAGAAAAGAAATCTTCTGCTAAGACCGCAGCTAAGAAAACAACAGCAAAGACTGCTGCAAAGAAGCCCGTAAAGAAAGAGTCTGCTGCAAAAAAAGCTGCTTCTTCCAAGAAGGCTGACACGAAAACAAAGAAGACAAAATAAGCTCATATACGGAGGTAGTTCATTATGGCAAGAACTGAAGTCGTTGCGATGATACTCGCGGGAGGACAGGGAAGCAGACTGGGTGTGCTGACCAAGAAGGTTGCTAAGCCTGCAGTACCTTTCGGAAGCCGTTACAGGATCATCGATTTCCCGCTTTCCAACTGCGTTAACTCAGGAATCGAGATCGTCGGTGTTCTTACGCAGTATCAGCCGTTGGCTCTTAATACATACGTAGGTAACGGTCACCCTTGGGATCTCGACAGAAATAATGCCGGTGCTTATATCCTTCCGCCTTATCAGAGCATAGCCGGATCTGTATGGTATAAGGGCACCGCAAACGCTATTTACCAGAATATGAGTTTTATCGATGATAACGATCCGGAATATGTCGTTATCCTGTCTGGCGACCATATCTACAAGATGGATTATGCCGCTATGCTGAAGGCCCATATCGATAAGGGTGCGGATGCTACCATCGCGGTATATGAGGTGCCGTGGGAGGAAGCTCCGAGATTCGGTATCCTTAATACGAAGGAAGACGATATTATCGAAGAGTTCGATGAGAAACCCGCAAAGCCGAAGAGCAATCTTGCTTCAATGGGTGTTTATATCTTTACATGGAGCGTTTTAAGACAGGCCCTTATCGAAGATGAGGCTGATCCTGATTCCGCTAATGACTTTGGTAAGAATATCGTTCCGAATCTTCTTGGTCAGGGTAAGAAGCTCTGCGCTTACAGGTTCTCCGGTTATTGGAAGGACGTAGGAACTATCTCCTCGTTGTGGGAGACCAATATGGATATCCTTGATAAACCTGAAGATATAAACCTTGTGGACAGATCATGGAAGATCTTTTCGAGAAACCCTGTTAAGCCGTCTCACTTCATCGGTTCAGGCGCAAAGGTCAAGAATTCTGCTCTTACGGACGGCTGCCGTATCTTTGGTGATGTAGAGCATTCAGTACTTTCCGAATCAGTAATCGTCGAGAAAGGGGCAATCGTTAAGGATTGTGTGCTCATGCCGGGCGTAGTAGTCAAGGAAGGTGCTCATATTGAGCGCTGCATCATCGATGCCGGAACAATAATCGGAAAGAATGTACAGGCCGGTAATTTCGTAGAAGGTGAAGGACCTTACACGAATCACAAGATCTGCTCCGAAGGCATCTGCGTTTTCGAGCGCGGTCTGACGATAAGAGAAGGTTCTGTGATCCCGGCAAACAGCATGGTCGATACAGACGTTGAAGTCCCTGAGGACTGCGACATCATCGAGTCGACTTTCAGAGCATGAGGTAAAGGAGATTAAGACATATGTTTAATAATGCAATGGGGCTTATCTTAGCCGACAACAAAAAGATATCTCTGGGCGAGCTCTCCAATCCCCGCGCGCTTTCCGCAATGCCTTTTGGCGGAAGATACAGGATCATTGACTTTATGCTTTCCAACATGGTCAATTCCGGAGTTAAGAATGTAGGTCTTCTTACTTACAACAAGTACAAGTCATTGATGGACCACCTCGGAACCGGTGGAGCATGGTCTTTGGACAGAAAGAATGACGGTCTTCACATCCTGCCGCCTTATGTTAATTCTGAGGCTACCAGCATCAGCTCTGATGAGGAACTTACAGGTGTCATTGATTTCCTGAGACAGTCCAGAACACCTTATGTAATCGTATCCGGCGCAAATGTTATCCTTAACACGACTTTTGATAATTTCATTAAGTCGCATGAGGAATCCGGTGCCGACATCTCCGTCATGTATAACCGCGACGGCACTAAGTACGGCAGTCCTTCTTATATCCTTGATATCGATGACGACGGATTCGTAAGAGATATGCTGTACAATCCTACGAAGGCTACGTCGCAGAGATGCTCTCTTGCGATCCTCTGCCTCAGGAGAGACCTCCTGATCGACATCCTTGCACGCCAGATGGCTCACGGACAGAGCCATTTCGGCATTCACTCCATCGTTAAGCTTTTCGATGAGTTCAAGGTTCACGGATTCGAGTATTCCGGTGTGGCATTAAGGATCAACAACGTACAGGGTTATTTCAATGCTTCAATGTCACTCCTCACGGATTCCGTACGAAACGATCTGTTCTGGAGCGGTAAGCCGATATATACAAAGGTTAAGGACGAAGCACCAACGCTTTATTTCGACAACGCTGAGATGAGTGACTCTATCGTCTCAGACGGCTGCCGTATTTACGGTAAGGTAGAGAGTTCGGTAATTTTCAGAAGTGTTACGATCGCGAAAAATACTACTATCAAGAATTGCGTTATCATGCAGGACGTTCACATATCGGAGAACTGCCATCTTGAAAACGTAATCCTCGATAAGAACGCTTTCGTAAGACCGGGTGTAAGACTTGTCGGACATCCCGACTATCCTATTGTCATAGGAAAAGGAGCAGGTATCTGATTATGGAAAAGAATATTAAAGTATTGTTCGCATCGTCCGAGTGCAGTCCGTTCGTAAAAGTCGGCGGTCTTGCAGACGTTGTAGGAAGCCTGCCTGTAGAGCTTAATAAGCAGGGTGTAGATGCCCGTGTCATCATTCCGCTCTACAAGAAGATCAAAGTTAAGTACAGCGACAAGCTCCATTTCCTCGGATGGAAGATGGTCCATATGGGATGGAGATCGCTTTATGCAGGCCTTTTCTCTCTGGAGATAAACGGCGTAGTTTTCTACTTCATCGATAACGAGTATTATTTCAACTTTGACCAGATCTACGTTGATTATGTTTTCGATATCGAGCGTTACTGTTTCTATCAGAGGGCAGTCCTTGATTTCATGGGCGATTTCATGGATTTCGAACCGAATGTCCTTCACTGCAATGACTGGCAGACGGGCATGATGCCTATGCTGCTTGACTGTCACTTTAAAAAGAACGGTTATCATACCAACGTTCAGACGGTATATACGATCCATAATCTTAAGTATCAGGGCGTTCATTCAATCGACGTCGTAAGAGAGATGTTAGATCTCCCCGATGATTATTTAAGAGAAGATTTCTGCATCAAGGATAAGGCAATCAATTTCATGAAGGCCGGTATCGTATTCTCGAATTCCGTAACGACGGTATCTCCGACCTATGCTTATGAGATCATGACCGATTATTACGGTGAAGGCCTTAACTACACATTGCAGAAGTATGCTTATAAGGTATCAGGCATCATCAACGGCATGAACGATCTGGAATATGATCCTGCCACTGACGAAAAGATCCCCATGAAGTATTCCATCAAGAATTACAAAGAGGGTAAGGCTGCATGCAAGAAGTCTTTGCAGGAGCAGCTTAATCTTGACGTAAATCCGGGCGCTCCTCTTTGCGCAATGATCTCAAGACTTGTTGATCAGAAGGGTCTGGATCTTCTTCTTTATGTCCTTGAAGAGATGCTTTACGACGGCATGCAGGTCGTTATTCTCGGTACGGGTGATCCGTACTATGAGAGAGCTCTTGTTGATATCGCTAACCGCAACCAGGGTAAGATGTGTGCCTGCATCGATTTCGACAGCGGACTTGCCCATACGATCTATGCAGCTTCCGATATCTTCCTTATGCCGAGCATCTTTGAACCCTGCGGCCTTTCACAACTCTGCTCGATGGCATACGGCTCCGTTCCCGTAGTTAGGGAAACGGGCGGACTTAAGGATACCGTTACTCCGTATAACGAATATACGGGTGAGGGAAACGGATTCTCTTTTGCAAACATTAATGCTCATGAGTTCCTGTTCGTAACCAAGTATGCAGCTGATATCTACCGCCATCACAAAGATGTCTGGGATAAGATCATCGAAGCCGGCATGAAGGGCGATTATTCATGGAAGAAGAGCGCAGGTGAGTATGCCGGACTCTATTCTCTCATTACAGGCATTGCCAGGAACATTCCCGAGTCTGCCAAGGAAGCTAAGAAGGAAGCTCCTGCTGAGAAAAAAGCAGAAGTGAAGAAGGCTCCCGAGAAGAAGCCGGAGGCTAAGAAAGCTGAAGCAAAAAAAGCGCCTGTAAAGAAAGCTCCTGCTAAGAAATCAGCTGACAAAAAGCCGGCTGCAAAAAAGGATGTTTCTTCTAAGTCAGCTCCCGTAAAGGCTGAGGATAATAAGCCTGATGACAAGGAGAAGAAAGACTGATGCCTTCATCGAAGACACAGATGGATTCTAACGGATTAAATAGGGCGCGGTGCATTCATGCATCGCGCCTTCCTGAGTACAGGCTCCCGTTCGGAGCAAGACCTGCGGCATCTTATGTCGAGATCTTTTTCGACTGCTTTAAGGAAGCTTCGAACGTAACGTTCTGCTATACCTACGGACTATATTCTTTTTCTTATCATGAGGAACCGATGTATTCCGTATCGGGGCTCGGAAGATATCATGTAAACCTCATGCTCCCGTCAGAGCCGTCGATCCTTTTTTACTGGTTCAGATTCAACGTGCCGGGGGATCTTATAGATCTTCCTGATGAATTCAGGAAGAAGAGCGATATCGAAAATGACAGCACTGCGCCTTTGATCACGCTTTATTACGGTGCCGGAATGGATACTCCTGACGGTGAGGGAACCCTTTATACAGATCCTCCGAGAGTCGGTGTTGATGAAGACAAGTATCCTTTTGCCTTCCAGATAACGGTATATAACAAGGATTTCAAGACACCTGATTTTCTGAAGGGTGCCATGATGTATCAGATATTTCCCGACAGGTTTGCAAGAGACTCATCATTCAGCTATGAGAAGATGATAAATACCGATTCGAGGAATGAGCGTATATATCACAAAGACTGGAGTGAAGATGTTGATACGAAGGGTAAGCCCGAGACCGGTTATCTCGCGTGTGATTTCTATGGCGGAAGCCTGAAGGGCATAGAAGAGAAACTCGATTACCTGAAGGAACTGGGAATCACGGTCCTGTACCTGAATCCGATATTTGAGGCGAGGTCGTCGCACAGATATGATACTGCCGATTATCTCAATATTGATCCGATTCTTGGAGGGACAGCCGCTTTCATGAGCCTCCAGACAGCCTGCAGGGAACGCGGAATAAAGATAATCCTTGACGGCGTATTCAGCCATACCGGAGCCGATTCGAAGTATTTCAACAAGTTCGACAGATATGACGGCGTAGGCGCATATAAGGCCTTTGATGAAGGCGAGGAGAGCCGGTACCGTTCATGGTATAACTTCTTCAGGAATGCCGACGGATCAGTCGGATATGACTCCTGGTGGGGTTTTCCCGATCTTCCGAACATCAATGAGGATGATTTGTCTTACCGTAACTTCATTTTCGGTAAAGACGGAGTGGTGGATACGTGGACTTCCAGAGGCGCTGCGGGCTTCAGGCTTGACGTTTCTGACGAACTTCCTGACAGCTTTATCAGACAGATGAGGCAGACCGTTAAGGAGAAGACCAACGGAGAAGGCGCCGTGATCGGTGAAGTATGGGAAGATGCTTCGAACAAATGCAGTTACGGCTCCTATCGTGATTTCATGCTCGGAAACACCCATGATTCGGTCATGGGCTATACTTTCAGACATATACTCCTGGATTTTCTGTGTGGTTATATAGATGCGGATATAGCCAATACCCGCTTTGAAGGTTTTCGCGAAAGATATCCGACTGAAGCATACTATGCGATGATGAACCTTGTTTCCTCGCATGATGTTCCCCGAATAATGACCATGCTGTCGAGGCCTGATGATACCGATGACAGGGAGGTCCAGCGCGGGTTCAAAGTAGAATCAAAGTACTATGACGTGGTCTCATCGCTTGCCAGGATGGCATTTGCCTTCCAGACATGCTATATAGGCGCCTCGTGCATTTACTATGGTGATGAGGTCCTTATGGAGGGATATAAGGATCCTTTCAACAGAAGGACATATCCATGGAACAGGCTCGACCATAAACAGCAGGAAACCCTGGCTTATTTCAGACGGATAGCGAGGATCAGGACGGAGAACGAGTGCCTGCGCACAGGGTATTATAAGACACTGATGGCTGAAGGCGGTACTTTCGTATTTGTCAGATATCTTAAAGAAGGCCGTGATGCCTTCGGAAAGGCAGCATCAGGCAGCAGGGCAGTGGTCTTCATTATGAACAGGTCCGATAAGCCTGTCTATGTGGATCTGAGTGAGCATTACGGGAGCTTTTCCTGTGTATCTTCGCCAAATGACGGAGAGATTCATCCTTTATCCGAGCAGTTTTTCCTTGGAGGAATCCTGGGAGGCACCCGTAAGATAGGGATCAAGCCCTTCGGAACGGCATTTGTGGTCTATTAGTTTTTTCATAGAGACGCGTATTTGATATTCGAAAAGCCTCGTTTTCAGAGTTTAAAGATAGAAATCATGTTATCTATTCCCAGTGACTAATTTGTGACTAAATTACTCCTGCATACTACATAAAAAAGCCATTCCCTGCTCGAAATGACTATTTTGAGAGTGTTTGCATGTCATTTAGTCACAAAAATGAATTGGAGTCGAAGTCTTCAAGTGATGCGATAATTACTTAATAAAATATTTATAAAAAGAGTTTTAATTATTTCTCAAAAAGAATGATAGAATAAATCTGCCGACATCCTGTCGGCATTTCTACTTTATTTGAAAGGCAGATCCTTAAGTGAGAAGTTCCCGAGACCGCAGGGCATTGAAGTTACTGGCTGTGTTGATCATTGTCGCAATGATGACAACTGTTTTGTCTTCATGTTCCGAAAAAGAGGACACGGATGGGACGAATGATCCCAACGGAACAACGCTCAGCACTGAAGTTCAGCAGTCTGCTGCGACAACCATGATGCTCGAGACCGTTTCAACTGCGCCTACGGACACTCCGACGCCGACACCTTCCCCTACGCCGATGCCGACTCTGCCTCCCGAGAAGCGTACTGTTACCGTATCATTTACCGGTGACTGCACGCTGACGCAGGATTACAGGTCGGGAAACAAGCTTTTCGACAGTACGGTGAACGGTGATATGGAATACTGTTTCCAGAACTGTGCCGAGATGTTCAAAAATGACGATATGACTCTCATTAATCTGGAAAATCCGGTTACGACCGTGACGGGTCACAAGGACAACCAGTATATCTTCCGCATGGATCCGGATAACCTTGAGATGCTTACTCTTGCGGGAATCGAGGCCGTAAACATCGCCAACAACCATACCATGGATTTCTGGGAGAACGGTCTTCAGGAGACCAGAGATAACCTTGATGCATATGGTATCATCTGGAGCGACTCGCATTACGGTGCGACGTTTATTACGGATAACGGCATCGTCATCGGCATGGTGGGCCTTGATAATGATACGAACGCCTCGGATGTCTCAGGAATAATCCGTGATCTGAGGGAAGAAGGTGCAGCAATAATCATCGCTTCGTGCCATTTCGGCGCTGAAGGAACTTATGATCCGACTGAAAGGCAGAAGAAGATAGCCCACAGCCTGATCGATGATTACGGCGTGGATATTGTCGTCGGAACACACCCGCATCGCCTCCAGCCGATCGAAAAATATAACGGACACTATATTTTCTATTCGCTCTCGAATTTTTGTTTTGGTGGAAATTACTCATTATCAGACCCCGATTCTGTAATAATTCAATGCGATTTTCTTATGGACGCATCAGGCTCTGAGTGTGTAGACTATAGACTGAGGGTTTTCCCTTATTCCCAGACTTCCACGAGACCCGGAAACGACTTTTGTCCGAAGCCGTACGAATGGGAATCTGATGACTATTTCAGGGTCATGGATCGCCTGGACTGGGCGCAGGGCGACGAGTAACGCTCTCGAAATCTTAGAAAGCAGGTATTGATTATGGCTGACGCAAAAGTTCTTGTTGTAATGGGTTCCGATTCTGATTTTCCCGTAATGGAAGGCTGCTTTAAGATGCTCAATAAGTTCGGTGTCGGGTTTAAGGCAACTGTGGCATCAGCTCACAGGACACCCGACAAGGCCATGGCGCTTGCCAGGGGCGCAGAGGCAGAGGGTTATAAGGTTATTATCGCCGCAGCAGGTCTTGCTGCACATCTGGGCGGAGTCCTTGCCGCCAATACCGCACTTCCGGTTATCGGCGTTCCCTGCAAGGGAGGCGCTCTGGCGGGCGTAGATGCACTTTATGCTACTGTACAGATGCCTACGGGCATTCCGGTGGCTACTGTAGCTATCGACGGCGGATCCAATGCGGCTATCCTGGCTTGCCAGATGCTTGCGCTATCGGATCCTGAACTTATGCAGAAGATCAAGGATTATAAGGCCAGCCTCGCATCTTCGGTCGAGGAGAGGGATGCCAGACTCCAGCAGAAGATTGCTGAGATGAATTAAAGTTTATAGGATCAGATGATCCGTTAATACATATAATAAGTAAAGGACGGCTATTAGCACATGAGCGGAATTTTCGGATGTTATGACATCAAGGGCAACACTTCGGACGTAACGAGAGATGCTTATTACGGTATTTTCTCACTACAGCACAGAGGTCAGGAATCTGCGGGAATCGCCGTTAACGATGAAGGAACTTTCCTTGTACACAAGGCTTCGGGTCTCGTAACCGATGTTTTCGACGAAGTAACATTATCCGCATTGACAGGCACATGTGCCATCGCTCACTGCAGAGGCGGTTCACCGAGGGAAAGCGGAACGGATGCCATCCAGCCTATTTCAATCAAGTCAAGAGTAGGAAGCATTGCGCTTTCATCGGAATCCGTAATAATGAATGCGAACAAGATCAGGGATGAGCTCAAGGATCAGGGTGCAATCTTCCAGACAAATACCGATTCCGAGATCATTCTTTCCCTGTTCTCACGTAACAGGATCAGGACAGAGGACTGCGAGCATGCGATCCTCGAGACAATGAAGGAGATACACGGCGTTTATGCGATGGTCTTTATGACTGAAGACAAGCTCATAGGTGTCAGGGATCCTTACGGATTGAGACCTTTGATCCTCGGTAAAAAAGAAGATAAGTACTATATCTCATCCGAATCCTGCGCGCTTGACGCGATCGGCTGTGAGACCATAAGAGACTTTGATCCCGGCGAGATCATCACAATCTCCAAAGAGGGTATGAGTTCTATCCATTATAACGAGTCAGCCACATGCAAGAAGGACGGCAAGGTGTGCGTTTTCGAGTATGTTTATGTCGCTAGACCTGACTCGGTCATCGACAAGATGTCCATCTTCGATTCAAGATACAGAGTAGGTATGGCTTTGGCGAAAGAGAGCCCGGCAGACGTTGATATCGTCATCGGCGCTCCTGACTCCGGTAATGCAGCTGCAGAAGGATATGCCGCAGGATTGGGCGTTCCTTACGGCGCAGGGCTCCTTAAGAACAGATATGTAGGAAGAACGTTCATCAAGAGCACGCAGCAGCAAAGAGAGCTCGCGGTAAGGATGAAGTTTGCTGTTCTTAAGACTGCCGTAAAAGACAAGAAGATCGCCATCGTCGATGACTCTCTTGTCAGAGGTACGACGACAAAGCACATAATCTCTTTCTTAAGGGAAAACGGAGCCAAAGAAGTCCACTTGAGACTTGCTTCTCCGCCGGTCAAGTTCGGATGCTGCTATGGAGTCAACGCTTCATCTGAGACTGAGCTCCCGGCAAGTTCGAAGACTGTCGAAGAGATCAGAGACATGATAGGTGCGGATTCATTGGCTTATATCAGCCTAGAGAGCCTCAAGGCTTCGCTCAATACGATAGATTGCGGCGTATGTTCTGCTTGTTTCGACGGAGATTTCATCGCCGGCAAGCCCGAGGATGATGAAGAAACCATTCACAAGGTCAAATACAACTGAATTCAAGTGATATTATTTCGCTCGCATAAGTCCTCCGCGCTTCGCTTGTGCGGAAATGCGAGCTCAACAATATCACTCTCGCAAAAAACAAAAAACGGTAAGTAACGGGAGTAATTAGAATGAAGATTGCAGTGTTTGTGTCGGGTGGGGGAACAAACCTTCAGGCGATCATCGATAATACTAAAGACGGTATCCTTAAAGATATCGAGATAGTTCTTGTGCTGTCATCTTCAAAAGATGCTTATGCTCTTGAGAGAGCCGCAAATAACGGCATTAAGTCTGCAGTCGTATCACGCAGGGATTTTGATTCCGTCGAAGCATGGGATAATGCGGTAGTTGCCGAAGTAGAAAAGTCCGGTGCTGATCTCATCGTTCTTGCCGGTTATCTGTCATTGCTCGGTCCCAAGATCGTAAGCAGGTATTCCAACCGCATAATCAATATCCATCCGGCGCTCATTCCTTCTTTCTGCGGTGCGGGAATGTACGGCATCAGACCGCATAAGGCTGCTTTGGCAAAGGGCGTCAAGGTGTCAGGGGCAACGGTCCATTTTGTTAATGAGAACTATGATGAAGGACCGATCCTTTTGCAGAAGGCGGTCGATGTCCTGCCGAATGATACTCCGGAGACTTTGCAGAAGAGGATCATGCAGGAGTGTGAATGGAAACTCCTGCCGCAGGCTATCAGACTTATTGCAGACGGCAGAGTCGTAATAGAAAACAATATCTGTTACATAAGATGAATCAGTATTAAATATTTGGAGGTGCTATATGATCACACAGAACCTGGGACAGATCCTTAAAGAAAATGCTTATCCCGGAAGAGGAATCGTAATCGGCAAGTCTGATGACGGTAAGTATGCAGTTACTGCGTATTTCATTATGGGAAGAAGCGTTAACTCGAGAAACCGCGTTTTCACCGCTACTGAAGACGGAATCAAGACTGAAGCCTTCGATCCCTCGCTTCTGACCGATCCGCACCTCATTATTTATTCTCCGGTAAGAGTACTGGGAAATAAGACTATCGTAACCAATGGCGACCAGACTGACACTATCTATGAGCTCATGGATAAGCAGATGACTTTCGAGCAGTCACTGAGAGGAAGAGAGTTCGAGGACGACGCTCCGAACTATACTCCGAGAATTTCCGGCATTATGCATGTTGAGAACGGCACTTACAATTTTGCTATGTCAATCCTCAAGAGTGATGACGGTGATCCGGCATCCTGCGAGCGCCATACTTTCACTTATACGAATCCCAAGGCCGGAATCGGCAGATTCATCCATACTTATATGGGTGACGGCAGCCCGCTTCCTTCTTTCGAAGGCGAGCCTGAGAAAGTAGAGCTTTCAGGTGATATCGATACTTTCACAAATGAAGTGTGGACAAGCCTTAACGAAGACAACAAAGTCTCTCTTTTCGTACGCTATATCGACATAGCAACAGGAGAAGCTGAGACCAGGATCGTAAACAAGAACGTCAAATAATTTTCGAAAAGAAGGAGAATGACAATGTCTAACGAGATGCAACTCAAGTACGGATGCAACCCCAATCAGAAGCCTTCCAGGATCTTCATGAAAGACGGTTCTGAGCTTCCTATCGAAGTATTGAACGGCAAGCCCGGATATATCAACCTTTTGGACGCTTTTAACGGCTGGCAGCTTGTAAAAGAGCTCAAGGAAGCTACAGGCCTTCCCGCAGCTACGTCTTTCAAGCACGTTTCACCTGCAGGCGCCGCTGTAGGCAAGCCTCTTTCTGAGACGGAGGCTAAGATCTACTTCGTAGACGATCTTGGCGATCTTTCTCCGATCGCCTGCGCATATGCAAGAGCAAGAGGCGCTGACAGAATGTCTTCTTACGGAGACTTCACGGCACTTTCAGATACATGCGACGCCATCACGGCAACAATGCTCGCAAGAGAAGTCAGTGACGGCATCATCGCTCCAGATTACACCCCCGAAGCTCTGGAAATCCTTAAGACAAAGAGAAAGGGTACATATAACGTAATTAAGATCGATGCTTCCTATAAGCCCGCCCCGATCGAGACAAAGGAAGTTTACGGCGTTACTTTCGAACAGGGAAGAAACGAATTCGAGATCAATCACGCTCTCTTAGACAACATCGTTACCGATAACAAGGACATTCCCGAGGATAAGAAGATCGATCTCCTGATCTCTCTCATCACACTTAAGTACACACAGTCCAATTCCGTCTGCTACGTTAAGGACGGTCAGGCTATCGGCATCGGTGCAGGCCAGCAGTCCAGGATCCACTGCACAAGACTTGCAGGCAATAAGGCTGACAACTGGTGGCTCAGACAGAGCCCTCAGGTACTTGGTCTCCAGTTCGTTGACGACATCCGCCGTCCTGACAGAGACAACGCTATCGACGTATATATCTCCGATGAATACGAGGACGTTCTTGCTGAAGGCACATGGCAGAATATCTTTAAGGTTAAGCCTGAGGTATTTACCTGCGAAGAGAAGAAGGCATGGCTCGCAAAGAACGACAATGTAGCTTTGGGTTCTGATGCATTCTTCCCGTTCGGTGACAACATCGAGCGTGCACATAAGAGCGGCGTTAAGTACATCGCCGAGCCCGGCGGATCGATCCGTGACGATCACGTAATCATGACATGCAATAAGTATGGCATCGCCATGGCATTCACCGGTATGAGACTGTTCCATCATTGATATTTGTAAATCAACGCCTCCGTTTGGACTTAAGACCAACGGAGGCGATTTTTTATTTTCAGGAGGTTTTTTATGGAAGACGAGAACAAGATTGCCGAAGCAGCAGAAGAAAAGGAAGTTGTTGAAACAAAAGAAGAAAAGAAAGCTGAACCTGAGAAGTCAAAAGCAGCTGAGAAGGCTTCTGTTTCCGAGACCCCTGCCAATAAGATCAAGGGCGGGAAATATGGTGATTATACAGAACATGATCTCCTGACGGAAATGGTAAAGCTTCAGAAGAAAACAGCCAAGAGAACTGGTGTTGTAGCTGTTGCCATGGTAGTGATCGCTCTGGTGTTCGTGGTATCTGCGGTCTTCATTGTTCCTCAGGTCTTAAGCACTTTGACAGCAGCCGAGACTGCTCTTAACGAGGCAACGACCCTCATAGGTGAAGTAAATGATTCTCTCGATGGAATGAATAAGATGATCGACAACGTTGACACGGTTTTGTCTGACAATACGGAAGCCATGTCAGAAGCCATTACAAAGATCAGCAATATTGATATCGACGGCCTTAACCAGTCGATCGAGGAACTTAACAGCGCTGTAAAGGCTCTTAATAAATCCGTCAGCGGAAGCATTCTGTAATAACTAACAAGCTTAAATAGTTTAGGGGCTGTCTCAGAAGTAAAGATATTTATTTCGGGGACAGCCTCTTTTAGTTTATTTTGAAAATTATGTGGATATGATGTTATGTTCATGGCAGGATTTGATTTTGTATGCCGAAATATAACCCCAAATCCCTTTTTGTATAT
The DNA here is from genome assembly GCA_016288885.1 of Saccharofermentans sp. Classification (GTDB taxonomy): domain Bacteria; phylum Bacillota; class Clostridia; order Saccharofermentanales; family Saccharofermentanaceae; genus Saccharofermentans. The sequence continues at coordinate 105,870 of JAEFAV010000009.1, forward strand.
GCAATCTGTTCCTGGTGACTAATTTGTGACTAAATCACCCCTGCAAACTCTCAAATGAGTCATTCCTTGCTCGAAATGACTTTTTTGAGAGTATTTGACGAACATTTAGTCACAAAAACAGAATCCAAGTCTAAAGTATTGCGGTTGAAATAAGTATTAACATCTGTTGATGCAGGTGCAAAGACGATATCATTGTTGTAAACAAGTTTTCACTTATTCCTACAGGTTTTATTCTGATCAAATAAAAAAGGGTGTGATCCCTCAAATTTATCTTTGAGTTTTTTCACAGCCCTTTATTTCTGGAGCCAAAGGCGGGAATCGAACCCGCGACCTATTCATTACGAGTGAATTGCTCTACCCCTGAGCCACTTTGGCGTGCCTTAAAAATATACCCATTTGAATCATAAGTGTCAAGTAAACGATTTTCGGGAAATAATGGACGTTCAGCGTTGCCATTATTAAGCAAGGTTTCCGTTTAAGAATGATATAATTGTCATATCGGAGGTATTACCTGATGAAAGTCCGCTCTCTTTGCAAGAGGATAGCCAGTCTTTTACTGTGCGCGTCTTTGACGGGTGCTTTATTTACCGGCTGCAAAAAGGGTGATGATCTTTTCCCGGTAATAGAATCTCCAGAAGGCCAGACCGGTCCTTCCGAGACTGCTGATGAGACCGTCGATCAGACCCCTGAAAGTGATGTGCTGCAGCTTAATGTCGCGCTTCCTTATTCGGATCTGACCATACAATGTCTGGCATCCATGCTTTACTGCAAGAATAACGGGCTTTGGGACAGTTCCGATACCGGACTTACGATCGATACTGACTATTTGTCATCGGTGGCAACGAATTATGTTGTGACTAATATCGGATGCGGAAGTACCGGAGCTGTTCTTGATACTGTCAGGGAGTGGAGCGGAAAAGACGAGATACCCGATCTGTTTTTGGCCCAGGACAGCAGGACCATATGGAAAACAGGATATGCCGCAGATCTTAACGATTATCTTTCGGAGAATAAATATCTGAACAGCCAGAACGTCTATACAGGGGCTTTGACTGCCGATTCCGAGAATGGCGTGTTTTACGCAGTCCCTCATTATTGTTCAGCAAAGATCGTCATGGGGAATGTGGAGTTTATTCCGTCGGAAAGCGGAAAGCTTCAGACTAAAAATACCACTGATGATCTGAAGGAATATCTGGAAGAGATCTACGTGGAATATCCTGAATGTGCAGCTTTCGCTTCGGCATATGAACTTATTCCTTATCTGGGATCTGCGTTCAACGGCGATATTCCTACTTCATACATGGTTTATGACGAGTATTCAAAGGACCATGACACGGCTAAGAATATTATCAACGGTGCTTCTTCATACGTAAGGGATTTCTATTCGTCGTCACTGGCGGTGGATCAGATCGACGGCGTTGATCCGGTATTTTCGAGGAAGGCTGCATTGTGGGTGGATTCTTCCGCCAACGTAAGAGCGTGGTCAGAGTATTTCCCCGGAAGCCTTTATCTTCTGCATCTGCCTTGTGATGATGCATCAAATGTCGGAGTGCCGTATTTAAGCACATATTCTCTTTGTGTATCCAAAAAATCATCGAACTGCGAATTCGCTTCTGAATTTGCTGCATTCATATCGTATGATCCGGATGCGCAGCTCCTTATTTACAGGCTCGAAAACATGACGGGCCTGATGCCTCTTACGAGAAGTGACGCAGTTTGGGACCTTATTTCGGATGATGTCCTGTTCGGCCACATGGCTTCCGACATCAGACAGACTATGGACAATGCGGTCTATTGTCCTGATTCTTATGACAGCAAGGTCTTTACCAGGACCAATGAATATACGGCAGAATTTGTAAAGCAGGATGACGATTTCGATCTGGAGAAGTGCTATGGCTGACATAATAGATCTTCGTAAAATCCGTATTGCAGACAGTTCCGAGCTTCGAAAGCGCGGTCTTATGGAAGGAACCATAAAGCTCATAGAAGATGATATCAGGGCTTTGGGTACCGGAAGCCAGGGAGAGGCTTTGCTCGCCGTTAAGGACGGTGTCATCTATGCCCTTGTAAAGCTTTTCAGACCGGACAGGAAGATGTGCAGGGCACATATTGATTTTGTTTTCACTAATGATGCGAATGCCGATACCCAGAGCGGCATAGTCGATGAGGTTTTAAGATACTGTTTTCTTGAAGAGTACTATCACAAGGTAACAGTAATATGCAATCACGGTAATGAAGGACTGGAAAGGATTCTTACCGGTGCCGGATTCATGCAGGAAGCCGTATTAAGGGATGAGGTCAGATTAAAGAACGGCTTTGAAGATGCCGGCCTTTATGCGATGCTCTCTTACGAATACCCCAAATACAATATCTGCTTTGTCCCTTTTGAAAGGGGCGTAGCGATGGTATCAGGGGGTGCTGATTATGTCGATTCCATCAAACTCTTCCATTATGGTCAGGAGATCACCGAACCGTTCGCAAAGAATATAGCTTCCGGACTCGGATTGCTTGATGGTAACGGCGGCCTTTTAAGGAATGATGACGGCATATACAATCTTGAATCCGAACAGCTTAAATATCTCCCTGACGAGCTCGCAAAAGCTTATGTGGAGTTAAGGGAATATTTTGACAGCATGAGGGCAGGATTCGATATTAATGTCAGATTCACCACAGGAACACCTTTCCAGAAGAAAGTATGGAATGCTCTTAATTCGATCCCTTACGGCGGTACCGAAAGCTACGAGGACATTGCTCTTATGCTGACGGACGGGAACCTGCCGGAAGCAAGAAAGATCACAAGGGCTGTCGGTGCCGCTTGTTCGGATAATCCTGTTGCTGTCGTAGTACCGTGCCATCGTGTAATCGGTAAAGACGGAAGCATCGTCGGTTATTCTGCCGGAATCGATATAAAAGACTATCTGCTCTTGCATGAGAGCTTTACCGCGGTAACTCCGCTCATATCCAAGGAGGGATGACAAATGGCAAAACACGATAAGATCGAAGTCGGGGTATCTACTATTCTTAACCCTGTTCCTGTTGTAATGATATCTTCAGCAGGTCTTGACGGACGTCCGAATATCATGACGGCCGCGTGGGCAGGAACCGTCAATTCAGAGCCTCCCATGCTCTCTGTCAGTATCCGTAAATCAAGACTTACTCATAAACTCATAACCGAGACCGGAGAGTTCGTCGTAAACCTGGTCTCCAAGTCTCTTTGCAAAGCCTGCGATTACTGCGGTGTCAGGGGAGGAGAGAAGGAAGACAAGTTTAAGTCATGTTCACTTACACCGGTCAAGGCTGCCGGACTGGAGCACGCTTATGCGATCAAGGAGGCTCCGGTATCGATATCCTGTGTTGTAAAAAGCGTTATCGAGCTTGGCTCCCATGATATGTTCATAGGTGAGATCAAGAGCGTTACGGCTGATTCATATCTCCTTGATGAGAATGGCAAGCTCTGTCTCGAGAATGCAAGGCTTGTCGCCTATAATCACGGAGAGTATTATCTCCTGGGTGAGAAGCTGGGATTCTTCGGTTACTCCGTCGCAAATGAAGATGTTATCAAGAGAAGAATGGGAAAAGACAAGAAATGAAGTTTATAGGCATTAAGAAAGTCCATGAGGGACGTTTTATTACGGCTTATAACGCCGAATATGAGACTGAGGCTGGAAATAAAAAGATCTACGAGATGGTATCAAGAGACAAGAACATAACGAGTATCGAAGATCTTAAGCGTGAGAAATGTGATGCAGTCGTGCTTATTATCACTAGTCCCGACGGCGAGAAGATCCTTATCAGCAGAGAATACAGAATGGCTGTCGGAGGATTTGCATATAACTTCCCTGCTGGCCTTATAGATGAAGGTGAGAACCCGGAGGAAGCTGCCGCAAGAGAACTTTGGGAGGAGACTGGATTAAAGCTCGTATCGATCAGCGAGGTCCTGCCTATGAGCTTTTCGGGCGTCGGCGTAACTAACGAAAAGAGCTGCTGCGTTATAGGTACTGCCGAAGGAGAATTCGCTCCGAGTACTTCAGATGAAGAAGAGCTCGAAGCGCGCTGGTACACGAAAGAAGAGATCAGGGAACTCCTTAAAGAATCCAACTTCGCTGCAAGAACCCAGGCATTCTGCTATTGGTGGGCGAAAAGCTGAAATCATCTGACAAGTAAAAATACTTGACACGCCTCAAGCCGTTTGTTATTATGTGCAGGCTTGTATTAAGGAGGCTTGCCTTTAAATGCGCGAAAAATCAGTAAGAACAGATCTTTTGCTCGATTTCTACGGCAATCTTCTTACGCCCAAGATGAGGCGCACCTGTGAGAGTTACTATAACGATGATCTTACTTTGGCGGAGATCGCCGAAGCGGAGGGAATCTCGAGACAGGGCGTTCATGATACGGTCAAGAGGGCGGAAAAGCAGCTTGAAGAGTATGAAGAGAAGTTAGGTCTTCTCGAGCTTTTCGAGAAACAGCAGGCAAAAGCGAAAATGGCTCTGGCGCACATTAACAACGGTGATACCGATAAAGCGGCAAAGGAGCTTGAAGAATTGATAGAGGAAATGTAATAAGGTGTTTGAGAGCTTATCGCAAAAGCTTCAGAATATAACCGCTAAGATGCGCGGCAAGGCCCGCGTAAGCGACAGCGACATCAAGGAAATGATGCGTGAGATCCGTATGGCGCTGCTTGAAGCAGACGTCAATTACGGCGTTGTTAAGGAATTCGTTGCAGACATGACCGAGAAGTGCAAGGGCGCCGATGTTATGGAGTCCTTTACGCCCGGCCAGCAGATCGTAAAGATCGTAAGGGATTCACTGACTGAACTTCTTGGCGGTGAAGACGGCGAAGACAAACTTAAAGTATCTTCTACCGGATTTAATACGATCATCCTTTACGGTCTCCAGGGTGCAGGTAAGACCACCACGGCAGCCAAGCTTGCAAAGCTCTTAAAAGAGAACGGCAAGAAGCCGATGGTCGTCTCGGTAGACGTTCACAGACCCGCAGCTGCCCAGCAGCTTAAAGTATTAAGCGACAGCGTAGGCGTTGACTGTTATATCGATCCGGAAGAGAAGGATGCCGTCAAGATCGCAAGAGACGGTGAAGGCAAAGCAAGATACATGCTCTGCAATTACCTCATTATCGATACCGCGGGACGTACGGTCGCAGACGAAGAGCTTATGGAGGAACTCCGTGATATCGCGGATGCGGTTAACCCCACAGAGAAGCTCCTCGTTGTCGATGCGATGATCGGTCAGGAAGCCGTTAACGTAGCACAGCTTTTCGAGCAGAATATCGGCATGGACGGCTTCATAATGACAAAGCTCGACGGTGACGCCAGAGGCGGTGCCGCACTTTCCATCCGCAAGCTTACCAATAAACCCATCAAATATATCTGTACCGGCGAAAAGGTTGACGCCATCGAGAGATTCTATCCCCAGCGCATGGCTGACAGGATCCTCGGAATGGGCGATGTCGTAAGCCTTATTGAAAAGGCCCAGCAGAACATCGATGAGGAAGAAGCACGCAAGGCAATGGAACGCATGATGAGCAGTTCCTTCACCCTTGATGATCTCTATTCCCAGTTTGAACAGATGAAAAAGATGGGATCCCTTAAAGATCTTGTCGGTATGGTTCCCGGTGCAGCCGGTAAAGTCAATGAAGATGATCTTGATGACAAGATCGTTGACAGACAGATGGCGATCATCACTTCCATGACAAAGAAGGAGAGAAGAGCTCCTCAGATCCTTAATGCGAGCAGAAGAAAGAGGATCGCGGCTGGTGCCGGAGTTCAGGTATCTGACGTAAACAAGCTCATCTCCCAGTACGAGCAGACCGCTAAGCTCATGAAGCAGTTCAGCAACGGTAAGGGCGGATTTAAGATGCCTAAAGGATTTGCCAGGCAGGCAGCTAAGATGGGCCTTAAAGGCAACATGGGCGGCATGGGTGGCTTAGGCAATATGGGAGGAATGTCCGGTATGGGACAGGGTTTCCCGCAGGGACTTGGAAGTCTCTCTGCACCTAAAGAAGATTATGATGATTATTCAGCAGGTGCCCCCACAGGAAGACGCGACCGCAAGAAGAAGCGTAAGGGCAGAAGATAAAGTCGATCCCGTCATATACATGGCGCAGATTATATAAAACAAAAATACATTTTTTGGAGGAAAACAAAATGGCAGTAAAGATTCGTTTAAGAAGAATGGGTAAGAAAAAGGCACCTTTCTATCGTGTAGTAGTTGCTGATGCAAGATACCCCAGAGACGGTCGTTTCATCGAGGAGATCGGTTTCTATGATCCCATGAAGGAAACAGACAGCGTTAAGATCGATGCAGACGCAGCAAAGAAGTGGATCGCTAACGGAGCACAGCCCACAGATACAGTAAAGTCTCTTCTTAAAAAGCAGGGCATCATCTGATAGTTTTCAGCTGATACTCAAAAAATAATAGGAAGGAGCTTTATATGGACGATTTATTGGTTTATATCGCCAAGGAACTTGTCAGCAATCCTGATGAGGTTAACGTAAAGAAGACAGAGCGCGGAAACACTGTTGTTTTCGAGCTGTCCGTTGCTCCCGAAGATACAGGAAAGATTATCGGCAAGAACGGTAAGAGGGCCCAGGCCATCCGTTCTATCATGAAGGCTAAGTACCTCAAGGAAGGTAAGCGCGTTATTGTCGATATAGTAGGCTGATTCTTTTGGAAGAACTCATCATTATAGGAAAGATTACCGGCGCGCACGGCGTCCGCGGGGAGCTTAAAGTCTACCCCTTAACGGACGACCCGCGCCGTTTCCTTAAGCTTAAGGAATGTTTTACCTGCGGGCAGAATTTCGAGAAGCCCGAAGCTGCAGCATGCGCATCTGCAAGGCTCGACAGGGGGAACGTTCTTGTCAGATTGGAAGGTGTTCTCGACAGAGACAAAGCTGAGCTTTTGCGCGGAAGGTTCATTGCGGTCACGAGAGACAATGCCGTAAAGCTCAAGAAGGACAACTATTTCATAACGGATCTCAAGGGACTTAAGGTCATTGACGATGACAGAGGGGAAGTAGGAACAGTCATCGACTGTTTTGAGACAGGTCCCCAGTTCACATTGGAGATCAAACGTGACAAAAAGAAAAATCTAATGATCCCGTTCGTTAAAGCATACTGCTATGAAGTCAGTATCGGGAACGGGTACATCAAGTGTAAGATGCCTGACGGCCTGTACGAACTTTACGACTGACAGCATCATTCCTATTTATGATATTATTCTTCATGGAATACGTTGGTTTCCAACGATAACGGGGAGGGAATAATACATGGGCAGAGGCGGCGGAGGCGGCAGTTCGCACCACAGCTCGCATCATTCGAGCAGTCATTCACATTCCGGATCATCGGGAAGATCATCATACAGGTCTTCTGGTTCTTCATATAGATCATCAGGTTCCTCATATAGATCATCGGGTTCATCATACAGATCCGGTTCTTCGTACTCTCATCACTCCGGAAGCTCATACAGGTCCGGCAGCAGCGGCGGATATTCCGGCGGCAATGTCGGAGGCAGCGGATGCTTCGGCGGCTGCAGCTGGTTTCTTATCATCCCGGTATTATTTGTTCTCGGAATTCTATCTGTATTTTTTGATGAAGCAGATTTCGGAACTGTTTTCGATGTCCAGAGATCGACCATTCAGAGAGAGGTTCTGCCTGCTTCCAAGTGCGACCCGATCAACGAGTGGTACCGTGATGACTGGGGCGACTGGATAGATGAGAACGGTGAAGACACCACTCTCGAAAACGGTCTTAAGCATTTTTATGAGACGACGGGCGTTCAGCCTTATCTCTGGATTATGGGAGAAGAAGGCAAGGATTATATGTCTGAGGGAAGCGTTGAAGAACTTGCCGATGCGACATATAAGGATATGTTCGGCGATGATGAAGGACATATACTGGTTGTCTTCCGTGAGTATCCGAATGCTTCGAGCAATTATATATGTACGGTAACACCGGGTTATGACGCTGAAACGCAGATAATGGACGAAGAGGCAAAAGAGATTCTTTTGGACTTCATCGATTATTACTATACTGATTCCGAGTTAAATGAAGGTCAGTTTTTCGCAAAAGCGTTTTCGAACAGTGCTGACAGGATAATGACCAAGCAGATTCCGTTGAGCGTGCTCTATACGATCATTGTTGTAGTCATAATCCTGGTGATCGGTCTTATAATAACAGTCTCCATTATTCGTAAGCGTAAGGTCGCCGTAGCCAAGCAGAAAGCAGCTCAGGCGAAGGCTGAAGCTGATAAGAAGAAGGCTGAAGCCGCACAGAAGAAGACCGAATTCGAGCAGCAGAAGTATAATGATCAGATAGAAACACAGTTTGTAGCAGTGAGCTGCCCTAACTGCGGTGCTTCGGGCAACAAGATCCGCAAAGCTACGGTAGGTTACTGCCAATATTGCGGAACCGCTATAAGGGTCGACCAGGAAGGCAATGTCAAGATATTAAGCGGAAACGAGACGGAAACATAATGAATTTCTATGTAGCTACATTATTTCCCGAACAGGTAACCTCGTATCTTAATACGAGCATTACGGGCAGGGGGATCGCCAAGGGAGCGATCTCTTTGGAATGTATTCAGATGAGAGATTATGCTCCTAATACCTACGGCCGCGTTGATGATACGATCTACGGCGGAGGCACGGGCATGATGATCCGCTGCGAACCCGTTTTCGGGGCATATGAGAAGGCTGTCGAAATGTGCGGCGGCAATAAGCCATATACAGTATACATGTCGCCAAAGGGCAGCGTTTTCAATCAGGCCAAGGCACATGAGCTTGCAAAGCATGACAACCTTCTGATCGTTTGCGGACATTATGAAGGCATTGATGCGCGGGTCATAGACGAGATTTGCGATGAGGAAATATCAATCGGTGATTATGTCTTAACGGGCGGAGAGACGGCTGCGATAGTAGTCATCGATGCAGTGGCAAGACTTGTCCCGGGCGTTCTCCCGAATGAAGAGGCTTATACCAATGAGTCCCACACTGCGGGGATGCTTGAAGCTCCCCAGTATACCAAGCCTCCTGTATGGCATGGCCGGGAAGTTCCGGAAGTCTTAAAGAACGGCAATGATGCTGCGATTGCTGATTATAACCGCATCGCCGCACTGGTCGATACATGGCACAACAGACCCGATATGCTTGACAAACTGGATATTTCCGAAAGCGATTGGGCGAAAATGCTTGCCTTCGAAAGAGGCATGTGCTAAAATTCTCCAGTTATCAGGGTGGTCCTCTGCCATTATCCAGGCAAGAACATCTGCAGGAAAGAGAGGAAACGAACAATATGGATTTAGTAAAAGTCATCG
>JAEFAV010000043.1 GCA_016288885.1 Saccharofermentans sp.
CGCCGTTGCTGTTCTTTGCAAGATTTGTCCATGTGTATGTCCAGTTGTTGAGCGCATTCAGTCTTACGGGGTTGCCTATTGCCTGTCCGTTGCCGTAAAGCTGTACCTGTACGGATACCGGTCTGATTCCGTCAGCGTTGTTATCGTCGTCCCAAACCTTTACCACGCTTACTTCGGTCTGTTCGGGTGCGTGGTAGTTTGTTATGACAATCTTGCCGTTTTGGTTGGTTACTGAGGAATCATATCCATTTACATCGCTTTCGGTTACTCTATACTCTATCGGTTCGCCATTCTCATCATATTGATCAAGTCCGTCTACTTCGATTCTCCAGCCCATACCTTCGGTGATCACTACTGTAGCTACGGGGATGATCTCTTCTTTAGCTTTACCCGATGATACTGCTGAACGGACCATAGGTTCGTATTCTTTTTGTACCTTGCTGATTGTTACCCTTATCTCGTCAGGGCGTATTCCATCCGCGTCATTGTTGTCAACCCAGCGTTTTTCTATGACTATTCCAATCGTCTCAACGGGTTCTTCGGACGGCTCATGTGTATTTGTTATGGTGAATCCGTCTGCTGCGTTTCCATCAATCTGCGATTCGTAACCGTCGACATCAACTTCTTCAAGCGTGTACTCGATTTCCGTTCCATCCGAGTATCTGTACAGTCCTTCGAATGTATGTGTCCACTTGGAGGCTTCGTCTATCGTTTCGGTATATTCTGTTCCGTCTGGAGAGGAAATGATAACAGTTATGCTGTCGGGTCTTATGCCGTCGGCATCGTCTTTATCATCCCATATCTTTTCAACCGTGATATCGATCCGCTCTGGATCATAGCTTGTGTTGAACGTATATACACCGCCGGCTTCTACCGGAGCAGTCATTTCGGTAACAGGTGTCTCTTCCGCACGCATTGCTCTTCTTGTGCGAGTGTATTCCTTGATAGTATAGCCGTTAGGTGTTACGAGGGTTTCTTTTACGCTGTATTCTATCTTTGAGCCATTCTCGAAAGGAGGAAGGTTTTCCCAGACATATACAATTCCGTCTTCATGCGGAACAGTGATCGCCTCGCCTACTGCCTCGGTTGTATCGCCAACCGTTTTATAAAGCTGCATTATCGCTTCAACGCCCGAACGTTTACCATCGCGGTCATTGTCGTCGGTCCATACTATCTTTGCAGTAATACTGTCGCCGGAAACATTTTTGATCTCGAATGTTCCCTCAACGTAAGTTACGATGTAGTTGCCCTGGACTTCGTTGCCCGAAGGTGTGATAATGTAAGTTCCGACATCTTCGCCTGCTTCACGGGCTACGGTATAGGTAATTGTATCGTCACCGATAAGACCTTCCACTGTTGCAGTAAGCTCAGGATCTGCTTCATCGTAATTTTTACTGTTGTCATCTGCCGTTACCGTGACTTTCGCGAAATTAATCTTCAGCTCGCCGTCCGTTACTTCAAACGTTACGTTTTCAAAGTTAGGATCACTGTAGCTGAACTGATCCGCCTTAAGTCCCATCGGATAGGTATCAGCATCCGTCTTTGTTACCTTTGCCTCGCCAGAGAAGATTACCTTGGTTTCGTCAAACAGTGTGCTTTCGCTTGTAGCTTTGTAGCCTTCCACCGTATGTTCGTTTCCGTCGTAATCCTCTTCGACCTTCGTGCCTTCTATCTTAACTGTGAGTGTTGCTTTGTTGATCTTCAGCTCACCGTCCGTTACTTCAAACGTTACATTTTCAAAGTTAGAATCACTGTAGCTGAACTGATCCGCTTCAAGTCCCATCGGATAGGTATCGGCATCCGTCTTTGTTACCTTTGCCTCGCCGGAGAAGCTTACCTTGGTTTCGTCAAACAGCGTGCTTTCGCTTGTAGCTTTGTAGCCTTCCGCTGTATGTTCATTGCCGTCGTAATCCTCTTCGACCTTCGTGCCTTCTATCTTAACTGTGAGCGTTGCAGGTTTGATGGAAAGAGTTCCCTCGGACTTGGTTATGGTATAGTTGTCTTCCTTGAAACTTTCGCCTAATGCATAGGTGATCGTGTTGGTAACTTCGCCTTCGGCAACGGTCGTTACGCTTCCGGTTGCCCTAATGTCAGTTACTTCACCTTCTACAAAGCCGTCTCCGTCCACGGTTACTTCATCGTTTGTGAGTGAAGTGCCGTCATAAACCTTGCTGTCCGTCGGCGAGGTAAGCGTTACGCTTCTCTTGGTGATGGAGAGTGTTCCGATATTCGTAGTAACATTAGTGTAGTTTCCTGCGTTCGTGATTACGTATCTGTAGGTGTTGTTTTCGCTGTAGCTTGCATCATAATCCTTAACGCCTGCTGCTGTTGATGTGATCGTTACGGTATCTCCCGTGCTGAGAGTGAATACTTTTCCGCTCTCATCTGCAGTTGCTGCTGTGCCGTCATATGTTACGGTGTATACGTCATCTGTATGTGTCTTACCGTCATATGTCCAGCTCTTCGTGGAGGATGTTATGACGATTTCCGCTTCATTTGCGGTAATAGTAAATACTCCGGGAACATATGTTACGATATAGTTGCCCTGTTCTTCATCTCCGGAAGGTGTGATGTCATATTCACCAACATCCTCGCCTCCTTCACGGGCTATGGTGTATGTAATGGTATCGTTTCCGATAAGACCTTCCACTGTTGCGGTAAATTCTTTAGGATCATCTTCGCCGTAAACCTTGGAAGCATTATCCGCAGTTACGGTTACAGTTATCGGATTGATAGTGAGATTGCCTGCGGTAAACGATGCGGAAGCATAGTTTCCGGAAACATCCGTGCCATCGGAATTCATTATGGTGTAAACATACACTGCTGCCGGAGCGTCCGCGCCTACGGATGATGCAAATTCACCGTTATCGTATGTATCCGCGTCTTTGCCTTTGGCGGGAGTATATTCTATTGAAAGAACGTCGCCGTTGGCGAGTCCTTCTACAGTATAGGCATCGACATCAATCGTTTCGCCTGTGCCCGTAACCTTTTCGGGGAAATCGTAGCCTTCCTGATCTTCGCCGTTATAGTCAACGGTCCTATCTTTGACGGTAACAGTCAGCGTTCTGGCGTTTACGGTCAGAGTACCGAGATTTTCGGTTATTTCATAGTTGTCGGGATTTACATCTCCCCAACTGATCGTATACGTGTTTTCGCTGCTGCCCACTTCGGTCTGACTTCCCGTCGCGGTGGCAGTTACCATGTTCTTATCGGCATCAACAAGCCCGTCAAGAGTAACTTCATCATTTGTAAGAGGCGTGCCGTCATACTGTTTTGAGTCGCTTTGAGTAGTTACGGTGAGAGATGCGGGAAGGACCTGCAGGCGTCCGGGACGAACATACAGGCTAACGCTGTAGTTATCGTCAAACGTAACACCCGCAGACGTAAGATCCAGATTATATGTATAATCTCCAGCATCTTTTTCTGCAACAATATAATAACCGAGGCCAGCCGCACCCTCTTCATATGTTACGTTTTCAAGAGCGATTACCTTGGCCCAGACATCATCCTGATATTTTGCAGCATAACCGTCATTGCTTATCATAACATAGTCGGCGCCGTATGCTGATGTTTTATTCGGATTTGTAAAACCTGTTTTGTAAGGGGTTCCGTTATAAACCGCGCCTGTCCAGCGGTCGGGTTCGATGCGGATTGTAACGTTGATGGGCGTTACTTCAAGCGTGCCGCTAATATAACGGTATGTGTAATATTTATAATCAATGGTCGATTCGCCGCCGGAAATAACCGCCTGCTTCGGCGTTACCGTTGCAACGCCGGCATTGACGCGGCCTTTGGGGGACTCGCTGTCAGCATTCGCATAGTCAAAAGCAACGGACGCAAGAGAGTGACCGTCAAGAAGTCCTTCAACCGTAACCTGATCGGAAAGCGCATCGGGCATTGCAAGAACTTCACCGTTATACTGTCTGCGCGAGCTTACAGCGGTAATAGTTACTTTCTTCTGGTAGAAGACTGTAAATTCAAGACCGCTTGAGGCAATCGCGTCCGTAATCTTATAATCGGTTCCAGCTGCGGAGCCGGAATAAGATGTGCCTGAAACAACTTTATTGATCTCCCATCCTGCAATGGGCGGACGGGCGAGAGTAAATGTTTTGCCGACCTTAAGATACTGAATCTCGTCATCCGTGATAGGGGTTCCGTTCATATCGACGTAATGAACCGTTATTTTCGCACTTCTGTATGCGGAATAATAGAAACAGAAAACATTCTGTTCTTCATATGCGGTAAGAACGAAAGTTTTTTCAGCTTCGTCAGGGAAGAATTCTTTGCCCGAAAGCTCAGGATGGGCCGCATAAAGCGCCGCATAATCGACCGACTTTGCTATTTCAACAACGGATGAAGTGCTGCCGGTAACTTGTTTTTCCGCTGTTTCGGCTACGATTATCTCGTCACCCTCATATTCGGAGGGGTCAAGAATATATTTGACTATATATTTATTCGTTTCGGTTTTTGCCAAATAAACAATATTGATTATATTGTCACCAGAGTTTTCCGTGAGAGTTAAGGTTCCGGTGGAGACTTTGGGACGGTAACCTGCAATCGCAATGGCGCTTTCGGTTACAACCTGGCCTGCCGTAAGGTTGGGATTTGTTACGGTCTTTTCGGGAGCGATCTGATTGTTCTCCTCATCGAGATAACGGACCGTATAAGAGAGAGGTTGACGGACCCAGTGAGCATAAACCGTTGTATCAGAGGTTATCTGGGTGTTCCAGTCAAAGAGATCGCCGCCGTTGGCAGAGGCATACCAGCCATCGAACACAAAACCTGCCTTTGTGGGATTACCCGGGTTGGAGGCCTTTTTATATTTTTCAACAGTCTGGCTGTCAAAAAGCTGAGAGGAGGTGTTTTCGCCGTCAACAAAGGTTACGGTATATGTCGGAGCGTTCCACTTGGCGTAGAGTACAAGGTTGTTGGCCGGCATGGTGTTGAATGTATATGTTGCGGTGAGACCGGAGTCGGAGTACCAGCCGGCAAATGTGTAGTCGCTATCCACACCGCACTGTGCCGCAGTAGGCGTCCAGGTGTAAGGTGTTTTATTGATATTGGCATCAAACTTAACGTTGTTAATTGTGTTAAGCAAATTGCTACCATAATAGTAGTCGATATGATAGGTATCGCGGTTGTAGTAGAAGTTATAGATTGAAATGTGTTGATTATAACCATACCCAGTATAAACATAATCATCTTTAGATCTATCATAGGTATAACCTGTAATATCTTTTGCATTCAAGGTTATACCGCCCTCAATTGAGTTGATCGTCTGGCTATGTTCTGTCGACCTTGTGTATCCATCATCATCGGCATTTTGCAACCAGTAATTAACAGTATAGGTTTCACTGTTCTGAAGCCATTGTGCTGTATAAGTTGCGCTTGTGCCACTGTTTGGCAGCATGTCGTTTGTAAGTGTAAAGCGTTTAGTAACAAACGTGCCGTCAAATTCAACGTCTTCGCCGCGCCAGCCCCGGAAGTATACAGTATGGTTGCTATAACTCCATCTAGCTGTTCCATTTCCCGGATTCAGCCAAAGAGAGGAGATGTCCTGACCAAGTTTGGCCTTAACCGTATATGTATAATTATTGTTACCGGTTTTTGACTCTCCATTTAGAGTCGCTGTTACATCTCGATTCTGATTACCAGCGGTTATCGTTCCAGGCCTAAAGGAAAACGTGTACTCGGTCAGCTTATAGTATACATACAGCACCGAGCTGCCATCTGCTTCAATAACCACACTGGATGTCGCATTTTTAGCGGAGTCCACTACCCAACCTTTTCGGGTTATAGTCGGTGCGCCGGATGCCTGAGCAGTAGTTCCGACTGTTCCGGTAGCATCTCGAGAGTTATCATATAAATAGGAAGATGTTGTGCCTGTATCATCATACTTCTCGAACATGTACACAATGGTGTAGTGGACTGTCGCGCCATTCCATTTGGCATAGAGTGTTGTGTTGCCTTCAATCGTTACGGAAGTGCCGGCAGGCCGAGTAAGCTCTTCGTCAAGATACCAGCCGGCAAAAGTGTATCCGGTGCGGGTAGGTATTGCCGAGGAGAGCGAAACGGAAGATTCGTAGGGATAAGTTCCGCCTCCGATGTAGCTGCCGCCGTTTGATTCGTATGTAAGCTGATAATTTCTGCGGGTGTAGTATACGGGGATTTCCTGTTTGGGTTGCCCATCAAGACCTGAGGTGCTTATTTCAACGCCCTCCGCCTTTTCAAGAACCGCATAATCAAACGTTTTGACGGCAGGAGTTACATAGCTGTTGAAAACGCCCTGAACGTCTGCCGTTCTGTCTATTTCCGTATATCCGTCCCCTGTCAGGTCTTTGAGAAGGTATACATAATCATATACCGCAGTAAATGGAACGTATTCTATTGATAATGTAAATTCATTGTTTTCGTCAAAATCCGATTCCTTTATTTCTGCAACGGGCGTTGACGGATAGTAAAGCGGAGCGCCGGGAACTTCGTTTTCGGCGGTTTTTGTTGTAGAGGGAGGGGTAACGGTATAGGGAAGCTCGTGAGCTTCGATTTCAAAGTAGTCGTCGCTGAATTTTACCTTTTTATTATTAGTGACCTCGCTCATATAGTAGTATTCCGTTGTTACCTTATAAACGCTGATAGTACGGAATACCGCGATCGCTCTGAAGCTTTCGGAAACAACGGTTTCAGAAGTAACTTCCGTATCGGAGCCTTCAACAACCCATTTTTCAAATATTCTTCCTTCGATAAACGGATCCTCAGGCATCTGCTGAATCGCCTCGCCGCTGCTCTTGAAATACTGAGCAAGCCTTTCGATAACGGTTTCGCCGTCTTCGTCAAGGATAACGAACGAAACGGAATACTGATCCTTGAATTTTGCCGCAAGACTCAGGTCGGAGGTAACGTGTTCGCCGCCGACATATTCGGTATCGTCAATATACCAGCCGTCAAAATCCTTACCTTCAACAACGGGAGGTTCGGGCAATTCGAGCGGATCATTTTTATAATATGTATCTGTTTTGTAGGTGTCTTCATTTATATTGAAAACAACCGTAAAGACCGTCTGTTCATAGTCAGCCCAGACATCAAGAGTTCTTGTTTCTGGAACGGCAGCATTGTTTACATCAACCTTATTGCTGAAAGTAACGACATCCGTGCCGTTGTTGTATACCCATCTTCCATTGCTGCCGTTTTTTTGCGGGACATCAGGTATATCATTAAGAAAATAGCTTGAATCCGCCGAAACGGTTTCGGAATCAACAAGAGTTGTTTTATCTTCCTTGTAAAAATTGACGGTAAAAACAACCTTTTCGTAATAAGGAACGATAACTGTATCCGCAGTCGGGACGAATGCATCGTCAATAACGGTAAGAGGTTCGATAACGCTAATCGCGTTGCCCTGTCCGCCGTCAACAATCTCGCCTACTGCCCAATACGCGTCATAGTCATCACGGGCAATGACATCAGGGAGAAGATCACCTATAGCGCTATCCGCGTCAACAGTGACGGTGTTATAAACTTCTGCGTCCCTGTTATAGAATGTGACCTTCCATACTTTTACATAATCTGCCTGAACAATCATATCTGAGGTGACGGGTGTTTCGGATGTAAACTCGTTTTCTGTAGGGTTGTTATCAGAATCGAGTATTATCCACTTACCAAAGCGATAGCCGTCACGAGCGGGAGCAGCGGGAATGGTTACAGTGCTGCCCGAGGCGACATCCGGAATGACCTGGTCCTCCTGTCCTTCGATTTTGAAGGTTACGGTGAAGAAATCAGTTTCACCTTCCGCTACGAAATTAAGAGGCATCAGACTGACGATCATCACAACAGAGATGAAAAACGCCAGGATTCGATTGATTCCCCGTGTCTTTTTCATTGTTAATTCCCCTTTTCAGTTGAGTTGTATATTTGTTGTTTAGTTACTATAATAATACATCGCGGTACCATCAGATATTCGGTAATTATTCATTTTGTATTATATCATATTTATTGTGATCTGTCAACATGTTTCTTTTGATTTCCGACAAAAATGGAAAATAACCGAAAAAAAATTCTGCGGTTATATCAGTCTTGTTGATATAATATCTTCGAATAAAAGTCCGTGGTATATTCTCGGAACGAAATGATGTTATTGTGAGATATAATATAATTATATAATAAACGGAGTTCCGGAACCGAAAAAAAGAAAATCAAACGATTATCACATAAGCAGAAAGAACCGAGTTGATAAAAATACAGTTTGTAATGACACACTACGCCCGCACTGCAATCACGGATGACGTAGATCGGTAAAATGAAAGAAGCACCTCTGAACCGTAACGGATCGTAGGTGCTTCTGAGTCTGATGGATTAGTTGTATTTTTATTTTTTACTGATTGTATTTATGCGATGTGTTCCTTCTTTTCAAAGAAGCATATGCCTGCGAGGGTCATGATTGCGGTAACGATAAGTGTTGATGTTACAGGATGTCCGCTTTCAACGTCATCATCTGCCGTATCGGGGATGATTACCGGTGATTCGGGTGCTGTATACTTGTTGGTTATCGTTATGCCTGTTTCCATATCGCCGGCGATTATGGTCATGTAGTTTTCTACTGTTTCTTCCATTACGCCGTACGTTATCGCTTTGCCGTTTTCGTCATACTTCGGCAGGTCTTTGAACTCGTATGTCCAACCGTCAGCCTCTGTTATCTTGACTGTTGCGATATTCTTTCCGTTACCAAGAAGCGTTACCGTGATGTATTCGGGTCTGCTGTTATCGGCATTGTTATTGTCGACCCAGACTTTGTTTACAATTACGGTTACTGTTTCGGGTTCTTCGGGTTCTTTTTCGGGCTCGTCTGTAGGTTCTTCTGTCGGATCTTCTTTCGGTTCGACTATATGTCTGTTTGTGAATGTCGTGATTGTTCCATCCGTCGTCATTTCACTCATTACATATCCGGATACCGTTGATTCTGACCAGGTATATTCGATCTTTTCGTTGCCTGCATACTTCTGAAGTCCCGTTACGGTTGCTTTCCAGCCGTTCGCTTCTGAAAGTGTTACTTTCTCGACTTCTTCTGTACCGTTGCTCAGAGTCATTACTATGCTTTCGGGTCTTATACCGTCTGCATTGTCTTCATCGTCCCATACCTTTACTACCGTTGCTTCGGTTACGAAAGGTATATGAGTATTCTTGACTATGAAGCTGTACTCTGAAATTGCGCTTGTGGTCGAAATATATCCGATCGGGGTTCTGACTTCCGTTACGCTGTATGCGATCTTCTCGCCGTTGCTGTTCTTTGCAAGATTTGTCCATGTGTATGTCCAGTTGTTGAGCGCATTCAGTCTTACGGGGTTGCCTATTGCCTGTCCGTTGCCGTAAAGCTGTACCTGTACGGATACCGGTCTGAT
>JAEFAV010000044.1 GCA_016288885.1 Saccharofermentans sp.
GCTCCGCCTGTCTCGTTTGCTGCATCCATAAGCTCAGCAGCAAGGCGCTCCTTCATGGTGCGCTCGGATCTGTTTCTCGAGTACTGAACTATCCAGCGAAGTCCGAGTGTCTGTCTTCTCTCGGGCTTAACGTCCATAGGGATCTGATAGTTAGCACCGCCTACACGGCGAGCCTTGCACTCGAGGGTGGGCATTACGTTTGCAAGAGCCTTTCTGAATACTTCAAGAGGCTCTTCGTTTGTACGCTCTTTGATGATGTCAAAAGCGCCGTATGTAATTTTCTGAGCAACGCCCTTCTTGCCGTCTAACATGATGTTGTTGATAAGCTTACTTACTACAACGTCATTGTAGACAGGATCAGGAAGAACCGTTCTCTTTGGGGTATTGCCTTTTCTTGGCACTTTGCTTCCCTCCTAACATGATTATAAAAGTTTTACTGTCTAAAACTTGAAACCATAGGTACTCACGTTTCAGTTGTTACTTGTGGACCGTGTTAAGCGTCTCAGTCGGGCAATGTCCATATATGAACAATGTACTGATCACTTATGTCCAACCCCTGCGCGAAAATTCTCACGCGGGATTACTTCTTAACCTTCGCAGCCTTCGGCTTCTTAGCGCCGTACTTGGATCTGCCCTGCTGGCGATCTGTAACGCCTGCTGTATCAAGGGTGCCTCTTACGATGTGATAACGTACACCAGGGAGGTCCTTAACACGTCCGCCTCTGATGAGAACAACAGAGTGCTCCTGAAGGTTGTGTCCGATACCCGGAATATATGCAGTAACCTCGTAGCCGTTTGTAAGACGAACTCTGGCAACCTTACGAAGAGCTGAATTAGGCTTCTTAGGTGTTGTTGTCTTAACAACCGTGCAAACGCCGCGCTTTTGAGGCGAATCAAGATTTGTCTGCTTGTTCCTGATGGTATTCATCGAGAACTGAAGCGCCGGGGAAGCAGACTTGAATGTCTTTGACTGTCTGCCGGACTTAACCAATTGATTGAACGTTGGCATCAATACATCTCCTTTCTTAGTTTTTTACGCGCAAATATGAGCACAAAGTCCCCTTTGCGAGCAATTAAGTATACACCCGTGTTTTTTGAATGTAAACCGCATTTTTTACTTGGTTTCTTATTATCTGCTATAGACGCCCGTAACAAGCTCTTTAATATATGCTTCCTTATTTGGCAGTCCGGGACATTCTTCTGCTCTCTTAATGGCAAGATCCTTGTCGTACGGAATGCTTAAGAAAGAGAAGTTTACGGGAGCTTCTTGTTCCGAATCAAGCTCGCCTTCGATCAACAGCGCGTGGCATCTCGTAACGCCAAGGGGATTGCCCACGCTTCCGGTGTTTACCGCATATCCCATATCAAACGTGCGAAGATACGGCGTGTGGCAGTCAGCGCAGATAAAGCCTCCGTGAACCTTTCCCTTTTTATCGGTAAATCCCGGACGGTACTCGTCAATGGTCAGATACGTGTGATAGTTGACATCGACCGGCCTTCCGTGGAGAAGCCTGAAATTAATGCCGCTTATGAGGATCTCATCTTCGAGAGGGAGAGATTCGAGCCAGGCCATTCTGTCCTTTCCGAGCTGCTCCCAGAAGAATGACATTTCAGCCCATTCCGGAGGACAGTTTCTGGATAGTTCACCTATGAAAATATCCCAGTTTCCTGCAAGGAATCTATCGCAATGATCACGGACCCAATCGAAAGTCTTATCGCTTTCAGGACCCTTTCCTACAGCATCACCCAGGAACCAGATCAGGTCCGGCCTGATCTTTTCGATTTCCTTTTCCAATGCAAGCGTTGCAGGCATATTTCCGTGCAGATCTGCTAAAAACAATATTTTTGACATGTTAAATCCTTACTTCCGGGTTTTCGAGCGGGTTTGATAATTATACAGAAAAAGCATAAAAATTTGATTGTCAAACCCAAAATTTCTTATTCACATATCAGGGCAAACCCTATATACTTACTAAGGTTATTTTTTAATTACAAGGAGTGTGACTTCAATGAAAGTAAAAATCACAGAAACCGTGCTGCGTGACTCACAGCAGTCGCTCATCGCAACACGTATGCCTTTCTCCGATTTCGAGGGCATCCTTGAGACTTTGGACAACGCCGGCTACTACTCACTCGAGTGCTGGGGCGGCGCTACATTCGACTCATGCCTCAGATATCTGGATGAGGATCCGTGGGAGAGACTTAGAAAAATCAAGGCTGTCTGCAAGAAGACTCCCCTTCAGATGCTCATCCGCGGTCAGAACATTTTAGGCTACAAGCATTATCCCGATGACGTCGTAAGACTCTTCTGCCGCAAGGCTTCAGAGAACGGTATGGATATCTTCCGTATCTTCGACGCTCTCAATGATTTCCGTAACATTGAAGTCTGCATTGACGAAGTTAAGAAGTGCGGCAAGCATGCACAGGGCTGCATCTGCTACACTACTTCACCTGTTCATACAATCGAGAAGTACGTTGAAATGTGCAAAGAGCTCGAGAGCATGGGCGTTGACTCAATTGCCATCAAGGACATGGCAGGTATCTGCTCTCCTAAGGAAGCTTATGATCTCATCAAGGCCATCAAGGATGCAAAGATCAAAGTCCCGCTCTTCTTCCACACACACCACACGACAGGCATGGGTCCCATGACTCTCCTGAAGGCAGTTGAGGCAGGCGTTGACGGTATTGACTGCGCCATCTCCACAATGGCCGGCGGCACATCACAGCCTGCCACAGAGACAATGGCATTCACTCTCGGCCAGTTCGGCTATGAATCAGGTCTCGATACTGACAAACTCAAGGAGATCGCTGATTTCTTCGTTCCTGTCAGAAAGAAGTTCCTTGACAACGGTACACTCAACCCCACAGTCATGGGCATCAAGGCTGACATCCTCAAGTATCAGGTTCCTGGCGGAATGCTCTCCAACATGATCGCTAACCTCAAGGATATGCACGCTTTAGACAAGTTCGACGAAGCTCTCGCTGAGATCCCTGCAGTACGTAAGGACATGGGTTATCCCCCGCTCGTTACCCCTCTTTCACAGATGGTTGGTAACCAGGCAGTCCAGAACGTTCTCCTCGGCGAGAGATACAAGAACATCTCCAAGGAGATCAAGGCTTATCTCCGCGGCGAGTACGGCAGAGCACCGGGCGAAGTAAACCAGGAGCTCATCGACAGATGCTGGAAGCCTGAAGAACTCGTTCAGGGCAGATATGCAGATTCATTGGAGCCTGCTTTCGAGAAGACAAAGAAAGAGCTTGGCGACAAGGCAAGATCTGACGAGGACGTTCTCTCTTACATCGCTTTCCCTCAGGTTGCAGAGAAGTTCTTTGCAGCACGTGAAGAAAAAGAGTCCAACACGGTTAACTACACCATCGAGAAGAAGGAGGATTAATTATGAATCCTGTTGTTCAGTTGGCTGTAGAGCGCGGACAGCACCTTGAAACCGGTGAGATGTTCATGAATGCCGGGATCGTTATCCTTGTGGTTTTCGGAGTACTTTTCCTTATGTACATCCTTATCTCCATCTCGGGCAAGATCATCGAAGCGGTAACAAAGGCCGGCAAGAAGGAAGAACCCGCCAAGGCAGCACCCGCCGCAGCTCCTGCAGCACCCGCTGTTGCCGCAGCCGTTGCCGGTGAAGAGTTCTCTTCCGGAACATTGAAGCTTAAGGACTGTGACGAGAAGACGGCAGCCATGATCATGGCCATCGTTTCAGACAACACCGGAATCCCGCTTTCCGAGCTCGTATTCAAGTCCATCAAGCTGGTCGAAAAGAAGTAAAGGAGAAAGTCCATGATTTATAACGTAACCATCAACGATAAAGTTTATGAGGTAGAAGTTGAGAAAGGCAAAGCCAATCTCATCAGGACAACAGCTGTCGCAGCTGCTCCTGCTGCCGCTCCCGCACCTGCTGCCGCTCCGGCTGCAGCTCCTGCACCTGTCGCTGCTCCCGCACCCGCTGCTGCAGCTGCCGCAGGCACAACACCCGTTAACTCACCTATGCCCGGTACGATCCTTGACGTCAAGGTTGCCGTCGGTCAGGCAGTTAAAGAAGGTGAACTCGTTTGCATCCTTGAAGCCATGAAGATGGAAAACGAGATCTATGCTCCCTGCTCCGGTTCTATCGCCCAGGTCCTCGTTACAAAGGGCCAGTCAGTAGACACCGGCACACCCTTGGTATCCATTTCTTGATCAGGGGGTAACAGGGTAATGTTAGAAGTATTAAAAAATTTATGGGAGACATCAGGTATTGCTACCATGACATGGCAGCAGGGCGTAATGATCCTCGTTTCGTTCCTCCTTTTGTATCTCGCAATCAAAAAGCAGTTTGAGCCTTTGCTCTTACTCCCTATCGCATTCGGTATGCTCCTTACGAATCTCCCGTGGCCCGGCGGCGGAATCTTCCACCCCGAGTGGTTCGACGGTGAGATCAACTGGGCTGCTTTAGGCGGCGGTTATCACGATGCTGCCGGCAACCACATCGATCCGGGTCTTTTCGACTTCCTGTACATCGGCGTTAAGATGGATATCTTCCCCTGCCTCATCTTCATGGCAGTAGGCGCCATGACGGACTTCGGACCCCTGATCTCCAGACCTTCGTCCTTCTTCATGGGCGCAGGCGCACAGTTCGGTATCTCTGCCGCATTCCTCCTTGCATGCATGTTCGGTTTTGATCCCCAGGGTGCTGCTTCCATCGGAATCATCGGCGGTGCCGACGGCCCGACGGCTATCTATCTCACATCCAAGCTCGCTCCTGAGCTCCTGGGCGGTATCGCCATCGCGGCATATTCATACATGGCGCTGATCCCTATGATCCAGCCGCCTATCATGAAGCTGTTTACGACCAAGAAAATGCGTCAGGTCAAGATGGAACAGTCCAGACCGGTATCCAAGGCAGAGAAGATCTGCTTCCCTATCATCGTTACCGTTGTCTGCGTTCTCATCCTTCCTTCCGTCGCACCTCTCCTCGGCTGCCTCATGCTCGGCAACCTCTTCAGAGAATCAGGTGTTACGGACCGTCTCTCCGATACGGCACAGAATGCTATGTGTAACATCGTAACCATCATGCTCGGAACTTCCGTCGGTGCTACTGCAGTCGGCGCAAGATTCTTAAAGCTCGAGACACTCCTTATCATCGGTATCGGTCTCCTCGCATTCGCATTCGCTACAGTCGGCGGACTTCTCATCGGCGATCTTATGTATTTCCTTTCAAAGGGCAAGATCAATCCGCTCATCGGCGCAGCAGGCGTTTCCGCCGTTCCTATGGCAGCACGTGTTGCTTCCAAGGTCGGCCAGAAGGAGAATCCTTCCAACTTCCTGCTCATGCATGCCATGGGTCCTAACGTTGCAGGCGTTATCGGTTCTGCAGTTGCAGCCGGCATCCTGCTCACACTCTTCGGCTGATAAGAGTTGTAATTAAATAACCTTTAGAGGCTGTCTCCGCTTGGGAGGCAGCCTCTTTTTTGCACATTCATTATACTTCCTCAAAAAGTCAGCCCTTTTTCGCATTCATCCAAAACGAATTACGGGAAAATTACTAAAACCGGCAATAAATCATTAAGCATTTAGTAATAATGGCCTTTATTACTATATCCTTCATTATATTTCGAGGTTTTCGGTAATTATTCAGTAATGCGGGTTTTCAGGCACAGAAAAACGACGATGCAAGACCCGGTCCGGTTCTATGTTACTTAAATTCCGTGGATCCCTATCTGCGATTTCAGTCTGTCCAGTTCGTGGACGACTTCCCACATCACATTGACTCCGTATTCGAGCTGCGATGACGGCGCAGGTCTTCTCATGACATAGGTAAAGCCCGCATCTTGTGCTATTCTTACCGCTCTGTCCATGTGGTAATCACTGGTTATAAGGACAACGGAAAGGGTAGGATTAATTATATTTGCCACGTTTTTAAAATTCTCTATCGTGGTCTTTGCCTGATCCTCAAGTATCAAACGGTCATCAGATACGCCCCGTTCGATAAGAAGATCACGCATGACTGCGGCTTCCGTCTTACCATTCTCATCAGGATTACCGCCTGTAAGAATAAACTTTGAATTAGGATAAGCATTCGCATACTTGGCGGCGGAATCAACCCTTGATATGAGATCAGGCGTCGGCTGGCCATTCTGGAGGGCAAGGCCTAACACGATCACGTTTTCAGCCGGGCCGGGATTTTTAACGACTCCGCTGACACCGATCTTTACGCCAAGACAAATAACAAAGCCGACTGCAAGAACCAAAGCCAGTCTTAAAAGCCATCCGATAAACTTGAGGAACTTCGATCTCATTGCCGTGAAAAAACCGAATCTTATATCGAATGCCAAAGCCAGGAATGCAGCGCAGATCGCCAGTTCGTACTTGAAGATCTTTATGTAGGAATCCTTAAGGACAACCATATTGATACGCTGGATCATAATGACTGAAAGATATACCGTAAATGCAACGGCAAGTATTATGCATAAGCTTCCGGTAAACCTTCTGAATGTGCTTTTCCTTCTCATATCGATCCGCCTTCCTTCTGAAGCCTTTTTTGCATTATATCAGGTAATTATTTATTTGTTTTTTCTTTAACGCCCGAAAAGCCGTTTTTCGTGTTTTCCGGCTTGTCGTTTTTGTCGGAATTTGTCGGATTTTGTCGGTTGTTTCCGACAATCCGGCCGGTCATAATCAGGTTATGAAAACAGCGTTTAATTACATTCCCGGAGAATATCTGGCATTAAAGATCAACTATTGCAAAAGCCGCCTCGAAAAGCTTCCGAAGCTAAGGGTGACGGATATTGTCATTTCAGGAAAAATCCGTAAATGCATCATTTCGGGCCATCACAGATATTTTCTTGATTCTCCGAGGGGTAAAGAACTATATGATATCTTTATCATCCGCGAAAACCTTGAACGGGAATTGGCTGTTTATGAGGCAGTCTGGCACAGCAGTTTCGCGTTCGAACCGCCTGCTGATCTCAGGCCGCACAATGTAATCAGGTCACTAACTGTTGAAGGAAATAAACAGGTTGTTTTGAATAAAGAATATTTCGACAGTCTGCAAAATGATGCCAACGATAATTACAAAAAATACTCAAACTATTATTTCGACGGGATATATTACCGGTCTTCAAATGAACGTGACATAGCAATCTACTATACTGATATGGGAATTCCCTTCAAGTATGAGCCTAAGGTATGGATAGCCGGCGTGCCCAAACCCATAAATCCCGATTTTGTCTTATATATTAAAGAGCTTGATACATGTAAGTTCCATGAACATCTCGGGATCAAAAGCTCGGCGGATTACCTTCGGGATACCAGAATTAAATACAGCAATTATACCGGTGCAGGCCTGATTCCGGGAACCGATATCCTGTTCACATACGATACGGATGATATGCCATTCGACATCAGATGCCTGGCCGCAAAATTAAACAGTGCTGTTTACAGTACGATGCTTTGTAAATAATCTAACGGTATTACCTGATGTATATCGAATAACATAATGCTGATTACTGAAAAATTACTGAAATCCACTTCAAATCATTAAGGATTCAGTAATATTGGCTGATATTACGAAAACCGTCATTGTTTGCGACGGTTTTCAGTAGTAATTCAGTAATCACCATTGACAGGCACATTCCATCCTGCGCGTAACGAAAAACCCCTCCGGAGGATAACCTCCGAAGGGGCAACTGTCAGTTATTTGATTTGTCCGTCACAAGCTTTAGATCAAGCTTCTGTCGTCGGAGCGTCCTTTGTATCGTCGCTACCGCTTACTGTCTTGTCCAGATCGCCTGTGTTAAGCGTTACGGACTGAACGTTCTCAAGGCCTGATACTGTGATGTTCTTGTTGACCATTGCATCGTATGTGCTGGCCTTCATGATCTCTCTGATATCTACGCCTGTAGCTTCCTTAACAGATTCGATCGTCTTTGCAAGTACGGAAGGTACATATGCTCCCATATTGCTTACGCCGGACTCGCCGCCGTTGCCGGAATCGATAATTGTGACCTTATCGATCGTGGACAGAGGCTCTGCGATAGCAGCTGCCATTTCAGGAAGTGCCTTAACGATCATTTCCATCATAGCTGCCTGGCCATACTTCTTCATAGCTTCAGCCTTCTTGTCGATTGCTTCTGCCTCAGCTAAACCCTTTGCAGCGATTGCTTCAGCTTCAGCTTTACCCTTTGCTGCGATAGCATCAGCTTCTGCCTTACCCTTTGCAGCAATAGCATTTGCTTCCTGCTGTCTTGCATACAATTCAGCTTCTGCCTGAGCCTTCCTTGCATCAGCTTCCTTCTGCTTAGCAAAGAGGTCTGCCTCAGCCTGGATCTTCTTAACTTCCTGCTGCTTCTCGAGTTCGAATTTCTCAGCTTCAGCCTTTCTCTGTCTCTCATAGAGAGCTGCATCAGCTGCCTGCTGCTTTGCGAACTTCTCAGCTTCAGCCTTTTTCTTGACTTCAGCATCGAGAGCCTGCTCTTTAACTTCAGCTTCTTTTCTCTTGAGGTCAACTTCCTTCTCCTGACGTGCGATGTCAGCGTTGGTCTTTGTGATCTCGATCGTCTTACGCTGAGTTTCCTTCTGGATCTCATATGCTGCGTCAGCCTCAGCCTGCTTGGTATCTTCGGCTGTCTTGAGTTCAGCTCTTCTGATAGAGAGCTCATTCTGCTTTACTGCGATCTCCGTATCAGCTGCTACCTTAGCATCGTTAGCTTCCTTCTGTGCCTGAGCCTGAGCGATAGCTACGTCTCTGTCAGCCTGAGCCTTTGCGATCGAAGCGTCCTTCTGGATCTTAGCCATGTTGTCCTGACCAAGAGCGTTGATGAGATCTTTCTCGTCTGTTACGTGCTGTACGTTGCAGGAGATGATCTCGATACCGAGACGCTTCATGTCTTCCTGGGCCTTCTGCTGTACTTCGTCACCGAACTTCTTTCTGTCGTTGCAGAGATCTTTCAGGGTGATCGTACCGATGATCTCTCTCATGTTACCCTGAAGGGAATCAACGAGTGAATCTGCGATCTGCTGCTCCTTCATATTGAGGAAGTTCTTCATGGCGAGCTTAACGCCTTCACCTTCGCTCATTACTCTTACCTTTGCAACAGCGTCGATGTTTACACCGATGAAGTCTGCTGTAGGTACGTAACCGTCTGTCTTGATGTCGATCGAGATCTGCTTGATGAGGAGCTCGTCCTTTCTCTCGAAGAAGGGCATCTTGAGTCCTGCTCTACCGATCAGGATCT
>JAEFAV010000024.1 GCA_016288885.1 Saccharofermentans sp.
AGCTGTACAGGCTCGTAGAAGATCTGTAGAGCTTATGCTCTCCAATCACAATAAGAACTGCCAGCAGTGTGATAAGAACGGCCAGTGCGAGCTTCTCCGTGTTGCTCAGATCACCGGCGCAAGAGAAGATGCATTCTCCGGAGTTCACTCTGAGACACACATCGATACACTTGCTCCCGGACTTATCCGTGATACATCCAAGTGTATCCTCTGCGGCCGCTGCATCGCACGTTGCTCCAATGCTCACGGCATGGGAATCTTAGGATTCGAGAACCGTGGTTTCAATACATTCGTTTCTCCTGCAGAGAACAGAAGCTTTGCAGATTCTCCTTGTATCCAGTGCGGTCAGTGCGTCAACGTATGTCCTACAGGTGCTCTCATGGAGCACTCTGAGATCGACAAGGTTGATGCAGCTTTCAAGGCAGGCAAGCACGTTATCGTTCAGGCTGCTCCTGCAGTCCGTGCAGCTATCGGCGAAGAGTTTGACAATCCTGTCGGAACACCTTGCACAGGCAAGATGATCGCAGCTTTGAGAAGACTCGGTTTCGAGAGAGTTTACGACGTTAACTTCGGTGCTGACCTTACGATCATGGAAGAGGGCACAGAACTCCTGGGCCGTCTTACCAACGGAGGCGTTCTCCCTATGATCACATCCTGCTCACCGGGATGGATCAACTATGCTGAGTACAACTACGGCGATCTCCTTCCTCACCTTTCTTCCTGCAAGTCTCCTCATGAGATGCAGGGTGCCATCATCAAGTCTTACTGGGCACAGGAGAAGGGTATCGATCCTAAGGATATCTTCGTTGTATCCATCATGCCTTGCGTAGCTAAGAAGTTCGAGAAGGAAAGAGAGCAGCTCATCACAAACGGCAATCCTGACGTTGATGCAGTTCTTACAACTCGTGAGCTCGCAAGAATGATCCGCCGTGCAGGCATCATGTTCAACCGTCTCCCTGATGAGGAGTGGGATCAGGACATCATGGGCGATTACACAGGCGCAGCCGTTATCTTCGGTGTTACCGGCGGCGTTATGGAAGCAGCACTCAGAACTGTTTACTTCAAGCTCACAGGTAAGGAATCCGAGCCTGTTGAATTCACTGCTGTACGTGGTCATGATGCAGGTATCAGAGAAGCTTCTCTCGACATCAACGGCACAACAGTTAATGTAGCTATCGCTTCCGGCATGAAGAGCGCTAAGGTTCTTCTTGACGAGATCCGCGAAGGCAAGTCAAAGTATCAGTTCATCGAGATCATGGGATGCCCCGGCGGTTGTATCAACGGCGGCGGTCAGCCTTATGTACGTCCTTGCTTCATGCCTAACGAGGCAGACGATATTCTTGACACATACAAGGAGAAGAGAGCTCAGGCACTCTATTCCGAGGATGAGCGTCAGACACTCCGTCAGTCTCACAACAATCCCCAGATCATCGAACTCTACGAGAAGTATCTGGGCGAGCCTAACTCACATAAGGCTCATGAACTCCTGCACACAACATATGCTGCAAGAGAAGGATTCAACGAAGTAAAGTAAACTTCAACTGAATAATGATCGATCAAGGCTGTCTCATGATTCATGAGACAGCCTTTTTCATGACGGTATTTGTGCAGCATATTCTTTTGCAACCATTAAAGATAATTGATGATTCCGTGATATAATACCAATGATTAAGCAGGCTCCCCAAATTGTTCTCACTGATAATATGAAGCACAGAATTGCCATATACTCTAACGGATATAACGGAACAATAACTCTCAAGGCAATTGAGGGTATTAAGAGATATGCCTCGATAAAGGATTTCGACATACATTTTTATATCAGTTTTGCCGCTAACAACAGGAAAGCTGCTACAAATGAAGGCCAGCTTAACATTTATAATCTCGCTAAGCTTGAAGAATATGACGGACTGATCGTATTTTCGAATCTGTTAAATAATATTCCCACTGCCGAGAAACTCTGCAGGGAAGCTAAGGAAAAGGGTATTCCTATAGTCAGTATCGGCATGAAGATAGATGACATTCCTTATGTCGGAAACAATAACAGAAACGGAATGAAGGAACTGGTCGAACATCTGATTACCGGGCACAACGTTAAGAGCATTGTTTTTATTGGCGGTGCCAGGGATCACGTGGATACGATCGACAGAGCCCGTGTCGTACGCGAAGTAATGGAAAGCCATGGATTAAAGCTTAAAGATGAAGATGTTTACTACGGAGACTGGATAAACGAGAAACCGATAGAGATTACCAATGAACTGGTCAGATCAGAAAAAGGACTTCCGGATGCCATAGTCTGCGCGAATGACATAATGGCTTTGGCTGTAACAAGCAGGCTGATAGAACTCGGATATGATCTCCCGAATGACGTGATCGTGACCGGTTTTGATCATATCGGCGAAGGCGATTTTACTTATCCTGCACTTACAACGGTTGATCAGGATTATGAGTCCATTGGGTATAAGAGCTGTGAGCTTCTTTACGAAATAATAGAAGGCAAGGATACGGATCTTTCGATATCCGTATCATCTAAATTGATCGTCGGCGAAAGCTGCGGATGCAATAACAAAGCCGACAGCCGGTTCAATATCTTCAGGCGTGAATACTGCAGAGGTGTCCATGCAAAGAATCAGATGTCGAGCTTTTTCAACCGGTTTATGCGTACTGAGAGAGAAACCATCCTGGAAGCATATGATTACGATGACATGAAGGAGAGACTCAGAGCTTTCTATCTGTCCAACAACGATTATTTCAAGGGCAACTTCTTCTTAATGCTGAATAAGTATTATTTTGAGGATGCAGCTTCTGAAGATTTTGATGCCTTATCAGTAAATTTCGAGGCTGATTTTGATACTACCGTGGCGCTTCGGGCCGGAAAGGAAGCCGATGATGAGATCGATAATCGGCTAAGGATGCCCGGGTTCCGGAAAACAGAGGGTGAACAGCACATCTACTTCTTCTATCCTTTGCAGAATGCCGAGTACAATTACGGCTATGTGGTCTTTGTCGACGGAACTTACATAATACAGGAAGACTTCCGAATATCTGAGTATCTCGAAAAGATGGAACAGACGCTTATGCAGTTCAGGATCAATATGAGGCTTGAGATGGTCAATAAGGAACTCCGTTTCCTGTACGATAAGGATCCGATGACCGGTCTTTATAACAGATTCTGTTTTGTAAGCCATGCCGTTCCTCTCGTGGAGGAAAGCAAAGAGCACAGGAAGTATGCCCTGATCATGTTTGTTGATATCAATGACCTGAAGAAGATCAATGACCACTATGGTCATGTCTTCGGGGATATGGCCATAACCACTGTGGCAGAAGCCGTTAAGGAGAGTATCGGCAATGATAATGCTATCGGAATTCGCTATGGCGGTGATGAGTTCATTGTGATTGCGGCGAACGCATCTAAGAAATATGCCGAAGATATCAAACGGAGCATTATATCTTATATTGAGAAAGAAAACAGATTAGGCATTAATCCCGTCAAGTTTTCAGTCAGTATTGGTTATGTTCTTACCGATCCCAAATCAGACAAATCGGTTAACGACTATGTCGATGAAGCCGATAAGCTGATGTATGAGATCAAGAACGAGTATCACAAGAAGAACGGTAATCCGGACTGACTGTCACTCAGTAGATCTTGTAGATAGTAGTATTTTCTTCTGCGTAGTAAGCTGCCTGTGTCAGGTTCTCTTCAAAGAATTTCTTGTTGAACGTTATTCCGTTTCCGAAGTCTGTTTTCTCGAAATCAGGATCTGCAATGAGATATTTGATGTGACGTTCCCTGCAGTATCTTGTAAATTCATTAATATCTCCGCCACAGCCTGTAACAAGCCACAGATAGATGGTATTTCTGGTGTATGTGTCATGACCTGCAGACCATGCATAATAAGGCCAGCCGTAGTACATGGGACGCCCTGCAAGTGAGAAGCGGTTCATTGACCACATCGGTGTAAGGAAGACATCGGAAGAGTCAGTATTTTCCATTATCCATTTTGTTACAGGAGAATTCATGTCTACAGATATGGATTTGCGGTTGAGATTGGAATAAGTTGCCCATTCGCTGATTCCGGTAGCCGTAAGAGGGACCATCAGGATAAGCGCAAGAATAACGCCGGCGATCTCCAAAGCTATCCATGCGGGAAGTGGAACGCCCTTGGCCTTTTTGGCCTTGACCGGTTCATGCTTCAGATCTTCAGGTTTGATCGCATTTTCCGAATCATCAGAAGAGATGGATGTGACCTCAACGATCTCGCTTGCGGATTCGATGGCAACGTTTGCGTCAGCGATGTCTTCAGGTTCATCTTCACCGAAGCTTACGTTGCTCACGATAATAGAACCGGGATTTACAGATACAGCGGCAGGGTCAGGTGAAGCCGCCATGATGGCATCATCCGAATCATCGGAATCTTCTTCGTTTATGTCCTTTACTTCGAAGAGCTCGTCATCATCTTCTTCTGACTTATCTTCTGATACGGTTTCGGACTGATCGTTCCCGAGGCTGGAAATATCGGCATCTACGCCCGTATGCTCTTCGATGGCTTTGATGTCGGGAACTTCCTTAAGCGAGGTGTCTTCTGAATCGACGGACTCGCCGAAAACACCGGCTGATGTATCCAATACGGGAGTCCTGATCCCTCTGTCCTCTGTGGCAACGGCAACTGCGATATCACCGTCGATCGCTGCAGCATCGATTATGTCATCTTCAGCGGGAGTCTCTTCAGCTTCCGATGTCTTTCGGCGCTTAAGCGGGATGTAAAGAAGATTCGCTATCAGTGCTGCGACAAAAGCATCAACAAGGATGAGCGTGACCTGAATGAACTTGTGGTTCGCAAGCATTTCAAGTGATACTTTGAACGTGAAAGCAAAGATCATCGGATTAAGCGCGCAAAGGAACAAAAGGAAACGGTGGACCGGTTTCTTGCGGATCAGATCAGAGACAAGCAGAATCAGCGCAAAGATCATCGCGAGGATCAGTGTCAGACCAGTAACTATCAGCAGATATTTGGCCAAAGAATAGAAAGTGACGTTCTTGAGTATGAATCCCGGTTCAAAGGCAAAGGATACGACATTTTTGTATCCTCCGGAAAATACAGTTGTCTGGACAAAAGAAGATACAACGGCACAGACTGCTACGATTAGATAAAGAAGTCTGCTCTCGGAGAAAACCGCCATGCCGAAGAGCACGAGGAGCAGTGCAATGAGGCACGAACCGTGAAAATAGGGCATGACGATCACGAGAACGCTTGCAAGCAAAGTAATAGATGCCGGATATATCGGGTCATTGGATCTTGGGAACCAGGCAGTCTTTGAGAACGCAAAGGCCTTTATTCCGCCGCCGAAACCTTCGGCACGGGAAATTGATATGCCGAGTCTTCTGACAAAAGGCAGAAAGAGGATGACCATGATAAGGATCAAAGATATGCCAAGCATCAGATGACGCTGGTTAGGGTAAACATTGATAGCCCAGATACCCCATCCGTCATATTCCGTGACTTCATACCAGGCGGAGTAATCAAGTATGGATTTAACAGCCTGTGAAGGTGTGGATCCTGACTTAAGGTATTCTCCGAAATGATAGAAAACGTTTAAAGAACTTCTGAAGAGAACAAGGACGGGCGCTACGAGAAAAGCGGAACGTCTTGAACTGATCAGAACTGCCAGAAGTCCGAGCAGGACAAGGGCGCAAACCATGGAAATGATCGAAGGAAGATTGAGAGCATAATCGATCGGCAGTCCCAGATACTGAAGCGTTCCGGCAAAGAAATAGAAAAAGAAATGATACTTTATTCCATCACCCGAAAAGTGTATATACTGGGTGGGAAAATTAAATCCTTCGCCGAAAGATGAGACCATGGCCGTATGAGGTGACAGGTCTGAAAAGGTCGAATATCCGTTTAATAGAGTGTTTCCGTCAACCCTGTATGTATAGAACATGAGGAAAGTTGCGGCGATCGTCAGAGCGACGATTACGACTCCGTAAAAAACCGAATCGAGAGTATTTGATCTGTATTCATCTATTGCAGTGGCAGTTCCGGAGGCTTTTAATTCCTCGCGCTTTATCCTTTTACGGTTTATGAGTATGAGGCAGGTGAGGATCATCCAGAGAAAGAATGCAAATGTGATGAGAACGGCGAGTTCTTTGCAGAGATCACCGCTGTCAATGATATAGGAAAGACCCAAAGTAACATAATAATTGAAGAACGGTACGCATACCATGCCGGTAATGATCCCGGCAGGAACCGTAAACAAAGTGTTCGGAATATGGGTTATGCCTTTGGCCGAAGGGCTGCAGGCAATATATAATCTGCGGACATCCGGTACCGAAAGGCCGATAAAGCACATACCGAATGCGGCGCATAAAACCAAATACAAAATAGCGAACATAATTATCCCCTTATTTTAAAATTAGGTAATCCTTCTAATCTTAACACAACTTATCTTTTTACAAACATGTGGCATTTTGTGGGTATCGATGAAGACCCTGCCTGAAAAAGAGTATAATCTGTCTATCTTGCGTTAAAAGGGGAATTTGTATGAAAATTACTGTTCTTGGCGGCGGATTATCACCAGAGAGAGACGTATCGCTTAAGTCGGCAAGCCTTATTGCCAATGCTCTTCTGTCAAAAGGACATGAGGTTGCACTGGTTGATCTTTATGACGGAATAGAAACGTCCGAACCTTGTGAAACATTCTTCAGACGCGGAACGGTAAATCCTTTTTCTTATTCTATTCCGGAAACGGAACCCGACCTTGATGAGATCATCAGACAGCACGGCGGAAGAAAGAGCTGGGTAGGCCCCCGTGTCATTGAAATGTGTAAATTTGCCGACAGGGTCTTTTTGGGACTTCACGGAAGCCATGGTGAGAACGGCCAGGTACAGGCTCTTCTCGATGCATTCGACATCCAATATACAGGCTGTGATTACATGGGGTGCGCGATAGCCATGGACAAGGACTTGTCGAAATCTCTTGCAAGAGCAGCAGGATACCTCACGGCTGACTGGATCGTTGATGTTCCCGAGAAACTGACGTTCGAGCGCGTGAACGAGGAAATAGGGCTTCCCTGTGTGGTAAAACCCATCGGAAACGGCTCTTCGTGCGGTGTATCCATCGTTAAGTCACAGGATGAATTCGAGGCTGCCATCAACTATGCTGCCTCTTACCATCAGAAGATCCTAATAGAGAAATTCATCAAGGCACGTGAGATCACCATATCCATCGTAAACGACAAGGCCCTTCCTATAACGGAGATCATTCCCCATCAGGGTTTTTACGATTATAAGAACAAGTATCAGGACGGACTTACGACACATGTATGTCCTGCCCAAATCGATGAGGAAGATTACAAAAAGGGCCAGAAGATCGCTCTTAAGATCTTTAAGCTCCTGAGAATGACACAGTACGGACGAGTCGACATGATGTACGATGACGTAAATCATGAGTTCTGGTTCATCGAAGCAAATAACCTCCCCGGTATGACGAACACCTCGCTTCTTCCCGAGGCTGCTAAGGCTGACGGAGTCGCATATGAGGACCTTTGCGAGAGCCTGGTAATGAACTGCGGCAGGTACTGATCTCTTTGTGAGAAAAGCCGTAAATCAGCTTATAATTTATTGCGGCATCCCTCTTATTCATATAAAATTAGAATGTTTCACTTGATTTATCGGAGGGGTATATGAGCGATAAGAGAACTGATTATATCAGCTGGGATGAATACTTCATGGGTGTTGCGAAACTCGCTTCAATGAGAAGTAAGGATCCCAGTACTCAGGTAGGCGCCTGCATAGTGGATAAGGATAATTACATTCTTTCCGTCGGTTACAACGGATTCCCGATAGGCTGTGATGACGAGGAGTTTCCGTGGGGCCGTGAGGGCGGCATTCTCGACACAAAATATGCATTTGTTGCCCACGCTGAACTTAATGCCATCCTGAATTCCAAGACCGGAGATCTGGCCGGTTCTACCGTCTATGTTACGCTCTTCCCGTGCAATGAATGCACCAAGGCACTTATCCAGAAGCGCGTCGGGAAAGTGGTTTATTTCGACGACAAATATCATGATACTGATGCCACAAAGGCAGCACGCAAGATGCTTGATGCAGCAGGCATTAAGTACGAGCAGTATCAGCCTTCCGGCCGCAAGGCAGAGATCAACCTTTAATGGGGGCATGACATGCGCCGCAAGATAGGGCAGAAGATCCTTCTGCTGTTTGTTTCATTCATATTTGTTATCACTGCTTTGCCGATGACGTCTTTAGCCGCGCCTTCGGGTTCTGGAACTCCTAATTGCTGGGGCAGCGGCGGACAAATAGAGATCCAGTTATCCGGTTGCAGCGGTTATGAGAACATCACCGTTGTCGTAGAATTCTCAGGCTCTGTCAGTTCCGCGACGGGATGGGGATTTGATTCGTATGACATAAGCGGCAGCCGCGTAACGGCTGTCTGTTCGGCATCCGGACCCAACAGCTGGGGATTTGACAACAAGGTAGGAATACAGGTCTCGGGAAGTGACATTGATTCTGTCAAGCTCATATCCGTTTCCGGAGACGGAGAGGCCGGTTCCGTAAACGAGACTGCTGCCAATACAACTTCCGGCGGATCTTCTTCAGACGTATCGGGAGGATCTTCTGAACCGGATCCCGCACGTAACACTGAAGGCATCGAAGGAGATGACTGGCTGACTACATCCGGTTCCCATATCGTTGATATGAGCGGCAAGGAAGTATGGCTTACGGGTTGTAACTGGTTCGGTTATAACACCGGAACCAATCTTTTCGATGGTGTGTGGAATTGTAATCTGAAAGATTCATTGGAGTCTATCGCAGACCGCGGGTTTAATGTTCTCAGGGTTCCGATGAGCTCTGAACTCCTTCTGCAATGGAAGAACGGGGAATATCCCAGAGCCAATTACAACAATGCTTACAATGAAGAACTCAATTCGATGAATTCCCTGGAGATCTTCGATTATGTTCTTTCGCTTTGCGAAAAGAACGGCATGAAGGTAATAATCGATATTCATACCGTCAAGACCGATGCATCAGGACACAACCATCCCGTCTGGTACAGGGATGACATTACGGTTGATGACTTTGTCGAATCACTTGCCTGGTGTGCCGAAAGATACAAGAATAACGACACCATAATCGGTTATGACCTGAAGAATGAACCTCACGGCAAGGCTTTCGAAACGCCTCATGCGATATGGAATGATTCAGACAGTCCGGATAACTGGAAAAAGGTCGCGGAACGCGCCGGAAATGCAGTCCTAGATGCCAATCCGCATGCTCTCATCATTATCGAAGGAATACAGATATACCCTAAAGACATAGATACAAACAATTATGTATCGAAGGATAATGATGCTGACTACTACAACACATGGTGGGGAGCCAACCTCATGGCGGTAAAGAAGTTCCCCATCGATTTCGGTTCTCCGGAAAGAAATGCCCAGATCGTTTATTCGCCGCATGATTACGGTCCGTTAGTATATGAACAGCCCTGGTTCCAGGGAGGCTTCACTTATGATTCCCTCATGAAGGACGCCTGGCATGATTACTGGCTTTACATTCAGGAAGAAGACATTGCACCCATCTTTGTCGGCGAGTGGGGCGGATTCATGGAAGGTGACAATCTGAAGTGGATGGAATACTTCAGACAGTTGATCGCCGAAAAGCACCTTCACCATACTTTCTGGTGTTTTAATGCCAATTCCGGCGATACCGGCGGGCTTGTAAAAGATGATTTTAAGACATGGGATGAAGATAAATATAATTTCGTAAAAGAAGTCCTGTGGCAGACTGAGGACGGAAAATTCATCGGTCTCGATCATGCTGTTCAGCTGGGAGCTAACGGCATTAAACTATCAGACTATACAGGAGTCATAATAACTCCTGCTCCTGTTAAGTCTGTTGTAGAAACGACGCTTTCGGGAGAAGGCAATACGCAGACCGATCCGGCAACGAACAGCGAAACAGGGTCTTTGGCAGGGGAGAATGGCCATGATTCCGGCATTACTTCAGATTCAATGAAAAAATCTGCAATAGAGCTCCTGATAGTAGTGATAATTTTCGCTTCTATTATTATAATAATTATGGCTGTTCTATTTTTCTCTAAGCGCCATATCAATAAGAAACGGACTGCTGAAGAAGAAATAGTGCTTACCGATTCAGGTGAACATGAGGTTGACTTGAACGATACA
Source organism: Saccharofermentans sp. (assembly GCA_016288885.1). Lineage (GTDB taxonomy): Bacteria > Bacillota > Clostridia > Saccharofermentanales > Saccharofermentanaceae > Saccharofermentans. The sequence continues at coordinate 10,205 of JAEFAV010000024.1, forward strand.
AACACTGAAAATACTGCCGAATACTTCGATAGGATGATGGGCATCCCGAATGATTCGCAGGAGGATGGTTGATATGCTGTACACGCTGCTGAGCATAAATCTTGAAGACAACAAACAGATCGGTCCCATAGTTGTTGTTTTTGCCATAGTTGTTATCGTTATTCTGATCATTGTTGCAAAAGTTCTCGGAATCAAAGATAAACTCAAAGAGAAAAGTCATGAAAATATAGAAACTAAGCTTCACGCCGACAGGGTAATCACCAATGTCGAAAAAATGTCAAAAAAACCTGAACCCGGTGAAAAAAAGATCGAACAGATAAAACGTGAGACCAGAGATCCGCAAAAGAAAGCAGAACAGGAAGCAGCAGCAAGGAATACTTTGATGGGCGGAAAGAGCGAAGCCCAGTTGGAGAGGAAAGATGCCTTAGAAGTTTTCGGACCTTTGGGAATATCATCTAAAAAATCAAAACAGATAGACAAGGCAAAAGACAGGGTTGTCATCAACGGTTATCTCCAAAAGTCAAATACTGCACCCATCAGACCTGTCTATTCAAATACTCATTTCCAACGTCAGTTACAGAGAAAAGAACTTGAATCGGATAAAGTCGGCAAAGAAGCCGAGACTCCTGCTCTCGTTATGGATTCTGCCGCCCCTTCTGAAATCAAGATAACAGGAGCTCCGGTACAGAAAGTTAATCCTACGGAATTGAAACCTCCTACGGCGACGAGAACTTTAGAAGAGCCGTCCGTTGATGCCAAAGAGGAAGAGTAAAAAAGCAATCAGTCAATTGCCTCTCAAATAATCCGGTCATAAATGCTAATATTATAGATAGTAAAAAACTGTCAAATGCAGAAGTAAGGCGTCGACTATGGATCATAAAGAAACACCTACTCCATTAAACGGACCCGTCAGGCGTCCCAAGAAAGAACTTACTCCTGAAGAGATTGCTGAGCGCGAGAATGCCGTTAAGCTGCTTCGGGAGAGAAGAGCTGCTCAGGCTGCAAGAGTAGAGGAGATCAGAAGGAATACCGAAGCCAGAAAGTCTGCAGAAGCTGCCAGAGCTTTAGAGCTGGCTGAAGCCAAAAAGGCTGAAGAAGCAAGGATCGCCGAAGAACTTAAGAAAGCTGAAGAACATAGAAAAGCGGAAGCTGCCAGAAAGGCAGAAGAAGCCAGAAAAGCTGCTGAACGCGCAAGGCGGGAGGAAGCTGAAAAAGCAGCCGAAGCCGCAAAGGCAGCTGCCATAGCAAAAGCTAAAGCTGAAGCCATTGCAGAAGAAGCCAGAAGGCTGCAGGAACTCGCTAAAGAGGCAGAACGGGCCAGAAGAGCTGAAGATGCAAGAAGGGCAGAGGAAGCCAGAAAAGCCCGGGAGGCTGCAAGAGCTGCTGAAGAAGCAAGACGTGCCGAGGAAGCAAGAAGAGCCGAAGAGGCGAGAAGAGAAGAAGAAGCGAGGCGCGCTGAAAAAGCAAGATTAGCCGAAGAAGCGAGAAGAAAAGCAGAAGCAAGACGCGCCGAAGAGGCAAGATTAGCCGAAGAGGCGAGAAGAAAAGCAGAAGCAAGACGCGCCGAAGAGGCAAGATTAGCTGAAGAGGCGAGAAAAAAAGAAGCAGCAAGATTGGCTGAGGAAGCAAGATTAGCTGAAGAAGCCAGGCTGGCTGAAGAAGCAAGGCGTGCCGAAGAGGCAAGATTAGCCGAAGAAATTGCAGCCTATGAAGAGGCCATGGCTGCAGAAAGAGCCAAACAGGAAGCCATTGAGGCTGAAAAGGCAGCTGCAGCTGCAAAAGCAGAAGCAGAAGCAAAATTGGCTGAAGCACAGAAAGCGATGGAAGCCGCTTCTGCAGCCAGAGAAGCAAAAGCCGAATTGAATAAGCAAAAGAGTAAAACATCTGAGGTATTCAAGACGACGATTGCTTCTTCCGACCAATCCGTTATGCCGGCGATATCTGCATTGTCAGCTGAAGAAGGTTACAGCAAAGCCCTTGAGGACAAAGCTGAAAAGGTCGCAAGGTCCAAGGCGGGTTCACAAAAACCTGCAAATAATACAAACAGATCAGTTAAGACCGGTGATTCATCAGGAACTGAAACTAATGCTTCGAAGTCTTCTGAAGGACGTTCTTATCCCGCAGAACGCAAAAAGTCTAAATCAAACCAGTTAGGAACCCTTCTTAACGGTAACAGTCACAAAAAATCTGACAGTGTGCCTATGTGGGCAGGTCCTGAAGCATTTATTGCGCCGTTCAAAGAGAGTGAAGAAGCAAAAGAAGCCAGGATCCTTGAAGAGAATAAACGCATTGAGGAAGAGGAAGCAAAAAAGAGACGCGAGGAACAAGCCCAGGCCTCATATACAAGTATTGCTGACAGTGAAAGACCACGCAAATCCGCTTTCTTCAACAGGGCAAAGAACACCGGTGAAAAGCGCGACGACACCGACCTGGAAGATCATTCATCAGCTTATGGCGGAATCGTAAGACCTTCCGGTGTAGTTGACGAAGACCGTGACTTAAGTAATAAAAATACTCCTGCAATGGGCGTAGCTCTTGAAGGCCAGAGACCTTCCATCATGGATCCCTCTGTTGATGCTGTTCCTACTGCATCAAAACCGGTGAAGGGATTCAAGGCCTCCGGCAGAAATAATATGGATGAGAATTAAGGTCAGGGGGATAATTAACCATGAAAAGATCCAAGAAACCTTTGACGTTTGCTGCAATAGTGGCAAGTATAGGCGCTTTGAGTATGGCTGTGGAAGGTTGTGTTTACGGACCTCCGCAGGACCCTCGGGAGACTAATGTTTACGGACCCCCGCCGGACGTTATCGAGACGGAAGATACTCTGCCTTATAAACCATCTGCCGGACCCGTTGATACTATGGAAGTCTGCGTCTACGGTCCTGCGCCCGATACCCCGGTCGACGGACCTGAAGAAGACGTTTACGGCCCTCCGCCGGATGTGCCGGTTGACGGACCGGAGGAAGATGTTTACGGACCTCCGCCGGAAGATGGTGTTTGATCAATGTCCCCGGATATTAACGAAGCAAAAAAGGTATATCTCGACAGAAAAGCTGAGGAACGGGCAAGACTTTTTAAGGAGCCTGATCTGATATATCTGTTTTTTGAATTGACGAGAAGCTGTAATGAGAAGTGTTTTCATTGCGGAAGCAGCTGTGCGCCCGGCTTGGGACACGGACCTGACAAAGAAGCATTTAAAGCGGTTTTGGATGACGTTAAGGAACACTTTGATCTGAAAAAACTCCAGCTTTGTATTACCGGAGGCGAGCCTCTCCTATATCCCGGATTTGCCGATCTGTTGGGATATGCAAATGAACAGGGCTTCCGTTGGGGAATGACGACCAATGCGACGCTTATAACCAAAGATGTAGCGAAAATGCTTGAGGATACCGGCATGGGAACGGTTTCAGTAAGCATTGACGGTCTTCGTGAGACTCATGACAGACAAAGAGGCCTTGCCGGCGGATACGATAAAGCAATGCGCGGTATAGAGAACCTTATCGAAAGGAATGTTTTCAGACATATCCAGGTTACCACCGTTGTAAATCATAAAAACATCGGCGAACTTGATGAGCTTTATAAGATCCTTGATGAGATCGACATAGATTCATGGCGTGTCATAGGGATAGAACCCATGGGAAGAGCTTTGGATTATCCGGATATGCTCTTAACGCCTGAAGACCAGAGATATCTGTTCGATTTTATCCGCGAAAAGAGAACACAGGGCATTCCGGTCAATTACGGTTGTTCTCATTTTCTCGGACTCGAATATGAGAGAGAAGTAAGAGACTGGTTCTTCTATTGCGGTGCCGGGACGCATACGGCAGCGATCAGGATCAACGGCGACATTACCGCATGTCTTGACATAGAAGACAGGCCTGAATTTGTTCAGGGAAACATCGCGACAGATAAGTTCAGTGACGTCTGGTTTAACCGTTTTCAGGCATTCAGGAAACCGTTGTCTTCACTCTGCGCGGAGTGCCGTGACTGCGAATGGGAGAAGTGGTGTGCAGGCGGTTCAAGACATTGTTTCGATTATGATAACAACAAACAGAGGGTCTGCTTCAAGGACATTCTCTTTTAATATTTTTTTGCAAAGTGTATTATAAAAGGTACGGAACTTCCTCTTTAGGAGAAGCTTTTATGTACCAGAAAATCGCGATCATTACAGGCAGTTCATCAGGCATAGGGAAGGCTTTCCTTGAGCTTGTTGCCGGTGATAACGGTGAATTCTTTAAGACTCCTTTTGATGAGATATGGGCGGTAGCAAGACGTGAAGATGCATTGAAAGAGCTTGCGTCTTCTGTAGGAAATGGAAGGATAGTTCCGGTGGTAGCCGATCTGGCAAGTGATTCGGGAATAAGTCTTATAGAAGATAAACTCAGAACAGAAGAACCGGTTGTCGGACTGCTCATTAACTCAGCCGGTATGGGCATCAAGGGCAGGGTAACGGACAAGTCTTCAAAGGCATTGGATGACACCATAAGGATCAACTGCAGCGCATTAAGTCAGATGATCAGAATCTGTGCGCCATATATGAAGCCGGGCGAAAACGGGCACGCAAAGATAATAAACATTGCATCCTCTGCTGGATTCTTACCGCAGCCCGGTTTTGCGTGTTATGCCGCCAGCAAATCTTATGTCATCTCTTTTTCAAGAGCCTTAAGCTGCGAATTAAAACCGAAGGGCATCGATGTTATGGCAGTTTGTCCGGGACCGGTTGCAACTGATTTTCAAAGAAGAGCGACGGAAGGAAAAGAGACTGATTTTAATGACTGGCGTAAGAACTTCGTGATCGATCCTGTCAAGCTTTCCAGGAAATCTCTGAAGGCATCAGTCAGGGGAAGAAGGATGCTGGTCTATCCGTTTTCTCAGAAATTATTGCATCTTGCTTCCAAGATAGTTCCAATCTCATGGATACTGGCATTTGAAAGCGGGGCTGTAAAAGAATAATTTACGACAGAAAGGGTGAGCAAAATGCAGAAAAAGAAAGTCGAACCTAAATTCGGAAGTATTTTCAGGGCAGTTGAAGAGAAGGTGTCAAAGGTTTCGTTCCTTCAGGACACGGCTACGCAGATTACGTTGAACGGCAATCTGGATAATCTTCCGTTATATGTGAAGATCGAAGACGGCATTCCCGAAGTTGCTCCATATGAATATATTAATGCACCGTTCTATATCGATGCTGATGCTGAAACTTTTGCAGCAGTATTGAACGGTGAAAAAGACTTTGTCGTGGCTGTTGTCCAGGGCAGCATTACGATCAACGGAGATGCCGCACAGGCAGTGGTCTTTTGTTCCACGCTTTTCTGAAATACAATTGCTGAATTTGATATAATAAAACAGTATGGCTATAACACTAAACGGCATTTTTAAAGATAAGATGGTCTTTCAATGGGGTGCGGAGATCCGCATTTTCGGATCCTCTGACAGGCCCTGTGCCATCAGGGCTGCTCTCATTAAAAACGGAGATGAGATCTCGTCGGGGACTTGTAATACCGAACAGGACGGAAGCTTTCTGGTATGCATGGAACCCGTTAATGAACCGGGCGGTCCTTTTGAGATAAAGATCTTCGAGGATGCTGTTGAGAACCGTGTGATCAAAGATGCTTATGCGGGAGAGGTATGGCTTGCCGCCGGCGGCGGTAATATGGAATATCCGCTCGTAAGATCTGAATTTGCCAAATTCCTGATTCCTAAAATAGGCAATACCGAGATCAGGTACTACAAGGTTCCTTCTTTCGGTCATATGAATAAAGCCCAGGCTAAGGCCGAGGCAGAGTCAGAATGGGTAGATGTCAACAGTGAGACAGCGGGTCAGATGAGTGCCGTTGCTTTCTATTTTGCAAGAGAACTTGAATCAAGAATTGATACCAAGATAGGCATCATCCAGTGTTGTTCCACAAGATCGACAATAGACAACTGGCAAAGTGTTGAGTCATTGCTTACGACAAAAGAAGGAAGACAGTATATCAGTGATTTTGATGATGCAGCTTCCGAACTTACGCCTGATGAATATGATGAAGCAGATGCCGAATACAGAGAGAAGTATAGAAGGTATAACGAGGAACTCCAGGCAATTCTGAAAGAGGATCCTTATATCACATACCCTGAAGCAGATCTTAAGATAGGACCTGCCCCATGGCCTGCTCCGATAGGTCATAAGTCTGCAAGACACCCGGGATCTGTTTTTGAATGCATGATACTCCGTGTAGCGCCATACACTTTAAGAGGAGTCGTATTCTATCAGGGTGAAGCTGATACCGACGGACATCAGTCCGAATACGGACACGTATTCAAGACTATGATCAAAGAATGGCGTGACGTATTTTTTGATGATCATCTGCCGTTTATCTTCTGCCAGCTTCCCATGTATATTTCCAGAGACCGGAAATACATGGGGTATGACGATATGTCATGGCCGATCCTTCGTGAACAGCAACAGATAGTAGCAATCGACATGCCTAATGTTTATATGGCTGTTATCGTTGATTGCGGTGAATTCAACAATCTGTTTCCGTCAAATAAGAAGACACCCGGTGACAGGATGGCCCTGCTTGCTGAGAAATTTGTATACGGCTTTGCGAAGGTCGATGCCGTTTCACCGTTCATCATCGATGCCAGACGCGGTGAAGGAGTGGAGATCTCGTTCGGAGGAGATTATCTGTTATTGAACCTTACGACAGGATTCGGTCCTGATGATTCCGGATTCGAAGTTGCAGGCGAAGACGGCAAGTTTTTCCCTGCAGAAGCCGATGTGGACTTTGACGGAAAGACAGTTCTCCTTTCTTGTCCCATGGTTGAATTTCCTTCAAAGGTAAGGTATGCATTCTTCTCATACGGACCGACTCCTCTGCATGCTCAGAACGGTTTGACGGTAACACCTTTTCAGGTAAGGATAGATAAGGATCTTGGTGGAATCTGATATGAATATAGCTTTTTTTACTCGTCCCAAACAGGAGATCACATACCTTTATTCAGACTATACGGTACGACAGGCGCTCGAAAAGATGCACAGCAGCTCTTATATGGCTGTGCCTGTTCTTGATCGTGAGGGCCATTATATCGCGACCTTAAGCGAGGGCGACCTGCTCTGGTTTATCGTTAAAGGCGAAGGCGGAGAACCGCATACCATGGCGATCGAGAATCTTGAGCAGTTTAAGCTGACTGACATAGGCCTTAATACACACAAGAACCAGCCTGTTTCCATCAGTTCATCCATAGAAGATCTGATAATCAGATCGATGGAGACAAATTTTGTTCCGATAACTGATGACCGGGGAATATTTATCGGGATAGTGACCCGAAGGTCGATCATAAAGCATTATTATGAGAAAAACATACTGCCGCATGAGTAACTCAATGCGGCAGTTTTTGTTATTCTGTTAAGGCATCATGCGAATTCTTCGCTGGCCTTTTTCCGGCGCAATTTTCGTTTTATCTTTTTGGTTTCTTTTATTTCCTGTTTTACCGGTGCAAAGTCCTTAAGATCCATTAATGCCGAAAGCATGGGAATCTCCGGTTTGTAGCGTGATGACATGATGAGTTCAAGTGTCCTGTCTTCGGTGCGGATCCTTAAGAATCTTGCACATTGTTCCATGTAAACAGGCTGGTTGCCGAATTTTTCACAAAGGTCATTCCATGAGATGACATAGGGCTTACGGATAAGTCTCTTGTAAACGAGGTCGACCTTGTCGCCTTCTTTGATCAGCCAGACCCTCGAGCGCTTAGCCAGACGCGCATATCCGTGAAAAGTATAGACCGACATTGCGATCTCCATTGAAGGATAGAGTCTGCGGAGTCTTCCGGGAACATGTTTCTCAATTCTCGGAATCGGATCATTGCGCTTAAAGATCTTGCGAAGGATGGTGAAGACATAGATGTCTTTATAGTACTGCGAATTTCTCTTTAGTATCCGGAACAGGAACAGACCTGCCACTGCCAGATGGATGCTGACGATAAAGCTTATGACCGGAGCAAAGATCTGAAGGACCATCAGAAGCATGTGGATCAAAGCCTTGATGATCTGCCATATAAGACTTGTTCCTTTGACGGGAACGGCAGCAACTATGACTTCCCAGTTATCCATGCAGGTATAGTTGCAGTTATAGAAAATCGTAATGGCTATGACTGTAATTCCGGCCAGAAGATAGGTCTGCCATCCTGGGGCCGGTGTATTGGCTGCTCCGAGAAGATGTGCGGTGTGAGAAGCCAAAGCTCCGCCTTTAACCGTGGGAGGATCTGCTTCAAGAGCTTCCGTGGTAACAAAGGGAAGCAGGGAGATCGATACAGTACAGATGTAGCCGATGTATTTATCCAGTTTATCGATGGTTTCTTCAGATACCATTTTGGATTCGGCAAATGAATGTACAACTATCAGAGCAACTGCTACAAGTGTAAGAAAAACTGCTGCCCAGGGATTGGCGATCGGAAGTTTACCGACTTCCCTTATGATCGGAATCCCGTTCAGAAAATCAGCGATGTTGCAAAGGACCGCGGAATCAGGTGAATACACGGCAGCATTCTCGATGGAACCGAGAATGGCAAGAACGGCCATGGTAGCTGACGGGTTTACTGAAGCAGTAACCGCCGTCGAGAATGCACCTCCGTAGAATGCAAGATCAGTTGCGAATTGCGCAGTGTCAGGTGCCCCCGAAGGTCCGAATCCGGCAGCATAACTTATCGTGGAGATCAGAAGCAGACACGTAAGGCCGGCAAGTGCTCCCACGACTCTCCTCATATGAGATCTGTTTAGTTTCAGTTTCATTTTGTTCTTTCCCCTCCTAAATAAATAAAGAACAAACCGAAGATAATCATAAAGAATACCCCTTTTCCTGACTAATATTATACAACGAGAATCAAAACATAAAAAAGAGCTGTCCCGTCATGCTCCGGGACAGCTCCTGAATTGATCTGAACTGGTGATCAATAATTATATGTGGTGATACCAAGCAGTTTTTCAAGTTCATTGGGATCATAAGCAGCATCCATGGCTGTCTTTCTTGAAATGAGTCCCAGGTTGACAAGCCTCTGAAGGTCGTTGTTAAGTGTATGCATACCCTGGTGGGCTGAGGATTGAATGGCACCGGGGATCATCTGGATCTTATCTTCAAGGATAAGACTCTTGATGGCACTTGTGCCGACCATGATCTCAGTAGCAAGTGCACGGCCGTTGCCGTCAGTTGTCGGCAGAAGCTGCTGTGAGATAACGCCGCGGATACTTGCAGCAAACTGTGAACGGATCGTTGCCTGCAGATCGATAGGAGAACCGTCGATGATCCTGTTGATGGTCTGTGCAGCGCTTTGTGTATGAAGTGTTGAAAGAACAAGGTGTCCTGTCTCGGCAGCGGTGATTGCTGCTGAAATAGTCTCGAAATCACGCATCTCGCCTACGAGGATGATATCCGGGTCTTCACGAAGTGCTGAATGAAGCGCATAAGCAAATGATTTAACGTCGCGTCCCAACTCACGCTGATGGATCATTGCACGGTTGTGAGGATAGATATATTCGATAGGATCCTCGACTGTGATAACATGCTTGGCAACATTCTTATTTATAAAATCAACGATTGAAGAAAGAGTGGTCGACTTACCTGAACCCGTAGGGCCGGTAACAAGGATAATACCGTTGTTGGCCGTAGCGAGAGTCTTGATTACTTCCGGAAGACCCAAAGCTTCAAATTCAGGTATCTCTGCCATAAGAAGACGGATGCTGCAGGCAAGGTTGTTACGCTGATGATATACATTGGCTCTGACTCTGACACCGTTGTCGATCATACGGCCGACGTCGACGTCTTCGCCTTCTTCAACGCGTTTGATCTCTTCCGGAGTCAGGATGGTATAGATCATATCCTGGGCTTCTTCGGATGTCGGGCGCTCATCAAGGATATGGAGCATACCGTATCTTCTGACAGCAAGATTAGTTCCTTGGGTAATGTGTACGTCAGAACAGTCACGAGAGATCGCATAATCCATCAGTTCTTCAAAAGTCATATAGGTCACCTCCGGCATAAAAGCTAATAGAATAAATTATAAGATAAAACCTACTGTTTTCATATAAAAAATTAAATATTTTTCCAATGAAAATGATATCTCGATGCATCCCTTAACATGCTCATAATTTGATTGTTTTCCACGCTTCTGAAAGTCTCTCAAGACTCCATGATGCATTGGCGGGACTTGTAGACGGCAGGCAGATTCCGTCACGCCTGATCATGGGTAATAAATACTTCTGATACAGTTGATATGCTTTCCTGCCATTAAGATATATAGCCTTTATGTCTGCGGATTCCAAAATTACAGTTATGTCATTTACGGTTACATTCCGAATGCTTGAATCGGACGAGCCGTCGATCTCACATGAGCCTATGACATCCCATAGTGCAATATGATTTCTAAGTAAAAAAGACTTCTTATCGCCGATGGTAACAGGAGTGTTCTCACTGAAAATGGAGGAAGTTACTTTCCAGAAACGGTTCTGCGGATGACCGTAAAAGAAACCTTCTTCTCTTGACTTTACCGAGGGGAAACTTCCCAGAATCAAAACACGGGAGTCTTTGTCAAATACGGGCGGTATGGGGTGTGTGATCATTTTTGTTTTCTCATTAATATTTTTGACTAAGCAGCCTTTTTATCAAGAACCATTATTAAATTATCGGTGTTGGGATAATGAGTCAAGGGGAGAAGAGTACGTAAATGCCAAAGCTCTCGTTGACATAAAAATAGGGTTCGAGTACTATTGAACAGATTCTTCATTTTGGGGATGAAATTTTATTAGGGAACAGAACCCGGAGGTTTTTTTATGCGTAAAGCAGCAGTTAGTGTTTTAGTTGTTTTTATGTGCATCTTCATGTTTACCGGATGCATTGGCGGCGGATTGACTTTAGAACAGCGGATCAGCTCTTCCCAGCTCGAAGAACTGAATAAAGAGATCAAGAACGTCCCGTTATTTTCGACCACGTTCAAAGATGCAAAGGTAGAGGTCGAGGGCAATCATGTCACATATAAGTATTACTACAAGATGGATCTGAATGCTGAGCAGGTAGCTGCTGTAAAATCATCTTTGGAAAGCAGCGGGCTGGATAAAGAGATCGAAAACCTGAAGGCATCGATCAAGAAGGATTACGGTATTAGTGATTCTACGATAACGTACATCTATTACAATAACGATGGCTCGGTCGTTGCTAAGATCGAAGGATAAGCCCGGAAAACAATATAAAAGATTAAAGGGGTTGTCTTGATGACACCCCTTTTTGTTTTATAGTTTCCTTTTGTGATAAAGTAAACGACAGGGAAGGATTAAGAATGAGAAAAACATTCATTGGTGCAGCGTGATCTTTATGTGCCTCTTCATGCTTAAGGGGTGTTACTTTGGAAAAAACCTCGAGGAGAGGATCGGCGCCAGACAGATCGAAAAGCTTGAAGAAACACTCAAAAACCAAAGTGAAATACAGAATGATTTCAAAGATGTAAAGATCGAAGGATAGCCTCACATTATAAAGAGTCTATCTGTATTTCAGCTCCGGATGCTTATCATAGTATGCATTCTTATCGGCATACATTCTCTCATCTGCTTTGCGCATCGCAGTACGGATGTCATCACCTTCATGGACCACAAATGTTCCTATAGAGACTTGAATATTATTCTTTTTAGTCTGTTCAGCTACTCTCTTTAAGCGCGCTTCGAGCATTTTCTCATCCATATCATAAGCAAGGATCATGAATTCATCACCGCCTGCACGGAATACATCGGCATCGTAAAAAATTCCGATGAAGATGTCAGCTGTAGTTTTAAGGAGATTATCACCCTCGGTGTGTCCGTTCTGATCATTAATGCGCTTTAAGCCGTTCAGATCAGTAAAGATCACGCTGTAAGGATAGTTGATCCTGATCTTTCCGTCGATGATGCTGCTTATTGTATTATTCATCGCATTACGGTTCTTAACACCTGTAAGCATATCCATTGTGCTCATGATCTTAAGCTTTTGAAGCAGCTGGTAGTTCGCGATCTCCGAAGCAATGAAAAACGTCGTAAGCTCAAGCGTTTCTTTGATCTTTACCGTATTCTCCTCGTTAAAATTCAGTGACCACATATATCCGAGCGTTATGTCGTTATAGATAAGAGGGAACAGAACGATATTATATACACCCGCACCTGTAAGAGACTGATACCACAGAGGATTAACGGATTCAAGCCACTCTCTGTCCTGCTGATTCTTTATGATAATGCAAGTGCTTCCGCCAATGGTGCCATCCCATGTTTGGGCAATGTCAAAGAAACCGTCATCCAAAAAAGTATCCATCGGTTTAACGCCTTTTCCGGGATTGATCGATTCGCTGAACGTCTCACATTTACGGGTATCTTTATCCACAAGCAGAATACAGCAATGGTCGGATTCGCAGATCTCCCGGATATTGTTAACTACTTCATTGATAGTCTCTTTGATGTTCGAAGATCCGCGCAGCTTGATGCAGGTCTCAAGAACGGTTGCAGCCGTATCAGCCGAAAGGCTGGCTCTCTGCCCGGAATCAGCTTTTGGAGCAACATCATACAAATACAAGCAGTAACCTGTATTTTCCTTGTCTGATTCCAAAGGAAGGAGGAACATGTTTAGCCAGAGATTCATGAAAGGGAGCTCAACATATGTATGAAGAGGCTGACCCAGAATTGAACTGCGGTAGCAGAAATCTTCGAAATTCTTGTTTTCAGGCAGATACTCAGCGTAAGGCGAACCGGGAATGAATTCTTTATGCATGGTTTTAAGCATATCATCGCAATGAGCCTTATTTCCGGCCACAATACGGATATTGCCATAATGGTCATCCGGATAGATATCAACGGATATTATGCAGGCTTTAGCTTTATACCATGAAAGCAGTTTTTCATAATCCATGACTGATTCTCCTTCACGGAAAATATTGATCAAATCATATCATATTCCCGTTTCATGCTCTATCAGGCAGCGCTGGCAATATACTGTGTTTTCAGAATTTTCCGGGTATCGGTACGATATTGTATTTCTTGTCCGGACTGTTGATCTTTTTATTAACTTTTCCCATTAGCGCATGAAGCAGAAAGAAGTTTCCTATCATGATAAGGATCGACATTGTGATCCCAGCAATCGTGATCCAATCAAACATCATATGCTTTGCACTCGATAGCAGAATTAATACGCTGACGGGAAGGCTTATTACGCTGGTAATAAAGCTTGGAATATATTTATGTATATAGATCGTGTGCCCTATATGAATAACAAAATGTCCTGCTAAGGCCATGAAGAAACCGAACCAAACCGCATAAAGGATCTTAGAAGGGAAATAGTAAGCCAGGAGCGCAGCGCCGCCAAAGAGAAAGAACTCTTCATAAACGCCGATCGTCATTCCCATCTCTGTAAAGCCGATATAGTTTTTCAGCGTTCTCGGGAAGCGTTTGTAAAGCTCAGGATTATTCCTGAAGAACCAGCCGAATCCGACCATTTCCTCCATGTCGTGAAAAATAAAGATCAGCGGTAACAGCAGCAGATATTCTCTCATTTAAATTATCTCCCCTTTCCATTTTCTGATCACTCCGCTGTATTTATCGCCCTTACGAAGCACAAAAGGCTTTATCCCTAATTCGAATATGATCTTGTGATAAAGAGCTTGCAGAGGATATTTCTTTTGTCTGATAACAGCATCGTATAATTTCGTTCCTGCCTTACTTGCGAGATGCTCAATCTTCGAAGAATGTTTCGCACCAAGTCTTACACTGTTGAATGGTTCATTGACAGCAATTCTTTTCACAAGACGTCCGCCTGAATAAAGAACGAGTTTATCCAATACTTTCACTGTATCTTTGCTGCCGTAGTTCTCGCCTGTTGCCACTGTAACGCAGTATTTGCCTCTGAGTAACTGCTCGATAACAAAATGTCCTCTGTCTATGAAGACCTTCATCAGGCCTGAGACATTACTTGCATAAGTGGGAGTTCCGAGAACTATTCCATCAGAATCTGCTATGACATGTGATACCTTCTCGGCATCGTCATCAATGACGCAATACCCTGTCTTATAGCAGGAGCAGCAGCCAAAACATTGCGCCATCGAGAGTCTGCCAAGATCGTAATAACTGACGTCAACATTTCTTTCCGTAAGTGTGTTTGAGATACCATTGAGTATGGCGGCCGTCAGGCCGTCAGATCTCGGACTGGCATTGATTATCACGATCTTCACGATATATCTCCCTTTCCCGAAAGTTACACATCTGTGTACTTTATGCAATAATATGTTCAGGCAGATAACTTATCAACAGAAATGAAGAAAGATACACAATCTCATGGTTTTGTGTCACTTGAAAACAGGAGATTACATATGAATGAATCCAATAATCCTTCGGCAATAAGATCGCGCAAACAGATAACTGATGCGCTCCTAAAGCTTATGGAAAAATACCCTTATGAAGATATCAGCGTAAAGCAGATCATCCTTGAGACAGATCTGGTAAGGAAAACGTTTTACCGTAATTACAGTTCCAAAGATGATGTTCTTCGTTCGCATATAAGGAGCATTCTTCTTGATTATTTCGAGATCGTAAATAATGCCAGAGGTGATGTGCTTACAACGATATTCGAGTTTGCGGTAGAGAACAAAAAGCTGTTAATGCTTCTGGATAAAAACGACATGTTCTATGTCGTTCTTCAGGGCATGAACGAGTTCATAATGTCTGTGAAGACGAAGCAGAATCAGGAGCTTAATCCCTTTTCAAAGCTTTTCGAAGGACTTGATTCAGATTACCTCATTTCGCTTAACACCGGCGGCATATGGAATGTCATATCTCTTTGGGTCAGGCGTGGCATGACTGATGATCCGGATGATGTAAAACGTACTATTGCACAGTATTTAAGCAGGATAGGAAGTCAGCAACCCAAACTATCAACTTGAGAAACAGAAATCCAAATCTGTTCTGTCTAAGAATCCATAGGATATACTGACTATAATTATACCCCGTTATCAATTGTCTGTTTAAAAAGGAATAGCAGACACAGCCAAGAGCTTATTTTTGTCTGATGCGCATATACCCGTAAAAAACAGATCCATCTTTGCTTACAAGACCGGAATCCGTCCTCGTAAAACCATAGGATGAAAAGGCTTTTTCACGCTCAACTGCATAGTTCGGCACCTTTGATGCAATATCATTACAACCGAACAAATCATAAGCAGAAGGAATAATAACAAGTAAGATTAAAACTATCAAAAGATGGTAATCGGATGCTCTTCTAGGCAATTTTGGGGCATACTGTTGCTTCGGTTGACAACTGTAACCTGCAATGATAAATTGAATCTGCTTAAGCTACAATTGTAGACCGCAAATATGGAGGATAATTTTATGTCAGAAAACCTTGCCAGCAAAATTACTGATTCCGAGCTGGAAGTCATGAAACTGCTGTGGCGAGCAAAGGACGCTTTGCCCGTTACGGCGATTCGCGAACAGCTTCAGGAATCAAAAGGTTGGGAGCCTGCGACGATCAAGACATTGATATCCAGACTCGTGTCAAAAGGCGCAGTGCGTCAGGAAAAACGAAATGTTTACTACTATTCTCCCGTCATCACGGAGAAGGAATACAGTTCATGGGCTACTAAGGATCTCATTACCCGTATCTATAACGGAAAAGCCCGCGATCTGATAGCTTCTCTTGTCGATTCGGAAGGCCTTTCTCAGGACGATATTGCCGAATTACGTGATATGTTCAAGGTGGAGGAATAGGAAAATGTATTCATTACTTTTAATGACCATCAGCGGTAGTGTTCTTGCGCTGCTTCTCATGTGTCTGCGCTATACCGTTTTGCGAAAAATGCCGAGCACGGTTTATTACTATGCATGGCTTCTGGTACTTTTGCGTTTCACATTGCCCCTTCCGGGACTTATTCCCGCAACAGGGGCGACAACAGCTGACACAACCGTTTCTGAAGTTCCCGCTGCTTACAGCGAAATCTACGTTCAGGAGAACCCGGGTCATGTTTCAGGGATCGATCACGGCGATGGTGTGAAAATTGATACAGCCGAAACAACCGGATCTCAAGTTACCCTTAATGAAACGGAAACACATCAGATGACAGTTTCCGAAGCTGTCCCGAAGGCTGCGCCTGCAATTGATTGGCGGTCACCTGCGCTCTGGCTATCGGTCTGGGCATCAGGTGCATTCGTGAGCATGGGGATCACAGTATTCTCGTATTTCCATTTCAGCTTCAACCTGAAGAAAAAACTTATGGAACCGGACAGCTTTACCAAAGCGGTATACGCTTCGATCCCAGGCAGAAAGCCTGCGCTCTACTTTTCGGATTCAGCACGCACACCCATGCTGTTAGGCGTTTTCAAGCCGAAGATCGTTCTGCCCCGTCGCGAGTACAATGAAGAGCTCCTGCTCAACATTCTCCGTCACGAGCTTACACATTACCGCCGCTTTGACACGCTCTACAAGTGGGCAGCTTCAGCAGTTCTTTCCCTGCACTGGTTCAATCCCATAGCCTGGGTCATCCGCAGGGAGGTTAACCGTTCATGCGAGTTAAGCTGCGACGAGATGCTCCTGCGTTTCATGGACAAAGACGAGAAACAGTCTTACGGCAACTCACTCCTTTTGATGGCAGCACAATCACCTCTGCCTTCAGCAGTTGTCGCAACGAGTTTTGCGACTGAAAAAAGAAATCTCAAAGAAAGGCTTGTACAAATAATGAATTATAAAAAGAGCGGCACCCGCCTGCTTTCATCTATACTTGCTGTAGCACTTCTTACAGGTTGCGGAGTTGCTGCAGGCCCTGTTTCAGAAAAGGCTTCAGAAAAGCCAGATGCCATAACCAAACCTGAGGCCGTTACCAAAACGGAAGGCGGCACTATCCAGGTAAAGACCGTTGATGAGTTCCTTTCCGCGATCGCTCCCAATACCGTGATCGAACTTGCCGAAGGCGTTTATGATCTGAGCACGGCATCTGATTATGGCAAGGATTCCAAGAGCGACTATTATTCATGGAACCTCGAAGGCATGGAAGACGTAAGCGATGTCGATGCCGAGTTGGTCATCAATGATGTTAAAGATCTTACGATCCGCGGCGCCGGAACAGGCAAGACAATTATCGAGGCAGTTCCGAGATATGCGGATGTAATCGAATTCAGAGGATGCAGTAAGATCACAGTATCAGACTTCACAGCCGGTCATACGACGGAACCGGGTTTCTGCACAGGTGGCGTCCTTCTCATGGAGAACTGCCAGGACGTTAATGTAGACAATTGCGGCCTTTACGGATGCGGCACGATAGGTGTCAAAGGACTTGGCTGCGAAAAGCTCAACGTCACGAACTGCGACATCTATGAATGCACTGACGGCGCGGTTGATGTTATGCAATGCGAGGATGTTCTTGTCAGCGGCTGTGATATTCATGATCACGGAACACGCAAAAACGATCATGAGGCATACTGTCTCTTCACCGCTTACTACGGCACGGGATTTACGGTCTATAACTGCAAGATCCACGACAACAAGACACAAGGCCTGCTTTACACGATCGGTATGGAAAACGCAGCCTTCCTCTCCAACGAGGTAACAAAAAACACATTCAAACAAAGTGCTTTCTATTTTGAGCAGTATGGCGCGACGATCGACGGCTGCCTCTTTGAAGATAATAACTGTTACGACTGGTATCAGGCAGGTGCATATATCAAAGCGGCCGATACTGACGGCAACACACTTGATGCTGAGCAGTTCACATCTATGAAACTTCGTGACATCGATCCGGATACAGTAGTTACAAAGGCCGTGGCCGTTCCTACCCTGGAGGCAAAGAACGTCCCTGCGGGAACCGAGATCGAAGTAACGACGGTCGACGAGTTCCTCGAAGCCATCGGATCTGACCGTACCATCGTCCTCGACGGAACAAACTTTAACCTGTACGAGGCAAAGAATTACGGCGGCATAGGCACCGAGTTCTACAGCTGGGAAGAACGATATGACGGTTCTGCACTCGTCATCCACGATGTACATAATCTGATCATCAAGGCAAAAGATTCCGATCCTGCTGCAACGACACTTGAAGCCCTCCCGCGCTATGCCGACGTACTCAGCTTCGATAACTGTGAGGACGTGACTGTCGAAGGTTTCACGGCAGGCCATACGAAAGAGATGGGAACCTGTGCCGGCGGAGTTCTTGATTTCGAATACTGCAAGAATATCAGGGTCGAGAACATGAGCCTTTACGGCTGCGGAGACCTGGGCGTCGAGACATGGGAATGCACCAACATCGAAATCATAAGCACCGAGATCTATGAGTGCAGCTCCGGAGCAACATACTTCAGCCAGACCAGGGGGCTCCACTTTAAGGACTGTAATATACACGATGTTCCGTCTCCGGCCCTGTCATTCTGCGGATGTGAGGACATGACCTGGAACGGCCAGAACCTCTCCGGTACGAATCTGTATTTTGACGTAAATGATGACGGAACGCTCATACCCGTGAAAATTACGTAAATTGAGCTTCATACATTCTAGGCAAAAACATGGGCTTCGGAATTCCGGAGCCCTATTTTTTTAGTAAGATTCCGAACAGGAGCTTAGTGTATTAAATTGCAAGTAATTATATTAAAGAACTAAGCCGGAAGAAACATGTTTCCTCCGGCTCACATCTTAATTATTTTGTATACTCATTGATGAAAAACTCAGATTCTGTGGAATGTGTCTATGGCATTTACCGCCACATATTTTACAGTTCCATCATCGTTGCAATTAACATCACATTGACCTAATTCACACCCTTCAAATATATACGGATATGCATTAAGATTTTCATCCGTATTAGTTCTCTTTGAGAAATCACCGATTCCGGAAACGATATCATCAATGGTCGTCTTTCCCAAATAGATAATAAAACCGTTCATTTCCAGTGATGTTGTCAATTCGTTAGTCTTGAACATCTCTATTCTGATATCACCCAATTTTTCTCCGCTGACTCTTTGAGTTGTTATATTGCATACGAGATCTAAATCACATTTTACGGTTGCTGAGACAAACTTGGAATCAATGACTGTATCCAGATCATCCATCGTATATTTATTGCCTTCTTTATCTGAGATCTTTATCTCAAATTTGTCAGAAGAAGCAAACTGCTCAAGGAACTCACCGAATGTTTCCTTTAGATAATAATCACCATAAGGAGTCGTCATCTTTCCAACAGCACTAAAGCCTGTAATGCCGGATCCGTTTGCCGTTTCAGAACCGCTGTCGTTGCTGACTATGTCATTTCCGTCAGTTGTATCATCCTTGTCTGCTTTATCCTGACGGTTATCAACAACTTCATTTACAGCTGTATTCTTCGGTTCCGTATCAGCTTTCTTGCTCAATAAACCGATAGTTGTTCCTACTATAGCTCCAATTGCTACTACTGCAACGATACCGCCAATAATTACATTTTTCATAATAATCCCTGTTCCTTTCTTTGCTGCTGATGCAGCGATCTTTGTTCCGGCTCCTTGGGCAGAAGCCTGTGCTGATGCGGACAGGGTTGTAAGTGAAGCGGGCATCGCCTTGAAAGGCACCTGCTCTGCTTCTTTTATAAAAAGCTTGCTCAGGAACGGCAGAGCAGCCATACCGAACAACTTCGTCTTGTTTTCTTCTTCATACTTCTCGACCTCCTTCTTAATCTTATTTCTGGCAAAGTTAAGACGACGGCGGACTGTTCCTTCCGGAACACCAAGTGTCTCTGCAATTTCCTTCGTGCTCATCTCATCAAAGTAGAACAGGATAAGTGTCCTTCTGATGTCATCGGATAATGATCTTTCGATGATATCCATGATGATCTTGCGCATTTCTGCCGATTCAACGATCGTATCGGGCAGGAAATCTTCAGGAACTGCTTCAACATCTTCAAAGAACTCATCTTCTACAGCATCTGTTTTCGAAAGCTTAATGCGATCAAGACACTTATTGGCAGCGATCTTCTTAAGCCATGGCATAACCTTTGCTTTATCCTTTATCGAGTCATAGGATTCAATCAAGGTTACAAAAGTATCCTGAACTATATCTTCAGCGTCAGCAGCATTCTTGAGAAGCACCATAGCTGTCCAGTAAACTGCCTTGTAAGCTTCGTTATAGATCTTTTCAAGTTCTTTGTCAGTCATCTGAATTTGCCTCCTTTGTCCGCATCTACTCTATTGACGATTAGCAGATGCGAAATGTTCGGTGGTCGAGAAATAATTATTCGCTTTTTATGATATTAAAATAACATCATAATATTCTTTGGCATTCAACTAAGAGTAAGATCACAACAAATCCGTAGATAGTCTTTCCCAACAACAATCGTACCGATTTATTGGTTCATCGGTCCATACCATTGATATAATAACTCTACCTGTGATGGTCGGGAGGATAAAATGGAATCTAAAATGCTTTTCTGGATGACTTTGTATGGTAAGAATATTGATTTGCCCAAAATAGAGGAATTGCTGAATATTAAGCTCGATAATAACCGTATTAATGTCCCTGACGATCTGCCGGAGGATCCTGACGGTCCGATTCATTACGGCGAAATAGCATGGCTTTTGAATCTGGCAGAAAACAACAAGAAGGAACTTCTGGAATTGGGAGTCGATTTTTCAGACTCGCAGATCTGGATGATCTACTATTACGACAAACAGTGCAATATGGAGTTTGATCCTGAGCTTATGGATAGAATGGGAAAACTTGGTCTGAAACTTTGTGTTTCATGTCAGGAAGTATAAGAAACAGAAGTATAACTTATGATTTATTGATCCATTCTGGAAAGAATAAACTCCGGTGCCTCTCCGACAACAACAGAGTCAGTAATTTCAATTACTTCACAACCGTCTTTACTATATTCGGATATAAAGCCCTGCTCGTTATCAAAAACTATTTCTTTCCCATACCAAGATTTTGCAGATTGAGGTGTCAATTCCAGGTATATAGTTTTGTTTTCTATGTAAAAGGTCAAAACTGTATGGAACGTTCCGTATTGCCTGTCATGTAAAAGCCAAATCTTACTCGGGACACTCTGTTCATCAAGAATAGCTTTCATCAGAACAACTATGTCATTGCAGGTACCAACTTTTGCCTGCATGGTATCCCGGGGATTTTGAACGCGATACTCTGACAATAATCGGTCAAAGAATTCCTTATCAAATCCATTCGACATATCAGGCTTATAAGTCTTTCCGTCCAGATAAAAACCATATTCATAACCATTGTCTAAAAGCTCATCTTTAAGCAGCCTGCATATTCTTTGAATCATAAAGAACCTCTACAAATACCGATTTGATTATTGAAGCGGACCGTCAGGCGTAGTCCCTGAAACTTGATAGATGGAATGTCGAGTCGACTGGAGCGGATGCAGTCTCTTTATTAATGTTGCAAAGGACGTAAATCCACTGTCCCTCGCGTATTGCATCCGAGCCTTCGTTAACCGCCAGCGGTTTTGTTTTGGACAACTCTTTGATCTCGTCTTCCGAGAGCTCATTATCAGAAAGATATACACTCCACTCTATGTCTGATCCGGACTCGTTTGTCGATGACCAGGCGAAGTATGCACCTGAGAACGAATCGTATTGAACGGCGTAATAACCCTTTTCAAAGATATCCTTATTTGAAATGTCGAATCCCATCCCCTGAGGAGGTTCGTGATCCATATCATCCGGCATATCAGGAGCCTTAAAGTTCGAAGATCTTGTCGAAGTTGCAGACGAGGGAACCTGGGTATCAGCCACGTTCGAGCAGGCAGCCAGAGTGAAGATGATACCTGCGATAAGGATATATATCAAAATGTGTTTTTTGTTAAGCATCAAATCTCTAACCCCATACATTCTTCTTATTTCTCATAAACGGTTTCTCATGAGCGCCATGATCAGTAATACCGGTAAATCGATTAATGCGCTGATGAGGTTTGCGGTGATCGCATAGAAAATGTTTCTCACCATTGATACTTTGTCCTGTTTGTTGACGAGTTTCTTACTGTACCAAATGGTCTCAATAACCATAATTACAATTTCCATTATGATCCAGAGCGTGAAGTGATTTTTAAAGACAGGCACGAATAATCTCGACAGGAAATTATATACGAACAGCAGGAACTGTGTTGCAATATTGATGATCAGGAAATACTTCAGGTTCTTCTTCCTGAACAATCCGAAGCAAAGAAGAATGATGCCTTCCACTACCAATGTGATTACCGGATACAACCCTGTCTCGATGAAGAAGTCTATACCGAACGAAGGAACATATACCTCCTTCAGAGTGTTAGTGGAATAATCGTATTCACATCTCGAGTGGAATATCTTTGCCGTGATCTCATTGCTGACGGTGACCTCGCCGCTCTCTGTCACAACCATGACCTTGAATGTAGAGGGCACCATGTAGCCGTAACTGATCGTGTTCTCGCCCTTATAAAAATCTCCGGGGTATTCTGAATACTTGATGGAATTCGTTCCGCCTGCGTAGGTAAACAGCCTGAAGCCGTCTTCGTTATATTCATAGAAGATCTCCCTGACCCAGTCGTGGTCTTCCGGAATGTGATCGTATCTGTGTTTGTCATTGATGTCTGCTGCATATTCAGTCGGCATGACAAGCGCAACGAAGTATGGTTTTGCGGGCGCATTGATTATCTTGATATCGATCGAACGCTTCGGTCCCGTATCGGCCATTACAATCCTCGAAAAGAACGCGACGAAGATAAACGCAACCAACGAAGCAGCAATAAATCTCTTGATAAAGTTTCCATTAAGGCTTATTTCAGTCTTCATAAAGGCCCCCCATCAGCCAGATAACTAAATTAAAAGAATAACTTATAACATCTTCATTATATCAAGATTGCGATAAAGCCGGTGTCAGATTTATACATGCTATAATTAATCAGTCAGAGAGTGTGACTCTAAGGAACTGATCATATATGGGGGATATATTATGGGTGCTTGGGGTGTAAAGATATTTCAAAGTGATGTGGCACTTGATGTGAAGGAAGAGTTCAAGGCTGAACTGCTTCTTGGCAAAAGCGATGAAGAGGCGCTTAAGTCTGTATTGGAATTATGCCGTGATTTTGTAAATGATATGGATGATCAGTATGATTTCTGGTTTGCCATCGCTTCTTATTCATACGAGCTTGGGCGGCTGTTACCTGAGGTGAAAGATAAAGCCATTTCACTTATTGATGATGGCGGAGATCTTGAGCGTTGGGAAGGTAGGGAGAAAACTAAGCGCGAAGCAGTCCTTAAAGAGTTGAAAGCAAAGCTTTTGTCTGAACAGCCGCCGAGAAAAGAATTCAAACCGCTGAAAAAGAAAGTGTCTCCATTGGCTGTAAACGATATTTACTATTTTCAGCTTAACGATGAACGGTTTAAAGGAAAGATATATTACAATTATTATGTGATCGTCCTTGTGGATGGTGCCGCCTGTGTGGATTTCAGAGTGAGAGGATTTCCGGATGAATACCCTCTGATATATCTCAAGTTCTGCACTTCTTTGCCGGAAAGGATCGAAGATCTTGATAAGATCCCGATGGCTAATTATTCTCTGCATGGTAAAGAGGGATACATAAAAGAAGATCACCGCGTATTGATGGTAGACGGATTCAGGGGTTTCAAGAAAAAACTGAATTATCTTGGCAACTATGATTTTAAGCGTGAAGATGCGATCGGATCCGTATACGATCAACATTATGAAATTTTTTACAAGAGTTTTAAACCCGTTATCGGCAAGGATGGATTATGGCATGGGTCCATACTTGGTTGGGATATCCTTCTCCGTGAAATAGATTATATCCTGGGTGTCAGTTTTGATTATTATCCGAAAATGGTAGAGAAACTGGGATTAAAAGCACCTGAAAAACGAGAGGGAACCTAAATGCTTATTGATAACACTCCTGAACATGATATATATTTATTGAAGTGGTTTCTTAAGAAACCCGATTTGGCATAGAACGTATCATTGACCGTGACATCCCCTTGTATATGAAAGGAGTGCTTTATGTCCGCTATTAAGAAGATTTTCTCGTTTGTGCTGATTGCCGTAATGCTTGTGGGCGTTTCCTCGTGTATTCCAAGTGAAGCTCAATGTGATGTTGTCAGCGCGGAGTTTGTTAATGGTATCCCGATGTCAGGTGGAGTTACCGTCAGTTATGAAGGTTTCGATACTTTTAAGGTCGTAATTAATGTTCAATCAACTGATAAGTTGACGACCGAAAACCTGAAAGACGATGAATTCAGGCAAGCTGTTTATAAAAACGTTTCAAAGGGATGCTCCTTGACCTACAACGGTTCCGAAGCGGAATTGAAATACGGTTTCTGGCCGTCATCTGCATCTTCGTACATGGCGACAGAAATAAAGATGTTCTTCCTTGTTCCCGAGGGTACTGATATTAAGGATCTGACCTTCAAACTAGACGGAGCAGTTTTGGGAAACCCTGAGTATCAGTTCGCATATACACCGGAATAAATATGCTAATCTTCCGTACTGACTGAAGACCGGTCACGAGCACTGATCAAAGAAATCCAGTATCAGTTCGTTAGCATTGAATCCTGCTATATCCTCTGTAGGCCACACGTGTTCGCCACCGTCGATCTTGACTGACTACATCAGTGATCTGACTCTGCGGGCGCGGTGCTTTTGCACACGAACAGACCCCCGCGAGCATGCTGAGAATCATGACAGATATGATGATCTTCTTTAACATGGATTATCACCCTGACCCCTAATTCGCCACTTAAGATTATACCTTGTCCTTCAATGATTTTGTGATCTACAAATCTATTTCAAACTCTTCGTAATACTTACCATTGTGACTCTCATCATTGAAAATAAGCTTTACAGTATCATCGTCTATCCATTCGACTTGAAAAAACACCTCTTCATTGAATCCGCTGTCTTCATATTTCCAGATGATATCACCGTTATATTTCACGTGGGGTCTGCTCGCTAAGTCATATTCGACAATTATTGTATTCTCTCCGTTGGGTGAGGAATACTTTTCTTGTCGATTGCTACACGCTATGACACTGCAAGCAACAATACATATTAGGCAGATAAAAAATATTCTTCTCAACATTTCTATCCCATATTAAAAATTCTTCACAAAGAATTATATCACGGCATCTGCTTTAATCCCCGTGTAATATGCAAAGATAAAAACGCAACGCATATCTTGCTGATGTGCCAAAGGGATCGGTACAAGATCTCAACAAGCGATCAAGCTGCAACATTTCCCCTCTCTAATTTGTATTCAAATTATCAACATGGGGTACAATGTCTACAGAGGGGGAAGCCTTATGAAGGGTATAAAAGTTGTAAAGGCAATATTGGGAACAATGGTTGTCGCTGCGGCGATCTGCGCGATCGTTTATATCGGTGCAACGCAGTTCCGTGCGCAGACCGTCCAGATGCAGATGGAGAGAAAATACGGCCTCGAGGTTGATTACAAAACGGGCGTGAGAGTGGAGGACGATGAGTTCTCCTTTAAGACCAAAGACGGCGTGAATGTATGGGGAACGTGTGACCTTTTCGGCAATGTTAAGACTGATACCTATGTTAATTACTACTACGCGGACGAGTGCGTTGAGCATATACAAAACCAGATCGGGGGCTGCTTTACTGACAGTGTGATAGTTTTCGACGGATTGAAGCTATCGGAGCTGGCGTCGATCCCTCTCAGTGGCGGCAAGATCAATTCCTACGACGAATACGTTGCAGCAACAAAAAATGCCTGGGAAACAGCTGAATATCACAAGTACTACTACAAGATCAGCGTCAGGGTATATGTCAGGGAGTCTGAAGAGATTCAGAATATCTGCGATGCGGCAATGACTCTGATGGAGAACGATGAGTATTTCAACGTGGTCTTCTACAGGGTGCCGGATAAGATCTTCGACCTGCACAAGTCGGAGGGTATCTACGCTTATTACAAGGGCGAGGCCATGGATAAGCTGACAAATAATCTCGATGAGGCAACGCGTGTAGAAATGTACGACCTGATCTATAAGCAGAAGGGCTTGGCATTCAACGGTGAGGAGCTGGTTGCCGATACTTCTGATTTAGACGAGAAGAGACCGAGCGAAGGCACGATGCTAGTGATCCATGCGACGATCGAAGGCCCTATCGACTATTACAACGACGACAGGAAACTTGGTTTCTCATACACAATCGACTGGAACGGAACGATCACAATGAAGGGTGAATATCAGACATCGGGCGAGGTTGAGGAAGGATACTTTGTGCTGAATCCTGAAGACTTCAAGGCTTTCTGCAAGTTCGCGCAAACAGCCTATAAGACCGACCGCTACAAGACTTATATTGAGACCGGTGTCATGGACGGATGCACATATTCATTCACATATTATCCTGATGGCAGCTCGAAAGGCACGCTTCTCTTCGGCGGATACTGCTATTCAAACGACGAACTCCAGGGTGCGATCAATCGCGCGTCGCAGTACTTCTACTAAGCCTGGAAACTGCATTAATCAGAGAATTTTATACATGGTATGATAAGGCTGCCCGGAAACTTTCGGGCAGTTTTTTGGATATAGGGATAACAGGGATTCTCCTTTGAAAAATCATTATATAGATTGCTGACTAACAAAAAATTACATTGACTAAGGATTCCTTCATCACTCAAAACCACGAAGACATCTTTCGACAAGCATATCATAATCCTTTGCGTCAAAAGAAAAACAGCAATCAACGAACCAGATAGTGTTATCAGGATTCTGATAAAAAGGATATCTATAGTTCATTCGCCGTCTATAGGATTCTTCATACCAATGTTTACCCCATAGCCATTTATTCCATTCATCGCTGCCGA
>JAEFAV010000025.1 GCA_016288885.1 Saccharofermentans sp.
GTTACTCACCCGTCCGCCACTAAGTTTAAAATGAAAGCAAGCTTCCTTCTTAAACTCCGTTCGACTTGCATGTGTTAAGCACGCCGCCAGCGTTCATCCTGAGCCAGGATCGAACTCTCAAAAAAAATTTTGAGAGCCAGTTTGGCTCTAATTACTTTAATAAAAACTCAATTCTTAGAATTGAAAAAGGTCCGTTTTACTTCAAGTTTTGCATTCTATTCAATTTTCAAGATCCGCGCTTTTTCTTTGATTTCCGAGCACACACAAGTAGTGCCTTCGTCAAAGTGCTCGTAAAGAATATACCACCGAGTGAATTAAGTCAAGAAGTTTTTTCGCGTTTTTGAAAATTTTTTCAAAAGTCGTAAAACCCTTTATTCGATTAAATTGCAGGCCGTAAGGATGAGGAGAAAAACTTAGCGCTGAACATGCTTAGATCCATGCCCTTTTTAAGCTTATTTTTTGGTCTGGATCTTCTTCGCTCTTCTTTCGGCTGAGCTCTTGATGCGGTTGATACGAACCCATAATACGATATTAAGAATGGTAATAAGAAGCATGAGCCCGCCTATTACCGCGGATACTACCGGATTCTGCTTTATAAACAGTACGAGAGCATCTCCCTTCTCGGGTTCATCTTCCTCTGTCTGTTCATCTTCCGGAACAGGCGTGGGGGTCGGCGTCTCTTTAACCAGATCAAACCCGCTCGGTTCGTCGCCCGGATCAATAAGCGGATCGTAGATCGGCTGTTCTGCCGTCGGAGCATTGACCCATCTGTAGTCACCAGTGGTTCCGTATACTCTTGTAACGGGATCAGACTCCCAGCAGGCAAGATTGCCGTAAGCCGTAACCGAAGCAAGATACATAGTAGTATAGAAATAATAATCCTGCGGAATGCCGCAGATGGAGATCATGAGATCGTGGCCGTTCTCATTAACCGTATAGATGGTAAGACCTTTGCCGGCCTGGGACGTGGTACCGGTCTTTCCTCCGATAACGGCGGAAAGATGCGAATCGGTCCCGTTGGCTGTCTTGGTGGCAAGCCAGGGATCATAAAGAAGATAATTGGAATTCTTTACGTAACTCCAGGCATCAGACTTATGTCTGTTGGTGCTTACGAAAACATGCGAGGGCGCGCTGATAAGCGTTTTGAAATCATCGTTCTCGGATGCGGCTGCCATGATCAGGGTAAGATCATAGGCCGTAGTGTAATGGTTATCATCAGGGAGTCCGCAGGCATTAACAAAATGCGTGCCCTTGCAGCCTAACTTTTCCGCGCGCAGATTCATGAGAACCGCAAATGCTTCGAGCTTGCGCGCTAACAGGATGTGGTCCTTATTGTCGTGCAGCGTGTCAAGAATGTACTGTGCATTCACACCGTCACTGTTAAGCGTTGTTCCGCCTGCGGGATATTTCTCGAAAAATGCATCAACACATCCTTCACCCAAAACATTGGCCGCGTCATTTCCGGACGGAAGCATGAGACCGTATAACAGCTCACTGACTTTTACCTTCTCGCCTTCAAGTATTCCCATAAGGGAAGAATCAGCATCAAGACCTTCAAGGGCGGATTTGCTGACCTCGAGCTTCGAAGAAGTATTTAAGTACTCCAGACTCAGCATGCAGGTCATTATCTTGGTCATGGATGCAGGATATATCCGGTCATCGGGATTCATGCTGATAACGATATATCCGGTGGTCTTGTCATATACGCAGTACGAAGCGCAGTGGACATCACTTAATGCGGGAACCGGAATATCAGGCTGGCCCACATCGGCATTTACAATCGTTGCGGGAACCGCAAACGTTGCCAGGTAACATACGGTGAATACCGCAGCGATAAATGCCGCTGCGGTCCTGATCATCGATTTTGAAACCTTAGTGATATTCATCAGATATCGTCGTCTCCGTCTTTGCCTTCGTCTTCTCCTGCATTCTCAGAAGCTGCAATTCCGTCAGCTTCGATCTCGGCTGCAAGTTCATCAGCAAGCGCGGCTACCTTATCCGCATTGGGGCTGAGGCCTTCTTCGGCAACGGCTGTTACTTCTGAACCTTCAGAAACCGGAGTTCCTTCTTCACCCTCTTCAGGCTCGTCCTCTTCCCTGTCTGTCAGAGCAAAGTCAACAACGCTCGCATTGTTTGCCTTGATAAGCTTAACACCTGATGTTGCTCTAGATAAAGTAGGGATCTCATTGGCTCTGACTCTGATGATAACGCCCTGACTCGTGATAATGAGAAGATCGTCTTCATCCGTAACGGAAACCGTACCGCAAAGTCTTCCGGTCTTCTCGGAAACCTTATATGTAATAATTCCCTTACCGCCTCTGCTCTGGACACGGTAATCATCGATCTTGCTCCTCTTACCGTAACCTCTTTCAGAGATGACCAGGATCTCACGTGACGGATCAACAGGTTCCATGCCGACAACTTCATCGTCTTCGGCAAGTCTCATTGCACGTACGCCCGTAGCGCCGCGGCCCATATCTCTAGCATCATCGGAATTAAATCTGACCGACTTACCGGCAGCACTTACAACGATGACTTCCTGGCCCGCTTTCGTGAGCTGGACGGCAACTACGCTGTCTCCTTCACGGATCTTTGTAGCGATAAGACCGTTCTTATTGATATTTGCATACTTGTCGATCGAAGTCTTCTTAATAACTCCGTATCTCGTTACAGTGGTAAGGTAAAGATCCTCTTCCTCAAAACTGTCTATAGGTATGATGTTCCTTATCGTCTCACCGTCATTAAGGTTCAGGAGGTTAACAAGCGCCGTTCCTCTTGCCGAGCGTGACGTAGTCTCGGGGATCTTGTATCCTTTGATCTTGAAAACACGGCCCGTATTGGTAAAGCAGAGAAGGAACTTGTGCGTGGTCGTGGTAATGATCTTCTCTACATAGTCCTCTTCACGCGTGGACTGTCCGGAGATTCCTCTTCCGCCTCTGTGCTGCGCCTTATATGTGTCAATTCTCTGACGCTTGATGTAACCGAAATGAGTAAGGGTAACAACGATATTCTCTTCCTGGATCAATGACTCGTCATCGATATCCTCGAAAGAACCGTTGATGATCTCGGATACTCTCGGAGTGGCAAACTTGTTCTTTATCTCAGTCATCTCCGTCTTGATAATGCCGTCAAGGAGTTCCTTATCAGAAAGGACTCTGTGGAAGTATTCGATCTCTTCCGTGAGAGCCTTGATCTCAGCTTCGAGTTTCTCTCTCTCGAGGCCGGTAAGACGGCCGAGTCTCATGTCGACGATATGCTGCGCCTGCTTGTCAGTAAGACCGAAACGCTCGCACATGCGGACTTTAGCCTCTGCCTCAGTACGTGATGATCTGATAATGGCGATGATCTCATCGATGTAATCCATCGCAATAAGGAGACCTTCGTCGATGTGCTTCTTGGCCTCATCCTTTTCGAGATCATACTGGGTGCGGCGCGTTACGACGTCTTCCTGATGCTTGATATAGTAGAAAAGCGCATCCTTAAGACCTACAAGCTTAGGCTCGAGCTTGCCGTCGCTGTCAGGTACGAGCGCAAGCATATTCGCACAGCACGCATCCTGCAGGGAGCAGTTCTTATAGAGCTGGTTAAGAACAACATCAGCATTGGAATCCTTCTTAAGCTCGATTACGATCCTTACCTGTTCGTTACGGTCGGACTCGTCTCTTAAGCCGGAGATGCCTTCAACCTTCTTTTCCTTAACGAGATCAGCCATACGCTCAATGAGCCTTGCCTTGTTGACCGCATAAGGGATGTCGTGGATTATGATCCTTGTCTTACCGGCATGCTCTTCGATCTCGGCATGTGCACGGACCATGATACGGCCCTTACCCGTAAGATAAGCTTCCCTGATTCCGGAAGTTCCGAGAATGGCTCCGCCCGTAGGGAAATCAGGTCCCTTTACAACCGTCATGAGCTCATCGACAGTTACGTCAGGGTTATTCATCATCATGATACATCCGTCGATTACTTCTCCCAGATTATGCGGAGGGATATTGGTAGCCATACCGACGGCAATACCTACGGCACCGTTAACGAGGAAGTTAGGAAAACGCGACGGAAGTGATACTGGCTCCATCTCGTGTTCATCGAAATTCGGTCTGAAATCGACAGTGTTCTTATTAATGTCTCTCATCATCTCGAGAGCGATCTTCTCGAGCCTGGCTTCCGTATAACGGTATGCAGCCGGCGGATCGCCGTCTAACGAACCGAAGTTTCCGTGTCCGTCAACCAACGGATGTCTTAAAGAGAAATCCTGTGCAAGTCTTACGAGAGCATCATATACCGAAGCGTCTCCGTGAGGATGGAAACGTCCCAGCACGTCACCGATCGTGGTAGCGCACTTACGGAACGGTTTATCGGGCGTAAAGCCCTGGGTAAACATCGAATAAAGGATCCTTCTGTGAACCGGCTTAAGACCGTCTCTGATGTCAGGGAGCGCACGGTCGGAGATAACCGACATTGCGTAGTCGATGAAGGACTTCTTCATCTCTCCGTCTAAGTCAACCGGAACTATCGTTGTTTGTTCTGACTTGAACACCTCGTCCATCTCAGCTTCCTGTTGAAGCCTGGCCTGTTTCTTGTCGTCGCTGTCTGCCATTTGTCGCCTCCGCCCGCCAGCCTAAGACTTTGCGGGTAATTAGAATACTTTAGTTATATAGATATATTTCTACAAACTGAAGTATTATACCATAACTATACGCACACGCGCACGTAGTATTATAATATATAGCACAAATGTCCTAATATCAGACTATGGGGGTTTTGGATGGTGTGCCTGCTTTCCTCGGGAACCTTGCAGGCGTCGGACGGATCTTCCTTACGACAATAATGGTCCTCTCCATGTCCGTCCCGGGAAGCTTGAATGTATCCGTTTTCTCGATCGTGCCTCCCAAAAGGGCAATGGCTTTTGTTCCCTCGGCTTCCTCTTCTTCAGAATGGGCCTTCATTGCCAGGAAAACGCCTCCGACTTTGACGAGAGGCAGGCAGTATTCGGCAAGGACCGAGAGCCTTGCAACTGCCCTGGCAGTTGCTATGTCATACTTTTCCCTGTATTTCTTGTTCCTGCCCGCGTCTTCGGCTCTGGAATGGACCGTAGAGCAGTCCTTAAGGTCTAATGCGGTAATGACCTCATCTAAGAATCTGAGGCGCTTCTCAAGCGAATCCATGAGCGTTACGGAGAGTTCAGGGCAGGATATCTTGACCGGAAGTCCCGGAAAGCCAGCTCCCGTTCCGACATCAATAAAGGACAATGCTTTTTTGTCCCCTGCCTTTGCCTGTTCTTCCCTTATGTAAGGACAGAGCGTCAGGGAATCTATGAAGTGTTTCATGGCAATTCCCTTATCGTCATCAACGGCAGTAAGATTCATAACCTTATTTTTCTCTTTGAGCATGGATGCATAGACCTGGAATGCCCGGATCTCCTCAGCAGACAGGGGGACGCTTATCTCATCAGAATGAGACTCAAGGATAGGAGCCACATCAACGACTTCTTCATCGTGCCCGGTGACCTTTGTTCCTTCGGTGCTTATTTCCACCTTCTTAGGGAGGCTCTCTCTTAACCGCTTGATATCATCTTTGGTAAGAGGCTTCTTTTTTGGCAGGAAAGCATCAGCCATTGTTCTGTCTCCTTCTTTGCTGCTCGAGATATACGAGCAATACTTCACAGTCTGCAGGAGATACGCCCGATATTCTCGAGGCTCTTCCCACATTCTCGGGTCTCATCTTCGTAAGCTTCTGCGTAGCTTCTATCCTCAATCCTTTTATGAGCGAATAATCGGTATCTTCAGGGATCCTTATCTTCTCCAGGTTCTTGAATTTCTCTATCTTCTCTTTCTCAAGGGACAGGTATCCTTCGTATTTGATGTTCGTCTCGCAGGCAAAAGTAATATTGCGAGGCAGTTCTTTTCGCTCTTTGTCTACGGGAGCAAGAAGATCATAAGTAACGCCCGGGCGTTTGATCAGATCCGCAAGGCTCTCCCCCGATTTGGGCAGTGTCTGTCCGCAGGTGTCCAGAAGTTCCTTAAGTTCATCAGTGGGAGCGACATAGGTTTTCTTAAGTCTTTCAGTCTCTTTGGCGATCTTCTGTACCTTCTCTTCGAATCTGGCGAAAAACTCATCATCGATAAGGCCGATCTCATGTCCTATGGGCGTAAGCCTCTCATCCGCGTTGTCCTGCCTTAAGAATAATCTGTATTCGGCACGTGAAGTCATCATGCGGTAAGGCTCATTCGTTCCCTTGGTAACGAGATCATCAATGAGCACTCCGATATAGCCCTGGGATCTGTCTATGATGACGGCATCCCTTCCAAGGCATCCCATGGCGGCATTGATACCGGCAACGATACCCTGTGCTGCAGCTTCCTCATATCCGGAAGAACCGTTTATCTGACCTGCGGTAAAAAGACCGGGAACTATCTTTGATTCGAGACTGGCCTTGATCGAAAGAGGATCGACAAGATCATACTCTATCGCATAGGCAGCTCTCTGGATCTTCGCTTCGGAAAGACCCGGCAAAGACTTTACCATTTTCTCCTGGATCTCTTCAGGAAGGCTCGTGGAGAATCCCTGGAGATACATCTCGTTAGTATGTCTGCCCATGGGTTCTACGAAGATCTGGTGCCTTGTCTTGTCCTTGAACCGCATGAATTTATCTTCTATCGAAGGACAGTACCTGGGACCGATGCCTTTTATCTCGCCGCTGTACAGAGGTGATCTGTCCATGTTGTCACTGATCACTTTCCGGGTCTCTTCCGTAGTCCATATGGACCAGCAGGGAATCTGTTCCTCAGAAGGAGCAGGCAGCTTTCCTTCCATTTCATTTCTGTATGAGAACGGCGGGATGTCATCTTCACCGTCCTGTCTTGTCATTTTTGAAAAATCGACTGAATTCGAATTAACTCTTACGGGCGTTCCTGTCTTGAATCTTAAAAGAGGAATGCCGAGAGATGCGAGCGATGAAGATAATCCGCAGGATCTGGGAAGTCCGTCCGGTCCGCTCTCCGTAATAACCTCTCCTCTGATGATCCTTGCCTCCATATATGTTCCGGAGCATATGACTACCGCACGCGCTCTGTAGACTGCTCTTCCCTCCGTCATGACACCGGCGGCATTTCCGTTCTCATCCGTCAGCAGCTCCGTTATATGAGCCTGCTTCAGCGTAAGACAGGGGAGGTTCTCCAGATAATGTTTCATCTCGACCGAATACATCGCGCGGTCTTCCTGTGCTCTCGGGGAATAAACAGCCGGTCCTTTGGAACGGTTAAGCATCCTCATCTGGACGGCACACTTGTCCGCCATTATTCCCATTATGCCTCCCAGAGCATCAATTTCTCTTACGAGCTGACCTTTGGAAGTTCCTCCGATGCTCGGATTACACGGAAGATTTGCGAGGCTGTCCAGTGAAAGAGTGAATAGAATAGTGTTATGCCCGAGCTTTGCTGTCGCGTGTGCAGCTTCACATCCTGCATGGCCTGCTCCTACAACGGCAACATCAAATGTTCCCGCTTCAAAGCTTTTATCGAGCTCCAGAGCCTCACTGACAGTCATTTATTTACCTATGCAGAATCTAGAGAAGATGGTGTCTGCAAGAGTTGCAGATACCGTTTTTCCTGTTACCTCGCCTATCTCATCAAGACATGCCCTCAACGCTGAAGCGCAGACCTCTGTTCCAAGGTCATTATCAAGCGCATCCAATGCAAGAGCAAGCTTTTTGGAAGCCTTTAAGAATTTTGTATAGTGTCTGCTGTTAGTTATGAGAAGACCTTCCGAAGCTCCGCCACCCAACTCCTGATAGTAGTCGATTATCGCATCTTCGAGCTTATCTATATTGAGATCTTCTTCCGCACTTATCGAAATAAAACCGGTAATGCCAAGAGTCTTTAGTCTTTCTTCTATCTCTTCCCTGTCCGGATTGTCACCGGCATCGCTTTTCGAGAAAACGGCAGTAACGGAATCGCAGTCTTCCACGATCTCCTTTACGCCGGAATAAGCTTCATCTGCAGTCATGTCAGGCGGGATCATGTAGAAGACCATGTCTGCGCCTCTGCCTGCTTCATAGGCTTTACCTATCCCCATGGATTCTATAACGTCGTCAGTCTCCCTTATACCTGCAGTATCGATGAGAGTAACAGGGATGCCGTTTATGTTCAGCTGGACCTCGATGGTATCCCTGGTGGTTCCGGCCACCTCTGTTACGATCGCTCTGTCAAACCCGGTAAGAGTATTAAGGAGCGTGCTCTTGCCGCTGTTGGGAAGGCCTAACAACGCTACGCGGAGGCGCTCTGAAAGGATCCTGCCCTTGCCGTAACCCTTGCAGAGAGTCGTAAGCCTGTCGTGGCAATCACTGAGATTGTCTTTCACGGTTTCAAGCTTAGTCTCCTCTTCTTCGGGATCTTCTGTATCGAATTCAGTAAAAGTCTCAAGCATCGCTGCCTGATCATATAGATTGCTCTCTATATATTCTATTTCTTCGGCAAGCTTACCGGACAAAAGGCTTCCTGCCGCCTCGAGCTGTCTTTCGGTCTCTGAGTTAATAACATCCATTACGGCTTCTGCAGAAGCAAGACTCATCTTGCCGTTAATAAATGCCCTTCTCGAAAACTCACCCGGATATGCCATTCTGATACCTGACATTCCAAGGCACTTTAAGATCTCCTGCTTGACCGCACCGGATCCGTGTGAAGATATTTCCACCATCTCTTCGCCCGTATAGGAATGAGGCTCTTCAAAGTGTGTGAAAACGACTTCGTCAACTTTTACGTCATTGGACGGATCCTTAACGTATCCGAACGCGCATGTGTAGCCGGGAAGTTCCGATATCTTTTTATACTCGCCGCTGCTCCTCAATATGACGGAACATTTGTCGGCAAGCTTTCCACAGCCGTTACCCGATATGCGGATAACCGCTATGCCTGATATTCCGGCCGGCGTGGAGCAGGCGCAGATAGGTTCGTCATCATACGAATACATCGAGATAAGCCCGCCAGGATCTTAAAGTAAAGGTCTTAAGCGTATTACTTCTTATCAGTATCAGGAGAAACAACAACGCATCTGTTGGGTTCAACACCTTCACTGTGTGTTGTTACACCGTTTACATCCTGAAGATAAGAGTGAACAATCCTTCTTTCAGCGGGGCTCATGGCCTCCATCATAACCTTGCGTCCTGAACGTCTTACTTTGGATACTGCCTTGTCAGCGAGACCCTTGATGACCTGCTCTCTGTGCTTTCTGTATCCGCCTACGTCAAGGTAAACGTGAACTCTCTGTTCACTGTGCTTGTTGGCGATAAGATTTGTCATGTATGAGATGGCTTCAAGTGTCTCGCCATGACGTCCGATGGCTGCACCGCAATCAGAACCCGTAACAGAGATGTAGATCGTATCATCTTCCCTGTAAGAATCCATATTGCCGTGAATGCCGATGCCCGAAAGGACTTCAGCCACAAAATTGGCAGCTGCATCTTCAGCTTCGCTGACTGCGTCGCCTTCAAAGCTCTCATCGTCACCGAAATATGTATCATCAGAATCAGAAGCAGCAGCCGTATTCTCGCCTGCATCCTCTGAATTGAACGTTACTTTAACCTCTGCATCCTTTCTTCCGAGGCCGAGGAATCCGCCTTCTGTTCCTTCTTCAATGACCTCTATGGTTGCCTGCTCTTTTGTGCAGCCAAGCTCTGAAAGAGCTGCCTCTATTGCTTCATCAACTGTCGCACCTGTCTTGATTACTGTCTTCTCCATATGTACAAGGCCTCCTTCGAGCCAAAATTAATTCTTCTTTTTCTTGCCGTTCTTCTTGGAAGCATCTGCGTCAACTTCACCGTCAGCGCCTGCAAGTGCCGCTTTTCCTGACTTCTTGAATACGGCATCCTTCTTAGCCTCTATCTCGGCCTTCTTAGCCTCATAAGGCTTGGTGAACATATAATAAACGATAACGCTTGTGATAATGCTCATGAGTCCTGAGATGATCCAGTAAAGACCCATTGCCGCAGGCATCGTGAATGTTGTTACGAGCATAAGGACAGGCATCATCCAGTTCATCATCTTCATCGTGTTCTGGGTAACGTCTTCTGCCGCACCCTTGCCGTCACCTGCCTGACCTGCTCTTGCAGGATTCATCTTTGCACGCTTCTTAGCCTCTTCTTCTTCCTTCCAGCCGGGCTTCATGATCTTTGTGAGCTGCATCATAACGATGTTGGTAACGACTACGAGAACCGGGATGATGAGCATAGGAAGATATGTTGCCGGATCTTTTGCGATAACAAAAGGGTTCCAGGCGGGAGTTACCGTAAGATCCATGCCCAGGAAGTGAAGGTCGATCATCTGGTCGAGCCTGATAAGACCCTGATTGATACATTCGTTTAAGAACTGTGCATTCTCATTAAGAGCCTTGATGAGACCGATGTGGATATCCACTCCGACCCTGCCTTCAAATATGCCGCTCTCGCCGAATCTGTTACCGAGATTGATCATTGCCTCGATATTCTCTTTGCTGACCTGTGAAAGATAGATCAAAGGTCCGCTGACGATTCGGTAAATAGGCCATATAAAGAATAACTGGAGGAACGGGAGAAGGCATCCGGAAAGACCGCCTGCACCATTCTCCTTCTGCATCTTCATGAATGCTTCCTGATATGCTTCCTTATCGTCACCATATTGGCGCTGAAGCTCAGCCTGTTTGCCGCTTAGGGCCTGCATTTTAAGCATGGACTTCTGCGATCTGATATTCAGCGGGATAAGTGCTGCTCTGATGATTATGGTAAGGAATATGATCGCCAGACCATAATTACCGAAGAAATTGAATAAAACTCTCGTAAGCCAGCCGAACAATGTGTACAGCGGGTCGAGAATAGATAACTGAACTATAAAGTCTCCCATTATTTAACTCCGGTTCTGTTAATGAATGCTGTTTGTTTATCTGACGGGATCATACCCGCCCTTGGAAAATGGATTGCATCGCAATATCCGCCAGATTCCCATAAGCCCGCCTTTAATGACACCATACTTTGTCACCGCATCGATCATGTACTGTGAGCAGGTAGGCTGATACTTACAATGAGGTCCTATTGCAGGAGAAATATGCTTTTGATACCAGCGGACCATTCCTATTACGGCTTTGCGAATCATACTGATACACCATCTAAAAGATCAAGCCTGGCAAGGCATTTCCCCATATCCGTGCTTAATTCGTGATAATCAGGTATTCCGCCCTTGGCCTTTAAAGTGAAAACGTAATCATATCCTTCGGGAAGTCTGTCTTCAAGATGTCTGAATGATTCTCTCATCAGACGCCTTGCGCGGTTCCTTCCGACTGCGCCGAGTTCTTTTTTGTTAGCGCAAAAGCCGGTTCGTCTTAAGGCCGGATCTACTTTATAGCCGCTTTGGGTGGTTCCCTCTCGTCTTTTAAGCACGTGAACCGACAGGTATCTGCCGGTTGCGAATTTCCCATACCGGTAAACCCTGTTAAATTCAAAATTGAATCTGAGCGCTACCGATTTCAAAGCGAGATTGCGATTGTGGTCTTAAAAATCAGACCGCAATTCTCTTTCTGCCCTTGGCTCTTCTAGCTGCAAGAACCTTACGACCGTTAGCGGTCTCCATTCTTGCTCTGAAGCCGTGAACCTTTGCCCTCTGTCTCTTCTTGGGCTGGAAAGTCATTTTTGCCATAATATAATCCTCCGGATCGTTGTTTTCTTTAAGTTGCACACCCGCGTTTCTGGCGGCAGCGCATAATACGACAATCTTAATATAACCTGAAAATTATATTAGGGAGCGCGTTTATTGTCAAGCAACTTCAGCACTTGCCGAAAAGGTACTCGATAAACTTAAGATAGTCATTGTTTCCGTTTGAACTGGTTGAGTAAGCAAAGGCTATGTAATAGTTATACTGCTCATCAAGTCCGAGTTTTCCTTCTATCTCGTCCGTGAGTTTCAATGCCAGAGGGACCGGACGGTCTTCATCTTCATCATCACCGCCGTTAAAGATATCCCTGAATGATATTCCCTGTGAATTTCTGGACTTTTCTTCTTCTGTCGCGACGTAGTAATAGAAATCATCTTCCGTGAAATTTTCCATGTTAACCAGCTGGGACATGTCCTGGAAATAATCCGGAGTAGAGTAGTTATAAACTGCGTCTTCGCGCATGATCAGATAATCGTAAGTTCCCGTCAGGATGGAAGCCCTTAAAGCAACTTCAAGATACTTGCCCTCGTACTCGCTGTCACTTGAAAAATTCAGATCCTCCGCATCGAGAACGGCTGCGGTCCTGTTTTTCGCGTAGCCTCCCCAGGAAAGGAACCCTGAAGTCGCATAATCTCTTCCTTCATCGGATATATAACAGTTGATAAGTCCTCCGCCAAGGACTCTCATCTTATCTTTATAGACATCAAAACCGTACCAGCCGATCGCAGCTATCAATAAGATTATAAGAATGGTACCGGGCAGATAATACTGGGCAAAATACAAAGCTTTCTGTTTGGCCGTAAGACCTTTCAGCTTCTTTTTCTCACTCCTTAGGAATCTTGTGAGTTTGTTGCCTGACTTATCTTCCGGTTCGACCGGTTTATCAAGTTCTTTTTCAAGTTCCTTTACATCTTTTTTCCCTGCTGCCAGAGAGATATTACCTGCAGCATCTGTCTCGGGATCATATTCCACGGATTCCTTCAAAGCCTTAAGCTTTTCTGCCTGATTCTTCTCGAGCTTGTCAAACTGTTTGATGAAGACGACACAAAGGAAGTATGTGATCGTAGTCGAAGTAAAAACGTATATCAAAGGAAACCACTGCGCATACCAGAGACAACCGATAACCGAACCGATCATGAGAGCCAGAATGAGGATAAGCGGGATAAACCTGATGATCACAAAGATCAAGGCAGCCTTAAAAAGCTCTGTCGTCTTCATTTCATACCTGGCGATCGTCGGGAAGATCGTAATCGTCATCAGCAAGGCAAATATGGTGAATGCAATGATGCCGATCTTATAAAGCAACGGAGTATTTCCCCAGCCGTTATATATGATCCACTGCCAGTCCAGACCGATTATCGAAAAAGCGATCAGCATTATTATCCATACTATCGTTGACTGTTTGAAATTACGCTTGAACGCTTTGAAAAAAGGAACTATGGTTCCCGAGTCTTCGCCCCTGACCTTCTTCATGGCGACATAGTACTTAGCCGAATACGCCGCACCGAAAGTAACGATCGGCAAACTGCAAAGGATAAAGAGCAGATTGAGGATTATAAGATCCGCGACCGTGCCCAGGAAATCCATTATCGGACTGTCCGGTTTTAAAATATTCATTCTTAGTGTTTTACCTGTTGATCTCGACGTTTTCCTTTTTCAAAGGACCGTATTATTTTACAACAATTTCTTTTTAAATCTATTTATATCATTTTCAATTAAGACGGGCTGTCCCAATCGTTGAGACAGCCCGTGCTTATGTAAGACTCTTTATTAAAGAATTATTCTTTAACACCACCGATCGTGAGACCTGTAACGAAGTATCTCTGAAGGAACGGATAGAGAGCAACGATAGGTGCCATTGTAGCGATTGTCGCAGCAGCTCTTACCGTGATAGGCGTAATGGTATTGGCATTAGCCTGGGTCATCTGGGCAGCTGATGCAGAAGCACCTGTTGTAGCGGATACGGAATCCAGGAGTTTCATGAGCTCGTACTGGAGCGTCGTGTACTGAGGATCGAATCTGTTGTAGAGCATTGCGTCAAACCATGAGTTCCAGTGATATACGGCAACGAACAGTGCGATCGTGGCATAAACCGGTTTGCAGAGAGGAGTAATGATGCTCCAGAATACTCTCATGTATCCTGCACCTTCAAGCTGTGCAGCTTCTTCCAGTGAATCCGGGATACCTGCCATGTATGTTCTCATGACCATTACGTTAAATGCACTTACCATACCGGGGATGATGTATACCCAGAAGCTGGATGTGAGGTGGAGATATCTGAAGAGGATCAATACAGGAATCATACCGCCTGAAGCATACATCGTGATGATCCAGAACAGTGAAAGACCTGACTTGAAGAGGAACTTCTTACGGCTGAGGATGAATGAAAGCAAAGCATTTGCTGCCAAAGAAGTAAGAGTTCCGAGTATTGTTCTTAATACCGTGATCTTTGCGCCTACGCGGATACCGGGTCTCTCGAAAAGGATCTCGTGATAACTTCTCAATGACCATTTACGGGGAAGAAGGTGGATTCCTCCTCTTACGGCATCATTACCTTCATTGAAGGAATAAGCCAATGTATTAAGAATAGGATAAAGCGTTACCAAAGCGAACAACAGGAGAAAAACCGTATTGAAAACGTAGAAGATAATATCCTCTGTTGCCATCCTTTTCTTATGCTTGATCTTTTCAAAAGATACTTGTTCAATCTGTGCCATGATACTTTCCTCCCTTCCTTAGAACAGACGCTCATCGCCTCTTTTTTTGGCGATGTAGTTCGATACTACGATAAACGTCATGGATACTACGGTCTTGAAGATACCGGCAGCAGTACCAAGTGAATAGTCAAGGTTACGAGCGTCTAACGCCCAGTCGAGAATGTAGATATCGATGGTTCTTGAAACGTTCTGTACGAGACCGTTACCGAGGAGGTACTGGAGCTCGAATCCTGCATTGAGAACGTTACCCATGTTCATCAAGAGAAGGATCATGATGGTAGGACGAAGACCCGGAAGGGTTACATATCTCATCTTCTGGAAACGTCCTGCGCCATCGATGGAAGCAGACTCATAAAGGCAGGGATCGATCGAAGTGATCGCTGCGAGGTAGATGATCGCATTCCATCCGGTCTCTTTCCAAAGGTTACTTAAAGTAACGATACCCCAGAACAGTTTCGGATCACCGAGGAATGCATATGGTGTTTTTAAAATACCGACCTTCATAAGGATCTCATTGATGATACCTGTAGATGTAAGAGCATCGTGTACGATTGCTACAACGATGATCCATGAAAGGAAGTGAGGCAGGTAAGAAATCGTCTGGATGGATTTCTTAAAATACTTATTCCTTACTTCGTTTAAGAGAATAGCAAAAGCAATTGCAACGACCGTACCGAAAAACAGATTAAGTACACCCATTGCAAATGTGTTTCTGATAACCATCAGGAACGTTTTATCGCTGAAAAGGAATTTGAACTTATTAAGTCCTACCCACTTTGAACCTTTAATACCTTTAGCGTAAACAAAGTTCTGGAAAGCGATTATCCATCCTGCAAGAGGAAGATAATAGAATATGATTCCGTAAACGACATAAACGGCACTGATTGCCACCAGTATCCACTGCCTCTTAAATTCCTTGGCAGTGAGCTTCGGCTTATTAATATCAATCTCTTTCTTCGATTTAACTATCGAATTTTCCATGTTAGCCACTCCTGTTAAAAAATGGTGGCAACCATAGTAGTTGTTGCCATGGTTGCCACCACACGATTAATCAATCAAACCTATTGATAAGATCAAGTAGGCGTCCAGCCGTAGGACTGAGCTGTAGCAAGTCTTGCTTCAACTTCTGTCTGAGCTTCAGCGAGGAAGTCCTGAGGGTTGCACTCAGCGTAAGCTGCCATGTAGTTAGCCCAATCGGCTTCAAAGTCACTACTCATAACTACTGTAGGGAGCCAGAGGTGCTTTATCTCGCCCATCTTCTTCCAAGCGATTCCGCCAGGAGTGTCTGTGCTGACATTGTTAGACCATGACCAGAGAGGATACCAAGGAGCATTAATAACCTTCTTGGAATCGAGGAACTCAATGTATGTTCCTACGCCATAAGCTTCGAAACACTTCTTGAGAGGCTCAGCGAGACCAAGGATGAACTCTGAAGGCTGCTCACCAGGCTGCATTCTGTTGATACCGTCACGGCTCATACCAGCCCACTGAGGGCAGTAAGAGTATTCGCATGTATGCTTAGCCTTGTAGCTGTCGCTCTTCCAGTTCTCTCTCATTTCTTCTGTTCTGTAGAAAAGACCATTCTCGTCTACGAGATAGTCAACACCTTCGATACCCCAGAAACGGAGGTTGTGGATGTCCTGATCGAGGAGTGCGCTTAAGAATGCGAATGCGAGATCCGGATCCTTGCAGCTTGTTGTAACGGCACAACCGGAAGACTGGTTGAGCTCGTCATCATAGGAGTGCCACTGCTGCTCCATGCCTGCCTTAGCTACGAGTCCCAACGGAACATAGTCGCATCCGATCTCATCGAGACGGAATGTTGTACCATCGGAAGCTTCGAGAGGTGAAGCGAAAGGTCCCATGATGCTGTATGCGAAATCCCAATACTGATCGCAGAGACCAAGTACACGACCTGTAGAAAGCTTAGCGATATACTCGTCGTATGTCTGTGTAGCGAAGTCAGGATCAAGAGCGCCCTTAGCATACTCTTCATTCATCTTCTTGAAATACATCTTAGCTGTATCTGTTGTGTTGTAG
Organism: Saccharofermentans sp.; assembly: GCA_016288885.1. GTDB lineage: Bacteria > Bacillota > Clostridia > Saccharofermentanales > Saccharofermentanaceae > Saccharofermentans. The sequence continues at coordinate 16,434 of JAEFAV010000025.1, forward strand.
TCAACAACCTTCGGCTTATCCATGCCTGCATCGATGTTAACGATAACGCATCCGTCATTCGGATAACCGTCGAGGAACATCGGAGGATTCTCTAGACAGAAATACTTCCAGTCTTCGCAGAGACATGTGTAAGGAATTACAGGTGTTCCGTCCGGAAGCTCAGGGTTAGCTGCTGCATACTTCTCGAGGAGATCAAAATACTGATCCAATGTCTCGATCTTAGGATAGCCTGCCCACTCAAGGACACGAACCTGGATCCAGAAAGCCTCACCGTTCTGACCTGTTGCTGTGTTGATGTGATTATAGGAGTTACCGAAAACGTTAGCCCAATAAATGTGACCGTCGTCCATACGGAACTTATCCCACTCTTCATCAGTGTACATTTCCTTGAGGTTAGGATACTTCTCAAGATAAGGATCCCAAGCTACAAGCAAACCATTCTCATAGAGAGTAACGGAACCGTCACCACCATCAATGAGATCAGGAAGCTTACCTGATGCAATGATGGAGCCGATAGCTTCGCCTGCGTCCTGACCTGTGAGCCATGTTTCCTTAACACGTACACCGGTCTTTTCAGCAATGATCTCCATGATATCGTTGCCGTCGTTCTTCTCTTTGCCTGCCATAGCAGCAAACATCGTGAAGTCAACGATCTGATTTCCACCATCAGTTGCTACAGGCTGGTCACCGCTGGTAGTAGCAGTTGTGTCGCCGGGGTTGCCGGTTGAACATGCAGCAAGAGATGATACCGCAAGCATTGATCCAAGAATCAATGAAACGATTTTCTTAGTCTTCATTAACTAGACCTCCCGAATTAGATTCTCGCTAAAAAAACGAGTATTTAGCAATTAGATTATATTGTTGCCCTATTTTTGCCACAACCCGAGAAAGTCTAACTAAACAACTGATAAACTCTACAAAAATGCAATAAATTCTACATTGGTAAACAAAAAATGCAGGTCGCTATTATGCAACCTGCACAATTATTTGGGCGTGTTGTGAACAAATCGATCAAATCATCCCCCCCGGTTGGTCTTACGGTACTTGGAAGGGGTGCATCCCATGATCTCAATGAATTTGCGGATAAAATAGTCGCTGTCCTTATATCCAACATTCTCGGCAATTCGGTTTATCTTCTCATCCGTATTGATGATCTGCCTGGCAGCTTCCCTGATCCTGTAATTTGTCAGGTAATTCTTAAAAGACATCCCGTATTTTTTTCTGAAGATCTGTCCCAGATAGGAATTATTGATATGGTATTTGTCTCCAAGATCCTTCAGGCTGATATTGTCCGCATAGTTTTCCTTTATCTCCGCTTCCACTTCGGCAAGTATTCCGTGTGAGATGCTCTTTCGAAGTTCAGACAGGTAAGCAGCATATTCCAGTGCAAACTTCTTCAGGTGCTGATGGCTTCCCCTGAGGAATACTCCCTCCGAAGCCTGATCGGAAATATACTGGATGATCTCCTCCTGGTTAACGGTGTCATCCAATTCACTGGCCAGATGGATGAGCTGGAAAAGAAGATAATTGATATTGAGGTCAAAAGCCCTGTTATTGCCTTCTTTTCCCTGAAGTTCCCCGTAAAGTTTCTCAATGCCGGCCTCTATGGCCTGGGGTTCATTCTTTACGATCGAGTCGATGATCTCATCTATCGTGTTTTTGCAAAGGACAATGCCGCCGTATGAGCCCTGTGTCTCTTCCGTCTCTTCTGCAAAATACAGCTTCTTTGTATTGTGGAATCCTGTAATGCTCTTGAGTCTCCTGCATGAAACATATGATCTCGAAAGCAGGGAGAGGTCAGGTACGAGCTGTCCGCAGAGCATCCTTATAGGCTTGATTATAAGGACTTCGAGCTTTCTTATCAGTGAATTCAGAAAATCAGTTTCTGACATGTCGCGCATTACGGCCATGTTCTCGCAATAGATAAAGCTTACACTGTAAGTATCTTCATCATATGTGAAATCGAGTGCGAAATGATTAGCATATTCTTTCAGGACTTCCCTGCATGCATTGCAGAGTTGTCTCTGCATTACACCAAGGTCATCCGATTCGCTGCTGTCCTCATCAGATTCCCTGTGAACAAATTCTATTTCGATAAATCTCAGATCACCGGTGAGCTGGAGATGCTTGTTCGCATATTCTATGTCTTCTTCATTGAACTTGCCTTTGATGATATGTCTTATTATCCTTGCCAGGTAAGCATTCTCCATCTTTTCCCTGTCTTTCTTGAGTGTGATGGATTCCTTGTTGAGGTTTGTCACTTTTTGAAGAACGGAGATCAGCTCCTCTTCGATAACAGGCTTTAATATGTAATCAAGACAGCCGTTACGGATGGCTCTCTGGGTATATGCAAAATCATCGTATCCGGTAAGGAGAACAAACTCGGCATCAGAGATCTTCTCCTTTTTAACTGTCTCAAGAAGTTCAAGACCTGTCATTTCCGGCATGCGGATGTCAGAGATCACGAGATCGACGTGATTCTCGCTCAGGTATCTTAATGCTTCTTTTCCGTTGGAACAGGTCGCGGCTATCTCGAATCCTCCGCCTTCCCAGTCGATAAGGACCTGAAGACCCTGAAGGATATAAGGTTCGTCATCAACAAGCATTACTTTAAGCATATTCCACCTCACTCTGACATGGTGATCAATTCCGCCGGTATCGTAATGATGACGCTCATTCCGATACCCTTCTCGCTGTCTATCGCAAACTTCGCCTGATCCCTGAACATCATCTTTATTCTGAGGCAGGCATTAAGAATACCGACGTGCTTAGCTTTCCTTATAACATCAATGGTAACATTATTCATTCTTTCCTGAAGGGCTTCAGCCTCTTTCTCATCCATGCCGTCTCCCGTATCCTCGACTTCGATGATCAGCTTGTCTTCTTTCTTATTGACCCTTACGAATATCCATCCCTGTGCTGATTTCGATTCGATTCCGTGAACGCAGGCATTCTCAACAAAGGTAACGAGCGTAAGCTTCGGGATAAGGACTTTCTTACACTCCTCATCAATATCTATGTTAAAGGATATCCTCTCACCGAATCTGTAACTCTGAAGCTGGAGATAAGCGTCAATGAAGCCTTCCTCCTCTTCGATCGTAACCGCATCATCATGCCATTCGACGTTCTGCCTCTGCATGACCGCAAGCCTCTGCACCATCTCGGCAGTCTCGTTCTCGCCCTTGAGGATGCTGTGCATTCTTATGCTCTCCAAAGCATTGAAGAGGAAGTGCGGATTTATCTGGCTCTGAAGGGCAAGGAGCTCGGCGTTCTTACGGGCAAGATCGCTTTCCTGTTCCCTTAACTTGTCCTTATAGATCGTATTGGTAAGTTCATTATTGATACCGACGATCCGGTTGTAGTTATGCATGAGAGCTGAAATCTCATCCGTACCTTTTATCTCTTTGATCGGCTGGAAGATCTCATTGTCGCCTTCACCGAATGCTTTTCCCAATATGGTGATACGCTCGGTAATAGATCTTTCCAGAACTTTCATGAGAAGGATCGGGATGATGAACGTTACGATTATGATCAAAACGATTATCGGAATATTGTTGCTTATGACGTTAGAGACCGTAAGATCCTCCGTAAATGCATAGAACGTTAATGAGTTGCCGTACATCGGATATTCTTTGACCGTCATGTACGGTTCTTTGGAAGCTTTATCCAAAAGTGTCTGATAATCAATATTGGGGTACTTGTTGGAATATATTATGTAATCATCACAACAGACGACCATGGCGCAGTCCACACGGATCTCCGACAGATCTTCAACTATCCTCCAGTTCTTATGCTCTATCGTAACTATCTTATCAACCGCAGTCCTTGTGTTGGTCATCCTTCTGACGTATATGAACCTTTTCTGGTCGAATGATTTCATAACCGGTTCGTAATCGTAATAAGCGTAAAACGCCTCGTTGACACCGCTTTCCGAATACTTCCTGAACCAAACTTCTTTCTCCGCTTCTGACAACGGATGGAAATAGTTGCCGTTTAACATCGTCCTGTTATCAGAATAGATAACGATCCTGTCACGGTTATAGTCAGCCAGCGTGGTAAAAAACGAATTGTCTATGGTAGTGCTGTAATGATAATAATAATCGTATGGTGATTCATACAGTTTGTTGATGAATGAATTGAGAGTCTTGTTAAGATCGAATGCCGATGCCATGGCCGCATCGTTTTTCAAAAGATTCTCAAAATAATTCGAATAAGAATCGATCGCATTTTCCCTGTAAAAATACTGATTTCTCAATTCAGCATCATAGATCGATTTAAGAAGGAACGCATCGGTAATGATGAGCGGAAGTATGATTCCGAAAATGTACATCAAAAGGAACTTCTTGCTGAGCTTCAAGCTTCCGAACAGATTTGTCCTTGTGATCTTTCCCATAATCTCTAAAAGCTCTTAATGAGATATTCCCCCTGTCATTATCCTTAATATGTTATTAGAAATACTGAGCCTTTGCAAACCGGAACGGTAATCAAAGTGTTAGATTATTACCTGCTCTTATCATTAATTTATCCCGTTGAATATTGATGATTATTTTTCTACTATTAATGTGTTTATTAATTTCACTTAAAGAGGAGTCCCATATGTTAAGAATCGTCAAAACCGAGAACGGACTTGTTAGAGGTTTTCCCGGAAACAATACCCGTATCTCTGTTTTCAAAGGAATCCCGTTTGCTGAACCTCCGATAGGAGAAAACCGTTGGAAGGCGCCCAGCCCCTGTAAGGACTGGGAAGGAATTAAAGACTGCTATAAGTTCGGTCCCATCCCCTATCAGGACCAGCCCGGTGTAGGCACGGACATTTACTGCAGAGAATGGCATGTCGATCCCGACATCGACCGCGAAGAAGACTGCCTTTACCTTAACGTATGGACAAATGCCAAGAGCGCTGACGATAAGCTCCCTGTCCTCGTATGGATCTACGGAGGAGGATTCCAGTGGGGCTATTCCGCGGAAATGGAATTCAACGGTGAGAATCTGGCAAAGAAAGGTATCATCGTCGTATCAGTAAACTACAGACTCGGCGCATTCGGTTTCCTTGCCCATCCCGATCTTTTCAAGGAATCTCCCGAAGCTCCCGCGAACTTCGGCCTGCTGGACCAGCAGGCTGCCATGAAGTGGGTAAAGAATAACATCGCAGCATTCGGCGGCGATCCGGATAACATCACGATCGCAGGACAGTCGGCAGGCGGCGGAAGTGTTCTTAATCACCTTACCGCCAAGTCAAGCATCGGTCTTTATAACCGTGCCATCATTCTCTCTGGTCTCATCCAGTTCCCTTACGTCAAGGATTTTGTCATGACACCAAGGACGATCGAAGACGCATGCTCATACGGCGGTAAGTTTTTCGAGAAGCTCGGCGTTAAGACTGTCGAAGAGGCAAGAAAGCTTGATCAGGAATTTATCCGTGAAACATACGCAAAATTCAGGGAGACAGAAAGTTTCTTCTTTACTCCCATGATCGACAACGTCTTCATGGACGACGAACCGTATAAGCTTTTCTTAGAAGGAAAACATGCTCACGTCCCGCTCATGTCGGGTAATACCTTTGACGAATTCCCGAGCTGTATTTTCGCTGACTCCAAGGAGGAATTCGAGGCTCAGGCAAGAGAACTCTTCGGAAGCAAAGCGGACGAATTCCTTTCCTTCCCTGAAGCGCAGGTCCACAACGGCAACATGTATTCTCCCGTCCGTGCGATCGAATGCGCGGTAAAGGCTGCATTTGCACACAATGATAAGCCCGGTTACTACTACAGCTTCGAGCCTGACATTCCGGGAGAAGATAATCCCGGAACCTTCCACTCCGTTGATCTCTGGTTCTTCTTCGATAATCTCGACAAATGCTGGAGACCTATGGTAGGAAGACATTTCGACATAGCAAGACAGATGAGCACTTATTTTGCCAACTTCGTCAAGAACGGAGATCCGAACGGAAATGACGTCGACGGAACTGCTCTTCCTCTGTGGAAACCTTATACGCCTGACTTCCAAAACGAGATGCACTTCACGCGCGACGGCGCGAAAACAGCACTTCAGGAAGAGAATCCCGAGAATGCTTTCTACACTTTCATGACAAAGCATATCGAAGAATCCGCATTGGGCTTTGCCATAGACCGCAAGGGAGAATCAAAGCCGAGAGTAGAGCTTTATAACGTTCCGAAAAAGCAGGCTTTCAATCCCTACCTTCCCAACTGGGAATTCATTCCCGACGGCGAGCCTTACGTATTTAATAACAGAGTCTATATCTATGGCTCGCACGATATATTCAACGGTGAATATTTCTGTCCGGGTGATTATGTCACATGGTCGGCTCCCGTTGATGATCTCGGAAACTGGACATATGAAGGCGTTATCTTCAAGAGGACCGACGATCCTGCAAACAAGGATGACCGCGGCTGCCTTTATGCACCCGACATGACAATAGGACCTGACGGAAGGTATTATCTGTTCTATGCGCTTGATAACGACTGCGTTATCTCCGTAGCTGTAAGCGATACGCCGTCCGGCAGGTTCAAGTTCATCGGCAACGTTCATTACGAAGACGGAACTCTCCTCGGTAAAAAGGAAGGCGATGAGCAGCAGTTCGATCCGGGCGTTCTTACCGTCGGTGACACCACATACATGTTCACGGGTTTCTGCGGACAGGGTGACAAATCACGTCACGGCTGTATGCTCACGGTCCTGGACAAGGATATGCTCACGATCAGACGCGCGCCTGAATTCGTAATTCCTTCGACTCAGTACAGCGAAGGTACCGAATATGAAGGCCATGCTTTCTTCGAAGCGCCTTCCATCAGAGAGAGAAACGGGATCTACTACCTCATCTATTCATCACAGGTAATGCACGAGCTCTGCTACGGTTATTCGGATAACCCGTTAGGACCCTATAAGTATGGCGGAGTCATCGTCAGCAACTGCGATATCGGAATCGATACATACAAGCCCGCCGACAAGCCTGCGGCTTTTGGCGCAAACAACCACGGAAGCATCGTCGAGATCAACGGCGAATGGTATATCTTCTATCACAGACAGACCAACAACGACTGGTATTCACGTCAGGGGTGCGCCGAAAAGATCGAATTCGATGATAAGGGAATGATCAAACAGGTCGAGATCACTTCCTGCGGACTTAACGGCGGACCTTTGTCCGATATCGGAGAGTATCCCGCCCACATCGCATGCAATATCTTCGATGACAAAAACAAGATGTATGTCGGTGAGCCTAAGTCTGCCAACATCACAATGGATATCCGTAACACCGTAGACGGTCCTTCACACATCAGGAGCATCGGTGACACTACCACGATCGGCTTTAAGTATTTCGACTTAAAGGGCGTAAAGGGATTAAGGATCACGACCAGAGGTTACGGACAGGGAGAGTTCGAGATCAGGACAGCGATCGACGGCGAAGTATTGGGAAAGATCCCCGTAAGATTCTGTACTGCATGGGAAGACGGCAAAGCTGAGTTTACTCTTCCCGACGGCGTATATCCGCTCTACCTTACGTTCAAGGGCGGTGGAGGCACTTCTCTTCTGAGCTTTGAATTCCTGCACTGATAAAAACCGCAGAGATATTATTTCGGGGCTGTCTTAAAACAGCCCCGTTCTTTTTGGAATACTACTTACAATTCCACAGTAACAACTATCGATTTCCCGCTTCCCGAAGCATGTATCTTTCCCCGGTGAGCTTCCGTTATTCCCTTTGCGATCGAAAGTCCGATGCCGTATCCGCCGGTCTCGGAATTTCTGGACTGATCGGTCCTGTAGAACCGGTCGAACATGCGGTCCGTGTTTTCCTTCGTGACAGGCTCCGTCGTATCATTGCTTACCGCAAGTATGATCTTTGAACCGTTCTTTTTCAGCGATACTTTTATGAGGCCGCCTTCCGGCGAATATTTGATCGCATTATCCAAAAGGATAGAAACCAGCTGAGTGATCGCTTTCTGGTCTCCGTTATAAGAGATATCAGGAGTAACAGAAGCTTCAATACTCTTGCCCGAAGACCGTGCAAGTCCTTTAAATGATTCTGCTTCCTCAGATACGATGTCTGACAAAGGGAAATCGATCCTGACCGCATCAGTCTTTGAACCCTCTTCCGTCTTGGCAAGATAGATCAGGCTGTTCGTAAGTGAAGTCAGTCTTTCTGTCTGCTTTCTGATATCCGCGATCCATTCATTTTCCTCGCTTTCCATCTCGAGCACATCACAGTCTGCATTGATGACAGCCAGCGGTGTCTTTAATTCATGGCCGGCATCCGTGATGAACCTTTTCTGTTTCTCATAAGCTTCGGCAGCAGGTTTGATCACGGCCTTCGATGATACGGCTATAAGCGCAAAAACGATCACCAGGCCGATAAGCGATATTACAACGCTTATCCCGAGGAACGACCTCGCATTATCAAGGCTCCTTCCGCAATCGTAGAAAACGATAAGCGTTGAATCACCGGCAGTGCTTCTTTTGTATCTGTAATCTCCTTTGAACCCGCCGGTCTTACCGCTTGAGAATACTTCCCCTGCAAGCTCGGCTGCCTCCGAAGAATCAACAGCGGCTATTTTTCCGGTATCTATGGAAAGAACATTACCGTCATTATCAAGAACTATCTTAAAGAACCTGGTCTCATACTTCATCTCCGGTGACATCTGGCCGTCTCTTCTGCCTCCCCTGTTGTCACGCTCTTCGGGCTGTCTTCCTCCGGGCGGTTCTTCATCTGGGAATGAACCTTCATTTGAGATCAGCATTTCGAGAATATCGTCTGCGTTCCTGACTACATCCCTGTAGTTGAACAGATTGATCGCCGCGATCAGGACGGCCAGAACGAAAGTTACTGACAGCATGGATATGATAATGAACTTCTTGCGGAGTCTTTTTATCATTTGATCTCCTCCAGGGTATAACCGGAATTCCTGACAGCCTTTATCTGGACATCAGCTTCAAGAGCGGAAAGTTTCTTTCTCAGATAGGATATATAAGTCCATGCGGTGCTTATGTCAGCTTCCGAATCCAGCCCCCATATCTTATCCATGAACTTCTCTGTGGAGATCAGTATTCCGGGGTTCATCATGAGCATTTCCATCATCTGGAATTCCTTACCTGCAAGTCTGTATCTGCCCTTGGGTGAAGACAGTTCAAAGCTTCCCCGGTCCAGAGTCAGATTGCCGAACTTCAGGACATTATCATTTGCGACAGCAGGCTGCCTTGTAAGGACCCTTATCCTTGCAAGCAGTTCTTTTGTATCAAAAGGCTTTGTCAGATAATCGTTGGCGCCCGAATCCAGTCCCTCGACCTTATCATCCACTTCAGATTTTGCCGTAAGCATAAGGACCGGCACGCTGTTATGCTTTGCTCTTATTTCCTTTAATGCCGATATTCCGTCCTGCTTTGGCATCATGATATCCATGATCACCAGATCATATTCAGTTGCCATTGCATAAAGCACGGCTTCTTCGCCGTCAAAGACACAATCAACGGAATAGTTACTCCTGGTAAGGATCGCCTTCAGTGCCTTTGATAACGATCTCTCGTCTTCTGCCAAAAGAATCCTCATATTTCACCTCTTAAATCCTATGAGACATTAACTCCGCCTGCTTTTATATACTAACATTTTCCGTTTGGGCGTTGTCAGTTCTCATTTTTGGGGTTTTCTTATCCGGTTTAAAGTCCGTTTTAGGTTCACACCTTAAGATTAAGGCATCAAACTTAAACGAGGTTAAAAAATGGACTATCAAAATGTTTTCGAAAGATATGAATATAAGTACTTCCTGACCCCTTCCCAGAAACGGAAACTGCTTGAAGAAACTGGAGGCCGGCTGGAACTTGACAAATACGGCAGGACAACGATCCGCAACATCTATTACGATACGGACAGTTTCAGGCTTATAAGAGATTCATTGGAACATCCGGTCTATAAGGAAAAACTCAGGTTAAGATCCTATCAGAGAGCAGACAGCAGTGATCCGGTCTTTGTCGAGATCAAGAAGAAATTCGAAGACGTCGTCTACAAAAGACGTGTGGCAATACCGAAGATTTCAGCTGAGAACTGGATAGACTGCGGAAGCAGAATGCCTTTTCAAAACCAGATCACTTCTGAGATAGACTATTTTCTGAACTTCTACGAAGGAATCGAAGCAAAAGCTTTCATAAGCTATGAGCGTGAAGCATATTCAGACCGGACCAATCCTGAATTCAGGGTAACCTTTGATGAGAGCATCCTGGCCCGGAACGCGGAGCTGGATCTGGGAAGCGATATCTGGGGACATTCGCTTCTTCCGGCAGGAATAACACTGATGGAGGTTAAGATCCCCGGGGCTATGCCTGTGTGGATGGCAAGATTTCTAAGCGAGAACAATATCTCCAAAAAAACCTATTCAAAATACGGAACATACTATAAGGAATACCTCATGACGGAACAGTATGCTGAAAGGAATGTCTCCTATGCATGATCCATTCGTTAATATAACGGTAAAATACTTAATATTATCTTTAAATCTCGTTTAAACAACTTTAAATTAAGGTCGTTGAATTTCGGCACCAAATAAACTATACTTCAAGTATCAACAAAGACATTTTTCTATTCCTATTATCCCCATATTTGCGGCCACCCTTCGTGGGTGGTCGCTCCTTTTATGGGCATTTTTACATGAGGGTAATAAGTTTGCAGTTTTCTATGCCGGTTTCCCAGAATTTATCTAACGGTTTTTGCCAGACATGCCCAATAATAGCCGAATTCATGGCTCCGTGGCCGACAATAAGCACGTCTTTTCCGCCTATTACCAGAGGATAAGCTATCTCTTCTAAGAAGTCTCCTGTCCTTTTTAACAGTTCATCAAGGCTCTCGGCCCCGCCGACTGCCTTATATCCTGACGGATTAAAGAACAATTCCCTTACCGGACACTCGGGTTTTTCAAAGACATTCTCGGTGCCCTCATAGATGCCGAATCCCATTTCAGATAATCTGTCATCAAAGATCACGGGAATGTCCCTGCCTTTAAGCAGAAGCTCCGCTGTCTCTCTGGCCCTTGTGAGCGGAGAACAGTAACAGATGTCGAAATGAACGTCCTTATAACGTTCACCGGCTTCCATTGCCATCTGCCTGCCCATTTCGTTTAACGGAATATCAGTCTTTCCCTGGAGTTTATACTTCAGATTCCAGTCAGTTTTCCCGTGTCTTATTATGTAAAGCATTATTAATGATCCTTAAGATTTCGATTTTTCAGAGGCTATTTTGCCACAAATGAGCATTCTTAATCAAATCTTAAGGAGTTTAGTTCTATTATATTAAGGTGTTTTTCCATAAAATGGCATTAAGTCAGACGGGGTGAGGTTCAATTATGTATAACATACTGATTTGCGACGACGAGAAAGATATTGTAAATGCGCTGAAGATCTACCTGCAGAATCCGGATTACAGGCTGATCGAGGCACATAACGGTGTCGAAGCCGTCGAGGCAGTTCAAAAGGAAGAGATACATCTCATTCTGCTTGACATCATGATGCCGCAAATGGACGGGATAACAGCGATGGCAAAGATCAGGGAGAGCTTCAACATGCCCATAATCCTTCTGACTGCCAAGTCAGAGGATCAGGACAAGATACTTGGGCTTAACATAGGGGCAGATGATTATATCACCAAGCCCTTCAATCCCCTGGAAGTCGCTGCAAGAGTAGGATCACAGTTAAGACGCTATACGAAGCTCGGATCGGGAACCGTCTCAGGGAGCAATCTCACGGTCGGATCGATCGAGCTTGATAACGACACCAAGACCGTTACGGTCGACGGAAATGAGGTCAGCCTCACTCCTAAGGAGTTCGATATATTAAAGCTCCTTATGGAACAGCCGGGAAAAGTTTTCGCGCCCAGGGAAATATACCGCAAGGTATGGGGCGAGGATTCACTTTCCGCAGGAGACAACACCGTTGCGGTACATATCAGACATTTAAGAGAAAAGATCGAGATTACGCCCAATGACCCCAGATACATTAAGGTCATCTTCGGACAGGGTTATAAGATCGAGAAGGGGAGAAACTAATGGAAAAGAAGAAATTTCAGTTCTTCAGGACAATAGCCGGCAAGGCCTTGCTGTTCCTGACGATCAATCTGGCTTTGCTGATAACTTTTTTATGTGTCTGCGCATCAGCAGTCTGTTTTGAAGAAGACCTTTACGGCCGGACCGAAAGTGAATTCTATCTGGAAAAAAGTGAAGCAAACATCTACTACAATACGATGAGCAATGCCCGTTTACTCATAAACAAAGAACGGCTCCAGGCTGATCTGATCAGCTTTGAGATCAGGGATGAAAGCGGAAAAACAATTGCTGCCACAAATGATTTCAATGATGCTAAGACATATTCCGGAAAAGCCGGAAAGTATTTGAATTACATTCTTCATAACTACGATGTCGTGGTTGCTTTTGACAGTGAAGGCCACTGCATAGGTGTTTCCGATGATTTTTACAGGGATGACTGCGAGATCATACTTGCCACAATAGAAGCTTACGCAGATCCTGATGACTTCGTCCAGTACACCGAATTCGACAAAGAGGTCATTCATCTTGTCATGAATCTCCGTTATGCTGTCTACCCCATAGCCGTTCTGTGTTTCATTATCGGCATTGCCGCCTTTATAGCTCTCATGTGCGTCGCGGGGAAAAGACCGGAAACAGAAGAAACGGCTTTAGGTCCTCTGGGGAAAGTTCCGTTTGACATTCTTGCGATTCTGACACTCAGTATGACTATGCCTTTATTCATGTTTTTAGAAGCTGCAAACGGGTTCTTCGCGGTATTCATATTTGCTGTGGCATTTTTCACATTTATCAATGCAATGCTTGGATTATGCGTAAGCTTATCTGCAAGAGTAAAGCTTCACATGCTGATCAAAGGATCATTTATCTACAGATTCACAAGACTTATCATTAAGGGTATCCTTGCAGTTCCTCTCGTCTGGAGAACGGTTTTGATCCTGGGAGCTCTCTCTTTCACGGAGATCATATTCATTGTGGCCACACACGGAGACACCGAAGGATTCGTTATAGGATGGTTCCTCGAAAAGCTTTTTCTCTATCCGTTTATTTTCTATATTGCGCTGATGCTGAGAAAGCTCAGGATCTCCGGAGAGAAAATGGCCAAAGGCGACATCTCTTACCGCACTTCCACAAAAGGTCTTTGGGGAGACTTCAGAAAGCATGCCGTAAACCTGAACTCAGTAGCAGATTCCGTTACCATAGCTGTAGAGGAAAGACTCAAATCCGAACGCATGAAGACTGAGCTCATCACCAATGTCTCCCACGACATTAAGACTCCTCTTACTTCGATCATCAATTATGCATCCCTTATGGGAACAACGGATCCTTCCGACCCCAAGATGTCCGAATACTCGGAAGTTGTCGTAAGACAATCGGAAAAGCTTAAAAGACTCATTGAAGATCTGGTCGAAGCATCAAAAGCATCGACGGGAAACCTTGAGATCGTTCCCGCTCCCCTTGACTGCTGTACTTTCATATCGCAGACAGCAGGCGAGTTTAAGGAAAAACTTGACGGCGCCGGTCTTACTCTTGTCGCAAATGCACCTGAAGAACCGGTGATCATAATGGCTGACGGAAGACGCATGATGAGGATCTATGATAACCTCATGAATAACATATGCAAATATGCCCAGCCCGGTACGAGAGTGTATCTGACGCTTGAGGTTACTGACGGAAAAGCGGTTACGACGTTCAAGAACACATCCAGCGCGGAACTCAATATCAGTGCTGAGGAATTGGTCGAAAGATTCGTCAGAGGAGATGAATCGCGCAATACTGAAGGCAACGGCCTCGGGCTTTCAATAGCCAAGAGCATGACTGAACTTCAGGGCGGTTCTTTCGAAATAGCGATCGACGGAGACCTTTTCAAAGTATCATTGTCATTCCCTGTGGTAACAGAGCAGACTTAATCGAATAGATCATTACGGAATGCCTGAAAGATCATTTCTCTCCGGAAATCACTTGCCTGTTTTTTCCGGGAGGGTCTTCAGGCTTTCTGTTTTATTCTTTTTATTCGAGGCAAGCGTAAATCTTCTGGTCTTTTCCTCGAACTTTTCCTTAAGGACATTGTCTTTCAACGTATTCAGATTAATTAGGAACATCTTTACGAGCGTTCTGACCTTTGCGCCGGAATCATTCCTGATCTGACCCATCCTCTCGATCATTGCCCTGGTACCCCTGACTCCGACCTTGGTCATCGTACTTAAGTATTCACATCCTGAGGCCTCGAAAACAGAGAACAATTCATCCACGAATACCTTTCTGTCATCAAAGCTCATTTCACCAAGCCAGATGCTCATGGTCTCATCAAACGCATCGCTGATCTTATCAGTAGATGCACAGGTCTCAAATCTCTTTCCTTCAAGCTGCCAGGACTTCGGATCATGCTGCATTATGCCGAGTTCCGTACTCTTTACAACCACAGGTTCAGTCGAATTCTCGAGAAGCCTTCCGATGATGGACGTCTCCGGAATGATCTTTATTATCTTCGGCTGCACACTTTTGAATTTTTCAGACTCCATTGCCTCGTGATTGAATCCCGGACCGTCAAAACTATAGACTTTCTCTATTCTGGAAGATATTTCAGGATCAGCGGTCATGGCTGCATATATGGCCAGGTGTCCGCCTTTCGAGTGACCGCCTATGCGTACCGTTTCTTTCCTGCCTTCAGTTACATCCTTCAGATATAAGGCAGCTTCGTTCTCGGACGGAACAGTCATATAACTCAGATTAAAGTCTTCTTTCCACCCGATAATCGTATCATCCGTCCCTCTGAACGAGATAAAAGATGTCCCGTCCGACGTATCGATCTCGACGGCAGCAAACTGTATCTCACGGGATATATCCGTATCATCCACAAAATTTAACAGATAAGCTTTCCTGAATCTCTCCGAACCTGCAAGCGCCTTAAGAAGCGCAGGCGCATAGTTGATAAAAGACTTATTCTGGGCCAGTTCTTCTTCGGAATGTATCTTAAAGAACTTCTCGGAAGCCTCTTCTATCGTTATTATTCCTTCGCCTCTGCCCGGAACCACATCCTTAAAATCCACATATGAAAGAGTCGACAGTATCAGTGCATCGATACTGTTGAACGGATCTTTTTCAAACGTAAGATCTCCACGCCATGCCAGATAATCAAGAAAGTTGCTCATGTCCTATATTATAATCCTTAATCAGGCAAAGAAAAAAGGCTGCCTTGAAGACAGCCTCTTTTTCATAATGCAGTTAAAATATTTACCTTTTGCCCTTCTTGATCGCAAGGTCTTCGAGGAATCCCTTAGGACTTCTGACCTCAAGTTCACCTTCAACCTGTACGATAAGGTCATTGGCAACACCCGTAAGGATCAGAACGGATGTACCGGCAAACCAAACGTTCTGGAAGCCGGTAAGGATACCTATTACCGTAGGAATTATGCAGACGAGAACGAGGAAGAATGCCTCTATCCAGTTAAGTCTGAAGGCAGTTGCCTTAATAAAATCCGTAGTAGGTTTACCTGATCTGATACCGTTGATCATACCGCCGTTCTTGTTAATGGAGTTTGCAATCTCTACAGGATGGAAATTGATCGACGTGTAGAAGAATGTAAATGCGATAACAAGAAGGAAATAGATTACGTAATACCATGCGCTGCCTGTAAAGCTTGACTTGAGCCACAGTGCAACCTCGTTCGTACTGTTGTTAAAGAACAAAGTAACGATAACGGAAGGGATTGCAAGAAGTGACATTGTAAAGATAACAGGCATAACACCAGACATGTTTACCTTGAGCGGGATATAGTCCCTGTTACCACCGCGCTGCTGTCTTCCGATAACCTTCTTGGAGTACTGGACCGGAATCCTTCTCTCTGAGTTCTGAACATAAAGTACGAATACGATGATTAAGACAGAAACAGCTGCAACAGCGATAAATACGAGAACACCTGCCAATATTCCCAAAGCGGTGTTATCGATGGAATCACTGATGGTTACGCATTTCTGATAAAGTGTTTTTACCATGTCGGGAAGACGTGTAACGATACCTGCAAAGATCAGGAGCGATACACCGTTTCCGATACCCTTGTCGTTGATCTTCTCACCTAAGAAGACAACGATGGCAGCACCAGCCGTAAACGCAAGAGCAACAAGACCGGCATTGAGCCATACAGGAAGGCTCGAATTTAGTGCCGAACGTGTTGAATAGGTAAACAGGCATGACTGAACAAAAGCCAGACCGATTGCCGAATACCTTGTGATCTTATCCATCTTCTTTCTGCCGGCTTCACCCTCTTTGGACATATCTTCCAAAGCAGGAATTACGACAGTCAGGAGCTGGATGATGATCGATGCGTTGATGTACGGAGATACACCGAGAGAAAGGATGGATGCATGGTAAAGACCACCACCTGAGATGAGATCCATGATGCTTCCGAGCTGACCCCACTGACGGATGACTTCAGTGAATTTCTCACCGTCAAGTCCCGGTACAGGTACAAGTCCGCCAAGCATAAAGATGCCCAGGATCATGAAGGTATAGAGCAGCCTTTTGCGTATAGACTCTACACGAAAAGCATTAACTGCAGTATCAAAAATACCATTCATGCCTATTAGCCCTCCGTAGCCGTGCCTCCGGCCTTTTCAATCTTTTCCTTAGCTGAAGCTGTGAACTTAGCTGCTGTTACATCGAGCTTCTTTGTAAGCTCGCCGTTACCGAGAATCTTGATACCGTCGTTGTTCTTGGGAACAGAGATGATACCCTTCTCAGCAATTGCCTTTGAATCAACTTTTGTTCCGTTATCAAATACTTCAAGATCTTTAACGTTGATCGTGATATAAGCAGGAGCAAATCTCTTGTTATTGAAACCTCTCTTAGGGAGACGTCTGTAAAGGGGCATCTGACCACCTTCAAATCCGGGTCTTACACCGCCGCCTGAACGGGCATTCTGACCCTTGTGACCACGGCCGGCTGTCTTGCCGTTGCCTGATCCGGGACCTCTTCCCTTACGATAAGCTTTTTCGTTGCCTGCGGAAGTCATTTCATTGAGCTTCATGTGGCACCTCCATTAATTCTCTTCTACGGCTACATAGTTAACAGCCTTTTTGATCATGCCGCGTGTAGCCTCATTGTCAGCCTTCTCAACAGTCTGGCCGATCTTCTTTAAGCCCAAAGCTCTGATAGTAGCCTTCTCGGACTCTCTTGCCTTATTTGTGCTTTTGACAAGCTTAATCTTAATGTTAGCCATTTTCAGTCCGGGCCTCCTTACTTAATCTCGTCAACAGACTTACCGCGAAGTCTTGCGACCTCTTCTGCGGATTTCAAGGACTTGAGGCCCTCGATCGTAGCGTTGACCATATTGTTGGGATTGTTGGATCCGATAGACTTTGTACGGATATCTGTGATACCTGCAAGCTCACATACTGAACGAACAGGACCGCCAGCGATAACACCGGTACCGTTTGCAGCAGGCTTCATAACGATATGAGCTGCAGCAAATTCGCCGATAGTCTCGTGAGGGATAGTACCGTTAACGATAGAAACATCAACGATGTTCTTCTTAGCTTCTTCGATACCCTTTCTGATAGCGTCCGGAACTTCGGTGGACTTACCGATGCCCTTACCTACACGGCCCTTTCTGTCACCGATAACTACGAGAGCAGCAAATCTCATGTTCTTACCGCCCTTAACAGTCTTGGAAACACGGCCGATGTGGATAACGCGCTCTTCGAACTCCTTATCCTTCTTTTCTTCTCTTGAAATGTTCTTAGACTCTAAAGCCATCTAATTTGCTCCTCCCGATTAGAATGAGAGACCGGCTTCTCTTGCCGCCTCTGCCAAAGCCTGTACTCTTCCGTGATAGAGATATCCGCCACGGTCAAATACTACGTCCTTGATATCCTTGGCAATTGCGCGCTCACCGACAAGCTTGCCAACGGCTTTAGCTGCCTCGATGTTGCTGCCAACGGATACGGAGCCCTTGATCTCCTTGTCGAGTGTGGAAGCACTAACAAGAGTAACTCCCTTTGTATCATCGATGATCTGAGCGTAAATGTGGCTGTTGCTTCTATATACGCAAAGACGAGGGCACTCTGTTGTTCCGGAAATCTTCTTTCTTACACGAACATGCTTTCTCTTGCGAATTTCGTTTTTATCAATTCTACCAATCATGTTGAATTAACCCCCTTTGCGCCTTACTTCTTAGCACCGGTCTTACCTTCCTTGATGATAAGGTGCTCGCCGGCATACTTAATACCCTTGCCCTTATAAACATCAGGAACTCTAAGAGAACGGATCTTTGCTGCTGTCTCGCCAACGAGCTGCTTGTCAGCGCCCTGTACGATGACCTGGTTGTCTTTTACATCGATTGTGATGCCATCGGGTTCAACCATCTCGATAGGATGTGAATAACCAAGGTTGAATGTAACCTTGTTTCCAGCCTTAGATGCTCTGTAACCTACACCGTTGATCTCCAATGTCTTTGTGAAACCTTCGTGTACGCCGGTTACCATATTCTGAATGAGAGCTCTTGTAAGACCGTGGAGTGAACGATGATTCTTATCATCGGAAGGACGTGTAACTGTGATCTGTCCATCCTCCAGCTTTACTGTGATGTCCGGATGAACATCAAGTGAGAGCTCTGCTTTGCCGCCCTTAACCGTTACGTGCTGGCCGTCGATCTTAACATCAACGCCTGCAGGAACGACTATGGGCATTCTGCCGATTCTTGACATAAATTTTTCCTCCTGCTCTTAAGATTTAACCTCCGCTCCGGTATGTCGCCAAAAACGGGGCTTTTCAGAGATGTATATATTTTAAGAAGATCCCTTTTCGAGACCTTCCCAAAATTACCAAATATAAGCGAGAACTTCGCCGCCTACACCAAGCTTTCTAGCCTGCTTATCAGTCATAACACCCTTAGATGTAGAGATGATAGCAACGCCTAAGCCATTGAGTACGCGAGGCAGATTCTCTTTATCCGCATAGGTACGAAGACCCGGCTTGGAGATTCTCTTGATTCCGGAGATAACCGGCTTTCTGCCCGAATACTTGAGTGTGATTCTGATAACACCCTGAGTATTTCCCTCGAGTGTCTCAAACTTCTCAATGTATCCTTCATCAAGGAGAATCTGAGCAATAGCCTTCTTCATGTTGGACTGGGGAACATCAACTGTAGCGTGTCCAGCAGTACCGGCATTGCGGATTCTTGTAAGCATATCTGCGATTGCATCTGTAATCTGCATAATTCTTCCTCCTGTTAAATATGGACAGTTCTAATTCTTAAGAAAGAAAACTGTTACCAGCTTGCCTTTCTTACGCCCGGAATCTCTCCCTTGTATGCCAAATCGCGGAAGCAGAGACGGCAGATGCCGTACTTACGGATATAAGCATGAGGTCTTCCGCAGATCTTGCAACGGTTATGCTGCTGAGTGGAAAACTTGGGTGTCTTCTGAGACTTAAGAATCATTGACTTCTTTGCCATGTGTTATTCTCCTCCAAATTACTTGCGGAAAG
>JAEFAV010000026.1 GCA_016288885.1 Saccharofermentans sp.
AAGATCGAGAAGGCTTCGGGTAGACCTAACGTAGATAAGGTTGCAACAGTAACATGGGAAGACTGCCTTAAGATCGCTGAGATCAAGATGCCTGACGTTAACGCTGCTGATGTAGAAGCATGCGCAAGAATGGTTGCAGGCACGGCACGTTCCATGGGAATCGTTGTAAAGAAAGACTAAGAAAGGAGAATAGAGCATGAATAAAGGTAAAAGATATGCTGAGCTCGCAAAGCTCGTAGACAGATCCGTACTCTATGATCCTTCTGAAGCTACCAAGCTTGTCTGTGAGACAGGTAAGGCTAAGTTCGATGAGACCGTAGAGCTTCACGTAAGACTCGGTGTTGACTCCAGACACGCTGACCAGCAGGTCAGAGGTGCCGTAGTTCTTCCTCATGGTACAGGCCGTACAAAGAGAGTTTTGGTTCTCGCTAAGGGTCCCAAGGCTGATGAGGCTAAGGAAGCAGGCGCTGAGTTCGTTGGTGATGACGATATGATCGATAAGATCCAGAAAGAGAACTGGTTCGATTTCGACGTAATCATCGCTACACCTGACATGATGGGTAAGCTCGGTAAATTAGGTAAGGTTTTGGGTCCTAAGGGATTGATGCCTAACCCTAAGGCCGGTACGGTTACAATGGACGTTACTAAGGCAGTTAACGAAGTTAAAGCCGGTAAGATCGAGTACAGACTTGATAAGTCCAACATCATTCACTGCCCCGTCGGCAAGATTTCTTTCGGACCTGAGAAGCTCGAAGAGAACATCAAGGCTCTTATGGAAGCAATCATCAAGGCTAAGCCGGCAGCAGCTAAGGGTCAGTACATCAAGAGCTGCTCCATCGCAGCTACGATGGGCCCCGGAATCAAGGTTAACGCTACAAAGTTCTCCTGATCCCGATTACTTAACAATTAAATACCTTTCCTGCCAAAGACAGCAGGTGAAGTCATTGCGATATGATTTCTGAAATGTCCGTTTAACGGACGGCCGGCCGAGGAAGGAGCTATTGATTCTATTAAAGGATTGATTCGTCCCCCTTGGTTTGACCTGTCAGGTTACCCAGGGGGGTCTTTAATAGAAATAAAATAAGGAGGAAAAACCAATATGCCCAGTGAAAAGATTCTGGCAGCTAAGCAGAAGCGTGTTGAAGAGCTTACTTCTGAATTAAAGGGCGCAACAACATATGTATTCGTTGCTACCCGCGGACTTACTGTTGCTCAGGACACAGAAATGCGTGCAGAGCTCCGTAAGGCAGGCGTTAAGTTCGAGGTCATCAAGAACACTGTCTTAAGACGTGTTTTCGCAGAGCTTGGCTTTGAAGGACTCGATGAAGTATTCGAGGGACCTACGGCTGTAGGATACTCTGATGATCTCATCGCTCCTGCTAAGATTCTTGCTAAGTATAGCAAGGACATTGAGCCCATGGAGATCAAGGGCGGCATCATTGACGGCAAGGTAGCTTCAGTTGATGAAGTAATTGCTCTGTCTCAGGTACCGGAACCGGAAACACTCCAGACTCAGGTTGCTTATGCTTTGCTTTTCCCTTTCACGAAGCTCGCTATGCTCGTAAAGGCTGTTGCAGAGAAGAAGCAGGAAGAAGGCGGTGAAGCTCCCGCAGCACCCGCAGAAGAAGTAAAGGCCGAAGCAGAGGCTCCCGCTGAAGCAGAAGCACCCGCAGCTGTTGAGGCTGCAGTACCCGCGGAAACACCCGCAGAATAATTAGCTAAATTTAATAGGAGGAAACTTAAAATGGCTAGTGAGAAAGTTACAAGCATTCTTGAAGAAATTAAGGGTCTCTCAGTTATCGAGCTTTTCGATCTTGAGAAGGCTATTGAAGACGAATTCGGCGTATCCGCAGCAGCAGTAGTTGCTACAGGTGCAGGCGCTGGTGCAGGCGCAGCTGCAGCAGCTGAGCAGACAGAGTTCACAGTTATGCTCAAGAGCTTCGGCGATTCCAAGATGGGCGTTATCAAGGCAGTTAAGGATGTTCTTGGTATGGGCCTTAAGGAAGCTAAGGAACTCGTTGAGAAGGCACCTGTTGCCCTCAAGGAGAACGTTTCCAAGGAAGAGGCTGATGACCTCATGAAGAAGCTTGACGGTTGCGGCGCTGAGCTCGAGCTCAAGTAATTCTTTATAACTTGAAGATTTAATAAAAAGGCTGTTCGAAAGAGCAGCCTTTTTTAGTTATTTTTGTTTGAATCAGTATCTTTAGGTGTTGCTATACTACGCTTATCAGAGCTTAAGAGGATCAAAGATCCCCTCAAACTTATGATAATAATGATACATAAGAAGAGGAACAATTAATGAAAAGCACAAAAAGCAAGGTTTTAGCAGCAGTGCTTGCGACATCTATTTTGATGACCGCCTGCAGTTCAAACACCGGAAAAGATGTATCCGGAGAAGATGTAACGGATTCCATGTCCGAAGAAGTGACAACTGAAACAACGGAAGAAGTGCCCGAGGGCGATGAGATCATCCCCTTGTATAAGCCGGAATTCGAGGATGAAATAAGAGAAGTATCACCTTATGATTTATTGTATTTTGATACTTTCAGTTATTATTTTTCTGTCTCTCCTGCAAAAACGGATGATTTAGGCAGAACATTATATCAATTAGATCAGTTTAAAACCTTTGACTTAAAGTATGATTCTGAAAGCCTGGCTACAGGTTACAGTCTTGAAGGCGCAGACCCGGATACTACAACCAATGTCGGAGTTTATTTTTCCGGATTCAATATGCTCAGATATACGCAGGTGTATGGTGAATGTGACGGGAAAACAGACAGTATGGAGGGTACCGGCTCTTTCATTCCCTTGTTTTATAATCAGACAAGAGCCTGTCTTGTCGGATATAATATAGTTTCTAACAGCGGGAAAACCGAAGTCCATTTAAGAGAAGTTTATCATGGTTATATATCTATGTTGAACTTCGAACATAAAGATGGAATGACACCTGATGTTGATAATCCCGAAGAATATGGCTTTACAACGATACCGGATGCAGATACACCGACACGTGATGTGATCATTCCCCTTTATAATCCAGAATTCGAGGCTGAGATCAGAAAAATATCTCCTGCCGAATTGTATGAATTTGATAATTACAGTAAATATTTCCCAGTTGAGACAATCAGTGAAGAGGGACTTACATATTATAAACTGAAAGCCGACAGCGTTTTTCAGGTCAGGGATGTTTACAACGACACTAATACGGAAAACAAAACTCTTTACGGTGTGGAGTACTATGCCTACGGAAGACCCGGCGACGTGCTCGGCGGAATGGTCATTACTGAAGATAAATCTGTTTTAGACTTAGGCGATCTGTCCGGTTATTATGATATCTCGAAAGGCCATGCATTCGTGCCAATTCTATATAATCAGACAAGAAACTGTCTGGTAGGATACGTTCCGGAGGAATCCGTTCAGGCATTTAGTGATAGCGAACTTACCTCTTATGACGGATATTATCTTATCGAAGTATATTATGGCAGCATGATGCCGGGGATGGATGTTTTCCCCGCTTATAACCCGGGAAGATACGGATTCTGATCTTCGGCTTTACGGATATAAACTTCTGATGATTTACAGCACCCCACAGGATGATAAGACCTGCGGGGTGCATTGGTTTTCGCATTCCGGAAATCGAAAATATGCATTTATTCAGACTGAGTAAAGACACTATCCTATTGACTTATAAACCATGACTAGATATAATTTCAAAGCAACTTTTATGGCGGCATAGCTCAGTTGGCCAGAGCGTCCGGTTCATACCCGGCAGGTCGTAGGTTCGAATCCCACTGCCGCTACCATAAAAGGCCCGTTGGTCAACCGGCTAAGACGTCGCCCTTTCACGGCGGAGTAACGAGTTCAACTCTCGTACGGGTCACCAATGGTACCATAGCCAAGTGGTAAGGCATGGGTCTGCAAAACCCTGATCCCCAGTTCAAATCTGGGTGGTACCTCCAAAAAGCGTCGCTTTGTTTTTCTTACAAAGCGACGCTTTTTTTGCACTGTCAATCAGAGTAAAATAGTTGAGTCAAAGAAACAGGATTAACCCCCGGAGATGAGGTTTGCATGAGAGAGGATATTAAGGAATTACTTAAAAGATATGATGAGATCGGCGCTTTGATACTTGAGCAGAAGCTTGATGAATTCGGTGACAGGCTCGATCAGAAACCCGAGGGCGTCGATGATGCCACATATGAGGAATACATCCAGCGTCTCGCAAAAGAAGAGACTGACATGGCTACCATAAAGCTTGAGAACGAACCTGACGAGCGTCTGGGCGACAAGTCCATGCGTGAGGTCTGGGATGAGATGACTTTTGAAGAGAAGACTGAAGCGCTTGAATACAGCGCTCTTAATCTGGACAGAGGTGTTCCGCAGTCGCTGGTCAGCAGCATCGCTTCCGAACCCTCTGAAACGGTAAGGGATTACTGCGGCAGGATAATAGGTGAGTGTGCCTGGACAGAGGATGAGATGTCTGATGAGAATGTTCTTTTCGAGATGCAGTTCCAGAAGGCAATAGCATGCTTTGACGTCCTCACGCAGATGAAGGAACCATGCTTTATCCAGGCTGTGCTTGACCGTTATATGAGTTATGGTCAGACGAGGGAATTCGTTGCTGAGTCCATAGCAGGATATGTTGAGGCTTTCCCTGAGGTGTCGGAGCCTTATCTCATTGACATCATTGAAGGGAATACGGAGACAGGTCTTGAAGGTCCCTGCGAGGATGTCCTGATCATGCTTACCGAGATAGGCAAAGAGCATAAGACCGAAGAGATCTATCAGACTCTGAGGCATGCTTTCAGATACATGACCAACAAGATCTATGCTGTCATCTGTCTTGCAGACTATGGCGATGACAGAGCCGTCCAGATGTTCAAGAATTACATCAACCGCAATCAGAAAACGATCGAAAGGGATCTGTTCTATGAGATGATGTCAGCAATCCAGCATCTTGGCGGAGACATATCGGATATTCAGGATCCTTTCGGAGATTTTCAGAAGAAAAAGGGCAGTAATTGATGGGCATGAAGTATAAAAGATCGGAGAAGCTCGAAAACCTTCTTGGCATCTTACGGGAATTCTCGGAAAGTGACCGCATCCTGTTCGGACAGCAGAATGCCGGGCATATCGGCATTTCCATCAGCGTGAACGACGGTACGGAGTCTGACTGCAAGAATCTTTGCGGCAGTCATCCTGCAATCGTCGGCATTGATACACTGAGTTTTCTCGGTTACGAAGGCACCATGAATGACATTATCACTGTCGTAAAGAATATGAGACGTCAGGGCCTTATCATTACGCTGTCTTCACATATGCCGAATTTCTCTTTGGGCGGTGATGAATTCTACGATTATTCTCCGAACATCACTGAAGGTGATTGCGGAAGAAGGATCCTTCCAGGCGGAGATCTTAATGAGAAATACCGCCGGTTCCTCGATCTGATCGCGGATTTCGCCGAAAAGTGTGTTGACGTAGAAGGTGAGAAGATCCCGATGATCTTCCGTCCTTTCCATGAATGCAACGGCGACTGGTTCTGGTGGGGAAAAGGATTCCTTACAGATGAGGAATATATAGAATTGTTCAGATACACCATTGATTATCTCCTGGGTCAGAAAGGCGCAGACAATCTGGCAGTCGCATATTCACCCAACGGCGCGATAGCAAATGAGGACGAATATCTTTCGAGGTATCCCGGCGATGACTATGTTGATATTCTCGGAATGGATCTTTATCACGACAAGCCGCACAAGGGTGACGGTTTCTATCATAAGTTATCTTCATCTTTGGACGTGATTTATAACATCGCCGGAGAACACGGGAAGATTACTGCTCTGACAGAGATCGGTTACCGTTCGCTTGATACCGAGAACGGTTATTTCGAGGGGCTTGCGCCTATTGATAACACTATCAAGGACTGGTTTACATCAACTCTTGATGCGATCACATCCACCGAAGGCGGAAAAAGGCTCTCGTATATGCTGGTCTGGGCTAATTTTTCGGACACGCAGTTCTGGATCCCGTTTGTCACGGAAGAATACAGACACGAGATGAGCGATGACTTCATAAAGTTTGCAGAAGACCACAGGATCAAGATGGCTCCCGTGTTTGATTTCAACAGTTAGGTCTGTTAAGATTGCTTTATTCTGAAGCTTTGCGGGTTTAACTCAGTTGGTAGAGTGTCAGCTTCCCAAGCTGAATGTCGCGAGTTCGAGCCTCGTAACCCGCTCCAGATCTTAGAGCTGTCTCATAGGAGGCAGCTCTGTTTTTCAGATCGAAACTGCATTATTAATTCCGGGGAAAAAAGTGTAAAATATTTTTATACCAAATCCTAAGGAGGACTAAATTATGCAGAAGTATGTATGCGCTTTATGCGGCTACGAATATGACCCCGAAGTCGGTGATCCCGATAGCGAAATTGCACCCGGCACAGCATTCGAGGATATCCCCGAGGATTGGGTATGCCCTGTTTGCGGTGTAGGCAAGGAAAATTTCCAGCCCGCATAATAAAGTAAGTAATAACGGGGTTGCGGTAAGCTGCAACCCCGATTAATTAAGGCAGTTAAAGCTGATGACTGAACAGTCTAAGACCATTTCCAGAGAAAAAACGATAGTTAAGACCGGTATCATAGGGATCGTGGCAAATGTTTTGCTCGCATCCTTTAAAGCATTGGTTGGTCTTTCCGTGCATTCGACTGCCATGGTCCTTGATGCGGTTAACAATTTCAGTGATGTCTTATCGTCATTGGTTACGATAATAGGAACCAAGATCGCTTCCAAGAAACCCGACAAGAAACATCCGTTAGGTCACGGCAGGGTCGAATACCTGGCGCAGATGATAATTGCCGCATTGATCATTTATGCCGGTATCACGGCCTTGTGGGAATCGATAAAGAAGATAATAGAGCCTGTCGAAGCTGAGCACTCCGCGGCATCGCTCGCGGTCATCTCAGTGGCGATCGTCGTTAAGGTTTTTCTGGGTCTTTATGTTCGGGAACAGGGAAAGAAAGCAAAGTCCGATCTTCTCATTTCATCCGGAACGGATGCGCTCTTTGATGCGATCTTATCTATGGCTGTTCTCATATCTGCCGTAATCCTGATTCTCTTCAAGTTCAATATTGAGGCATATGTAAGCGTAATCATCTCCGTCTTTATCCTTAAGGCCGGCATTGAGATCATAATCGAGGCCGTCGATGATATGCTCGGGCACAGGGTCGAAACGGAATATACCAAAAAAGTTAAGGAAAGCGTCCTTACGTTCCCTGAAGTACACGGAGCTTATGACATAGTTCTCCACAACTACGGGCCGGACAGATATCTCGGCTCGCTTCATATAGAGGTCGATGATACCATGACGGCCGATAAGATCGATTCCCTTACCAGGAATATCTATGACAGGGTCTTTAAAGATACCGGAATTATCCTGACCGCTGTCGGCATCTACAGCCGGAATTCATCCGATGATAAGCTCATGAAGATGAGAAATGACATCACGGAGCTTGTCGTAGACCATAAGCACATACTCCAGCTTCACGGCTTTTATGTCGATGAGGAAAGGAAGAGGATCACATTTGACGTTGTCGTAGATTTTGACGAGCAGGACAGGGAAGGGCTTATAGAGCACATAATCGGGGATGTTAAGAAAGTCCTGCCTGAATACGATGTCGTAGTGGCAATAGACAGTGATATCAGCGACCAGTAAAAAAATCGGTTGACAAATTTAAGACCCGACAATATAATAATCAGGCACGCGGGATTAACTCAGTGGTAGAGTGTCACCTTGCCAAGGTGAAAGTCGCGAGTCCGAATCTCGTATCCCGCTCCACTATAAAGGCTGTCTCATTTGATGAGGCAGCCTCTTTTTTTATTCCATATCCGGAAACTGTCAGTAACCGTCAGCCGGCGGCTTTTTCCTTCTTCTTTTTGAACAGGAGCTTCTGAAGGAGTTCCGTCAGTTTCTGTTCTGCAACGCCTAAAAGAGCGGAAGCGATTATTACCGCGAGCGCGTATACCAGAACATTATATTTGCCGGCTTTGATGGGCGAATCTGCCTTCTGCAGGAATCTGAATGCCGTGAGAGCTGCAAGGTTCATAAGGTATGTGTGCAGCGAATACTTGCCGAAGAACCGCGTTACGGGATTGCTTACGTGATATTTCATCATGAAGATTATGATCGTAAGCCCGAGGAAAAGGAACAAAGGCACCTGGCAGAAATATGTCTTTATTTTCTCTTCGATGCCGGGACCCTTTCCCATCCATTCGGTCCAATAGCCGAACTTCATCTGGCCGAATGAGGAGAGTTTATAGAAGATCATGGTTATGATGAGGAGCACATGGAACTTGATCATGTAGGCCTTTTTGAAGAAAGCCGTGAACTGTTTTTCGTAGCTGGCGAAAAGAAGTCCTGTAAAGAAAGCAGGTGCTGAGTTGACCCACCATTCTCCGCTGAACCAAAGTGCTTTTTCCGCCTGCCACCAGAGTGCTTTATTCGAGAGAGCGGGATTTGACCACCAGTTGTCAGAGCCGTGCCACCATGCAAAATGTCCGTTGTAGCAGAAACCGATGCCCAATCCGATGATGAAAACTAGGATGATCGCAAGACATGCAGGTCTGTTCTTGATAAAGCGGAAACAAAGGAAGAAGACCAGGTATAACACTGCAAGAACTATTGGGAACCATGCGTACTCATTCATCATGGTAAGACCGAGGAAGTTGAAGATCCAGCGTTCCTTGGGAAGCTTGTAGCCGCTGATGAACATAAGAAGTCCGTAGACCAGCACGTTTACATAGAAGGGCAGTACTATGGCCCTGACTATTCTGTGGCTTATAAATCCCTTGAGATAATCCTTCTTAGAGTCGAGGCTCTTTATAAGACCGTATCCGGAGCAGAAAAAGAAGATGGCTACAAAATAAGCTCCTGCGTTGACGAAAGGCGAGAGAATGCCTTTTTGCTGGAAGATCTCCTCTTGTGAAATGTGATGGAGGATAACACCGATGGCTGCGAATCCGCGCAGGGACTTCATGGCATCAAGACTTGTAAAATCATCGTTGAATTCAAGTTTTTTACCGAATTTGTTGGTGCCGCCCCAGATGAAAAGAATGAGATAGAAGTAAAAAACCACCTGGTCTAATACCGACCAGACAGTCAGGTCCTTTAGGAATTCCAGCATAATACACCCCGCATGTTATCTTTTGAAATGCGTTTATTATCGCATTTCATTTCGCAAAAAACACCCGACAAACTATTACCTTTTATCCTTTTAATGTGAGTTTTTGTATTGTATATTTATATTGTCAATTATTTTTTGTGATTTTCGGGAGGATACAGTATGAAAGGAATCATTCTTGCAGCAGGAAAGGGAACGCGTCTATATCCCATTACCAAGCCTGTGTGCAAACCTTTGCTTCCGGTCTATGATAAGCCCATGATCTATTATCCTCTTTCTGTTCTGATGGAAGCAGGGATCAAAGACATTCTCGTAATTACTCCGCCGGATGATACAAAACCTTTTGTCGATCTGTTGGGTGACGGTTCACATCTCGGTATTTCTATCCAATATATGGAGCAGAAGGTTCAAAGAGGCATTGCCGATGCATTCATTATTGCAAAGGATTTTATTGCAGGCGATTCCGTCTGCCTGGCGCTCGGAGACAATATCTTCTACGGTCCGTTTTTCAGACGTAAGCTGAGAATGGCAGGAAGACAGGAGGAAGGCGCGGTTATTTTCGGTTATTACGTAGCAGATCCGAGAGCATTCGGTGTAGTTGAATTCGACGCTGAAGGAAAGGCCGTCTCGATCGAGGAAAAACCCCGTCATCCCAAGTCAAATTATATTGTTCCGGGTTTGTATTTCTACGATTCACAGGTATGCGATATCGCCAGCAGGATCGAGCCTTCTGCGAGAGGAGAACTCGAGATCACCTCAGTCAATGAGGAATATATGAAGAACGACCAGCTCCACGTTATTCCTTTGGGCAAGGAGTTCTCATGGTTTGACGCAGGTAATCCGGACAGCCTGTATGAGGCTGCAGGTCAGATCAGAGCTGCGCAGAGATCAGGAAGAATGATCGGATGCCTTGAGGAGATCGCTTGGCACAACAGATGGATCGAAAAGGAACAGTTCATTGAGATCGCCCAATCGATGTCAAAGACAGACTATGGTCAGTACCTTGCATCGCTGGGAGAAGACATTTAAACATATTGACTTTGAAAATATTGGAAGGAGAAAGATATGGCTGAAGTAATCGTAAAAGATCAGAATTTTGAATCAGAGGTTCTTGCCAGCGATATTCCCGTTTTGGTGGATTTCTGGGCTGAGTGGTGCGGTCCCTGCAGAATGCTTGCTCCTGTCGTATCTGCCATTGCAGAGAAATACGAAGGAAGGCTTAAAGTTTGCAAGGTCGATGTCGATGAGGCATCGGATGTTGCCGAGAAGTATATGATCTCCAGCATTCCCGCTGTTAAGTTTTTCAAGAACGGTGAAGTTGTCAGGGAGTCGATAGGCTTTGTTCCCCAGGCAAATCTTGAAAAGATCGTCGAAGAGATAATCTGAATTTTTGACCGATTGAATTCCTGTGATTCCGGACTTAAGTCAAGAAGTCCGGAATCATTTCATTTCCGCAGGAATCATATTCCTGAACGAACGCATTTATCTGACCTTTTGACGCGAGGTAATCAGAAAGGCTCTCACATGACCTTTGTGAAGGGCGTTCTTTCAGTTTTCCCGTGCAGCCGGGCATCGGTGTGTACTGGCTCATGAGACTTATATAGATCCTGTTTCCGTATCTCGATGTCAGATAATCTAAGACATGCTTTGAATCAAATAGTCCGCCGGGCAGGATAAGGTGTCTTACGATAACGCCCTTTTTGATGAGTCCGTCAGGCCCCATAACTATATCCCCGGTCTGTCTTACCATCTCGTCTATAGCGCTGCAGCATACTGTGAAATAGTCGGGTGCTTTTGAATATTCGGCTGAAAGCTTAGAGGAGAAATACTTCATGTCAGGCATATATATGTCGACGAGTCCGTCGAAAAGCTTTAAGGTCTGAACAAGATCGTAGCCCGAACAGTTGACCGCGACGGGGATCTTAAGTCCGGATGCTTTGGCTTTCCCGATGGAATCTGCCACGGCAGGAGCGAAATGCATAGGGGTAACGAGATTGATGTTGTTTGCCCCTTGTGCCTGAAGCTCAAGATAAGCATCAGCCAGGCTGTCTTTGTCCATTTCGATCCCACGTCCTGTCGGACCTCTCGATATCGAATAGTTCTGACAATATATGCAGCCGAGACTGCATCCTTCAAAGAAAACGGTTCCGCTTCCGTTCTTTCCCGATATGATCGGTTCCTCGCCATAATGAAGCCTGATGAGGTTTACCACGGGATGATCGGGCATTTTGCAAAAGCCGGTCCTGCCTCCGGTTCTGTCTGCCCCGCATCTTCTCGGGCAGAGATTACAATTCGCAAATAAATTTTCCATATCAAGGCTATTGTACTACTAAGGCTCTGTTCCGTTGTTGTAATATCCAAACGGAACGGATCGTCTCCTTTGAAAATACAGACATTTTACCGCATATCTGTTCGTCTCCTTGATGTTAAAATCTATTCATGGCCATACATGAGGAATGCGGTATATTCGGAATTCACGGCAGTGAGTACTGCGCCAGTGATGTTTATTACGGACTTTTCAGTCTTCAGCACAGGGGACAGGAGAGCTGTGGTATTGCTACCAATGATGACGCTTCCATCGAATGCGTTAAAGGGATGGGACTTGTCAGTGATGTATTGAGCAGCGACAAGATCAGTAATCTCAAAGGTAATATCGCGATCGGACATGTAAGATATTCGACGGCAGGTGGCAGCGTTCCAGAGAATGCCCAGCCCATCGTCACACAGTATTCCAAGGGAACTCTTTCCATCGCGCACAATGGAAACCTGACCAATGCAAATGCTCTTAAAAGAGAGCTTGAAGATAAGGGCGCGATCTTTCATACGACGACCGATTCGGAGGTCATCGCTTACCTCATCGCACACAAGAGATCTTCCACACCTTCGGTTGAAGAAGCCGTAAAAGAGGTAATGGGGATCATTAAAGGCGGATATGCGCTCCTTGTCATGAGCCCCCGCAAGCTTATTGCCGCAAGAGATCCGTTCGGCTTGAAACCCCTTGTCATGGGCAAATTGGATGACGCGGTCATCTTCTGCTCTGAGACATGCGCACTCGAGGCCGTCGGAGCGGAGTTCATAAGAGATGTCAGACCCGGTGAGATCATCGTGGTTGACGGCGGAGAGATCAGATCATTTGATTCCGGCATTAAGCGCGGCATGAAGAAATGTGTTTTCGAATACATTTATTTCGCTAGGCCTGACTCTGTCATGGACGGCATCTCAGTTGCAGAGGCAAGAAGAGAAGCCGGAAGGATACTTGCAAGAAAACATCCTTGTGACTGCGATATAGTCATCGGCGTTCCCGAATCGGGGATCGATGCCGCATTGGGATTTTCCGCCGAGTCCGGAATTCCTTATGAGAAGGGATTTGTTAAGAATTCCTATGTGGGAAGAACATTCATCAAGCCTTCCCAGGAACAGCGCAAGCAGGCTGTAAAGATCAAGCTTAATCCGATCTCTTCTGTCGTCAAAGGCAAGAGGGTCGTTATCATAGATGATTCGATCGTAAGAGGAAATACGATCGCAAATCAGGTCAATATGCTGAGAAATGCAGGAGCGGTCGAAGTCCATGTAAGGATCAGTTCACCGCCTTTCATGCATCCCTGTTACTATGGTACAGACGTGCCTGACGAGAAGTATCTTATTGCATGCAGTCACACGATCCCTGAGATCTGTGGCATAATAGGCGCTGATTCTTTAGGTTATTTGGATAATGAGGATTTAGACGCGATGCTTGGCGGCGACGATTTCAGATATTGTGACGCCTGCTTTACCGGCAATTATCCGGAGGGATGTGGGGACCTCTAAGATGCAAGACAACGAGTTCCGTCATAAGGAACATGCCCGGGTAAGATCTGCTGATGCCGCAGTTTTTAAAGCTGTGGAGCATGAAGCTGCGCTGGAACGGAAAGCAGAACGCCAAGGTCACAGAGCTAAGCCCAAACACACGGGCTCAAAACCCCGAAAAACAAAACGCGTAAGTGACAGTCAGCTGTACGGAATAAAGAAAAGACACAAGGGCAGGGTGCCTCTGATAATCCTGTTGATCCTGGTCATTATCTTTGGCGGACTGGTTTACGGGGCGTTTTACATCTATAACAGAGATACCGATTATATCGTCAGAGAACAGACCATCGAAGCCGGTGAGTCGGCAAACCTTGAAATGTATATTCAGGGAGAACCGATGTTCGAAGATTACGTATCCTGCAATCTGGATTTCAACACGGTTAATTATGTTCTTCCACAGACCATAAGATTTACGATAAGAATGTACGGAATGAATTTCCCGTGCGTGCTTACCATTGTTGATACTACTCCGCCGACTGCGGAAGCGGTCCCGCAGATCATGTATTCGGTTGATGATATTCCTCCTGTTGAGGAGTGTGTGACTAATATCTATGATCTCAATGATGTCACTGTGGAATGGCTGGAATTGCCTAATATTACCACAGGAGGAAATCTTGTTGCCAAGGCCTCGGTCAAGGATTCATCCGGCAACGAGACCATAGTGGATGTACCGTTTTCCGTAACAAAAGACGTTAAGGCTCCTGTGATAGAAGGAACCGAGGACATAGAGGTTTTCATCGGCGATACCATAAAGTACAGGGAAAACGTTACCGTAACGGATGACATCGATCCTGATCCAATACTTGAAGTTGATACTTCAGGTGTTGTTCCTGATGAGGAAGGAACATATGAAGTCATCTACAGAGCGACAGATTTTTCAGGCAATGTTTCCGAGGTCTCGATCAATATCACTCTAGTAGAGAAGCCGGAAACATGGGTCGACCCTGAGCTCGTATATGATGAAGCACGGGAGATCTTAAACAGGATCACATATGATGCCATGTCGGATATGGAAGTTGCCCTCCAGATAACATGGTGGGTAAGATACAATATCTCTTATATCTCGGTCTGTGATGATACAAACTGGACCAGAGCGGCATATGACGGATTTACGAAGAGATGCGGCAACTGCTATACATTCGCCATGTGCGCGAAGGCGCTTTTCGATGTTGCCGGGATCGAGAATATGATCATTGTCAGAGATCCTTATATCTACAATCCGCACTTCTGGAACTATATAAATATCGATGGTGAATGGTATCACTGCGATTCGACGCCGAGACTCGAATACAGCAGTTATTTCTTTATGTACACCACATCCGAATTAAGGAATTTCTGGCATAACGGATGGAACGGATATAATTTCGACGAGGATCTTTATCCTGAATCCGCAGAGGATTCAGTCCAATACATGATCAATTACGGGTCGCATTCCATAAAAGACTGATATGACTAAAGCTGATATTGAGAAGAATCCTGAAAAGCATCCGGGAGAGCGTAGAAATGATGATGCCGGTAATCCTTCGGACATTCAGAAAAAGTCTGCAGTGATTATCAGGATCCTGATGGTCTCTGTCGCTGTCCTGATGATCATTCTGGTGGCTGTAAGGATCGTGTTTTTCATTAATGATGAGACGGAACTCCTGAAACGCGAGGTGACGATCGAAGCGGGAACCGTAAGACCCGCTCTCGGTTTGTTTTTCAGTGAAGAACCGTCTTTTCCCGAATTGGTGACATGTAACCTTGATTTCGATGAAGTGAAAATAGAACTTCCTCAGACCGTAAATTTCAACATCAATATGTACGGCAGGAATTTTGCCTGCAGACTGATCATCGAGGATACCACGTCCCCTTCAGGTGAGGCCGTTCCGCAGAAGATATTTGCATGTGACGACATACCTGATGTATTAAGCTGCGTGACGGGCGTAGAAGACGTAACCGGAGTAACAGTTTCCTGGAAGGATATACCGGATTATTCTCAGGGCGGAAGCTTTATTATGCAGGCTCTCCTTGCGGACGGATGCGGCAACGAGACAACTGTTGATGTTCCTTTTGAAGTCATTAAGGATTCCACGCCTCCGGTCATCACGGGCGCTATGGATATTGAATCCTACATCGGAGACCCGGTGTCATACCGGGATCACGTTACGGTGACTGATGATTATGATGAAATGCCCCTGCTCGAAATAGATACGTCAGATGTCGATCTTAATGAAGAAGGCACATATGACGTGGTCTATAAGGCCAGGGATTTTTCCGGCAATGAAAGCTCTGTTAAGGTCAGTATCAAGCTGATAAAAAAGCCGGCAGGATATGTTGAGCCCGAAGTCGTTTATGCTGCTGCGAAAGAGATCCTGGACGAGATTACTGAGCCGGGAATGACTGAGGAGGAGATCGCTCTTCAGATAGTCTGGTGGTGCAGATATAAGATACACTTCGTTCTGAAGACGGATTACAATTCGTGGACTGAGGCGGCATACAGCGCATATACATACCGTTACGGAAACTGTTACGCAACGGCATATGCTGCAAAGGCTTTGTTTGACGTTGCCGGATTCGAGAATATGATAATCGAGAGATGGCCTTATCAGACAGCCACGCATTTCTGGAACTACGTGCTCATCAACGGACAGTGGTATCACTGTGATTCGACATGGCGTGAAGGCTATGACAGCTATTTCTTCATGTATACGACTGAAGAGCTCCATGATTTCTGGCATAACGGCTGGAACGGATTCCAGTACAGGGAAGATGAATATCCCGAGAGCGCGACGGAGTCGGTCCAGGACAGGATAGATTACGAGAATCACACGATAGCACCTCCGTGATTATGCTATACTTACTTAGTTAAGCCTGCTTTATTGCCGGCGGTAAAATGATCATTCCGGAGGGAACGGTTTTGGATACGCTTTACATAGTCATGCCTGCATATAACGAGGAGGACAACATCATTGATGTTGTTTCTTCATGGTATCCGATACTTGAAGGCAAGGATCCCGCATCGAGGCTGGTTGTCGCAGACAGCGGAAGCGTGGACAGGACACATGAGCTTCTTGAGATGTTTAAAAAGGATCATCCGCAGCTTGAGATACTTTCGGAAACAGGCAAACAACACGGTCCGAAAGTCATTGCTCTTTATGATTATTCTATAAAGAACGGAGCGGATTTCATCTTCCAGACGGATTCGGACGGGCAGACGCTTCCTGAAGAATTTGATGCCTTCTGGCAGATGCGCCATGGATATAATGGTATATTCGGACACAGAGCCGTAAGAGGTGACGGTAAATCCAGAGCATTTGTAGAGAAGGTGGTATGTTTCCTTCTGAAGCTGTATTTCCATGTAAAGGTACCTGATGCAAATGCGCCTTTCCGTCTTATGAATGCGCAGACTGTAGCGAAATATCTTCCCAAGCTCGACAAGGATTACAACCTGCCGAACATCATGATGACTACGTATTTTGTTCACTATGGTGAGGAGTATGCTTTCCGCGAGGTGACATTCAGACCGAGACAGGGCGGAACGAATTCCATCAACATTAAAAAGATCGTAAAGATAGGCTGGAAGGCTTTAGGCGATTTCCGCCGTCTTAAGAAAGCAATGTGATGACAGGCAATTCCCGGAAAGAATCAAAAACCATTAAAAACATCATTACCGCGCTGGTTCTGCTCGTGGTCTCATTTGCTCTGTTATGGTTTGTTCAGAGACTTTTGATGCCCAAGTATCAGAAGGGCGTTATCGAGGGTTCTTTTACGGAAGAGTATTACAGGGAGAAGGTCCCTCATGACGTTATATTCTTCGGTGACTGTGACGCTTACGAGAGCTATTCTCCCGTAAAGATGTACGAAGAATACGGTATATCCTCATACATCAGGGGCTCCGGCGAGCAGTATATATGCCAGTCCTATTATCTCCTGAAGGATGTTCTGAGAACGGAGACACCGAAGGTGGTCGTGTTATCGGTACATAACCTTCAGAATGACGTTCCCAAAAACGAAGCTTATAACAGAATGACACTCGACGGAATGAGATGGTCAAAAGACAAGATCGATGCCATAAATGCATCGATGACCAAGGATGAGACGTTCGCATCTTATGTTTTCCCCGTCTTAAGATATCACGACAGGTGGAATAAGCTTACGAAGACTGATCTTGAGCATGTATTCACGAAGGACATCACGTCGCACAACGGCTACTATATGAGATGTGATGTCAAGCCCATCGGTCAGTTTCCTCCGTCTATTCCGCGTATCAATTACGATTTCGGTGAGAATGCCATGAGCTATCTGGATAAGATAAGGCTTCTTTGCGATGAAAACGGCATCGAACTGCTTCTTGTCCGCGCTCCCATTGAGTACGGCTGGTATGAGCAGTGGGACGAGAATGTGGAAAAGTATGCGGCTCAATACGGTCTGACGTATATCAATTTCTGTGATCATACGGATGAGATCGGTCTTGATATGGAAGTCGACACATATGATGCCGGCATTCACCTGAATATTTACGGTGCGGAGAAGCTCAGTGTTTATTTCGGCAGATATCTTGTGGATAACTATGATCTTACGGATTACAGGACCGTTCCGGCTGTCGCATCGGAATATGAAAAAGACATTGAGTTTTATAATTTCATGAGGGATGACCAGCTCCGCGAGATCGAGACCTACGGCGAGCTCAAAAGTTACGGTGCAAACGCCATCGAGAATTAATCCTACCGTTTTTATCTTGTAATTAGTCATATTATAGTAAAAAAAATACAGCAACTTTCCCTATTTTTGGCACATGTGAATTTCACCGTTGGTGTATCATATTACGGTGTTTAAAAGTATCGATATGGAGGAATATTCGGAATTATGAAATTTGCAAAAGCAGCAGCTCTTCTTTTGAGCTTGACTATAGTAGGTGTCAGTGTTGCGGCATGCTCCAATGAGCCTGAGCCGGTTTCTTCAGACATCAACGTAATTTCCACACAGGGACAGAATTCGGGCAATAACGATTCCGCAGCTTCTGCTGCTGATAATGCATCAAGCGAGAACTATGTTTTCGTATATTCAGGCGTTAATTTCATCGTTAATGCTGATATTGATGAAGCAGACTTCGTAGAAGGTCAGGATTTCGAACTTAGTGAGGTTGCTTCATGCGCAGGACAGGGAATGGCTAAGCTCTATACGTTCAAGGGCGGTTCATTCTCTGTTGAAACAATCGTAGGAACAGATAAGATCGCCAGAATAGCTATCGTCGATGACACGGTATCTACAGCTGAAGGCATCTTTATCGGTAAGACAGTTGATGACGTCAAGGCAGTATATGGTGAGCCTTCTGAGTCTTCCGGTGCCCTTTACATCTACAAAAAGGGATCTTCAGAACTCCGTTTCCAGATAGACGGAGAAGGTAAGGTTACGGAAATCGATTACTTTGCTGCAGGAATTCTTTGATCGTGAGTAAGTCAGGAAAGAAAGCAGGTTTTGTCATTTTAAAGATCCTGGGATTAGGGGTTTTGCCGCTGGTCGCAGGAGCTTTATTAGGTATTGGCGCAGCCTACTATCTTTATACTGATGCGATCAATACGATCGACAGGGAGTGCCTGAGTCAGGTTGATATCGAGTATGGTCATCCGATCACGCTCGATTGTTTTTTTACTGTCATTCCGCCGAACACGGAGTTCATTACAAATGTTGACATGATCGATACGGGCATGCTTGCCACATACGATATTGCCATCGACTGCGGCGGACACGTCGTTCACTCCATCCTTAATGTGGTTGACCGCACGGCGCCCGTTGCCACGGCCGTTCCAGTCAAAATGTATTCCGGCAAAGCACCCGAGCCGAAGACTCTTGTAAAAGACGTTTTCGACATGACCGACGTTCATTGCGAATACAATGACGGAGAGCCGGACCTTTCGAAGGGCGGAAAGTTCAATGTCGGTGTCAGGCTTACGGATACGAGCGGCAACTATACGGTAATCGATGTCCCGTTCAGCATTATCAAAGATACTAAGGCTCCTGAGATTTTCGGAACGCACGATATCGATATCCTGGTCGGCAGTGATTCTGTTTCTTACAGGGAAGGCATCATCGTTACGGATGATTACTGCGAAAATCCTGTTCTTGATATAGACAATTCACAGGTCAATCTTAACGTTGTCGGTGATTATCCTCTGACGTTTACCGCAACGGATGATGTCGGAAACAAGACAACCGTTACCACTACGGTTCATGTCGTTGTTATCGATAATGCGGAGATGACTTCTGCCGAGACACAGGCTTACGTCGAGGAAGCATACAGAATGGCCGAGGA
This sequence comes from Saccharofermentans sp., assembly GCA_016288885.1. Taxonomy (GTDB): domain Bacteria; phylum Bacillota; class Clostridia; order Saccharofermentanales; family Saccharofermentanaceae; genus Saccharofermentans. The sequence goes on from JAEFAV010000026.1 coordinate 19,309, forward strand.
TATCCTTGATGATATTCTTGCGGATGATGACACGGACGTAGAGAAGGCCATGAAGATCTTCTATTGGGTTCATAAGAACATCGCATTTATCTTAAGCACGCCCCAGTATGACAACTGGGCTGTTGCGGCAATCAACACTTTCACCAAGCGTTATTCTTCGTGTTACGGCACTTGGGCCTGCTGCAAAGCGATGCTTGACGTGGTAGGGATCGAGAACCTTTGTGTCGTAAGAGAGAGAAGCGGCGGATGGGAAAACTGGCATTACTGGGCATTGGTCAAGCTTAACGGCGAGTGGTATCACTGTGATGCGCAAAAGTACTTTAATGACTACACGCCTACCGGATATTTCTGCTTTATGATGACGGATTCCGAGATCCTTCGTGCTCCGACCAACCATAATTTTGCACAGGACCAGTATCCGGAGAGAGCGACGGATTCCGTGCAGGGATATATCAACGTATACCAGGGGACAGTTTCTTCAAGCTTCCCTTATGTATGATAGAACATGAAAAACTTACATTACTTTAATGGGGATTAAAGGAAATAAGACATGAAAAAGACAACAGGAAATGATTTGATGAGGATTAAAGGAAATCCTGACGCCGGAAGCGGTGCCAGACCTCCTTTAACGGGAATTGACGAAGAGCTTTACCAGGAGGATCTGTATACCGATTACAGTGTTGAAAAACCGGTAATAGGTCCTGACGAAGGCGCTTACACGGATTTCAGCGAGGCAGATGAGTACTTTGCCGGACTGGAAAAGAAAAAGGGTTTCAGTAAAAAACAGCTTTTCATGCTGATCGGCATCGTAGTGCTTGCCATAGTTGCGGTAGTCTGCGGTATTTTGCTGTTCCTTTCTTTCAATGATGATGAAAGCATCAAGAACGATGTACTGATCGAGACCGGCACACCGATCACGATTGATCTGTTCTTTGACAATGCTCCTGCGAATGCCGTTTTCCTGACTGATATTTCAGGGATCGACATAACCCAGCCGGCCGTTTATCAGCTTAAGATCGGTTATGGAAAAAACAGCGAAGCTGAAGTCATTTTAAGGATCGAGGATCACACGGGTCCTACCGGCGAGGTCGTTCCCGTGACGGTTTACCTTAACTGGAAGATGCCGGAAGCTAAAGAATGTGTTACCAATCTTTTCGATCTTTCCGGAATCGCAAAGATCGCTTACCAGGAAGGCGCACCGAAGTTTACTGCCGGCGGCTCATACCAGGTTCCTGTAGCCGTTACGGACGTTTACGGCAATACGACCATATTCCAGGTTCCCTTTACAATTATCGATGACCACACGCCGCCGGTAATCAAAGGCGTACACGATCTTGTACTTGACGGCAATCCCGATCAGCTGGATTTCTATGCCGGAATAACAGTAACGGATGATTATGACAAATCTCCTATTCTCAAGTTTGACGATTCGGCTGTTGATTATACAAAGGCAGGAACTTACGATCTGATCTATAAAGCTATTGATAAGGCCGGCAATATCGGTACTGCAAAGGCTAAGATCACGATCAAAATGCCTACTGAAGAGATAACCAACACTACTTCTACCAGCAGTGACAACGGTACATATCATGTCGGCGACGGCGATCCCTATGCCCTTGCACAAAAAGTCCTTTCGACCATTCGTAAAGACAGTGACGTCGAAACTGCCAGAGCAATATTTAACTGGGTTCACGATACCTTCTGGTTCAGGCTCCTTTCAGGAACACCTGACTATGAGGATGCAGCATACAGAGGATTTACGATGCATAACGGAGACTGTTATGTTTACTATGCTTGCTGCAAAATGCTTCTGGATGCGGCAGGCATCCCCAATATGAAAGTAGACCGTTATCCTGCACGTAACGGTAACATCCATTTCTGGCTTCTTGTACAGCTTAACGGTGAATGGTACCACTGCGATGCTACAGAAGGTTACAGCGATCATCCGGGCATCTGGTTTATGTGCACGGACGAGGAGATCAATGACCAGTATCATCAGTTCGACGGATCTCTGTATCCAGCTCGTGCCGGCGGTTCTAAAGAATATAAGGCGACAGCTACGCCTTCTCCGACGCCGACGCCTACTCCGTCAGGGGTTCCTTCCCAGTCTGTAACTCCGACGCCTACTCCGGGACCTTCGGGTGATGTCTCGCCTACGCCTACAGGGACGCCTGAAGGAACAGTAACGCCTACACCTGAAGTGACAGATACTGTGACACCGACACCGCCGGAAGATACTCCTACGCCGACTCCGGTAGAAGATACTCCGACACCGACACCTGAGGATACGCCTCCGGCTCCACCGGAGACTACGCCGCCTCTGGTTCCCGAAAATACACAGCCGCCGGAAGAAAATATTCCGGCGACATAATAGTTATTGCAAGGGACTATTCACACTATCGGTTTATTAGATATAGAAATTACATATGCTTAAGGCAATCGGAAAAATCGGAGCATTTTTTTATTGTGCTGCCATTGTTGGGGCATCGGTGTTCTTTACCATTAAGGATGCCGACCGCAACCTCATAAAAGAAGTCACCATTGAAGCAGGTTCTCGGATAAATATCGGGGATTTCTTTAAAGATTGCCCTGATGACGCCAGATTTGTGACTGACATTTCAGGAATTGATACCAAAGTGCCTGCGGTCTACAAGCTTAAAGTATTTTACGGGGAAGCATTTGAAAAGAACGTGACTTTAAGGATCGAGGATCATACGGCTCCCAAGGGCGTTCCAATTCCGAAGTCGCAGTATGCCAGCCTTTCGTGGCCGGATGCATCGGAGTGTGTCGGTTATCTTTATGATCTTAACGGAATAGCGAAAATAGAATACAGGGACGGAGTGCCTGATTTTAAGCTTACGGGTGACTATATGGTACCTGTCGTAGTAACCGACTGGTACAATAATTCGACAGTGATCGAAGTCCCTTTCCATGTAACGGATGACCATAATGCGCCTCTGTTTTACGGGATCCATGATATTACCATAACCGATTCACCGGATGCCGTGATCAACTATTTTGACGGAATAACGGTTAAAGATGACTACGATGAAGAGCCGAGATATACGGTCGATTATTCAAAAGTAGTCATGGGTGAAGTCGGAACATACATGATCACATACAGTGCGGCTGATGTTGCCGGAAATGTCCGTAAGCAGAGTGCCTTTGTAAACATCAAACCCTCAAATGATCTGAATGGTGCATCCGGTTCCGGAAGTTTATGGGATTCACAGTTCCATAATGAGGTTTATAAGATGGCCATGGAGCTGGTAGAACAGCTTAAAGGCGCTGATGATACGGAAACTGCTTTGAATATTTTTACCTGGGTACACTCAAATGTTACATATGAGCCGGTTTATGTAGAACAGACATTTGAAGGTGCTGTTTATGAAGCGTTCACAAGACACGGCGGAGACTGCTACGGATTTTATGCATGCGCCAAGATGCTTCTTGATTGTGCCGGAATTCCCAATATGACCGTACTCAGATATCCGGTAACTTATAACGGCCATTATTGGAATCTCGTAAAATTGGACGGCGAGTGGTATCATTGTGATTCGACAGTGTTCATGAAGCATCAGTGGCTGTATTTCAAACAGACTGATCTGCAGATATCAGACAGCCGGCACCATTTCAACGGCCTGATACTGCCGGAAAGAGCAGGAGGAACACCTGACCTGACCCAATATTATGTATATGATCCGTTTATTAATGATCAGAATACATACGAAACGAATGCATATGACCAGAATGATTATGATCAAAATGCATATGACCAAAGTGATAATGAATTGATCGAATAAAGATAATAGGAAAAAGAAAAGGAGAAAGAAAAGATGAAAAGAACAAAGATTATTACGGCAGCTATAGGTTTGAGCCTGGCTGCGACCCTTCTGGCAGGATGCAGTGAGGGCGGTTCGACAGGAGAGACAGCTGTAGCTACGCGTATTGAAGGCGGTCAGACACAGATATCTATAGAGGCTTCCGAAAGTGAAGCCGTTCCTGAAGGAAAATACAAGTTTTCCTACAACGGTTTTGAGATCGTGCCCGGAGCAAAGGCTGATACTGCGCTTGATGCGTTCGGCGATGATTACGACAGGATCGAAGTGGCTTCATGTGCTTACCAGGGCGTTGATATTGTTTACACCTATCCGGGATTCACGCTCTATGCTTTTTCGGATGGCGGAGTTGAATACATCAACGTAATCGAAGTAACCAACCCTCTGACCGATTGCGGCGGCATATCAGTCGGCGATTCGATCAAGAAGGCTAAGGAACTTTACGGAGAGCCTGATGTCGGAGATGACTTCGGCGTTCTTTACCGTTCGGGAAAGACTGAACTTCAGATCTCAACCGATGGTGTAGATACGATCGTTGCAATTGTTTATAAGAGAGCAGCCGAATAATCGCGAAAAAAGGCGGATTTCGAAGAATTTAAGAGAATTCTTAAAGTTTTTTCTGCAAAATCGTTGACATATCCGTTTCAGGCGGTTATTATATGCAGGCTTGCGCTTAAAAAGGGCGGATTCTGCTCTTTCGTAAGATAAAAGATTCAATGAATTTCAAGGAGAAAGACACATGGCTACATATGTTGCAACCAAGGATTCAATAGAAAGGAAATGGCTCGTAATCGACGCTGAGGGCATGGTTCTCGGTCGTTTGGCTACAGAAGTTGCTAAGCTCTTAAGAGGTAAGCACAAGCCTACATATACTCCTTTCCTTGATACCGGAGATAATGTAATCGTAATTAACGCTTCCAAGGTAGTTCTTACCGGTAAGAAGCTCGACGATAAGATCTATCGTCATCACTCCGGATTCCCGGGTGGAATGAAGGAAATTGACTATCGTACTTTGATGGCAAAGAACCCTGAGAAGGCTGTAGAGCTCGCAGTTAAGGGCATGCTCCCCAAGAACTCACTCGGCCGTCAGATGTTCAGAAAGCTTCACGTTTATGCCGGCCCCGAGCACGAGCAGGCAGCTCAGAAGCCTGAAGTTTACACATTCTAATCGGAGGACTAACTAATAATGGCAGCAAAGAAAACAAGCAGCAAAGTATATTATTACGGCACAGGCCGTCGTAAGGACGCAGTAGCAGCCGTTCGTTTGGTTCCCGGTAAGGGCAAGATCACCATTAACGGTAAGGACATCGATGAGTATTTCGGTCTTGATACATTGAAGCTCATCGTCCGTCAGCCTCTTGCAGCTACACAGACAGAGGACAAGTTCGATGTTATCGTTAAGGCTATAGGCGGCGGTATCTCCGGTCAGGCCGGTGCCATCCGTCACGGCATTGCAAGAGCTCTCGTTGAAGCTGATGAGGAGAGCTACAAGGCAGTTCTTAAGGAGAGCGGATTCCTCACACGTGACGCACGTATGAAGGAGAGAAAGAAGCCGGGTCTCAAGAAGGCAAGAAAAGCTTCACAGTTCTCAAAGCGTTAATCGATTGGTTCACAAAGAGAATTCAAAAGGGGTTGTTTCAGTACAACCCCTTTGTTATGTCTTTATACTTTTTAACTTCCGTGTTTTTTGCCCTGAAAAGTCGGACAATTAGTCGGTATTTATATAATCCGACTATTTCTCCGCCTGATTTCTGTTTTTGACGGAAGAAAAGTCGGAAACAGGTCTAAATCCGTCATTTCTTCCGCCTGATTTTCGAAAAAGACGGATGAATATTCTGTATAAAATTTTGCTATTTGCACCCCGTGAATGTACAATTATCACGCGAGCGAAAAGGAACTCCGGAAGTAATGATCAGATTTAAGACTACATCACCTGAACAGACAGAGAAATTTGGCAGGGAATATGCCGGATCTCTTTGCAGTGGCGACGTTATCGCTCTGACGGGCGATCTCGGCGCCGGGAAGACTTGTCTTACGAGAGGTATCGCTGACGGACTTGGCTCGGATTCCAATGTGTCCAGTCCGACATTTACCATTGTCAACGAATATGAAGGCGGAAGGCTTATGCTTTTCCACTTTGATACATACAGATTGTCCGGACCTGATGATTTTCTCATGAGCGGACTTGATGAGTACTTTTACAGGGGCGGCGTATGTGTCATTGAATGGAGTGACATCATTGAAGAACTGTTGCCCGAAGGAACGGTCAGGATGAAGATAACCGGTGACGGCAATGAGAGATTATTCGAATGTTCCGGTCCGGAGAATCATCTGAATTATATAGAAGAAGCTGCCCGTAAAGCAGGGGCGGAACCTGAAGAACAATGAAACTACTTGTATGTGATACATCTAACAGCAACTGCAGCGCCGGAGTCTTTGAAGACGGCAAAGAGATCTGCTATGAACTGTCCTTTGAGACACTGACTCATTCTGAGACTTTCTTGCCTCTGGTTCACAGAGTCATGAATAAGGCCGGGTTAAGACACGAAGATCTGGACGGATATGCAGTGACTGTCGGTCCCGGATCTTTTACAGGGATCAGGATCGGACTTGCGGCTGTTAAGGGCATGGCTCTCGCATCGGGAAAGAAGTGCATTGCGGTATCTTCTACCGAAGCGCTCGCCAGATCCTGTGATAACGTTACCATGACGCCGAAGGAAGAAACACTGATAATTCCTGCGATAGATGCAAGGAATAACAGGGTCTTCGCGCAGGCTGCAGAGGATGATACATTGAGACCGTTACTGGAAGAGAATGCTTATGATGCTGACGAATTCGTGGAAAAGATCGGAAAGATCCCTGAGATAATCTACGGAAAAAGGCGCCAGATAATAGTAGTCGGAAGCGGCGCTGCCGTTATGAAGAAAGCGTTTGAAAAGGCGGGATCGGGACTTAATATCTACTTTGCCCCGGGTGCTGCCATTGTTCCCAAAGGAGTGGCGCGTTCAGCTTTCGCTTCCGGGAAACTTATCGAAGGAAGGGATCTTAAAGCAACATACTGCGCGGTATCACAGGCAGAGAGGCTGAAGAAGAATGACTGAACCGGATACGGTGATCAGACCGGCTTTGGCTGAAGACATAAGCAGGATCATGTCACTGGAGCAGGGCTCCATCGCTCATCCATGGGATGTCAGAGAGATAGAAAAACTGATTTCGGACAATAACAAGAAATGCTATGTCGTGCAGTATGAAGGCACAGTCGTATCTTATTTAGGTGCCGAGACCGTTCTTGATGAATGTAATATCGGCAATGTAGTTACCGATGAAAAATACAGAGGCAGAGGGTTTGCCAAGGCATTAATGTCTTATCTGCTGGATGATCTGAAGCAGTCCGGAATCGTCAAAGTATTCCTGGAAGTCGAGCATGATAATGCGCCTGCCATAGCCCTTTATGAGAAGTCCGGCTTTGTAAGATACGGTCAAAGACGTGATTATTACGGGCAGGGCAGGGATGCTGTCCTGATGAGCAAAGAGCTCTGTTGATATTTTTAACAAAAGGTTTTACCAAAAATTACGCATTTGGGTTAAATAGTCGAAATTAGGCATTTGGGCTTGTTTTTGGTTGATTTTCAAAGGACTCAAAAATATACTTATCTCGTATTTTAAGAGGGGACGTACCTGTATTATGACTAAAGAGAAGATTGTTTTTGATTGTGAAGATGCTTTGCAGATGAAGGCCGTTGCGGTCATGATCCAGAAAGCTTCTCAGTATCACAGCACAATCTATATTGTCCGCAGCGGAAGAAGAGCCAATGCAAAGAGTCTTTTGGGTGTTATGTCCCTCGGAATCGAGAACGGCGCCGAGATAGAGATAGAAGCAAACGGCGACGATGAGAAGGAAGCTTGCGACGCACTTCTTGCCCATCTTAAGAATCCCAAGATCGCAGTGTAATGCCCGCCGGTAAATTTGACGCCAGGCTGGACACTGTCCCGTTAAGCCCCGGAGTGTACCTTATGAAGGACTCTTCGGGCTGTGTTATTTATGTGGGAAAAGCAAAAAAACTCAGGAACAGACTGAAGAGCTATTTCGGAGGCGGCGTGATATCAAGTCCCAAGGTCAGGGCAATGGTATCGCATGTCGCAGACTTTGAATATACTGTCGTAGGTTCAGAACCTGAGGCTCTGCTTCTCGAAAACAATCTCATAAAAAGATACCAGCCAAAGTACAATATCCTTTTAAGGGATGATAAGGGATATCCTTATATCTGCATCACATTAAATGAAGCTTATCCCAGAGTCTTCAAAGCTTTCAGACCTGACCCCGAGGCCAGGAAAAAAGGCGCAAGATACTATGGACCTTATATGGGCTCGGATTGTTTCGAAGTCCTTAAAGCGATATCTGACATATTCCCGCTCAAGCGCTGCAAGAAAGTGTTCCCGAGAGACATCGGAAAAGAAAGGCCTTGTCTTAACTATCACATAGGCAAGTGCATGGCTCCCTGCCTCGGTACCGTAAAGAGCGAAGATTACCGCGAAATGATAGGCCAGATAGTCCAGTTCTTCGAAGGCAAATACGATGGCATCGAGAAGAGCATAAAAGATCAAATGGAAGCATACTCGGAGAACCTTGAATTTGAGAAAGCAGGCGCTTTAAGAGACAGGCTTTATGCGCTCCGCGCCATCAGGCAGAATCAAAGAGTATACCTCGACATAGAACGTGACGTCGATGCGATAGGACTCTATTCCGATTGCGGCGAGACGTGCGTTAGAAAGCTTGAATTAAGGCAGGGAAGGATAGTCGGTTCATCCACGTATTTCTTTGCAGGAGAAGAGGAAGACAAAGAAGAGATCCTGAAGAATTTCATAATGCAGTATTACGAAGATGCGCCTTTCATCCCGCCGCTCATACTTGTCCCTTATAAGATGGAAGATGACGACCTGGAAGTCATCGAGAAGACGCTCACGGAAAAGCTCGGAAAGAACTGCAGGCTTCACGTCGCAGAGCGTGGAGAGCTCCGCGAATTATCTGATCTTGCAGGTGCGAATGCCCGTGAGATGATGGTAAGAAGAATACTGAGAGGAGGCTCTGCGAATGCGGATCCCTCCGTGCCGTTAAGATATCTGGAAGAACTTCTCGGAGCGCCTGAAGGAAGTATCTCAAGAGCGGAATCTTTCGATATCTCCAATCTCGGAAACGATGATATCTGTGCCGGCATGGTCGTCTTTATAGACGGCAGGGCAGATAAACAGTCCTACAGGCTTTTCAGGATGAAAAGAGTCGAATCACAGGATGACTATCAGTCCATGAGAGAGACCTTGGAGAGAAGGTTCAATCACAATGAAGATGACGGATTTAAGTATCCGGATATAATCCTCGTTGACGGCGGAAAGGGACAGCTTGAAGCTGTTGCGTCCGTAGTCAGGAGCCTGGAAGGAACGGAGTCTGTCTATCTTGCGGGAATGGTCAAGAACGACAGGCATAAGACTGCCGGTATAGTTTTCGAGGACGGACGCGAGATCAGACTTGAAGGAAGGACTCTGACTGACAGTGAGATGGGGCTATTAAGATTCCTTACGACTGTCCAGAACGAAGTCCACAGATTCGCCATCTCCTACCAGCATAAACTTGCGGGCAAACGCAACATCAGATATAAGCTCGAAAACATAGAGGGAATAGGACCTGCCAAGCGCAAGAATCTGCTCTCTCATTTTGGTACAATAAAAGCCGTGGAAAATGCTTCTGAAGAGGAGCTTAAAGAGGCCAAAGGCATATCCGAAAAAGATGCTGCGGCAATATACCGTTTTTTCCACAGGGAGTCCTAATGTCGATCTACGCACTGGCTGATCTGCACCTTGCCCTGAGCTGCCCCGACAAATCGATGGAGGTGTTCGGGTCTTCGTGGGGTGAATACATCTCGAGAGTTGAAGAGAACTGGAACAAAACGGTTTCAGGTTCTGATACGGTGCTTATTTCCGGTGACATCTCCTGGGCAACTTATATTGACAAAGCAGAAGAGGATTTCCGTTTTATTTCGGGGCTCCCCGGAAGAAAGCTTCTGTCACGCGGTAACCATGATTACTGGTGGACTACGATGAAGAAGATGGAATTATTTCTTGCAGGGAAAGGCTTTAATGACCTCGTATTCGTGAGGACCAACGTAGTTGAAGCAGAAGACTGCCTGATATCGGGTACGAGAGGCTGGATGATAGAGACCAAGGAAAGTCTCGAAGGCTCCGAGAACAGAAAGATCTACGAGCGCGAGAAGTTAAGGATCCGAATGTGCATAGATAAGCTCAATGAAGCTGATCCGGATCATGCGAAAAAGCATGTCATGATGATCCATTATCCGCCTTTGACTGCGAATAAAGATTTCACTGAATTTGCCGAAATGATGGCAGGAGGCGGAGTCGATATCTGCGTTTACGGGCACCTTCACGGCAAATCTCACAAGAAAGCTTTTGAGGGTGATTTTGAAGGAACAGAGTTCATCTGTACTTCAGCAGATTATGTGGGCTTTTGTCCGGTAAAGATCATATAAGTTTTTTGGGGGCTTAAAAATTTTTTCAAGTCCGCAAACGCAATAAATATAGGTGTTTGCGGGATACGTAAAAATAATTTGATAGACATCTTTTTAATAATAATATATAATAAATTTCGAGCCGAAGCAGAGGGATAATCCCGATGCGGCGGCTCTTTTTTGTCTATATCTGCATTAGAGGTAATCACATGGCATACTCGATGACAGGCTTTGGCCGCGGCGAGAACGTTTACGACACCAGGAAATACAATATCGAGATCAAATCCGTTAACTCGAGATTCTGCGACATATCGATCAGAATGCCCAGAATGTTCAATTATCTTGACAGCGAAGTCCGCCGTGTGATCGGCGACAGACTTTTAAGAGGCAAGATCGACGTTTTCATTAATTACGAGGATCAGGGTGAAGCCGGCCAGAGCGTTACTGTCAATTCCGGTCTTGCAAAAGAGTATTCGGAGGCTGCAAAGGCTATCAGCGCCATTACCGGAAGAGAAGATGATTTCGGAGTTGTAAGGATCGCTACGATGCAGGACGTCTTAAGCGTAACCCAGAATGAGATCGATGAAGAGGTCGCTGCGAAGGAACTCCTTGAGACGTTGAATCTTGCGATCGACGGAATGCTCTCGATGAGAAAGAGAGAAGGAGATAATCTTGTGGTTTCCATTCTTTCCAAGATAGACAGCCTTGAAGCGCTCAGAGGCGAAGTTGTAACGAGAGCGCCTGAAGTCATTGAAGCATACAGACAGAGACTTTCCGCAAGGATAAATGAGATCCTGACGAGCGATCAGAGAGAATTCTACGATGACAACCGCCTTGCAGCCGAAGTTGCCATCTTCGCGGACAAGTGCGCGATCGACGAAGAGATGGCAAGGCTTTCGTCTCATTTCTCACAGGCCAGAAAGATACTGGCAGAAGACGGCTCTGTCGGCAAGAAGATGGATTTCCTTGTACAGGAGATCAACCGTGAGGTTAATACGACAGGAAGCAAGGCAAATGACATCGAGATCACTTCAAGGGTCCTTTCCATGAAGAACCTTGTAGAAGAGATAAGGGAACAGATACAGAATCTCGTATAACGGAAGGCAGAAAATGGCATCTGGATTTATCGACATCGGTTTCGGCAACATAGCTCAGGCATCGCGCATCATCTGCGTCGCTTCTGCAGAGTCATCACCTGTAAGGCGCATGATGCAGGATTCCAAAGACAGAGGAATGCTCGTTGACTGCTGCGCAGGCAAGAAATGCAAATCGGTAATAGTAACGGACAGCGGGCTCGTGCTTACTTCGGCACTTGCCACATCAGAGATAAAGGAGATGCTCGGATGAGTGAATTCAGAGGATTGATAGTTGCCGTATCGGGTCCTTCAGGCGTTGGCAAGGGCACAGTCCTTGCGAGAGTTGAAGAGCTGTTGGAACAGGCTAATCCCGGAAGCGTAGGTCATTCGATATCTGTTACGACAAGAGCTCCCAGAGGTCAGGAAAAAGACGGTGTCGAATACTATTTCAGAACCACTGAAGAGTTTGAACAGATGATCAAGGACGGCAAGATCGTCGAGTATGACAAGTATGTCGATAACTATTACGGCACTCCTTCGGAACCGTTAGCCGAGATGGTCGGCAAGGGACAGGATGTTCTTTTCGACATTACCATAGAAGGAAGCCTGGCGCTTAACCGCAAATTTGATGATGATACGGTCACGATATTTATCCTTCCTCCTTCAATGGAAGAGCTCGAGAACAGATTGAGAGGAAGAGGCACTGAGACTGAGGAAAAGATCAGGAAAAGACTCGAGCAGGCAAAAGCCGAGATCAGGCGTGCCGGTGAATTCGAATATCTTGTTACCAACGACGATATCGAGAGAGCAGCAAGAGACATTCTTGCGATAATAACCGCTGAAAAGCTTAAAGCTTCGAAGAATATAAACACAGCTAAGGAACTTGAATAAAAGGAGAAGAGAGGTAAAAAGATGTTAACAGATCCTTCAATCGAGAAACTCAAAGAGAAGTCGGCAAGCCCTTACGATCTTACTGTATTGGTAAGTAAGCGTGCCAGAGAACTGACAGACGGCGCACAGCCCATGATCGACGATAAGGGTGCAGCAAATGTTGTATCTCTTGCATGCCGTGAAGTAGCTGCTGACAAAGTCGTCGCAGTTAAGGGTGATGTTGAGGATGAGGCAGTTATCCCGATCACCAGAGAAGAGAAAATCAGAAGAAGAGAAGAAGCCGAGAACAGAAGAAAGATGCTTGAGGAAGAGAGAGCAGAGAGAATGTCTGTTACAGGCGGTCTCAACTCCAAAGGCTTAGACGGCCTTATTGATGCCCTTGCAGGCGGCGCTTCCGACGAGGAAGAGGAAATTGTTTACGAAGGCGAAGAAGAGCCCGAGACAGAAGACGAAGAATAATCGCAAGGGAGAAATAAAAAGAATATGGCAGTAGAGAAAACAATGGATAAGATAGTTTCCCTTGCCAAGGTAAGGGGATTCGTATATCCGGGTTCCGACATCTACGGCGGTCTCGCAAATGCGTGGGATTACGGCCCGTTGGGTGTTCAGCTTAAGAATAACGTTAAGGCCGCATGGTGGAAGAAATTCGTACAGGAGAGTCCCTACAATGTAGGACTCGATGCGGCAATCATCATGAATCCGAAGACTTGGGTCGCTTCAGGCCACGTCGGCGGATTCTCCGATCCTCTCATTGACTGCAAGCAGTGCAAGGCAAGACAGAGAGCTGATAATCTCGTTGAGGATTGGAATAAAGAAAATGGTATCGAGGACGTACCGGTTGAAGGTATGAGCCCCGAAGAGATGGTAGCTTACATCAGGGAAAAGAACATTCCCTGTCCCGTCTGCGGCGGTCACAATTTTACGGATATCCGCAAGTTCAATCTCATGTTCAAGACTTTCATCGGTGTTACCGAGGATTCGACAAATGAAGTTTACTTAAGACCTGAGACGGCTCAGGGCATCTTCGTTAACTTCTCGAACGTCCAGAGATCAGCACGTAAGAAGATCCCGTTCGGCATCTGCCAGATCGGTAAGTCTTTCAGAAACGAGATCACTCCCGGTAACTTCATCTTCCGTACTAGAGAGTTTGAGCAGATGGAATTGGAGTTCTTCTGTGAACCCGGTACTGACCTTGAGTGGTTCGATTACTGGAAGAAGTTCTGCCACGACTGGCTCATCGGTCTCGGTATCAAGGAAGAGGAACTCCGCACAAGAGATCACGCAAAAGAAGAGCTCGCTTTCTATTCCAGAGCTACGACGGACTTTGAGTTTGCTTTCCCCTTCACAGACTGGGGCGAACTCTGGGGCATCGCAGACCGTACTGATTACGACCTGAAGCAGCACATGGAATTCTCCAAGCAGGATCTCACTTACTTCGATCCCAACAAGAACGAGAAGTACATTCCTTACGTTATCGAGCCTTCGCTCGGTGCTGACCGTGTAACTCTCGCATTCCTCTGCTCAGCTTATGACGAGGAAGAGCTTGAGGGCGGTGACGTAAGAACGGTAATGCATTTCCATCCGTTCCTCGCGCCGATCAAGATCGGTGTGCTTCCTCTTTCTGCAAAGCTTACTGACAAGGCACAGCCTATTTTCGAGAAGCTCTCGAAAAAGTATATGTGCGAACTTGATGACCGTCAGAGCATCGGTAAGCGCTACAGAAGACAGGACGAGATCGGAACACCTTACTGCGTGGTCTATGACTTTGATTCAGAGACAGACGGCTGCGTTACTATCAGAGAAAGAGACTCAATGAAGAACGTCGAGTATGAGCCCGGAAACATCAGATTCCCGATCGACAAACTCGATGAATTTTTCAGTGACAAGTTCGATTTTTAAAGAACTATATCTGATACAATATTAAGATAAGTTTTCGATCGGCTAAGGCCATTTAGAAATAATTACAGAATTCAATAAATGAAAGGCGGAATAAAAGAATGACAAAGTATGTTTACCTGTTCACCGAAGGCAACGGCAACATGCGCGAGCTCCTCGGCGGTAAGGGCGCTAACCTTGCTGAGATGACGAACATCGGTCTCCCCGTACCTCAGGGATTCACGATCAGCACAGAGGCATGCACCAAGTACTACGAAGACGGTCGTCAGATCAATGATGAGATCATGGCACAGGTCATGGAGTACATCGTTAAACTCGAGGAGATCACAGGCAAGAAGTTCGGTGACCTCGAGAATCCTCTCCTTGTTTCTGTTAGATCCGGTGCAAGAGCTTCCATGCCGGGTATGATGGATACGATCCTTAACCTCGGTCTTAATGAGCAGGTTGTTGACGTTATCGCTGCAAAGTCCGGTAACCCCAGATGGGCATGGGACTGCTACAGAAGATTTATCCAGATGTATTCCGACGTTGTTATGGAAGTCGGTAAGAAATATTTTGAAGAACTCATCGACAAGATGAAGGCTGAAAGAGGCGTTCAGCAGGACGTTGAGCTTACAGCAGACGATCTGAAGGAACTCGCTTCACAGTTCAAGGCTGAGTATAAGGCTAAGATTGGTTCAGACTTCCCTACAGATCCTAAGGAACAGCTCGTCGGCGCCATCAAGGCCGTATTCAGATCCTGGGATAACCCGAGAGCTAACGTTTACAGAAGAGACAACGACATCCCTTATTCATGGGGTACGGCAGTTAACGTTCAGTCCATGGCATTCGGTAACATGGGTGACGACTGCGGTACGGGTGTTGCTTTCACCCGTGACCCTGCTACAGGTGAGAAGGGCCTCTTCGGTGAGTTCCTTACAAACGCACAGGGCGAAGACGTTGTTGCAGGCGTAAGAACACCTATGAAGATCGCTGAGATGGAGCAGAAGTTCCCTGAAGCATTCGCTCAGTTCACAAAGGTTTGCGAGACACTCGAAAAGCACTACAGAGACATGCAGGATATGGAGTTCACTGTTGAGCACGGTAAGCTCTACATGCTCCAGACAAGAAACGGTAAGAGAACAGCTCAGGCTGCTATGAAGATCGCTTGTGACCTGGTTGATGAAGGTATGAGAACACCTGAGGAAGCAGTTGCAATGATCGATCCCCGTAACCTCGATACACTCCTTCACCCTCAGTTTGACCCTGCAGCTCTTAAGGCAGCAGAGGCAATCGGTAAGGGACTTGGCGCTTCTCCCGGAGCTGCATGCGGTAAGATCGTATTCACCGCTGATGATGCAGTAGCTTGGCACGACAGAGGAGAGAAGGTAGTCCTCGTAAGACTCGAGACATCTCCTGAAGATATCACAGGTATGAAGGCTGCTGAGGGTATCCTCACAGTACGTGGCGGTATGACATCACACGCTGCAGTTGTTGCACGTGGTATGGGTGAGTGCTGCGTATCCGGCTGCGGCGACATCGCTATGGACGAAGCTAATAAGCAGTTCACACTTGCCGGCAAGACATACAAGGAAGGCGATATCATCTCCCTCGACGGTTCTACAGGTAAGATCTATGACGGCGCTATCGCTCAGGTTGACGCTGATCCTAACAACGGTTACTTCGGCCGCATCATGAAGTGGGCTGACGAGTTCAAGAGACTCGAAGTACGTACAAACGCAGATACACCTAACGATGCTAAGAAGGCTCGTGAGCTCGGTGCCGAGGGTATCGGTCTCTGCCGTACAGAGCACATGTTCTTCGGTGAAGGCAGGATCGACGCTTTCCGTGAGATGATCTGCTCCGAGACAGTTGAGGAGCGTGAGGCTGCTCTCGAGGTTATCCTCCCTATGCAGCAGTCCGACTTCGAAGCTCTTTACGAGGCTCTCGAGGGACATCCCGTTACGATCAGATTCCTTGATCCGCCGCTCCACGAATTCGTTCCTACAGAAGAGGACGACATCAAGGCTCTTGCAGACAAGAAGGGTAAGTCCGTAGAAGACATCAAGACAATGATCTCTTCTCTCCACGAGTTCAACCCTATGATGGGTCACAGAGGATGCCGTCTCGCAGTTACATATCCTGAGATCGCTAAGATGCAGACAAGAGCAGTTATCCGCGCTGCTATCAACGTTAACAAGAAGCATCCTGATTGGAAGGTAACGCCTGAAATCATG
Organism: Saccharofermentans sp.; assembly: GCA_016288885.1. Classification (GTDB taxonomy): domain Bacteria; phylum Bacillota; class Clostridia; order Saccharofermentanales; family Saccharofermentanaceae; genus Saccharofermentans. Next base: position 35,745 of record JAEFAV010000026.1, read on the forward strand.
ATCCCTCTCGTATGCGAGATCAAGGAGCTCGTAAACGTTAAGAAGGTAGTTGTTGAGGTTGCTGATGAAGAGATCAAGGCTGCAGGTGTAGACATGGGCTACAAGGT
>JAEFAV010000045.1 GCA_016288885.1 Saccharofermentans sp.
CTGTTCATTGGCAATTCCCCTTTCATTCCGATTTGACGGGCTATGGGGCGCCCCCTATTCCTAAGCGCCCCGCCGTCACTACCATTTATAGCACACTACTGTTTATTGTTCAATACTAAATCATGAATAATTCCATCTCACTAAAATATGCCTCATTTTCATAGCTGAAAAACCTGTATCCGATTTGCATCATAACAGAGACTGATTATTGAATACAAAAATGCACATTTTAGTGAAATAGTCATTTTTGCATTCGAAACAATCAGATTTTCGAAGACAAATACAACACACTGAAAAAATTAAACCTTCTGCAACTAGTTTCGCGTAAGTTACCCTTCCGATAAATGAAAGATCACCTTCTGTAACTAGTTTCGCGAAGCATCAATTACCCTTCCGATAAATGAAAGATCATCTTCTGTAACTAGTTTCGCGTAAGTTACCCTTCCGATAAATGAAAAAACACCTTTTGTAACTAGTTTCGCGAAGCGAACTGTCCGTACGTTACAAAAGGTGTTTTTTCATGCCTGGTGGAGATGAGGGGAATCGAACCCCTGTCCGAAACCTCCTCCTCCGGGACAATCTCCGGGTGCAGTCAGTATTTGAATTATTCCAATTCCCGCGTCATCTGCTGACAGATTGCGGTTCCTGTAGCTTCATGAAATATTAAAGTCGCAGTCCGGAGCAAAGCTTAACCGGGAGGACTGCCTGCTTAACCTCTCTCAGGCGAGGTCTTCGGTGTACGTACACCCTCGTGAGAAGATACACAAGGGGACGGTAGCCTTAGGCTGCTACGAGCTCGTACTTGTCTGCAATTACTTGCAATTTCTCGTTTATTTAGGAGGCCAACGAGAATCCTCCACCCGCTTTCCCGACCTCAGAAGCCCCGTCGAAACCGGTACATCCCCATGTCTGGAAACAAATGCTTCGGTCACAAACCTGTGGCCGAAGCATATAGCTTACGCGTGATTATACATTCCCGTGTGATAAATTCAAGTCTCGTCGTCGAAATTCAGATCCTTGGTTACATCATAGGGTTCAAAACTCTGGCTGATGACATCAGCAGCTTCCTTGATCTCTTTCTCTTCTGCCTCATCATCAGAAATGTAAGGCTCGGGTTCTTCAGTTTCGCTCATGTAATCAACCTTATATGGATCAAGTCCGTCATATTTCTTGTACGGATTATCAAGGATCTCGATTCCGCAATAATAGCACTTGAATGTGAAAGGCTTATTCTCCATGGATTGGAGACCCTTTCCGCAGTTAGGACAAACAGCAGCATTTTTGTAATCAGTTCTTCTTCCGAGAAGGACTGCCTCATTTAAAGCCTTGTCTAAAGCTTCATTCGATGCACCGTTTTCTTTTAGCATTATCCAAAAAGCGTGAAGCAGATAAGACTGTTTCTCGACAAGACGCTTAAGTTCTTCAACTTCTTTTAAAGACTGATACTCACTCTTTATGTCGTTTTCCTTAGCTGTTTTAATATCATGAAGAAGCTCATCAGCTTCATTGACATTTTTGAGTTTAGCCATATCCTTCATTATCATGGGATCGATGTCTTTCACGGTTACCTACCTCCTCTAATGTGATTTGTTTGCTTCAATATATTTAATATATCAAACATTTTGGATTTTCAATCAGTGAAAATAAATATGTGTTATTCAGCAAGGAACTCGGAAACGGCCACAGCTACTTTATAAGCCGTATCTTCCTGGTTTATCAGTGCTTCATCATCGCTGTTCGAGAGATATCCTATAACAAGCTGATAAGATCTGACCGAATCGGCATGATTAAGGCCGGTATACATATTAGACTGAACGGATCCCAGAGATTCCGAACCGATGGCCTCTGCTACGATATCCGCAAGATCTTCCCCGCTTGAAGCTGCACTCGAGGAATACTTACCTGTAGAAGGAACGTATACTTTCACTCCGCTTATATCACCGTCCGGAGCGCTGTCAGCATGGATCCTGATAAAGTAATCGGCATTGTTATCTGTTGCTATTGCTGCTCTTTCGATATTGGAGATGTTAACGTCATTTTCAGTTCTAGTAAGGATGACCTCTGCACCGCATCCTTCCAAATATTCCTTTAAAACAAGCGAATACTTCAAAGTTATCTCGTATTCTTTCACATTGGTGTTAACACCGGTTGCTCCGGATGTCGCGCGTTCTTTTTCCGCAGTGGTCCCCGGAATGGATTCTTCAAGTTCGGTATCGGGTTCCTGCTGATGACCCGGATCGATAACGATTACAAGACCTGACAGATCAGGATGTTCAGAATCAAGCGGGACCGGTGTGGGTGTGGGCGTGGCATCAGTCGGAACGGGAGTCGGCATATCGGTAGGAAAATGCTTCGGCTCAGGTCCCATAATAGTGTCTGATTCAGGTGAGGTATTGATCGTTTCCTCCGGAGGCATGCCTAACATCTCATTGAATTTGCTGTCGATCCTGCTCTTGTTAAATACATATATGAAATACAGGGAACCGATGATAACAAATGCGGCAAGGATACCGATGATTACACTCTGGGCAACGTTCTTCTCGGCTGCGGGTTCTTTTTCCTTGCTGTAATACTTTTTTATGAAATCAGAGATGTAAGCTTCTCTTTCAGATTCCGGCATTGAGCGGAGGCGCTTATACAAGAGCTCCCTTTTGTCTTCCGGAAGCTTGGCGATTACCTGCTTGAATTTGGAAACATCGTCTTTCTTTTGCATAGATTCCTCCCAGCAGATAATACCATTCTTTATTATTTAGACAAAACCATTTCGATTATTCAGGCAAATCCGGTCTTTTCGGATATCATTTCACGGATAATCTTTCAACAAAAGCCCGAAAGATCTTCTTACTGTTCTCATCGGTCTTATATGAAAACTCCGGGTGCCATTGAACAGCCCACAAAAAACTGTAAAAAGGTTTATAAAGGGCTTCGACGATCCCGTCTTCTGATTCGGCCATTATCTCAAGTCCGGGAGCAACATCCTTAACAGCCTGATGGTGATAGCTGTTAACGCTGATCCTTTCAGATCCAAGGCAACCGTAAAGCGGAGAGTCTTTCCTTATGATCACGTCGTGGACCGGAACGTCATATGGCGGAGTCTGATGATGCTCAATCTGAGAAGGATGCTGTGATGGCAAATCCTGATATAATGTTCCTCCAAGCACTGCATTAATAAACTGTATTCCTCTGCATATGCCAAGAACAGGTTTATCCTTTTTCAAGACATCTTCGAGAACGATCTTCTCCATATTATCTCTGGCGGTACAGCATGCGACTTTACCTTCCAAAGGCACCTCTCCGTATATCGACGGAGTAACATCATGTCCTCCCGTCAAAAGGATCCCATCGCATATGTCAACAAGACGGTATATTTCTTCCGGATCTTCGGTCAAAGGAAAAATAACAGGTGTTGCGCCGGCTTCCTTAAGACCTTCAAGATATCCCGGGAGCATCCATAAACTGTCTTTTTCGTCATCCCACAACGGCATTACACCAATCAAAGGTTTCATTTAATATTCTCCTCACAGATACAGATAAAAAATCGGATATTTACACAAGATCATTCTGGAACCTGGACAGGTGTTCATACGGGAGAATGAGCCGTCCCCTGTATAATCCGCATCCGTCATTGATAAGGGCATTGTCGGAAGCTCCGAACATATTGACGTCAACATTGGTCAGGTCCAATTTCTGAAGCATCATCCCGCGCTCGAAAGCGTTATCAAAGAAAGCATTCTCGCCATACGGAATAACCTCACGGCATGCACGGTCTTTCTCCTGCCTCTTTTCATATCCAAGATGATTTGCAGGTCCGATCTCTGCATTATCATCCATCTCCTTGGTCCTGATCTGCATCTCGATATTGCTTCTGGACGTGTTGTCATAAAAAGCTATATGTAAAGAACGGTAATCAAAGCTTTTCGGTGTCAGGATATAGTCACGGTAGTATGGTCTGTATTGCTCATCTATCTTTTCGCTCTGACCGTCTAAGCCTGATAATTCAGGAGCGAAACCGCGTTCTTCAAGAAAACCCGGGAGAGCATTTGCGATCTCATAAAGATACTTCAGTTCCAGTTCTTCCCTGCTCTCACCCGGACCGAGATGACACTTCGGGAGCGAAATGACGATCCTGTATGCGATAAGGTCCTTGATGCGTCTTATCTGTTCCTTGATCTCATTTTCAGGCGGAAAATTTCCCGTACGGGAATAGTATTCATAAATGTACTCGACTATATTACCGTTGATCTTCTCTTCAAGACGTATCAGCGATTTGATCCTGCCCTTGAAAGTAAAAGCCAGGAACGGATACTTTTCGGTCATGTACTTATAGAATTCACGGATTGTCTGGGACTGCAACGTCAGGAACTCATTATGCTCAAGAAGTTCCATCATCTGGATCAGACAATTGCTGTGAGCAAGATCAACACCATTTCCAGAGCTGATCGCGCTTTCCTTAAGGTCATGCGAATAACAGTGCAGGATCTTAACAACAGTGTCCCCGTTATACAGGTAATCATTAAGCGATATCATGAGCACACCCCGCTTTAGATATCGGCAACCATGGCCTGGCCGACACTCTGAAGAACACCAAATTCATTCATTATCGGCTCATTTTTTCCAGGTGACACGTGAACGAAAGACGAATAAGAACCATCATCGTTTTTCCTGAGCAATCCCAGTCTGTAAAGGTTCTTATCAGATAATATATCGTCCCAGGTCTTATTTGTTTCTCCTGCCTTCATTCTTTCATTGATGTCCAACAAATATCCTGCACGGTTTTGAGCGCGTTCGAGTTCAGCAAGAGTCTCTTCGTCTGCAATCTGCGCACCCGTATGCCACGAACACGCAAAGGAAAAATATAATCCGGCCAGATTACAATAATCTATGTTTTTGGAGCCTTTAAATCTACTCTCATAAAAAGCTCCCCTCATTGCGATGAGATCATAAAGCAGGACCATGTCATTGTAATAAGAACAGGCTATTTGAGTTGCATTAACAAGTTTATTCGATAACTCAATGATCCTTTCTCTGTACTCATCCGGGTCATACTGCTCAGGATTTCTAAGAAGGCCGGCGATAGGACCTTCAAATTGCTCGAAACCCGTATAGAGAGACTGCAACATCATTCCCTTTTTTGCAGTATCGTTTTCACTGTCATTATCTAACACCTCTGTGAAACAACTCTCTGCATCTTTAAGTTCAAACCGCTTCAGATGATCTATCCCCTGTTTTAAAAGATCGTCATTAGACATATAAATGATCCTCCTTTTACATCAATTCATTTTCGAACTGAGAAATAAACTTCCATGCATTTTCTATGCTGTGCTGCCTGCATTCGTGGATCTGATTGCTGACACCGGCAAAAGCGGTCCTGCAGACTCCGTCCTCGCTGTCGAAATAATGTACCGTCAATACAGCATCTCTTGTAGGATCGCTGATCTTCTCTATTCGGTCGCCGGGATGGCCCCAGAACGGTTCTTCCCATTTATCCTTATCCTCAAAAGAGATATCTGCAAATGATCTCTTGAGCTTATTGACTTCAGCTACATATTTCAAACGTTCAAGACATCCTTCTCCCTGGGAAGGAAGTTCAGGCAGATGGGACATCTCTCCGCCCGAATAGAACACAGGAACAGAAACTGTCTTATTAAGCTTTTCAGTCGCGGGCTTGCCCCAAAAAGTCGTGTATACAGGAAACATTGCGCTGCACGGCATAATACCCGCAAGGATCTCCGGATATTCCTGATAAAGATCCCATGTCTTACCGCTTCCCATCGAGAAGCCGGTAGCATAGATGCGTGACGGATCGATCGGATAGCGCGTCTGAAGAACATCAATAACATCCTTTGCTTCAGTCGCTGTTACGAACTGATGATTCTCGACCGCCACATAGAGGAAGTCATATTTTCGGGCGACATCCCACCAGCCTGCTACATATGTAAGATACATGGAGGAGTCACCGCCGCCATGGAATCCGATCACGAGCGGTACAGGTCCTTTATCAAAGAGTCCGTTGTTATAGTATGCAAAATAACCTACCTTATGCTCAGGCGTCTTTACCGGAAGGAACTCGTTGTCAGGAGAGGTCTTTACGGTAACAAATCCTGTATCTTCTGTCATCCCCAATTCAGTGAAATCAGGTTCTAATTCTATGTGACCGCACCACATCTTGAACTTCTTAACGAAAGAAAAGAAGTCATTCTCATAGTCAGCTTTTTCCTTGATCAGAAGGTTCTCAAAGTCCTTAAACGCACTGTTGATCTCATCGCTGTTGCCTACACTTAATACCGCGATATCTTTTCTCTCAACATCGGGAATAACGCTTAAGTTTTCCATGGAACACATGGCGGGTGTGATCTCACCCGGACCCCAGAGATACTCGCCTTCCAGCTTTTTCAGAAGGTTCTTTGCCACATAGTCCGCAGACTTGCCGTAACTATATATGTCTGCACGGAATTTCGCGCCTCTGGCATAATAGCCTTCAAAAGTATTCGTGAAGAAATTGAAGTCCTCGACGATACCGTCTTTATAGACCTGTATCATCTTTATCTCCGCTATTACATCTGCGTAAAGGGAACTGTCTGCGTCTGCCCATCCGCCTTCTGCCGCCGGATAGATAAAGAGAACGCTCGAATCATATCGTGCGGCTATCCGGGAAAGACCTGTCTCGTGAGCAAATCTCACGCTGCTTTCCATATCCTGCTTTTCCTCTTCGAAAACGAGCAGCAGCGGAGCCCTGAATCCGTAATTATTCGTTTGTCCGTCCAGATCATTATCCGGAACGAAAACCTTCATCGTAAAAGACTGAAATCCATGCTCCCAGCACTTACCGCCATTACAATCTCTGACAAGCGGTCTTTCCATCATCGGCATATCCTTATCCTCCATATTCAGACTGCTACTATTCTATATCATAAAGAGGGTTTTTATGTCATCATCCGAGAATCTTTTTAGCTTTGGAACACCACTTCAAATAAGCTTCATATGTCTCTATTCCGAAAAGGACGGTAAGATAGTAATACATATGGTCTTCGTTATCCCGGCTGCCTTCGAGATTGTCTTTATAAGTTTTCAGGACCGCGAGATCGCTTCTCACATTCTCTTCAAATATCTCTATATTATGAAGCGTAACTTCTTTTCTCTCCGCACCGCCGAAATAGAGCTTAAGAAGAGTTTCATACTTAAGGTCATTACTTGTTTTCTCTTCATTAAGCCAGGTTTTAAGAGCTTCATGACCTCTATCCGTAATGTGATATAAGATCTTCTCACGGCTGCCGGAATTGCCGGCCTTTTTCCTTTTGACAAGACCTTCTTCTTCCATGATGCTTAACGCCGGATATATGCTGCCGAAGCTTCCTTTCCAGAAGAAACTGATCGCTCCGTCAATACGTTTTTTTATGTCATAACCGGTCAGATCTTCGTGGGATAAAAGCCCCAGGATAACCATGTCTATCTTTCTGTCTTTAGCCATAACTCATCTCCATGTCATCTTGTACCGCAAGACCTTCTTCGGACATTCATCCACACATGCACCGCACTGTATGCATTCAGTACACTTTGAATTACATCCTTCCGCCACCATCTTCTTAACATCCAGACCCATGGGACAGACCTTATTGCACTTGCCACATGAGATACAAGCGTTATTGTCCGCCTCGATGTGAAGCTGCGGCAAATGAAGCCACCTGCCGACAGTGCTCCCGATAACCATGAACGGCGCCATCCAGCAGATGTAATGGCATGCTGCCCTGCGCCCGTGTATGACCGAAGGCAGTACCAGGATCAGAAGGACTCCGTAGTAAATAATATAATCATATATCTCCGAAACTGAAATACCGTGGTCAGTCATATATAACGGATCTATGGTGACATGATTCTTACCAAGTACGAACGTAACGAATATCGCGATAATCCATATGATCCAGATAACATATTTGATCAGGTTCCGTTTACCCTGCTTTGCAGGCTTGTCATTGATGCGCGAAGCACATTCCTGAAGTCCGCCTGACGGACACAGGTATCCGCACCATGCCCTTCCGAAAAACATCGACAAAACGAACATCGATACAAACACTATAAAGCTACCGTTCATTATATGTTCCGATGCCGCCTGTATGATCAGATACGGTGAAAAATACCAGATGGTTATCGGGAAAAGCAAAAAGGAAATAAACAGCAGTAATCTTCTTATCTTTTGTTTCATATATGCGCCTCAATTTTATATCAATTTGATATATCATTTTGATATATTATGAGGTGAGGGATGAAATCTGTCAAGAGGTGGTGATTTGCCGCTCGGATGCATACCCCCACGGGGTATAAGCTTACATTATCTTTACGGAAATACCGACTAAAATGCAAAAATCGTAGTTTTAGATAATATGAAATGACCTCACATTTGTAGCAACGTGGATTTACCTATATGCTTAAAGTTGCAAACAAAAGCTATGGGATTTACCACATACAAAGGAGGTCACAATGAAAAGAATACTAAAGATA
>JAEFAV010000010.1 GCA_016288885.1 Saccharofermentans sp.
AGGAAGTTGAAAGAGGTCAGGTTATCGCTAAGCCCGGCACAACAACTCCTCACACAAAGTTCACAGGCCAAGTTTACGTTCTTACAAAGGAAGAGGGTGGACGTCATAAGCCTTTCGTAACAGGTTACCGTCCTCAGTTCTACTTCAGAACAACAGACGTTACAGGCGTTATCAAGCTTCCTGAGGGAACAGACATGTGCATGCCTGGCGACCACGTAACAATCGAAGCAGACCTCATCACTCCTATCGCTATGGAGCAGGGTCTTAAGTTCGCTATCCGTGAGGGTGGTCACACAGTAGGCGCTGGTACAGTTTCTACAATCATCGAGTAATCGGTAAGAACTGAATCAATGTTCATTCAAGGGGTTGTCCTAATCGGCAACCCCTTTATTTTCGGGCATTTCAGAGATCATGTAATATGTTTGAAATGCTCTTACCTAATTTTTGCCTTAATTTTGATGCAGAATGGATATTTTACGATTTTACAATCATACTGATTTAAGACCTTAACATTTTCAGGGATAAAAGGAGAATAAAAATGAAACGATCAATCTTGAAGATAACAGCAACGCTGCTAATCGCTTCAATGGCAATGTCGGTCGCTGCCTGCAGCAGCAACGGAGGCGGCAGTCACAGCCTCAGCAACAATAACAAGACCGGCGGAAGCAGAAGTGAAAGCCGCAGCGGCGATAAGATCTCTTCCGACGATCCGTGGTTTGATTCCAATTTATTAAAAGTTGACATTCCCGTTGATGGCAGCAGACCTTTGGAGTATACATATCCGAGACTTGCGGGCGTAGATGATAAGTATATCGTCGTACTTACGTCCGGATATTATAAGATGCCTACCGGAAATGACGTCGACTGGAATAATTTCAATTACAACGATTATGCGATCAACGTCCTGTCGGTATTAGACAGAAACAGCAAAGATATCGTTAATTCCATCGATCTGACAAAGGATCTTCCCAAGAACGGTTACATCGACAGCGCTTCCTATACGGACGGCAAGATCACTACAAGATGCACTACTTATGATGACGCTACTTACAGCATGTCTACAACTGAAACGGATATCGATCCTATTAGCGGAAACGTGTTGGATAAGCGCGATCTTGGTAATGATGAAGAAGATAATTCAAGCATAGAGCGCACCTTCAAAGTCGGTGAGTATAAGATCGATACATCGATCAATTGGGACAACAACGACAATGCATACTATGTTTTGTATATCACGGATCCCAACGGCGACAGGGATAAGGTAAAGCTTAAGGAAACCGGCGTAAACATCTACGACATCCCTCTCATTCTGTCTGTCGGCAATGACAAGGCTATAATACCTGCCCGCACGGAGAATGACACGAAGTATTATGAGTTGGATCTTAAGAACGGTTCGGTCGATCCTGCTAACGAGAAAGAATACAACTGGCTTGATTTTGACAGCATATATAATTCTTTTACCGCACCTGACGGAACAATATATTTCACCACATCCATCGGAATCTCTAAGATCGATCTTAAGAATAAGCGTACGGAAGAGATCTTTAACTACAGCTGGTGCGGTGTAAACAGAAGCATTATCAATAGTCTTGAGCTGGTGGAGTGTACCGATGACGGATTTGTTCTTGCAGGCGAGAACTACGCTTACAATCCTTATCAGAATTCCAGTGTGTCGGATTTCATCATCGTAGAGTTCAATAAAGCTTCAAAGAATCCTAATGCGGGAAAGAAGATCCTTGAGATGTATTCTGCATACGGATCCGTCAATAAGGAGATCGGCGATGCCATCATTCAGTTCAATGAGAACAGCAAAGACTATTTCATTGAAGTTACTGACCGTTATTCCAATGATTCAAACTACGATTATTCAAATATCAACAGTGAAGACGATTGGGAAAACCTTTCCAACAAAATCAATGCGGAGATGAGCAATGCTCTCGCCATGGATATAATGAACGGTGAAGGCCCTGATATTCTTTTGAATACGAGTGATCTTGGTCAGCTTAACAATACGAACTACCTTGTGGATCTTTCACCTTACATCGGCAATCTCGATTCGGGAAAATACTTTACCAATGTCCTGGAAGAAGCAAAGGTAGACGGAAATCTCTATCAGTTCCCGTTCTGCTTTACGATAGAAGGCATCCATACCGATGCCAAATATGCCGGCGCATCCGGTGTCGGATTTACCACGAAAGAATACGAGAAGTTCCTTAATGAGACACTGAACGGTACGGATGTTATTCCTGCAGGTCAGGCCATCTATTTTACAAAGCTCTTTAACAACATGAGCGAAAAATTCATCGTCGACGGCAAAGCTGATTTCTCAAGCGCTGAATTCGAACAGCTTGCTGAATATGTAAAGGATAATGTCCAGCTGAACAGCAAGTCATGGGATGAAATGTATAATTATGATGATGTTGTCACCGATGTCTCATATGGCGTAGGTACAACCGTATTCAAGGGCGATTACAGTTATTCTGAGGATAAAGCTGTTTTCTGTACAACATACGGAATCAGCAATTACTTCTCGAACATGGTCCAGTATCAGGGAACAAACACGATCCTGGGAATTCCTTCCACAGACGGCCGCGGCCCGAGAATCGCACCTTACTTCTCTATAGCAGTTTCTGCACAGGCAGAAAATGTCGATGCATGCGGAGAGTTCGTAAAGCTTCTTTTGTCAGATGATGTTCAGAAGAGTCTTGCCCTGAGTGATAACTTCGTTCTCAGCCGCGAGGCATTCAGAGAAGCCGGAAAGGTAGCAGTCGAATACTATAACGGTGAGGGCGGAGATTACATGGTAGCTTACGATCCGAAGACCGGCATGCCCGTGGATAACAGCAGACTTACGTTCTCCGAAAAGAACATTGATGACATGGAGAAGATAATCGACAGCTGTTCCGGCATGAATTCCTCAGACGCTTCGATCAATCTCATCCTCATTGAGGAGATGCAGCCTTATTTCTTAGGCCAGAAGGATCTGAAGAATGTTGCAACGGTCGCTCAGGACAGAGTGCAGAAAGTATTGGATGAAAGAGGATAATCTGAAGGACATAATAACATCTAACTGGGGCGTCTTTACGGGCGCCCCTTTAGTATCCGGATTATTACAACAAATCTAAATAATTTGACATTTGTTTGATGCTTATTTGATGTTTTGCGACATTACAATAATGACATATCATTATCCGGGAAAATAGGAAATAAGAGATAGGAGAATAGAATATGAAAAGAGTAATAACCAAAGCGGCAACGGCTTTGCTTGCTTTTTCCATGATGTTATCAGTTGCATCCTGCTCTAAGGGCAAAAGTGAAAGCAAGAGCAACAGCGGAAAAAAGATATCAGATGACACGCCCTGGTACGATGCCGAGATCTTTGAAGTGGAACAGGGACTCGATAAAAGCAAGGAAGCTGAATATGCTTTTTCGAGATTCGTAGGTTCTGATGACAAGTACGTAATCCTTCTGACTAACGGCAATTACAAGATGCCGGATAACATAGACTGGGAAAACTATAACTATGCCGATTATTCGATTTCGGTCATATCAGTAATAGACAGGGCTACTAAAAAGACCGTCAAGACAATTGATCTGAACAAAGAATTAAGTGACAGTGAATATGCAGAGAATGCCCGTTACTTAGACGGAAAGCTTACGCTTATCTACACCTCTTATGATACTACAACATGGGAAATGGCCGTTAAAGAAAAGGATATCGACCTTGAGTCCGGCAACGTTATTGGTACACGTGATGTCGACAGTCCCGGTGTTTTCCAGAGATCTTTTAAGGTTGGAGAATACACGGTAGAATCAGAAGCAGTCTGGAATACAGAGACGTCATATTTTATTCTGAATATTTATTCTCCCGACGGCAGCAAACAGCAGGTAGAGATCAAAGACGAGCGCAAGAACGTTTTTGAGGTCTCTGCGGTTATTCCTTTGAGCGAAGACAAGGCTCTGGTGATCGCATATGTTGAGAACGGAAACGGTTATTATGAACTGGATCTGAAGTCGGGGAAACTTACCGAGACAGACAGTAAGGACTATGAATGGCTTGATCTGGGCATCATGTACAACACCTTGAACGGTCCTGACGGTAATGTTTACTATACGACTCCTGCCGGCATTTCAAAGATCGACATGAAGAAAAAGACCGATGAAGAGATGTTCAATTACAGCTGGTGCGGAATTAACAGAAACATCATGACAAATCTTCAGCTAGCCGATGTATCAGAGGATTCGATCCTTCTTTGCGGTGATCAGTACATTATGAATCCTTTTACCCAGACGGCAAATTATAATAACGCAGATTTCTATCTTATTGAGTTTACAAAGGCTGCGAAAAATCCTCATGCGGGTAAGACGATCCTGGAGATGTATTCTTCTTACGGTTACACGGATGACAAGACCGCAGATGTGATCCTGGAATTCAATAAAACGAGCAGTGACTACTTTATTGAAGTTACGGACCGCTACAAGAGCACAGTCAGTTACGATTACGATGACATGAAAAGTGATGATGACATGGAAGCGGTCTGGCTGAACCGCAGCGCTGAGCTGAGCAACAAGCTTGCCATGGACATCATGAACGGCGACGGACCTGACATGCTCCTTGATGCAAGTTCTTACGGACAACTGAATAATCCGAATTATCTTGCCGATCTGACACCTTACATCGGACAGCTCGATTCAGATAAATTTTTTACGAACATTGCCGAAGCGGCAAAGGTTGACGGAAAGCTTTACAATCTTCCGGTATGCTTCAGCGTCGAAGGCATTCAGACAGATTCGAAATATGCAGGGAAATCCGGAATCGGTTTTACTACTGAAGAGTATGCAAAGTTCCTAAAAGAGACACTTAACGGTACGGACGTTATCAGTTCCGGTCAGGCACTGTATTTTGCAAATCTGTTCAACGGCATGAGTAACAGATTCATAAAAAACGGCAAAGCAGATTTCTCAGATCCGGATTTTGCAACGCTTGCGGAATTCGTTAAGGATAACGTTCAGGAAAAGAGCAAAGACTGGAATGAAGACGGCGAAGATGATCTGGGATACAGCACATACGCCATCTATGGCTACACGACCAGTGAGAACGGACTTGCCATGTACACTATCTGCGGCGGATATTTTGATTATTTCAGGGGTCTGGAAGAACTGAACGGAGCATCTGCGATATTGGGAATCCCTTCAGCTGACGGGCACGGACCTACGGTAAATTACTATAGTTCAATAGCTGTTTCATCCCAGTCCGCCAATGTCGAAGCATGCGGTGAATTTGTAAAGATGCTGATGTCTGACAGTGTTCAGGAAGATTATGCGATGCAGGGATATCTTGTGCTTAACAGGGCTGCTTTCAGAAAAGCCGGAGAAGCGGCAGTCGATTATTACAATAAGGCAGGCGGAGTAGATATCAACCAGTATGACCAGTACGGAAATCCTGTTCCCCCGAAGAACAAGCTCAAGTTCAATTACGGTCAGGTCGATGAACTCGAGAACATCATTTTGGCTTGTAAAGACATGAATACGGAAGATGCTGCGATCAATCTCATCTTAGTCGAAGAGATGCAGCCTTACTTTGCTGGCCAGAAGGATCTTAATGCCGTTCTGGAAGTTGCACAGGACAGAGTACAGAAAGTCCTGGACGAGAGAGGATAATACCCTGCACAGTCTGAAAATAAAGAAATAATAAGAGGCTGCCCGTAAGGACAGCCTCTAAATCTTTAAGCAAAAATGTTATCAGACTGCAGGCTTTGCAGCAGGTCTTGTAGGAGCAGCCTCAGATCCGGGTCTGCCTGCTGAAGCAGCAGGTCTCATCGGAGCAGCTTCAACTGCGGGCTCATCGAGCTTGTCTAATGTAAGAGCAGGCTTAGCCGGTTCGGGATCAGCGATTCCTGCAGCAGCTCTGAGCTTAGCGATCTCTTCAGCCTTGGCAGCAGCGATACGTGCTTCTTCTTCAGCCTTAGCGGCAGCAGCCTTAGCCTTCTGCTCTGCGAGGAGAGCAGCCTGTCTTGCTTCTTCAGCCTTAGCGGCAGCGATACGTGCTTCTTCGATGGCCTTCTCGGCAGCGATGCGTGCTTCCTTCTCAGCTTTCTCGGCAGCGATGCGGGCATCTTCTTCAGCCTTCATCTGATTTGCGGAATCGAGATCACCCTGAGCCTTAGTGAGAGCGAGCTTGGCAGCTTCATATTCAGCAGAAGCTTCTTCCTCTTCCTTAGTAGCTGTAATAACTGCAGCTTTGGATTCTTCCTCGACCTTCTCAGCTTCGATCCTTGCTCTCTCGTCAGCCTTTCTGCGCTCTGTGATCTTTGCTTCTTCAGCAGTAAGAGCAGCAGCAGCCTTTTCTTCTTCTTCTGCCTTAGCAATGGCGATCTTAGCAGCTTCTTCAGCTTTGGTGGCAGCGGCACGTGCTTCTTCAGCGCGCTTAACTGCCTCAAGAGTAGCAGCCTTGGCGATAGTCTCTTTTGCTATCGTGGATTCTTCTGCCTTGCGGGCAGCGATGAGAGCTTCTTCAGCTGCGGTAACGGCGCTTCTGCATTCAACTACCTTAGCTGCTGCAGCCTTAGCCTTTTGGCTGGCGCGGCGCTCTTCGTTCTGGGCCCTTAAAGCAACAGACTGTGCAAGAGTAAGAGCTGACTGGGCAGCACTTCTTGCAGGCTGAGGTGCGCGGCCGAGGGGCTTTCCTTCGGTCTCGATATCCTTCTCGTTGTCTTTCTCTTTCTCTGCAGCTTCTTTCTGCTCAGCAACATACTGTGCGTGGTTAATGGAAGCGGACTTCGGACGCTTGATCGGCGGTTTCAGTCCGACAGGAGTAATGTCATTCTTGTCGGAATCATCCTTGCGCCTTGCCTCTGCAGCCTTACGCATCTCGATCTGAGCCTTAGCGGCTTCAGCACGTTCTCTTGCGAGCTGCGCGGCAGTAGAATTAGACGCGATGTGAGTGGTATTACCACCCGGACGTCCTGATGTCTGAAGGTTAACGATGTTGGGATTGGAAGGTCTTACGTCCTGATGGACAGAAGACTGACCAATGCCCTGTGTAGCAAGGCCGCCGTTAACGCCGTCTTTTCCCTTAAAAACGTTTCCCAAAATGTTTGCCATCCCTTTGCCCCCTGAAATGTCAAGCTTTTGTAAAGATTTTGTTAATTCTCATTACTTTATTTATTATACTTTGCTTCAATATTTTTTCAAGACATTTTGACCCATTTCGCCCTCGTTTTTGAGGACAAATTTGTGCAGATGAGCAATCGACTAGTATTCAAGTTGGTGTTCCTGGGATGTGATCAGCCGGTATCGGGAACGTGTTCGCAAAAAACAGTCAAAAATGTTTAGCAATACTTTACAACGGGTTTAGCAGAGTGTATAATCGCACACGTTGTCAGTTTAGTGTCAGTAAACTCGAAGTTTAGGATAGGCAAAGTTATGGAGATCGGATCAAAGATTAAAAATCTCAGATTACAAAAGGGTCTTACCCAGGAAGAACTGGGTGACAGATGCGAGCTTTCAAAAGGTTTCATCTCGCTTCTGGAGAGCGACAAGACATCGCCTTCCATGGCTACCCTTGAGGATATCCTGAATGCACTCGGAACGGATTTCGCGCACTTTTTCAAGGAAGAATCCGATGTGAGAGTCGTTTACGGCAAAGATGATTTTTCCGTTAAGCAGGACCAGGATCTTAAGAACGAGATCTGCTGGCTCATTCCGAATGCGCAGAAGAACGAAATGGAACCCATTCTGATCACGATCGAACCCGGCGGTTCGACATATCCGGACAATCCCCATGAAGGCGAGGAGTTCGGTTACGTGATCGAAGGCGTTATCACGATAGTCATTGACAAGGAAAGATATCAGGCCAGGAAGGGCGAAAGCTTCTATATAGCCTGTGACAAATCCCATTTCCTTGAGAACAACTCAGGCAGGCAGGCGAAAGCAATATGGATCTCTTCGCCGCCGAGTTTCTGATCAGGAAGATAAAGATTTTCGGGAGGGGAACGATAAATGCAGTACAACCAGATCCTTGAAGACAGCACAGGCAGCGAGCACATCATAGAGATCAAAGACCTTTGCAAGAGCTTCGACGGCACAAAGGTATTAAAGGATATTACTTTTTATATCAGAAACAACGAATTCATAACGCTTCTGGGACCTTCCGGATGCGGTAAGTCAACGACGCTCCGCATTATTGCCGGTTTCGAGACTGCAGATTCCGGCATCGTGAATTTCGAGGGCAAGGACTTAAAGAGCGTTCCCGCGAATAAGCGCAACATCAATACGGTTTTCCAGAGATATGCGCTTTTCCCGCATCTCAACGTTTTTAATAACGTTGCATTTGGTCTCAAGATCAAGAAGGTCAACAAGAAGGAGATCGAGCAGAGAGTAAATAAGGCCCTGGAGACGGTAGGTCTTGCGGATTACGGTGAGAGATACATCGACCAGCTCTCGGGCGGACAGATGCAGAGAGTCGCTATCGCAAGGGCTATCGTTAACCGTCCGAGGATCCTTCTCCTCGACGAGCCTTTGGGCGCACTGGACCTCAAGATGAGAAAAGAAATGCAGATCGAGCTCAAGGAGATGCAGAGGGAATTGGGCATTACGTTTGTATACGTAACCCATGACCAGGAAGAGGCATTGACGATGTCCGATACGATCATTGTCATGAAGGACGGCGTCATCCAGCAGATCGGCACTCCCATTGATATCTATAATGAACCCAAGAATGCTTATGTCGCAGACTTTATCGGCGAGTCGAACATCGTCGCAGGTACGATGAAGAAGGACTGCGAAGTCGTTCTTTCGAGCGGCATCACATTCAAGTGCGTCGATCCGCTGTTCCCCGAGTTCACTGAAGGCATCGCAAATCTTGTAGATGTCGTCATCAGACCTGAGGATTTCTATGTTGATGAAGAAGCTGAAGGCAGGATCAACGGAACGGTCGAATCACTGGTATTCAAGGGCGTCCACTATGAGATGATCGTAAGATCCGACGACGGTATCGAGTGGCTCGTACAGAATGTCGATCCTTCGGCAGTAGGAAGCCGTGTCGGACTTTACGTAGATCCCGACGATATCCAGATCATGAGAAGATCAGAGCTTTCTCCGGACTTCGGAAGCTTCGGTCTCAAGCATCCCGTGGCAGAAGAGAGCAATGAGGTAAAGGAAACAAAAGCCAACAGCATCGGCGAGAACGTCGTTGAGGAAGCCGATGTTAAACCTGATGAGGATGCGGAGGTTGAGACAGCAGATAAATGACTGAACTCAAGTCAAGAATTAAACTGATGCCGGTCCATGCATTTGTCATGATCTTTGCGGCACTGTTCTCGTTCATCAGTATCTTCATACCGATGTTTGAACTGTTTATTCAGTATGTGCCTTTCCGCACATATTCACTGTTCACGCTCCTTCTTAATCCAAGGGTTTTTACCAGGATCAGGAGTGGATCTGTCAATCTTAATTTCCAGAGCTTTGCGGCATGGGCCTTCGTAATTACGATCGTTCTTTCAGTCGCAGCACTTACGCTTTCTTTGTCTTATCCCTTCTACTACAACTCCAGCAAGAAGAGAAAGATCGGTTATTTCAGTGTTTTCGCGCTCTTCGCAGGACGAACCGTCTGCCATGTTATTACATTGTCAAAGATGGTTTCCGAAGAGATGATCTCAAGCAATAATCTCACACCTCAAAGACTATATGTCGCACAGTCCTTTGCGGGAAATCTTCTGGTGATCGTTCTTTTTATCGGCGCTGCCGCATGCCTTTACGGCGCACTCAATCTCAAGATGAATTACAAGATCTTTGCATATCCTTATCTTGCATGGATCGTTATCTTTACGATACTGCCTCTTATACTCATCCTCTTCCGCGCATTCTTCAAGAAGGCTGCAGGCGGCGGATATGAGTTTACTACGGCCGGATTTGCGGTCCTTTTCCAAAACAAGACTGTAACCACCAGATTCTATGGTGCTGACGTTACTTTGCAGGAATACTTCTCGATATTCCTGAGAAGTCTTGATTATGCCTTATGGACGACCATCGGATGTCTTTTTCTGGGATACCCTGCAAGTTATATACTCGCGAAAAGATCCAAGCTCAAGCGTCAGAACGGTTCAAGACTTTTGATGCTCTTCGTGCTGCCCATGTGGATGAACACGATGCTCAGAACATATGCGTGGCGTGCGTTTTTCAGCGAGACCGGTGTTCTTAACACGATCCTTCAACAGTGGGGCGCCATAGATGCTCCGATCCTGTTCCTGAAGAACGAAGTGCTGGCGGATATCATTACTAAGCTTGTTATGACGAATGACTTCCTGCCGTTCATGATCCTGCCCCTGTACTCGGTGCTCATAAAGCTCGATCCGAGTCTGTCGGAGGCTGCATACGATCTCGGCGCCACAAAAGTCCAGACATTCTTCAGGGTCATTTTCCCACTGTCGCTGCCCGGTGTCATCTCCGGCATACAGATGGTATTCATGCCTTCCCTGACTTTCTACATGATCCCCGATATCCTTAATGAGGGCTCGAAAACAACGATCGGAAACACCGTTCAGAACTTCATCCTGAACGAGAGTACTACATATAATCAGGCGGGCAACGTATTATCCCTGCTGCTCCTCATTTTCGTTCTCATCACGATGGGGATCCTGCGGGGCCAGGATAAAGAAGCCGGAGGAGGAATGGCATTATGAGATTTGTAAAAAAGCTTATTCCCGATCTTTACCTTGTTCTTGTACTGATCTTCATCTATCTTCCGATAGTAATACTGATCGTGTACTCGTTCAATGCACTTCCGAAGTCATTCATCTGGGGCGGATTTACCTTCAATAACTATAAGAGCCTTTTCAAGGGCTCTGACGGCAGCGGCATCTTAGAGTCTCTCATCGAGACGCTCAAGGTTGCATCCATCGCAGCTGTCGCATCAACAGCATTCGGCGTACTGAGTTCACTGGGACTTGCTTATCTCGGTAAGAAGCTTCAGAGCTTTGCGATGACGATGACTTACGTTCCGAACGTAATGCCGGACCTCGTTACGGGTATCTCTTTCATGCTCCTGTTCTCATTCCTTGGTGTCCAGAAGAGTGAGTTTACACTGATCATGTCGCACATCGCGCTCTGCGTTCCTTTCGCGATCTTATCGATAAGCCCTAAGATCAAACAGCTCGACAAGAGCCTCACGGAAGCAGCAATGGATCTGGGTGCCACGAGATTCCAGACTTTAAGACTGGTAATCATTCCTGAGATCATGCCGGGAATCCTTTCATCGGCGCTTCTGACTTTCACGCTTTCGATCGATGACTATCTCATCAGTAACTTTAACGTTGACAGCTCGATCCAGACTCTTCCGATGATGATCTACTCTATGGCAAAGCTTGGTGTCAATCCGAAGATGAACGCGTTAACAACGCTGATGTTCGGCGCAGTCCTGATCCTCATGGTCTTATCGAACCTGTCATCGTTCAAGAAAGCAAAGCCTGCGAAAAAGAGCAAATAACGGGTCACCTGAATGCGGGTTATAAGGTCCGGAAATGTATATAAAAGCAAATGAGCATAAAGGAGAGTAAAGAAATGAACAAAAACGTAAGGAAAGTAATTGCTTCCGTAACGGCATTCGTAATGGCAGGTTCAGTGATCCTGTCCTGCGGATGCGCAAAGAAGCAGCAGCTTGTCATCTACAACTGGGGCGAGTACATTGCTGAGGACACTATTGCAAAATTCGAGGCAAAGTATCCCCAGTACGATGTAGTTTACAGAACATTCGAGACGAATGAGACAATGTATCCCAATCTCGAGAACGGTTATGATGTCATCATTCCTTCTGACTACATGGTCTGCCGTCTTATCGAGGAAGACTGGATCCAGCCCCTTGACTGGACAAAGCTTCCCAGCGTCGAAAAGTATATGGATCCCATGTTCCGTAATGTTACATATACGGACGATGCAGAGATCTCAAGCCAGGTCCTCGACTATGCGGTTCCTTATATGTACTGCACGGTAGGTCTTGTTTATGACGCAAATAAGATCGATCTTCCTGAAGGAACGACTGATCCTGCAGTTATCTGGGATGTTCTTTTCAATACAAATGCTGATTACAGCGTCGGCATGCTGGATTCAATGCGTGAATCCGTCGGTACTGCGCTTAATTACTACGGTTATTCGATCAACTCCGTTGATGAAGCAGAACTCAATAAAGCACTTGATCTTCTCGTTGCACAGAAGAGCGCGCTTCACCCCGCTTACGGCGTAGATAACCTCAAGGATAAGGTTGCGGCAGGCGAGCTTGCAGCATGCATGTCATGGTCCGGAGACCACATCATTATGCTCGAGAGAATAGAAGAGCTCGGAAATGACGACGAGATCGATCTTCGTTTTGTTCTTCCCGAAGGTTCAAACTGGTCTGTCGATATGATGTGTGTTCCTACAAACTGCAAGAACTACGATGGCGCAATGGATTTCATCAACTTCATGTACGATCCGGAGATCGCTTATGAAAACTGTGATTACGTTGGTTATTCAACACCTAACACAGCTGCAAAGGATATGCTCGATCCTGAAGTTTCCGGAAACATCTACTACTATCCTGATGAAGAAGTTTTCGCTACTCTGGAATTCTATTTCACCTCTGACGAGCTCGAGGAAAGATACACAGAGATCTGGAATACCGTAAAGGCGAGCGCGTAAGCGTTGCATAAATCCTTATCAGGGGCGGGCTGCATCTTCATGGTGCGGTCCGCTTTTTATTTGGCAGAGGTATTGCTGACAGGATGCCCTTGCCGTGTACATTTTTTCGCGAAAATGCTTGAATAATTGCATAATATTCCGGATTTGTGCAATTTCTATTTAATTTTCCGGGGAAAATGTACATGTGCTAGAAAGCAGACATGTTCTCAAAAAAGCATTTACAAAATTGAGACCAGTCTCAAATCCTATGCTAAAGTCTCAACTTTTCAAAATCACAGGAAATGCATTTTCAAGGGCCATATAATTGTTTCAAATGAAACAGGAGGTGATTTGCAATGGCCGTTGATATCAGAAAAGATCTGGATGCCCGACACGGATTGCTCTCTAAAAGCATAGAAGATATAGAGAAGAAAATGCAGTCATTTCCTGAAGGCAGGATCAATGTCAGGGTGCGCAATGGAAAAACTTATTATTACCTCGCATGTAGCAATGGCTCCGATAAGTATCTGTCCCGGGAAGACACAAAGCTTATAGAACTTCTGATTCAAAAAGATTATCTGAACAGAGTTCTAAAAAGAGCAAAGAAAGAGCTATCTGCTCTCGAAAAGATATTGAAGCTCTATCCGGATAATCTTGCTGAAGATGTTTTTGACCAATTGTCAGAGAAGAGAAAGAGCTTTATCAAACCCATAAATGTTTATGACGATGCTTATGCGCAAAAGTGGATGACTGCGCCGTACAAACGGAAGCCGTTTAAGAAAGGCATGCCCGAATTCTATACGACGAAAGGCGAGAGAGTCAGGTCTAAGTCAGAGATTATTATTGCCGACAGACTCAGGGCGAACGGGATCCCTTACAGGTATGAGTGTCCTTTGAAAGTCGGGAAAAAGATCATCCATCCGGATTTCACGATACTCAGGATGAGCGACAGGAAGATCCTTTATCATGAACACTGTGGAAAAATGGGTGATCCAAAATATATTGAGGATATGCTGACCAGAGCCAAGGACTACGGTTTGGAAAGCATTATCCTTGGAGACAGGCTGTTTTATACATTTGAATCAGAAACAATACCGCTTGATGTAGTGATGCTCGATAAGCTGATAAAAAAGCACTACCGTTAAAATCTTCAGTTTACTTTTTGCCGGAATATGAATATGTTTTGGAATAATCCCCGCTAAAACAGACATCCACGGTAAATTTCTCGAGGTCGTAGACTGCTGACCAGCGGGTGTCCTGATTGACTGCTTCAAGGACGCCCATGGCTTCATTAACATTCATCGAGGACACGTCATCGATCCGCCTGTGAATTTTTGCGCAGCGGTGATCGTAATCCTGATAGGGATCGGCGGGATACAAAGGATAATTGGTGACTGCGTTGTCGTCAGTTATGACCATTTCGCCTTCATCTGTCCACTCGGCTATGGCTGAACGGCCGCTTTTGTCGGTGATGAAGATGTGATAGGAGTTGCTGCGCGGGGAATACATGTCGTAATTGCCGAGAAGCGTAACAGCTTCCTCGACTGTCGCGCACTTATCGAGGATCACGCGGATCGCGGAATATAAAAGAAGGTCATCTTTGGATGTGTCATTTACCACGTGCTTATTACTGAGTTCGAGGAGAGATGCGCCGAGGCCTTTCTCGTTGATGCCGTCGCAGATACACCATGGAGCTGCAAAAAGGAGAGACTGGCTGTTGCTGTCGTTGATGTCATAATCTCCGCCGACGCCGAGATTAACGTGTTTTAAGTCCGCGATTCCTATCGAAGCATAGCCGTCTTGGGGTATAGTCCTTATTATCAGGGCATCACCTTTCGAGGAATCATAATTGCGGCCGAAAAGATGGTCTCCCTGAGGATCGCTGACAGTAAAGGAACTGCATCCTGTATCGGGAATGTCTCCCGTGGGAACGCCGTTCGTAAGATTTTCCGTCATCCATATATCGTAATCCTGAACATTCGTGATGCCGGCTTTGAGATACTCATCGACCTTGTAGTCCGAATAACAGTCGATGGTGTAAATGCCGTCAGAGACTTTGGTGAGAGAAGCAAGGGTTCTTTTCGCGGGATCTTTCTGAGTGCAGCCGAAGGAAAACACACCGGCAGAGAATATTAATGCTGCAGCGGCAGCTCTGATCGAAGATTGTCTTAAGATCCTGTTCATTTCGCGGGAAAAAGGCAGCTTTAACAATGTTAAATGTAGCATTTGCAAGGGTTTACTGGGCTGCGAAGAAAGTTCCTACGTCATCCTGGTCGATGATCTTTTCGAGGACCTGGATGCCGGCTCCGTCAGCGATGACGCCCATGATGCCGTTCTCGGTGACCTTGCTCATGGCTGTGATCTTGGTGCTCATGCCACCGGTGCCGAGCCAGGAGCCCTTGCCGGAAGTGAAGTCGAGCATCTCGGAGGTTACCTTGTCCACATAGGAGATGCGCTCGGCGTCAGGGTTTTCTCTCGGGTTGGAATCATAAAGACCGTCAACATCGGAGAGGATAACGAGCAGATCAGCGTTTGCGAGAACTGCTACGTCTGCAGACAGCGTGTCGTTGTCGCCGAATGTGCCGTTGTGCATGATCTCCGTTGTTGATACAGAGTCGTTCTCATTGATGACGGGGATTATGCGCATCTCGAGCAGTGTCTCGATGGTATTGGTAACGTTAGCACGGGTAAGTTTGTCTGTGATGCCGTCTTTGGTCAGGAGGATCTGGCCGCAACGGTAGGAATACTCGGAAAAGCTTCTTGCGTAGGCGTTCATGAGCTCGCATTGGCCGACCGAAGCAATTGCCTGCTTCTCACGGGTAGTTGTCGGGCGCTCCTTGAGGTCAAGGTAGCCTATGCCGACACCGATCGCGCCGGAACTTACGAGAAGCACTTCCTTTCCGCGGTTCATGAGATCGGAGATGGAACGGCAGAGCCTGTCGATGTTGCCGAGGTTCATCTTGCCGTTGTCGTAAGTAAGTGTGGAAGTACCGACCTTTACGACGATCCTTTTCGCAAAATTTACAGGAGTACGTGATCCGCTGTATTTGCCCAAAGTAAATCTCCTATTCTTTTAATAATCAGACCAAACAAGAATAAACTCTTGTCTGTTAAATTGCAAGAAAAGAGTTTATCTGTTCTAAAAAACACTTATACCGGATTATCAGGATTCTGCGGATTCTGCGGATCGGGGTTACCGTTATTACGTCCCCTTCCGCCCGGAGTCGGAGTAACTGACGGTGTGGGAGTAGGCGTAGGTGTATGGTGGACCGGACAAGGCTTGTCATCAGTCGGGCAAAGATAGCTTCCTGAGACGAAATAGTCCGTATAGACCTTGTTTTCCTCATCAGCACGGCAGGCATCGGTAGGATAATAACCGGAAGAACAGACTGACGTCTGAATGAT
Source organism: Saccharofermentans sp. (assembly GCA_016288885.1). GTDB lineage: Bacteria > Bacillota > Clostridia > Saccharofermentanales > Saccharofermentanaceae > Saccharofermentans. Next base: position 16,057 of record JAEFAV010000010.1, read on the forward strand.
GGAGTCAGGTTTTTCGAAAGAAGCGCCGGGCAAATTCTCATGGATCTCATGCATGCACCATACCCAGATAAGGATCGCATTTTCCCAGTCGCACTGGGGGATCTCAGTCTGCTTGAGCCTGTTATCGTAGCCGTACCAGACCGCTGCAGTATAGTACGGTGTATAACCGCAGAACCATTTGTCAATGTAGTCTGAAGTCGTACCGGTCTTTCCGCAGGTGTCGATAACCTCGCCGTCAACGTTCTCGATCTGACCGGGACCCCAGTCGGAAGGTGTGTTGTTGTTAACAACGGCTTTAAGGATGTCGCTTAAAAGGAAACATGTTTCTTCGGAATAGACACGATAGCTGATGGGGGTCGACTGGATGATCATGTTGCCTGAGGAGTCAAGCACCTGCGTATAGGCATAAGGCTCAACATAGATTCCGCCCGTGGCGAATGTGTGATATGCGGCAGCCATCTCAAGCGTCGTCATACCCTTGGTAAATCCGCCCAAAGACTGTGAAGGATATGAACCCTCCGAAGTCCTGTCGATTCCTACCTGTTTCAGATACCAGAGAGCGGTATCGCCTCCGACCTGTGTCCATACTTCAGTAGCGATCGTATTGAGCGACCAGGTAAGAGCAAGTCTGATGGTTACCGCGCCGTTATAACCACGGCCATAGTTCATCGGCCATTCGACGTCGGGATGCTGCGGGTCAAGATGTTTCGGTTCATCCCAGACGACAGTCGCAGGAGCGATCAATCCGAGCTCAAGCGCAGGTCCGTAGTCTATCAGCGGCTTTATCGAAGAGCCGGGGTTACGGTGGGAAGAGACCGCCCTGTTGAGAGACAGGTTCATCGTTTTCTCGCCGAATCCGCCCTGCATCGCGGCAATCGCGCCGGTACTGTTATTAATGACGACCATGGAACCGTTAGGTTTCTCAGGGTAATCGGCTATCTTCTCGGGATCCTGCTGGAACAGGTCTTTATCAACGAATGCTTCATCAAGTATCTGCTGCGTAGCCGGTTCAAGCGTCGTGTAGATATGGTAGCCCCTGTTATAGACGAGTGACGAAGCGAGGCTCCTGGAGATTCCTCTTGATTCCGCGATATCACCGATTACTTCGGAGATGGCATATTCAGTAAAGTAAGAATTAACTGTAGATGTGCGGTCCGTACTTCTCTGGCGGAATTCGAGTTCGGTATTAAGGGCATCCTCATATTCTTCCTCGGTGATCATGCCGAGTTCGAACATCTTGCCTAAGATGGTTCTCATTCTTCTCTGGGCATTTCTTCTTCCGGATTCCCTTAAGGGATTGTAGTATGAAGGGCTCTTAGGCAGGCCTGCGATAAGCGCGCATTCAGGGAGAGTGAGCTCTGATGCATCTTTGCCGAAATAGTTCATGGCAGCAGCCTGAACACCAACATAGTTATTTCCCATGGGTGCGAGGTTGATGTAGAGCTCCAGGATCTCATCTTTGGAAAGACTTTGCTCGAGAGTCATGGCAGAGAACCATTCCTGAACCTTACGTGAAGTGGAGTGTTCGTCCTGGCCGCTTATGAGCTTAACGGTCTGCTGGGTGATCGTGGAACCGCCGTGTGTTGCGGAGCCGCCGTTTGCAACAGCCGAGATGAGCGCACTTCCGATACGCTTGATGTCTATTCCCGAATGTTCGCGAAAACGTTCATCTTCGATGGCAATGATCGCATCGTCAAGATAAGTGTCCTTTATTGCGCTGTATGATACATATATCCTGTCAACATTCTCGGAACCCGTAAGCTTGGCAATTACGTTTCCTTCAATGTCATAAACGAATGAAGTCTGGGATTCTTCTGCAGAGGTGAGATCGCCGATCGACAATGGCTTGGTCGTTGATGCATAGCCCAAAAGCATTCCGGCACCGAATCCGCCGAAAGTAAATACGACACATAAGACTCCTACGATCGCGATCTTTAGGATATCGCCGACAAAGCTTGCGATCTCATGAGTCAGACTGCGGTTAAAACCGCACTTCGTCGGCTTACCTTTGAGCTGGCTTCTTAGTTCGTCAGCAAGAGCGCTGTTCTCGGGCGCTACGGGTCGGGTCGATCTTAGTTTCTTGTTACTGCTTTCAGGCAAGTTCCCCATCTCCTTGAACCAAAATTCTCTTAATTTTACTACGAGTTCGCATATAATTATATTACTAATATGAGGCAAAGACGAAGAAGGGCTGATACGTTGGAATTATTTGAGGTAAAGATCACGGCATTAGGCAATGAAGGACAGGGCATCGGAAGCCTTCCTTCCGGCAAGGTCTGCTTTGCCGCCGGCGCATTCCCGGGTGAGAAATGTCTTTGCAGGGTAATATCCGAGACTTCGAAATACGCAGTCTGTGATGTAATGGAAGTGACCGAAGCGTCATCTGACAGGATATCGCCTTTTAAGACCGCCGATAAAGTCAGCGGAGGGCTTCCGCTTGCATGTCTTTCCTATGAAGCGCAGCTGAAATTTAAGGAATCGCGAGTCAGGGACTGCCTTACGAGGATCGGAGGCATCGATCAGGCACTTTTGGACAGGGTCTTTAAGCCGGTAATCGGTGCGGAAAGCCCTTTCAGATACAGAAATCACATGCAGTATGCGATAAGAGGGAACAGGATAGGCCTTCTTTGCGCCAGATCGGACGAGCTTGGAGAATACGACGGAAAGCTTATCGAATATGAGATCTTCGGGAAGATCAAGATTGCTGTGGAGGAAGTTTTCGGGCGTGCACCGACAAGGCTTTTTGACGGTCTGGTATTAAGGGGTTCTTTAAGGACAAAAGAGATCCTGACGGAATTTACGAGTTCTTCAGGTCAGTCACACGAAGTAGTTATAAGAGACGCCAAAAACTATTTTGCTTCGACCGGGCTTTGCGATGTTATCCGCAATTCGTGTGAGAGTGACGGATTTAAGCTTAACGGGCTTCTTTTCAGGATAAGTCCCAACAAGACTTCGAAAAGGACCAGAACGGGCGTCAGGACGGTCATAGAAGGCGTCGATCACTACGATGAGATATTCTGCGGAAGGACATTAAGGATCAAGGCCGGATCCTTCTTCCAGGTCAACACGGAACAGGCCGAAAAGCTTGCAAATAAAGCATCCGAAGCTTGTGCCGGAGCACAGGTCATATATGATCTTTATTGCGGCTGCGGCACCTTGGGGCTGGCAGTCAAGAAGAAGGGACAAAGACTCCTCGGTATCGAAGTCGTTCCGGAAGCTGTAGCGTCTGCCAAGATCAACCGCTCGCTGGCTCTTTCTGACGAGGAAGCTTCTGAATGTGATTTTATCTGCAAAGATGTCCTGAAAACGGATTTCGATTCTCTGATCAAAAGCTCGAAGATCCCCGCCCCGGACTGCCTGATCGTAGATCCTCCCAGAAAAGGTCTTGATATCGGTGTGGTGAAGAAGATATTGGAGCTTGGCGCTCCGAAAATCTGTTATATATCGTGTGATCCGGCGACTCTTTCAAGGGATCTGAAGTTCCTTACAAGGGAATATCAGATATTGGAAATAACTCCGGCTGATCTGTTTTGTAATGCCAGCCATGTAGAGACCGCTGTAATTATGTCACGGGGTGTGTAATTAAATGCTTTTTGACGGAACTGAGATATTGATTGGAAAAGGTGCGCAGGCGGAAGTTTTTCTGTACAAAGGCTTTGCGTACAAAGTATATAAAGAGACTTATCCTGCCGAATGGATCAGCTTTGAAAAGAAGCAGCAGCGCGAAGTGAATAAAGCCGGACTCTGCCCGGTGCGATATTACGATACGGATGATCCCCATATCATCCGGATGGATTACATTAACGGTGTCATGCTCGAGAAAATAGTGAATGACTGCGCAGCCGGCAAAGAGGTTGATGAGATCGCGGATGTTCCGGACGGTTTCAGGATGCTTTCAAAGGCATTTAAGTTCGTTCACAAAGCAGATATCAGAGGCTTGGACTTTCCGCGTTTTTCGGAGACTGCCGGTATGGGTTTAAGTAAAGAAAATGCCGAAAAGATAATCCCCGTCATAGAGAGGATCTCCGCGAAAACAGGCGAATGTCTGTGCCATCTGGACATGCATTTTCTGAATATAATGATCCCCAAAGATAAGAGCGGTTTTAAGATCATCGACTGGATGAATGCCAGGATCGCGCCTGCTGTCTTTGACTATGCACGTACTTATGTGGTATTAAAGGAAGTCTCGGAAGAGGCATTGAATCTTTATGAGGCGACAGTTCTGCCTGATCTGAAGGAACTTCGCATTTCGGAGCCTGATTTCAGTGATGCGGTTGAAGTATGTTCGATCGTAAGAGCACGTGAAAAGGCGTGAGGAGGAATAAAAATGAAAAAAATATATATGCGGATAATATGCGGAATATTGTGTGTAATGATCGCTGCCGGCATGGCAGGATGCTCCAAGGTTAAGGGAAACACGGAAAGCACGCAGGCAAACATTTCGAGTGGGCAGCCCAGGTATGAAGATTACATCTTCGTCGGAGATTCCAGGTTCGTCGGAATGAAGGATGCCCTTAACGGTTATGTTGACGCTGATGTAAGGTTCGTTGCCGAAGTAGGCCAGGGTCTGGGGTGGTTAAAGAAAGTTGCGCCCGATCTCTATAACGAATCCGGAAAGACTATCATTTTCAACCTCGGGGTCAATGATCTTTACAACGTGTCCGGTTATGTTGATTTCTATAATAATCTCCCGCAGGATTTCGTGGAGAATAACACTCTTGTAATCATGACGGTTAACCCTGTCGATGAGCAGAGAGAGGCAGATTTCGGTTATTCCGTCAAAAACTCCGAGATAGAGAGCTTCAACAATACGATGAGAAGTGACCTGGACAGTCTGTATTTCAATATGATAGATTCCTACACCTATGTGCAGTCGAGTTCTTTTAAGACAACGGACGGTCTTCACTATACCAATGATACTTACAGGCTGATCTTTGATTATGCGGTTGAATGCTGTCAGAAGCAGGGCTTCATGAAGAGATGAACAGGCACGGATGACGGGCGGTTTTACTTTATCGCGATGGAATAATCAAATTATTTATATTCTTTTGTTTTAGGCCCAACACATCAATCCTGTAGTGTATAATCCTATGCCGGCAATAAGCCCATAAGGGCATAACGAGGTATATAGATGAGAGCTTTAAGAGTAATACGCAATTACTTTTTCTACAGCGGTATCGGGAAAGAGGAATACAACGCTGTAAAGAAAGATTTATACGTCTCCAATTACGTTGTATGGCGCATTCTTCACTGCGTGATGGTTGCGGCATTCTGTTTTCTTTACATAAGTTCTTTATTCAGTGATCTCCTTGCATCGAACAGATTTTTTTATATGCTGGCGCTCATCTACTCCATATTTGCCTGCAGCCTGTTTTTCATTCTGAAAAAGGATTCCCTTATAGCGCAGCTGATCATATATCTGTCGATATCACTGCTTTTCGTATTCTCGTGCCTGATCACGCAGAACAAGCCGGATATCCCTGCAACGACATTCATAGCTCTGCTGCTTATCGCACCGATGTTCATGATCGACAAACCGTTTTTCATGACTTTCGAGCTCAGTGCCGCATCGGCAATGTTCCTGATATGGATGTATTATGTGAAGCCTTATGAGATCTGGGAAATGGATATGGTCAATGTCGTAATCTTTACCATAGTCGCCATTATCCTTAATATCATCGCCAATTCCATCCGCATCAGGGAATTTGTCTTAACGAGAAAGATCAATATCCAGAAGGATACGGACGAACTGACCGGCCTGAAGAATAAAGGCGCACTCACGAGGGAGATAAATGCTTTCCTGGATGATGAATCAACATACAAAGGCATCATGATGCTGATGGATGTAGATCAGTTCAAGTCGGTAAATGATACCTGCGGTCACGATGTCGGAGACCAGCTTATTACGCAGCTTGGCGGAATCCTCAGGAAACAGTTCGTAAACGGTGAGATTGTAGGGCGTTTCGGCGGTGATGAATTCATTGTATTTATCAAGAACACTGACGATCCCGAGGTTGCCCGCAAAACTGCCGAGGCCATTAACAAAGAGGCAGCGGAGAATATCAATCTGCCCGGATCCGGCAAAAGCATAAATGTCAGCATAGGTATTGCTATTTACAGAGGTTACGAAAATAATTATTCTGAAATATTCAAAAAGGCAGATATCGCAATGTACAAAGCAAAGGCTGATCCTGAAAACAAATTTTGTTTTTACGAATGATCTGATCATCTGCCACGATAGCGACCGTGGATAATAAGGAGCTGGCGCGTATGAGAAAAAAGATCCTGACCGCTGTATGCATTTTTTCGATGCTGCTTTTGTGCTGCTGTACTTCAAAGGAGACGGAAACCATGGAAACCAAAAGCATTGGAACGATTACTTTCATGAACAGCGTCAGTGATGCTGACGTGTGGATCCTGGCTGATACGGAGGCAAACCGCAAGACAACGTTATGGGGAACTGCCACGGTATCAAAGATCACGAAGGGTGAGAGCCGTCAGGCACCGCTCTGCGAGCCAGGCGATGAAGGCCTTTACATGTTCAGAATGATCGATACGGACAAGTATTATTATTCGGCTGACCATATCGCGATAAAAGACGGCTGGACAGTGGAGATAAAGGGCGAAGAGCTTCATCTTATCACCATCGAGGTCACTGACGGAAACGGAGATCCTGCAGGCACTTACGAAGTATTCGCAGCAAGGCTGTAACCGTCATTTTTGGGGAATCGGGAAAACGTGGAGTATAAAAAAGGCTTAATTCTCGAGGGCGGTGCTATGCGTGGCATGTTTACATGCGGAGTAATAGATGTTCTCATGGAAAACGACATAAGGTTTGACGGTGCGGCAGGAATCTCTGCGGGCGCGGTTTTCGGGTGCAATTACAAATCAAGACAGATCGGGCGTCCTATCAGATATAACAAGACTTACTGCAAAGATCCCAGATACTGCAGTTACAGATCTCTCATTAAGACAGGCGACCTTTACGGAGCGGATTTCTGCTATCACGAACTCCCCGACGTGCTCGATCCGTTCGACAGGGAGACATTCCGCACTGATCCGATGGAATTTTACATAGGCGCAACTGATGTTAATACCGGCAAGTGCGTTTACCACAAATGTACCGACGGCGGCGAGAAGGACATCAAATGGATGCAGGCATCCGCATCAATGCCGATCGTATCAAAGCCTGTTTCCGTTGATGGCTACCTGCTCCTCGACGGCGGCATCGCGGATTCAATTCCGTACGCGTACATGGAAAAGCTTGGCTATAACCGCAACGTCATCGTGCTGACCCAGCCCGCAGGATACGTTAAGCGCAGGAGCAAGGCTTCGCCTCTTATGAATATGATGCTCCGTAAATATCCCGCGATCGCGGAAGGCATGGCAAAGCGCCACGAGATGTATAACCGCCAGCTGGCTGAGATCGAAGAACGTGAACACAAGGGCATATCTTTTGTCATCAGACCGCCAGAACCGATAGGCATCGGACGTACGGAGAAAGATCCCGACAAGCTCGAGAAAGCTTACCGGATGGGACGCAGTGAGGCTTTGAAAGAGCTTGATCATCTGCGTGTGTTTTTGGACAGGTGAGGTATAGATCATGAGTGATAGACCGGCATTGGACAAGTCTCTCGACGGCAAAACGTTCCGTGAATGGTACTGGCTCAAAGAAGAGCTCGTTGATTTCTGCAGGGAAAACGGCCTGCCGGCATCCGGCGGAAAGACTGAGCTTACCGACAGGATCGCCCTGTTTCTGGATACGGGCGAGGTAAAGAAAAGCTCTCCCCGCGAAGGCAGGACCGTTTCCCGGAAAACCGTGTCAGATATCACTTTGGAAAGCATCATCGAACCGGATTTTGTATGCTCGGAAAAGCACCGCGCTTTTTTCAAAGAACAGATCGGGAATTCATTTTCTTTTAACGTGGCTTTTCAGAAATGGCTGAAGGCCAATGCCGGCAGGACTTATGCAGATGCAGTGACTGCGTATCATGAGATCAGGAAAAATGCCGCAGGCGGGCGAAAAATAATCGACAGACAGTTCGAATACAATACTTACGTCCGCAATTTCTTTGAGCATAACAAAGGGCGGTCACTGGACGATGCCATCAGGTGCTGGAAATATAAAAAGAACCTGCCCGGGCATAACCGGTATGAAGACTCGGACCTCGAAGTATTGAAGAACGGCTGACGTGTGCGATAATCAATATAGTTCTTATGTAAACGAGGGGAGAAGGGATATGAGAAGAAACGTTAAGGCCTTATCTGTAATGATCGTTCTTATTTTGTCGGTGTTCTGCTTTACGGGATGTCTCAGATTCCGTACCACAGTGAGCATCAGTAATACCGGAAAGGCTGATCTTGCGGTCATCTACGCATACCATAAAGACCTGCTCGGAGACGAAGGTCAGGATTCTTTAGATGAGATCGCGGAAGCTTTTGAAGACGAAGACTGGACAGTCGGAGAATACAAAAAGGGCGACTACCAGGGCTGCATTTTCACGATGGATAACGTTAAGGTCACGGACTTTGAAGACATCTTTAATTCCGATGCCTTCGAAGCTCTTGAGCTTGGCGAATTTGACCTTACTAAAAAGGGCTCGACCTACTCGATCAGCTGGGAAACAAATGCTTACGAGGGATTTGAAGATGAGGGCATAAGCGCATCGGATCTTTCCGCATACGGCGGTTTCATGGAAGTCGTTTTCGAGCTTCCTTCTCCCGCGCAGAGTGAGAATGCTACCGATGTTTCCGCTGACGGCAAAAAGCTTACATGGGACCTCTTTGAAGAAGACGAGGTGGAATTAACGTTCACTCTCTTAAACATGGGCCTGATCATTACTGTGGCCGTGATCGTTGCTTCATTGCTCATTATTGCAGCCGTCATCGTTATAATTATCGCGCTTAAAAAGAGGAAGCCCGTTTCCAAGGCAAAGGCCAAGGCGTCGAATGATGCTCCCGTGGTTCCTTCAGGGCCCGTTTCTTCTCCGGCGCCTTCTAACCCCATCGATTTTACTTCGCCGATCCCGGGCCCGGTAACTATAGCACCGATGGTTCCCGCTGCTTATCTTCCCGAACAGCCTGCGGATAAAGGAAATTCTGCTCCTTCTGACGTGCCGCCGGCTGGGACGTGATAGTTCTCCCGTTGAAGTTTTTGTGGGTGACAGCAGATATGTGATTACTGAAAGATTACTGAAAACCGTCGAAAATAATGACGGTTTTCGTAATATTGGCAAGAATTACTGAATCAGTAATGTTTTTATGTCGATTCCAGTAATTATTCAGTAATCCTGTCTTTCGGGGAACCTAAATAATCATCACGATTCTTTCTTGCCGACACTCAAAATGATTATTGCCGCGAATACCAGAGCGATTCCCGCAATTGCTGCCGGGCCGACGGTTTCCTTCATGACGAAGAACCCGAAAAGCGTGGCGGCGGCAGGCTCCACGGTCGCGAGCACTGCGGCCTTGCCTGCGGTGGTCATGTTAAGCCCGAGCGTGTAAAGAAGGAATGGTATTACGGCCGTGACGACTGATGTGAGGAGCACGAAGCCGAAGAGCGCCAATTTGTTGTCGGCAGCAGATATTTTCGCGGCAAGGTCGACGGGGTTTGATACAACAATCGACCCCAGACCCGCGATCAGAAAAGTATAGCAGGTTACGGTCAGAGGAGAATATTTCTTAAGCGCGAACGTGCCGAAAATGCTGTAGAGACCATAACCAAGCCCCGAACCGAGACCGACGAGGATTCCGATGATGCTCACTTTGCCGCCGAAGCCCGACACGAGAACACAGCCGGCAAAGGCCAGAACGAGGGCTATGATCTTCTTAGAGGTGACCTTTTCCTTGAGAAAGATTATCGCGAGGATCATGACCCAGATGGGCGAGGTATACAGAAGGATGGCGGCCGTTGACATCGTCATGAGACGGATGGCCGTGAAATAGCAGCAGGTGAAGAAAAGGATGCTCACGAGTCCGAGCGCGAGGAACAGCGGGATGTCGCGGACGTTGATCCTAAAGCCTTTGGGATCTTTGATGAGCAGGATCAGCGCGAAAAGCACCCCCGCCATAACCAGCCTTAAACATGCGACCTGGATCGATGTGAACCCGAGGCCGTTCAAATGGCGCACGAAGATGCCCATGCTGCCCCAGAACAGCCCGGCGATGATTATCAGGATGTTGCCCAAAGAGCCTTTCTTTTCCACGAACGTTCCTCCCGACGAAGGAATTATACCATGCGGGAACACTCCACGATGCGTGGGTAACATAACACCGGACCCTATGGTATCTTTGAGCCGTAGGAAGTTTCCGTACATGAAATATCAGGGAGGTAAAAGTTATGGATAGATACGTTACCGGAGCTGTCATCCGCAGGCTCCGCGAAAATAAGAAGATGACGCAGGAAGAGCTTGCTGAGAAAGTGTTTGTCAGCAGCAAAGCAGTGAGCAAATGGGAGACCGGACAGGGCTTCCCCGACGTAAGCCTTATAGAACCTTTGGCAAAGGCTCTCGACATCTCGGTTATAGAGCTTTTGTCGGGCGAAGACATCAGAAACTGCAACCGTTCTTCGAACATGACCAAGGGCAAATTCTATGTGTGTCCTGTCTGCGGAAACGTGATCAACACGACCGGCGAAGCCGTGGTCAGCTGCTGCGGAATAACGCTTCCGCCACTCGAACCCGAGGCCCCCGATGAAGAGCACAGGATCACGGTCGAGATCATTGAAGACGAGTACTATGTAACGGTCTGTCACCCGATGACGAAGGAACATTACATCTCATTCCTTGCCGCAGTATCTGATCAGGGGATCCAGCTGACTAAGCTCTATCCGGAAGGAAATGCTGAAGCGAGATTCAGGATAAGCTGCGTCAGGAAAATGTATGCGTACTGCAACAGGCACGGGCTTTTCATGCTCAAGATGTGATACCGGGCGTCTTTCAAGAATACTAACAACTTAGATACAATCCCGAAACACCGCTGACAAGAACCGTGAGCCCCATAATGGTATACTCGCGTTATAATTCGAAAAACATTTTCGGGCGGCTTGGAGGTAAGCAATCTATGATATTCGGGAAAAATGATCACATGGTTAGAAAGGCAGTCGCATTGTCGGTCATGTCTGTTGTGGCGCTGTCGTGTTTTGGAGGGTGCAGCACGGCGTCAGAACCCAAGGCAACGACCGCGATAGCAGAAGACGGTGTTGTACTGTCGAATGATTCATCGGATTTCGTGCTTTTGAGCGAAGCGGTTCCGGATGCGATCCTGGAGATCAGATATTACGGCACATATAATTTTGTCGGTGACAGGATCGACGGTTACGAGGAGCCGGTAGCGCTTCTTACCAAGGAAGCGGCGGCCGCTCTTAAGGAAGTAAGCGATGAACTGATCACCAAAGGTTACCGTCTTAAGATCTACGATGCGTACAGACCGCAGAAGGCAGTCACTAATTTCAAGAACTGGGCTTTGGATCTTGATGATACGCGCATGAAGGAATACTTCTACCCGGAGCTCGAGAAGGATGTGCTTTTCCCCCAGGGATACATTGCCGAGCATTCCGGTCACAGCCGCGGGAGCACGGTCGATCTCACGCTTTTTGACATGACAACGGAGAAAGAAGTGGATATGGGCGGCACGTTCGATTATTTCGGTGAGCTGAGCCACCCGGATTATACGGACATTACAGAAGAGCAGTATGCAAACCGCATGATCTTAAGGGATGCGATGATAAAGCACGGGTTCAGGCCGCTTGAGGAAGAGTGGTGGCACTTTACTCTGGACAATGAACCTTATCCGGACACCTATTTCACGTTCCCCGTTAACAGCGATTCCGTTAAGAAAGCTGCTTGACAATCACGGCGCTGCGGATATAATTGAGAACGATTCTCAAATTCGCATCAGAAAGCAGCGTATGGATCCGCGTTCGATATGTAAGGCCGGGCACCGGACATCAAAGGCTCCGGGTGGCTCGAAATACAGAAGATTATTGGCAGGCACCATGGTCATCGTGGTGCTTGTTACTGTTTTGTTCTCGATCGCATATATTGCCATTGAATCCGGTCATGACTGCTGCGGCGAAGACTGTCACATCTGCGCAAGCATCAGGGAGTGCGAGAAGAACATCCCGCAACTTCGTGCAGAAGCGGGCAAAAGCACAAATGCTTCCGCCATTTCTTTTATAGCTTTTCTGATAATAACGGTCATTTTTCTTGAGACGGCTTTCATCAAGGAATCGCCCGTCTCCTCCAAGATCAGGCTCAATATTTGATACTCCTCCGTCAAAGACAGACTTAACAGGGATCAGACTGTGAGGTTTGTCTGTTTTTCGCGCACGAAAACACATTTCACGGAGGTTTTTACTTTGAAAAGATTAATATCATCAATCATCGCCGTTGCCATGGCGGCCGGCTGTTTCACGGCATGCAGCGTAAATAACGTTGCTGCAAAAACACACGACAACATTAAGATCGTGACCACGATCTTTCCCGAATACGACTGGGTAATGAACGTTCTCGGAAACAATACCGCGAACGCGGATGTTACCCTTCTTCTCGACAACGGAGTGGATCTTCACAGCTTCCAGCCTACGGCTGATGACATCCTCAAGGTGTCAACATGTGACCTTTTCGTATATGTCGGCGGCGAATCCGACGAATGGGTCGATGACGTCCTGAAAGAAGCAGAGAACAAGGACATGATAGTCATCAACCTTATGGACGTTCTCGGAGATTCCGTCAAGGAAGAGGAAGTCGTCGAGGGCATGGAGGAAGAGCATGATCATGATCACGGTGACCACGACGAGGACCACGATCATGAGGAGCATGAACATCACGAACATCATCACGATGAGATCGAATACGACGAGCACGTATGGCTCTCACTTCGCAATGCGTCCGTCCTGGTAGGGAACATTTCAGATGCCATGCAGAAGATCGATGCCGGCAATGCAGAACTCTACAAGGCAAATGCCGCATCCTACATTGAGAAGCTGAAAGCCCTTGATGATGAGTACAAGGCTGCCACGGAAGCAGCTTCCTGCAAGACTCTGCTCTTCGGAGACCGTTTCCCTTTCAGATATATGGTCGACGATTACGGGCTCGATTACTATGCGGCATTTGTAGGCTGTTCGGCTGAGTCGGAGGCAAGCTTTGAGACGATCACATTCCTTTCGAAAAAGGTGGATGAGCTCTCGCTCCCCGCAGTTCTCACCATAGAAGGAAAGAACCACAGGATCGCCGAGACGATCGTGGAGAATACTAAGACGAAGGACCAGGCCATCCTCACGCTCGACTCTATGCAGTCGACCACGATGAATGACATTAAGAACGGCACGACATATATCTCCGTCATGGAGAGCAATCTTGCCGTTCTGAAAGAAGCTTTGAAGTAATATGAAAATACCTTTGGAACGGCGAAAAATAATATTTCTGACGACTGTTCTTGCGACGGTGATCCTGCTTGCCGGCTGCGGTGATAATACCGCATCCGGCAGGGTGGCCGTTCAAACCACGGGGATAAGTGACGTCCTCCAGTCAGCCATGGCTGAGGAGGACAGCAGGAATGCTGCCGAAGAAAGCACAACAGCCGACAGTCAGCCGGAAACTGAGACGGAGACTGTAATAATGCCAGAGAGCAGTCCCGCGGACAATTCAGATCCGGGTGACGTTGACATCGATCTGACCGCGCTTTCTGCGAACATGGTCTATTCCACAGTCTTTGACATGCTCTATGAACCTGAAGTGTATGTAGGCAAGACCGTGAAGATGGAGGGTATGTTCACTTTTATTTTCGTTCAGGAAACTGAGAAGTATCTCTTTGGCTGCATCATCTCAGATGCGACGGCCTGCTGTTCCCAGGGCATAGAATTCATTCCCACGGACGATTACCATTACCCCGAAGGTTTTCCCCAAGGTGGCGAAAATATAACGGTTACAGGTGTTTTCGAGATCCTGGAGGATAACGGCGAGAAATATATCGCGCTTACGAACGCGAAGATTCTGTGATAAAGCTGATATACAAGTGCTGAAAGCTTTTTGAGACGCTCCCTGTATTCTGTTATAATTTTCGTTAAGTTTTGGGAGGGATATGCCAATGAAGCGAAAAGAGAATCCGGAGCGTCGTAATGAAGTAGAGAAGACGCTGCTTGAGCTGAGTGGCCTTGAGCAGAAGGCTCTTTTCGAGAAATACCAGACAGATGAGGACGGCCTTGATCCGGTCCAGGCTTCTGACCGTCTTGAAGAGTACGGCAGAAATATAATCGATTTCGGCAAAGAGAAGAGCCTGCTCGTAAGGATCAAGGATGCGATCATCAATCCTTTCAATATCGTTCTTCTGGTAGTAGCGATCATAACGTTCGTTACTGATGTAATCCTGGCGGACGAACCTTCGTTTGCAACAGTCATAATGCTGGTCGCAGTAATCATCATCTCTGCGGTCATATCTTTCGTTCAGGAAGAGAAATCCAATAATGCGGCCAAAAAGCTTCAGGGCATGATAACCAACAAGCTCGATGTCATAAGAAACGGTGTCGAGACTGAGGTGGAGATCGAAGAGATCGTGCCCGGAGACATCGTTAAGCTCGCATCGGGAGACATGATCCCCGGCGACGTAAGATTCATCGAGACAAAGGACTTATTCATCGACCAGTCCCAGCTCACCGGCGAGAGCAACCCCGTCGAGAAATTCACGACATCAGAGCCGGGTGCCGGAGTTACGGACCTTGCCAACATCGGCTTCATGGGTTCCAATATCGTATCCGGAAGCGCCAAGGCGATAATCCTTACGACAGGTGAGGACACTTATTTCGGAAGCATGGCAAAGAGCCTTAACTCCTTCGAGGAGAAGAGCGCTTTCGAGAAGAACCTCGATTCCGTAAGCAAGCTCCTTATCCGCTTTATGCTGGTTACGGTACCGATAATCTTTATTGCCAACTTCATAACAAAGGGCAAGGCCGGCTGGCTTGAGTCCCTCATGTTCGGCATCACGATCGCAGTGGGTATCATGCCGGAGATGCTCCCCGTAATCATGAATTCCTCTCTTGCCAGAGGCGCTATCAACATGTCCCGCAAGAAGACGATCGTTAAGCGTCTCGGAGCCATCCAGACATTCGGCGAGATGGACGTTTTCTGTACGGACAAGACAGGTACTCTTACACAGGATGAGATCATCCTCGAGAAATACATGGACGTCCTCGGAAGAGAGGACAAGCGTATCTTAAGACATGCATTCCTTAACAGCTACTTCCAGACGGGACTTAAGAATCTCATGGACGTCGCGATCATTAACCGCGCCGAGAAGGAAGAACTCTCTTTCCTCAAGGAAGCTTATGTCAGGGAAGACGAGATCCCCTTCGACTTTTCGCGCCGCCGCATGAGCGTCGTGCTCAAGGATAAGAACGGCAAGCGCCAGCTCATCACAAAAGGTGCGGTCGAAGAGATCCTCTCGATTTGCTCATTTATCGAGATCGACGGCGAGGTAAAAGACATTACCGAGGAACTCCGTGTCAATGCGAAAAAGATCGCTGAGGAGAACAATCTCGAAGGTATCCGTGTAATTGCGGTCGCCCAGAAGAATAATGTTCACGGAGTCAATGTCTTCGGCGTTCAGGACGAGAGCGACATGGTCCTCATCGGATTTGTCGGCTTCCTCGATCCTCCGAAGGAATCTGCAGGCACGGCCATCAACGCTCTGAGGAAGAACGGCGTCCGCACGATAGTACTTACGGGTGATTCCGAAGGCGTCGCCATCAATATCTGCGGAAGACTCGGATTCTCGACCGAGATGACGCTCACCGGCGCGAAAATAGAAGCCATGAGTGATGAGGAACTCGCCGAAAGCTGCGAGAAGTGCGACATATTCTCGAAGCTTTCTCCTTACCAGAAGCAGCGTGTCGTTAAGATGTTCCAGAAGAACGGCCACACTGTAGGTTACATGGGTGACGGCATCAACGACAGCCTGCCTTTAAAGCAGGCAGACATCGGTATTTCCGTTGATAATGCCGTTGATATCGCGAAAGAAGTTGCGGACATCATTCTCCTTGAGAAAGATCTCAACGTATTGGACGAGGGCGTTGTCGAAGGCAGAAGCACATTCGCCAACATGTCCAAGTACCTGAAGATGTCGGTCAGCGGCAACTTCGGAAACATGTTCTCGGTACTCATCGCGAGCATCTTCCTTCCGTTCCTGCCTATGCTTCCTGTTCATATCCTCGTGCAGAATCTCTTAAATGACTTTGCGCAGCTCGGTATGCCTTTCGACCACGTCGAATCAAAGTATATCGAGAAGCCCAAGAAGTGGGATTTGAGCGGCATCAAGGGATTCATGGTATCGTTCGGTCTGTTAAGTACAGTCCTTGACGTCCTGTGCTTCCTCGTACTGTGGTTCGTATTCGGATATAACAATCCCGAAATGGCCGGCTATTTCCAGTGCGGCTGGTTCATGTTCGGCGTTATCTCGCAGACGATGGTAATCCACACGATCCGCACGCCGAAGCTCCCGTTCATTAATGACCGGGCCTCTGTCCAGCTTACGCTCTCTACTCTTGCGATCATTATTGTTACTTTGCTTATCGGCTTTACAGGAATCTCGACATTCTTCACTTTGCCGACAATGCCCATCGCATATCTGCCGTGGATCATCGGTCTCATGCTCGTTTACATGATCCTCGCCCAGATCATGAAGACCATCTACATCAAGAGACACAAGGACTGGTATTGATCTGATCAATTGCCTTTGGGATAACACATTATGACTAAGAAAACGGATCCGAAAACAGAGAAAGTGATTACAAAGATCGTAAAAGCCCTCATTATCGTATTAGGCGTTTTTATAATCCTCATATCGATCGTCTTTATTGGCGCACAGTTCTATTTCGGTGTTCCGGTAATCGATTACTACAAAGCATCCGATAGGGAGATGAAGATACCCGGACTTTCGGATAATCTGATCCCGCAGGGTTTTGATTACATCGAATCGGAAGGGATCTATCTTGTCGGAGGTTATCAGATGGACGGCTCGCCATCACGTGTTTACCGCGTCGAAAAGGAAAGCGGCAAATCGACCGGATACGTGGTACTGGGAGATTCCGAAGGTAACGGCGTATCTCCCCATGCCGGTGGTCTTGCCGTGCATGGCGATTACCTGTTCGTCGCAGGTGATGAAGACGCAAGTTTATATATCTACAATCTGTCTGATGTTCTTTCTTCCGGCAGCGGTACCATTATCAGGATGGTCGATGAGTTCAAGACGACATACAGACACGACAAGGTAAACGTCGCTTTTCTGTGCTTTACTGAAGACAGGCTCATAGTAGGCGAATTCTACAGGGTTCCTAATTACGTGACGGCTGAATCCCATTGGATCACTACACCTTCAGGTGATGAGAATCATGCGCTGGCTTATTGCTATCCCTTGAGTGATGACGAGGATTCGGTATGCGGAGTCGGTACGACGCCTTCCGAAATGTATTCACTGCCGGGTCTTGTGCAGGGCATGGCGATCCATGACGGCAAGATATGGATATCGCAGTCTTACGGCACAGCCAAATCCACGATCTGCTGCTACGATATTTCCGGTGCTGAACCTGTAAGGGTCAGAGGATTTATTTATTCAGGCAGGGCGGAAGCGGACGAGTTTATACCGGTTTATGCTCTGGACAGCAGCACGCTCGTATCGTCTTTTGAAGCTCCGCCGATGGCTGAGGAGATTATCTTTGTTGATGACAAGATCCTCATCATGTGCGAGTCCGCATCGAACAAGTATTTCTTCGGAAATCTTACAGGCGGAAGATGGTGCTACGCGACTGACGTAAAAGAACTCGTCTGATCAGTCAGATTAGACTTTGCATTAAAAAATCACGAAAATCCTATCGCAAAAGTGATTTTTCGAGGTTCGCGATAGAAAAAGCCGGAAAATCTATCGCAAATCTCAAAAAACGGCAATCGCGATAGAAAAGCCCTGCTGCGAGTCTTATGTTTCCGGATCTATATTGACTATCTGAAGGTCGCCGAGGCCTCTTTCGTCGTGGCTTGTGACTATCAGGAGGCGGCCGTTCAGGTGTTTTCTGATGAAGGCGATCGTTTTCGAGCGGGATTCGTCGTCAAGACCGGTAAAGGGTTCGTCCAGGATGACGCAGTCTGAATCGTGGAGCATTGCTCTTATGACAGCAAGCCTGCGCTTCATGCCGCCGGAGAGTTCGCCTGCCTTTTTGTTCAGGGAATCGGAAGGGAGGAGCTCTAAGATCGCGGAAGATGCGTCAGTTACCGGGAGGCCTTCATTTACGGCCAGAACGTTGGTCAGGACGGTCTCTTTCTCGAACAGTCTGTTCTCCTGGAAACATACCGCGAAGCGCGTTCCTTCGGGAAGCACGACCTCACCATCATCAGGCTTAAGGAGTCCCAATATGAGCATGATGCAGGTGGTCTTGCCGATCCCTGAAGGACCTTTAAGAAGATACCCGCCCTCCCCGAAAACAGCGCTGAACGAATCAAGCACTTTCTTATCGTCAAATGATTTACTGACATTTTTGAGTTCGATCATTTGAGCACCTTCTTTACGATGAATGAGATGAGTCTTTCGACGATGAATGCGGCAAGGACTGCGACGAGCGTCCATGCGAGCATCTCTGACGTGGCAAGATTGATCTTGGCCCTGTAAAGGCCGTTGCCGATGGATCTTACGGGCTGGCCGACTACTTCGGCCGTTATGCCGCCCCTGAATGCCATGCCTATCGCGAGGGATATTGCGCTCTTGATGTGAGGTGAAAGTGACGGCAGATAGATGTATCTGATCTTTTTCGAAGTCTTCATCTCAAAGACTTTGGCAAGGTCGAGCATCTTGGGATCCGTGACAAGCAGACCCTCAAGCAGGTTTTTGTAAAAGATCGGGAATGATATGACCGAGGACACGATTATCGTGACATTCGAGCTTCCTGCCCAGATGAGCGCGATGATTATGAAGCTTACGATGGGAATCGATTTGACTACCGATACGAACGGCGAAAAGAATTCTCTTACGATACCAAATCTGTAAGAAAGAATCGAAATGCCTGATCCCAGACACATTCCGATGAGGAATCCCAGAAGGATCTTTCCGACGGTCTTTCCGACGGAGATATAGAAGGCGGGATCGGAACCAAGAACGATCAGGGCTTTGACCGTCTCGACAGGTCCTGACAGGAGGATGCTGTTATTAACGATAATAGCAAGCACCTGCCAGATAACGAGCCAGATCAAAACGATCAAAGTTGTCCTGATGTATTTCCCGGTCTTCATTTATCAGCCTTTATAGTAGAAGTCATCTCCCGGAAGTTTTCCGCCTACGGACTTGGGGTCGCTGTTGTAGAGGACCTCGAGGTAGGGAGCGAGGTTATTCTTAACGCTGTCTCCTGTCATGCATACGACGTTGCAGAAAGGGATGGCTTTCTTAGCCAGAGGCTCTTTGCCGATGATCTCATTTGCGACGACCAGAGAAGCTGTCGTATCGAGATCGGAATTAGCTGCATTTACGCTCTCGCCGTGTTCCTTGATGAAGGTCTTTACTGCCTCGGGATGAGCCTTGAGAAAATCATTTCTGACGACTGTAACGCCAGTAACCATTCCGAGACCGCCTGTAGTAAGCTGCCATTCCTCTTCGAGAGAGAAAGCGATGGAGATCGCTTCATTCTGTGCGCATGCAACTGTAACGAAAGGCTGGGGGAGGACTGCGATCTGTGAAGGGTCTTCCGCAAGCACGGCAGCTACTTCAGTTGATTCGGATTTGAACTCGATCTCGCAGTCGGTTATGCCGTTCTGGTCGAGAAGATATCTCAAAGAATACTCGGGTGTGGCGCCCTGGCCTGTCGTGATGACTTTCTTTCCGGAAAGGTCTTTTACCGACGTGATGGAAGTGTCGCCCGTAACACAGTAAAGAACGCCTAAGGTGTTGATGTCTATTGCCGTGATGCCTCCTTCGGTCTTGTTATAAAGGACCGAAGCGAGGTTTGCGGGAACAAGAGCGATGTCGATGTCGCCTGATACGATCTTTGCGGTGATCTCGTCGGGTGCTGCCGACATCGTGAATTCGTATTTTCCTTCGGAGGTACCTTTGGAAGCTTTGTCCATGAGGTTAACGATGCCTATAGTGGTAGGTCCCTTAAGGGAACCGACTCTGACGACAGTGTCGTCTTTTTTCTGTGCACATCCTGCCATCATTCCAAGTGAGAGAACGGCAGTAAGCGCTGCTGCAATAATCTTATTTTTCATAAGATTTCCTTCTTTCTAATTAAAATCGGAATGATTATACACCCTTATCCGAATAATGCTATTTTCTGTTATATAATAAGAATCAAGGCAGATGCGGAAAACGAAAAGTGAGGTCAGAAAATGCCCGGAACTGAAATAACCGGTTTTGATATCAGTATTTTTTTCGACAAGACAACTGCGTTAGGTCAGGCTGTAGAGCTTCTGATCTATACGTTTATTGCCTGCATAACGACCACGATAATCCTTCTTATCTACAACAGATTCGTAAAAAAGAAGCTCAAGAATAAGAAGAACATTCAGATCCGCTTTACCCAGAACATAATAAGGACGCTCATCATTCTCATTGCCGTTATCTGGGTACTTGTAAGTTCGACTGCCACGACGGACATCGGTAAAGTCCTTTTCCAGGGAACCGCGATAATCGGTGCGGTCGCAGGTCTTGCCGCGCAGCCCGTTCTGGGAGACCTGTTCAGCGGTCTTGCGCTCAGCTTCAATAAACCTTTCGAGATAGGCGACAGGATCGAGCTTGATAACGGTATCAGAGGAGTAGTCATGGACATCACGCCCAGACATGTCGTGTTAAGGACGATCGATACGATAGATGTCATCGTCCCGAACAGCAAGATCAATTCATGTCTCATCACGAACATGAGCCATAACACGAAAATAAGATCCGTCCACATGCGGTTCAACGTTGCTTACGGGACGGATATTGATAAAGCCATGAAAGTTCTCAGGGATGCCGTCATCGAATCAGACTATTCCGAACCCGAATGGAAGAATAAGGATTACGGTCCCGTATATTTCATCTCTTATGCCGACAGCAGTCTTGTGCTTGCGACGACGGTTTACTATAAGCCGGTCAATGCTACTGAGATCGTAATGAGCGACATCAACAAACGTGTTAACGATGCCTTCACCAGAGAAGGAATCGAGATACCGTTCAATTATGTTAATGTCGTCATGAAGGATAAGGACTGATAATTACTTCTCCCAGTGCCTCAGGAATATCCCTGATGATCTCGCCGACCGAAGGTACCGATATGTGACCTGACAGCGGGTTCTTTATGCTGATCACGGGAGTGGTGATCTCAGCTTCGACATGAGATCTTTCGAAAGTCAGGTCGCAGTCTTCCATCCTGCAGTTTATGAGTGTCAGCCCCTTGCAGTAGCAGAGCGGCTGAGTGCCTTTTATCGTGCAGTTAATGAGTGTCAGATCTTCAGAATACCAGGCCAGATATTCGCCGTTGATGATGCTGTCTTTAACGGTAACGTTTTTGGCATGCCAGAAAGCATCCTTGGTGTTAAGGGTGGAGCCGGTGATCACGCAGTTCTCTACATATTGAAAAGAATACTTGCCCGTGAGGGTAAAGTTTTCGAGCGTGAGGTCTGAAGATCTCATGAGGAAATATTCCGATTCGGCCGTTGTATCTTCCAGACGCAGCCCGTGGACCGACCATCCGAACTCGGGGGAGATTATCGAGGAAGCCCTGATCACGGCGTCTTGGCACTCGCGCAAAGCTTTTATTCCGTGAAGCTTCGTGTCTTCGATCTTGATGTTATCCGAATACCATATAGCTGCACGGCATTTGTCTGTTAATTCGGAAGATCTTATCGAAAGGCCGTGGACGTGCCAGAAGGGATATCTGAGGTTAAAGTATGAATCTTCTACCGCGACGTTACTGCTTTCCTTAAGGGCGCTCTCGCCATCGGCGGGACCGTCGAAACGGCAGTTTTTAACGGTTACGTCAGAGCTGCCGTAAAGCGCGCGCTCCTCATCCATTGTCAGATTCTCGATAAGATCCATGGCATGACCTCAGGTTATGTTTTGAAAAAATATTACTATCAAACCTGGTCATCCGTATATCAGTTTTACGTCAGTTTTGTTTTGACATATGTTAATAAAATTTGTAGTATAAATTCAGTTTGTTGCGTCTAACAAAACAGATCCTGTATAGAGGTGCTTTATATGAAAAACAGCAGCGATATCGGCAAGTCCGCAGAAGACTATCTCGAGTCCATGATCATCCTTAAGGAGAAGAACGGCTATGTGCGTTCGATCGACATTGCCGGATTCCTGGGCGTTACAAAGCCAAGCGTCAGCAATGCCATGAAGCGCCTTCGCGAGGAAGGTTATATCGAGATGAACCGCTCCGGTTTCATCACCGTTACCGAGAAGGGCATGGAGATCGCTGACAAGATCTATACACGTCACAAGATGCTCAAAGACTTCTTCATCGCATTAGGCGTTGATCCTGAAGTTGCCGAGGATGATGCCTGCAGGATCGAGCATGACATCAGCGATGAGACATTCAATGCCATATGCGGTCACATCGAAAAGCTGGGCAAGTCCACAAAGTCAAAAAAGAAGTAATAATCCGCACAAAAACTGATATAAAGCGGTCAGTCCGCTATGCTAGAATTCTTAATATCAAGTCTATTTGAAAAGGAGAGCTCCCTATGGCATGTTTCCTGGTTCCTACAACTGAAGCGATCGTCACTACCGTTATCAAGAAGGCAGCTGACAAGAAAGGTTCTGACAACATCTTCATCAAGAAGATGGGATGGCTCAATAATATGCTCTGGGGCGGATCCGCACTCCTGGCTTTCGAGCACGTCTGGCACGGTGAAGTCACACCGTGGTTCCCGTTCCTCACAGCTGCCGCAGATCCTGCCGATGCAGCTGAGATGATCCACGAGATGAGCACGAGCGGTGTTGCTATGGCGATACTCGTAACGCTTGCGTGGGTGGTAATGGTGCTTGTGGCACAAGCCGTTTCGAAGAAAACTGCGCCCGCGAAGGCCAAAGCAAAGGCATAAGGGGGATCTTAGATCATGACTTTACTTATTACTGTTTTTGCAGCTGCCATTACAACGATCCTCTGGTATAACGCCAAGGCTGACAGAAAGCTCGGCACGCTCGCACTCATGTATTGGGGCGCAAGCCTTATGTGGCTCGTAGATGCAGTCGTTGAGTATATCGAACTCGGCGCTGAGTATTTCGAGCAGGCACCTGCCGACATGCTCAATGATGCATTCCTTGGATTATGTGTTGTAGCTCTCGGCATCGTTATCTGGCTCGTTGTCCTTCTCGTAAAGGACCCTGAAGGCAAGGTCAAGGCTTTGCTTGCAGGCGCTGCCAAGTGATGAATGGATAACGCATCCGACATCAGAATTAAAGAATTTGCGCTCGTTGAGCGCATTAAGGCCGCCGGGAAACTGGCGGTCGCTTTTTCAGGAGGCGTTGATTCCACATATCTTCTGTATAAGGCCCATGAGGTGCTTGGCGATGACGCTGTTGCCGTTACCGTGAAGTCGCAGGTATTGACCTCTGAAGATCTTTCCCTGACTTCGGATTTTTGCGAAAAGACCGGCGTGAAACAGACAGTTATAAGCTTCGATGTTTTCTCCGTAGAAGAGTTCGCGGCAAATCCTCCTGACAGATGTTATTACTGCAAGAGGAAGATTTTCGAGAGCATTGCAAATGCTGCGGAAGGATATGTGGTCGCTGACGGAAGCAACGTTGACGATGATGGCGATTACAGACCGGGAATCCGCGCCCTGAAAGAACTCGGGATCGTAAGTCCGTTAAAAGAAGCCGGTCTTACCAAAAATGATATCCGTCTTCTCTCAAAAGAAGCAGGACTTCCCACCTGGGATAAGCCTTCAGCCGCCTGCCTTGCATCGAGATTTGCATACGGCGAGAAGATCACCACTGAAGGACTGATCCGCGTTGCTAACGCAGAGAAGTTCATTAGCGATCTTGGTTTTTCCGGTATACGAGTAAGGGTTCACGGCGACATCGCAAGGATAGAAGCTGCTCCTGATGATATTGCGCTTCTCACATATGAGCGCACGAGAAAAGAAATATCTGCTGAATTAAAGCGCCTGGGCTTCAAATATGTAACAATTGATATTGACGGATACCGCACAGGCAGCATGAACGAGGTCCTTTGATTATGAGCAGTGCCAGAGATATTTTAGAGAAGGTCGCTTCAGGCGAGATGACTCCCAAAGAAGCAGAATTACAGCTGAAGATGAAGCCTTTCGTTGATTTGGGTTTTGCCAAGCCTGACCTTCACAGAGGCATAAGGCAGGGTGTTCCGGAAGTCATCTACGGCGAAGGCAAGACGCCCGACCAGATAGATAAGATCACAGAGAGCCTTCTTGATGCGGGCGTAAAGACCGTTCTTATAACAAGACTCTCAGAAGATAAATCTAAAGAACTCAAGATTTCGATCAAGTACTACAAGGATGCGCGCATCGGCGTGGCAGGCGGGATCCCCGAAGTAAATGCGAAGGGTAAGATAATCGTAGCCTGCGCAGGCACGTCTGATCTTCCGGTAGCAGAGGAAGCGGCAGTTACGGCTGAGCTTTTAGGCAACAAAGTTGACCGCATCTATGATGTCGGCGTGGCAGGCCTTCAGAGGCTTTTGTCCCACACCGAAGAACTCATGAGCGCGAGTGTAATTATCGCAGTCGCAGGCATGGAGGGCGCTCTTGCGAGCGTTATCGGAGGGCTCGTTGACTGCCCCGTAATCGCTGTTCCCACGAGTGTCGGTTACGGCGCATCTTTTGAAGGACTTACGGCGCTTCTTGCAATGATGAATTCATGCGCGAGTGGCGTCACTGTAGTTAATATCGACAACGGTTTCGGTGCAGGATATTCTGCAAGCATGATCAATCACATGGGCGGATGAACTTTTTGCCCGGCGCGTTGTGATCTTACACATCGGAGGTGTTATATGAAGACTCTTTATATCGAATGCAATATGGGCGCGGCAGGCGACATGCTCCTGGCATCTCTGGCAGAGCTTACCGGTGACGTTAAAGCGTGCGGAGAAATGCTTAATTCATTGGGTATTCCCGATGTTACTTATGATTTCGAGAAAAGTGTAAAGTGCGGAATAGAAGGCACTCATGCACGGGTTACCGCGCTTGGCGTGGAAGAGGATGAACATCTTCATGAGCATGGTGAGCATCATCACGAGGAACATCACCACGAACACACACATGAAGAGCATGTGCATACTCATGAGCACGAGCATCACCATCATCACACTCACATGAGTGATATCGAGAATATCATTAACGGCCTTAATGTTTCGGATAAGGTTAAGTCAGACGCGCTCGCAGTCTATGCTTTGATCGCGGAAGCAGAGAGCAGGGCGCACGGAAAGCCTGTAACCGAGATACATTTTCACGAAGTCGGTACGATGGATGCGGTAGCTGATATCGTAGGCGTATGCGTACTTATGGAGCTGATCGGTGCTGACAGGATCGTTGCATCACCCCTGGCGACAGGTTTCGGGCAGGTAAGATGCGCGCACGGAATCCTTCCTGTTCCCGCGCCTGCCACGGCAAGCATAATCGAAGGCATTCCGACATACAGCGGAAATGTCGAAGGAGAACTGCTGACGCCTACCGGCGCGGCATTGCTTAAGCACTTTGCCGGAAGCTTCGGTCCAAGGCCCGCCATGGCAATTTCCAAAACAGGTTACGGAATGGGAAAGAAGGATTTCGAGAAGGCAAACATGCTCCGCACGTTCCTCGGTGAAGAGCAGAACGAAGATGACGATAAGGTCATCGAGATGAGCTGCAACGTCGATGACATGACCGGCGAAGAGATCGGTTACGCCACGGGCGTTCTCATGAACAGCGGAGCTCTTGATGTTTTCACGACACCTGTTTACATGAAGAAGAACCGCCCCGGGATCCTCATCACCTGCATAGTACGACCTGAAGACAAAGAGAAGTTCGCTAAGCTGATCTTCGAGAACACCACGACCATCGGAATAAGATATACCGCCATGGACAGGTTCAGGCTCTCGCGCCGTGAGGAGAAGGTCATGACGAAGTTCGGCGAAGTGTCCGTAAAGGTATCGGAGGGCTTCGGCGTTACGAAGGCCAAGCCCGAGTACGATGACGTGGCAGGGATAGTGGGGAAGTCTTGACCAGTACTATTACTCATATTTTTCGGGCTCATTGATTTGTATAAACTAAATAATTAGACGAAAGGCACCTGAAATATAGAAATCTTCTGAAAACAAGTCGGAAACCTATAGAAATTGAATGGTTCTGGAATAAATGCTGATTTCCCGACACGAATATCCTGGATTACTGCATTTCCCGACATGATTTAGCGGGATTTCTTCATTTTCCGACAAGCTGATCGGAAATCGTCTCCTGCAATGGATATAAGGGGAGAATGGATCATAAGCAATCCGCAAAAAGTAACGCAACAGCCAATACAAATACAAAAGGCTGTCACCCGAAGATGACAGCCCTCTGCGTTATCTATGCCTTACTCTGAATAATGACTCAAGCGAAATAATCAATTCCGTCGATCGTTATCTTGGCGATGTTATCTGTGTCGACGAGGCGGTTGAACAGAGCGATGAATCCAGTGTCATTTCCGCAGACGTAGCCTGCGCTGTTGGTGTTCTCATCGAAAACAAGATACTCTGTTCCGTCATTATATGTGATCTTTACAGATGTTTCGGGAAGCAGTGTCTCACCCTTGATCTCGGTGCCGCCTGTGGAATCCCAGACCATTGCGATAGGGGAGATCTCGATCGATCCGCCAATAGAACTGTAGAACGTCTTTGTGTCGAGCTTGCCGGCAACTGGGATCACGTATTCATTCTCTGCCCTGATGAACTGTTCGTAGTCGCCCTTTTCTGCAACCTCAGCATATACCTCAGATCTGTTCATTGTGAATTCCTGTGTCATGAGAGTTATGTGATCGGTGATCGGGGAAAAACTCCCTGAGCCGAATAATACGCTGTTGTCACACATGTATTCATAGCAATAGAGCTTGTCAGCTGTGGAATTCTCGAGATCGATCCAGATTTTACCGGTTCCTTCATTAAAGCCGAAGAGGATGTTCGAGTCTTCATTGAACCATGCACCCTTTGCTTCGTTATCAAGCTGGCTGTAATTAAGGCAGTTGACTCCGCCTTCTCTCTCGATAGTGTAAGCTGCAACTATACCTATGCCGTCTCTTACAACGGATTCGACGGTGATCGTTGTGTCACCGACAGTGCATACTACCGGTTCGGTAGTGATCTTGTCACCGATAAGTCTGGCAGCGGCTTCAGGATCTGCCTCAACGTATTCGATCCTCGGCATGACTACTTCATAAGTTACAGGTGTTCCGTCATCTCTTATCTTGCCGTCATCGACAAATACCTCGGAGTGACTCTCGATAGTATCTTTTCCTTCGTTACCCCATATCCTGTTGAAGAGTTCACCACCTGTTGCCGCATTTACAGCGAAAGGAGTTGCGATTGCGATTACGGATGCGGCAGCAACGACTTTTACTCCCAACTTGCTGATCTTTGCCTTATGTTTTGCATTATTCATGATCGTTTCCTTCCTCGACTGATATCTGTCCGAGAAAACATGATCTTCCACACCGTCCGTGATGTGATCGAATTCCTCTATGCTGATATCCTGTTCGAAAATGTCGTTTTTGAATTTCGGTTCCATAAGTAATCTCCTTGTAGATTCCCTCTGGCGCGGGATCATTTGGTCTTTAAGTCTGTCCCAGGTTTTGGCGCATCATCTTTTTGGCCCGTTCGTACCGTTTACGGACATTTGCCTCAGTGATGCCCAGCTTCCGGGCAGTCTCAGCGATCGAATAATCTTTAACGACAAGGCAGTAAACAACGTCGTAATATTTCTCAGGGAGAGTATCCATGAGCGGCTGGTAATCGTTTTCCGCTTCAGTGTTTTCTTCAGGCGCAACGGCTTCGCTCTCACAGACTTGTTCCAGGTTTTCGGTAAAGCTTACGATCTGGTTCTCGTTCTTTCTCTTGTTATATATGTTGATCGAAGCATTTCTTATAACTGTTATTATGTAGCGTTTGCAGTCGTCCGATCCGGGCTTCGCGAAATACACCTCGTGCTTTATCATCTGCAAAAAAGCATCCTGCACGGCATCTTCCGCGAGAGTCTCATCATGCAAAACGGACAATGCGACACGGAACATCTTCTGTTCGTACAGTTCATAACATTTTTCTATGAATGAGATCTGTTTAGACGGCAATGCCATTTATGTTTCTCCTTGTCGTTTCCTGTAGGACCGCCCGTTTTCGAATTTCGGGATCCCCGTTTGGCCCTTCTACCCAATATAACAATCCGGAAATCCATTTTGTGACAAAATCAGTTCTGAGATTTTTCCGCTCCTTTTATTTTCTCATTTTCGGGCAGAGAAAATAAACTGCAAGTTCATAAAGCTCTGATATAATTACTCAAGCAAAAGTATAGGGGTAAATGTTATGTCTAAGAATACAAAGGTGGTCTTAATGATCGTGGTTGCCCTGGCGGCCGCAGGTATCTTTGCCTTTTACGCATATGCTGGCTATCGTTCGGATTACTGTACGGATGAGGTTCCGGACGTTACTTCCATTTATGTTTATACGGTGGACAAGGGTGTTGGTGACCTTAACAGGACCTATATGCGCGGCAAGAAGATCGCCATTCCGAAGACTGATGCCCCTTACATAACTTACGAGGATATTCCGAATGTTGCAGCGACAGACAATGTCGAGGCTGTCTATATCTTTGACGACGCCAGGTTTAATGCATTATCTGACAGTTTTCTTGCAGGAGGATTAACGGAAATAAACGTTGCAGTCCCGCGCGATGTGCTTAAGTATTACGGTGCTCCTTCCGGGATGAGTTATATGTTTAAACTGGATATATCGCAGATGCCCGGCACGGATCCTGAATATGCCGTGATCCGCTGCACGGCTGACGGTTGCGAATGGAGTTCTGATCCCGTAGATGAGAAGACCTGCATGCTTTATTACAAGTATGACGAAAATACATGGGGAGATTTCAATGACAGGCTCATCAGATATATTCTCGAAAACGATGCCGTAAGCGACGTAAGCATGCTTATCACCTTATCTTCGAAAACACCTGAGGAATCTGCCAAGATGCAGGATCTGCTCATGCAGAATTTCTCGGGCTCCAACTACCTGTCGGCTGAATTTGCGCGTGTCTTCCGCGACAAGACCAATTTGGAACTGGGACAGCGCATTGCCACTTTTGCAGGCGTGGTCCTTGTTGTAACTGCAAGCGTAGAGATACTTATTGCGGTATCCGGTAAACGCGCCCAAAAGCCCAAGACCAGGAAAAAATGATATAAAGAAAAAGCATAAATAAAGCTCCCGCGAAAGGACAAGCGGGAGCTTTATTTATGAGTATATAGGGGAGAGAGGGGTTTACTTCTTTATATTTTTTGTTATCGGAAACTATTAAACTGACTTGATGAAGACCAGGTTGTCTGCAACGTTCTCGTTGTAGTCGGCCCATGTGAATCCGTCGTAGCTGAATAAGATCGCGCCGTTGCCGTCTGTGTAGTCAACTTCTTCTGATTCGACATCTCCGTTCTCGTCGAATGTGAGGATCTTCTTTACTCCGCCTTCGTAGAGGATCGTTTCTGTTTCTTCGTCATATCTGCCGGATATTCTCCAGATTGCCTTTGTGTCAGCGGAATCGCTCCAGACGATCTTGATCATTACGTTGTCGGGATCTGCTGCGTCTACTGTAGCTGTTGCTCTGCCGCATGCATATGTGCCGCTGATCTCAGCTGCTGTCTTATGTGCGGGTTCCGGAATCTCGGAAGAAGGCTCTGTCTGTTCAGGCTCGGCAGGCTTAACCTCAGGTTCAGCGGGCTTCTCTGTAGGCTTGGGTGCCTCTGTGGGCTTAGGTGCTTCAGTAGCCTTAGGTGCTTCTGTGGGCTTTGCCGTAGGCTCTGCAGTCGGAACAGCAGGCTTGTTTGCGGGCTTGTCATTCTTTATGGTAACTGTCTCTACGGGGAATACTACTGTGTCTGCGTCTTCAACTAAGTCCTCTACAGAACCGTTGAATCTGAAGACCATGTTGTCTGCGATATGCTCATTCTGCTCCATCCAGGTAACACCGTCATAGCTGAATACGAATATGCCCTTGCAATCTGTGGAAAGTACTTCCTCTGAGATGATCTCACCGAGTTCGTTGTATGTAACATACTTCTTAATACCGTTCTCATAAGATACGCTTGTTGTTTCTTCACTGAAGATGCCGCTCATTGTCCAAACGGCTTTTGTATCGTAGCTGCTGCCCCAGGTTACTGTGATCTTTGCTCCGTTTGCGCCTTCAGCTTCAACGTTGATGCAGACTCTTTCGTTATAGTAGTTGCCGATGAAGTTCATTACGGGATTCTGTCCGTCGTTGATGATTTCTTCTGTTGCCTCTGCTGCGGTTTCCTGAATTGCAGGTGCTGCTGCCTTAACGGTTGCGGATTTCTTTGCTGCACAAGCTGCTGCTGTGATCATTGTTGCGATTACTGCAACGGAGATGAGGGATGCGATTAATGTCTTTTTCATTTTTGTTTGTCCTTTCTTTTTTGCCTTCCGGCGTGTTGTGTTTTGTTTGATGGCTTCATTTAACCATCCGTCAACAGGGCAAACAACGTTCAATGTATAAGGCTTTTGTAGGTTAAGCAACAGATCTCAGGCCCTGTGTTGCCAAACTCAAAAAAAGTGAAAAAATTTTTCAATAACCCATTGACATAGTAGGTATTAGAGTTTATGATATGCGAAAATCACGAAAGGAGAGGAGGACGGAAGTTATGTACGACCGCAAGTTCTATTTTCAATCATTAGTCCGTAGTAACTTCCGCTGTGGACGAATGTGTTGTCCCTGTTCTATGAATAAAACCATTATCTAAACTTTTATTTAAGAAAGGAATATACACATGTCTAACTATAAATTTGAAACTCTCCAGCTCCACGTAGGTCAGGAACAGGCCGATCCCGCATCCGATGCACGCGCAGTACCGATTTACGCTACAACATCTTACGTTTTCCACAATTCAGCTCACGCAGAAGCACGTTTCGGACTTGCTGACGCAGGAAACATCTACGGAAGACTTACCAATTCCACACAAGGCGTTTTTGAAGACCGTATCGCAGCTCTTGAAGGCGGCGTTGCAGGACTTGCAGTCGCATCAGGCGCAGCAGCGATCACTTATGTAATAGAAGCTCTCGCAGTCAAGGGCGAGCACATCGTAGCCCAGAAGACTATTTATGGCGGTTCCGAGAACCTCTTAGCTCATACGCTTCCTCTTTATGGTATCGAGACAACATTCGTCAACATCCATGATCTGGACGAGGTCAAGGCAGCCATCAGACCCAACACAAAGGCTCTCTATATTGAGACACTGGGCAACCCTTCGTCTGACATCCCGGATATCGAAGCCCTCGCAAAGATCGCTCACGAAGCAGGCATCCCGCTCGTTATCGACAACACATTCGGTACACCTTACCTTATCAGACCTATTGAATACGGCGCAGATATCGTAGTTCACTCAGCTACAAAGTTCATCGGCGGCCACGGCACCACATTGGGCGGCGTTATCGTTGATTCCGGTAACTTTGACTGGGCAGCTTCCGGTAAATATCCCTGGATCTCCGAGCCTAACCCGAGCTATCACGGCGTTAAGTTCACAGAGGCTGCAGGCAAAGCTGCATTTGCAGTTTACATCAGAGCTATTCTCTTAAGAGATACGGGTTCTTCGATCTCACCTTTCGCAGCATTCCTTTTGCTCCAGGGCACAGAGACATTGTCACTCCGCGTTGAGCGCCACATCGAGAATACGAATAAAGTATTAGAGTACCTTACAAATCATCCGAAGGTAGAGAAAGTTTTCCACCCTGCACTTGCCGATCACCCCGATCACGAAGTTTACAAGAAGTACTTCCCCAATGGCGGCGGTTCCATCTTCACATTCAACGTTAAGGGCGGCAAGAAGGAAGCTTTCGACTTCATCGATCATCTGGAGATCTTCTCGCTTCTCGCAAACGTTGCAGACGTTAAGAGCCTCGTTATCCATCCGGCAAGCACGACTCACTCACAGCTTTCCGAAGCAGAGCTTAACGACGTAGGCATCTTCCAGAACACGATCCGTCTCTCGATCGGTACAGAGCACATCGATGACATCATTGCTGACCTCGAAAAAGGTTTCGCAGCAATCTGACCCAATATAAGAATTGATATATAATTAATAGCATCCGCTTTAGGAGGAGAATCACCATGACTAAGATATATACATCAGCAGATCAACTTATCGGTAAGACACCGCTTTTGGAACTCACACACCTGGAGAAGGCGTTGGGCCTCGAAGCAAAGCTCGTTGCAAAGCTTGAATATTTCAATCCCGCCGGAAGCGTCAAGGATCGTATCGCAAAGGCGATCATCGAAGACGCAGAAGCAACCGGAAGACTTAAGGAAGGCAGCGTTATCATCGAGCCTACAAGCGGAAATACCGGTATCGGATTAGCCTCCGTTGCGGCTGCTAAAGGATACAGACTTATCATCACAATGCCGGAGACGATGAGCGTTGAGAGAAGACAGCTCATCAAGGCTTACGGTGCAGAGCTCGTTCTCACGGAAGGTTCCAAGGGAATGAAGGGCGCGATCGCAAAGGCTGAGGAACTCCAAAAAGAGATCCCGAACAGCATCATTGCCGGCCAGTTCGTAAACCCTGCAAATCCGAAGGCTCACAAAGAAACAACAGGTCCTGAAATCTGGGAAGATACAGACGGTGAAGTAGACATTTTCGTAGCAGGCGTCGGCACAGGCGGAACTGTTACGGGCGTAGGCGAATATCTGAAGTCACAGAAGGCTTCCGTTAAAGTCGTTGCAGTAGAACCCGCTGATTCTCCCGTTCTGAGTAAGGGCACTGCCGGTGCGCACAAGATCCAGGGTATCGGCGCAGGCTTCGTACCTGACGTTCTCAATACCGCAGTTTACGATGAGATCATTCCCGTTACCAACGACGATGCTTTCGCTACAGGCAAGCTCCTTGGCAAGAGCGAGGGCGTTCTCGTAGGAATCTCTTCCGGTGCAGCTCTCTGGGCAGCCATCGAACTCGCAAAGCGTCCCGAGAACAAGGGCAAGACCATCGTAGCTCTGCTGCCTGACACAGGTGACCGTTATCTCTCAACACCGCTTTTCGCAGATTAATTTGAGGGGGTCAGACCCCATCAAACAGTTAGACGCAACAAAAAATCATATGCCATAAAAACCGAAGGGGCTGCCTCATTAAACGGGGCAGCCTCTTTGTTTTATCTTGAGCGTGCAATTATTCTTGTTTTTCGCCTCGAAAATTGCACAAAACAGGCATTTTGTGCAATTTTCCTTATTATTTGGCGAAAAAAATTGCATTCTCAATCAAAAAACAGAATATAAACAGACAAAAATAGATAAGACCTGTCTGAAACCTTCGTGCTAATCTAAACATATCGATTTATTAGGGAGGTGCTGCTATGAGTATTGATCTTACCAAGATGCCCAGGATCGGATTTGGCCTTATGAGACTGCCGGAGACAGACGGAGTCATCGACATCGACAAAGTCTGCAAAATGACGGATGCGTATCTGGCGGCGGGGTTCAATTATTTTGACACCGCGTATGTTTATCACGGCGGCAACTCCGAAAGAGCCGTAAAGGAAGCGATAGTCAAGAGACACCCGAGAGATTCCTTTACCCTCGCGACAAAGCTTCCCGCGTGGAGCATCCATTCTTTCGAAGACAGGGACAAGATCTTCAATGAACAGCTCGAAAGATGCGGCGTCGATTATTTCGATTTCTATCTGCTCCACAGCATCGAAGACGGCAACAATTACGATACCTACGTTAAGTATGACTGCTTTAACTGGGGCGTTCAGAAGAGGGAAGAGGGCAAGATCAAGCATCTCGGATTCTCGTATCACGGAACTCCGGAGCTGCTGGTTAAGATCGTTGACAGCCATCCCGAGATCGAGTTTGTCCAGATCCAGCTGAATTATGCCGACTGGGACAATCCGCTCGTTCACTCGGGCAAGCTCTATCAGATCCTGTCTGAGCGCAATATCCCGATCATCGTCATGGAACCATGCAAGGGCGGCAAGCTTGCCAACCACGATGAGGAATGCATCGAGATCTTAAAGAGCGTCCGTCCTGACAAGTCCATCGCTTCATGGGCTTTCCGCTTTGTAGGAAGCCTTCCGGGCGTTACCACAATCCTGAGCGGCATGTCCACGCAGGAGCAGATGGAAGACAACATGAATACCTTTAAGAATTTCGAGCCGCTGTCTGACGAAGAGAAGGCTGCGATCGACAAGGTCATCGAAGTCATGTTCCGCGTTGAGCAGGTCGGCTGTACCGCCTGCAGATACTGCGTTGACGGCTGTCCCATGAGCATCAGCATTCCTGATATCATCAATGCAATCAACACCAAGCGCAAGTTCCCGGGCGACATGAGGCCTCAGTTCTTCTATAACGGCCTCGTTGCAAGAGACGGCAACGGCAAAGCTTCCGACTGCATAGAATGCGGCCAGTGCGAAGGCGTCTGCCCACAGCATCTGCCGATCATAGAGATCCTTAAAGAAGGCGTCGAAAAGTTCGAGAGACAGGGGTAATCTGTTTGTTCCCCAAAATTGGGACAGCCTATTTAACGCAAATTTTGTTTTTGCAAAAAAAGGTTAAGATTTGAGCCGAAAATTTAACCTGAATTAGTGTTTTCGAAAATAAGGTTAAGCTTTTCACAAAAAACTTAACCTAAATTTCGAATATTGATATTTACGTTAAAAAACTGCCGAAAATCTTAACCTGAATTTCAGATTTGCAAAATCAGGTTAACTCGGCACAGGGATACACGAACAAAGAATCTATATTCCCGCCAAAAATGCTTTCACCGCGGCGTCAAATTCCGCAGGCTTGTCATGCTGCACCGTGTGGTTCGCATCTTTGATAAGAAGATAATCCGCACCGATCGAATCTGCGTATTCGGACATGACCACATATGAACACGTCCAGTCGTCAGTGCCGGAGATGAAATAAACAGGCACTTTATACCTAGTCTGTTCCCTGAGATCTATTACCATACAGTTGAAGAGGATGTCAACGCAGAGGGTCTCCATTTTCTCAGAGTCGGCTTCTACCAGGAACCATTTGATGTCGTCAGATGCGAGGTAGGGCGATTTAAGCGCAGACAGGATGATCGTCATCGAGTCAGCTGACTTGTGGTAAGAGTGCGCGTACGCGGAAGCCTGCTCGAGACTTTGGTATGAATGATCTTCGAGATAAGTCTCGTAAGCCATCATCATGTATGTCGTGTCATCGCCCGCAGCTTCAGCGAGCGCGAGGGCATCTTCGAGTTCGGATTCATAAGATGCCTGAGCATTGACGAACTGGCCCACGCCGATGTAGGCGGCGACTTTTTCGGGATAGGCATACGCATATTCGGCGCCCAGGATCGAGCCGTAAGAATGGCCCATTATTACTATCTTCTCGCATCCGAACCTTTCACGCAGATAGTCGGTCATGGCATCAACGTCTCTTAATGACTGATCGAAAAGCACGGTCTTATCCCGGTCTTCCGGATTCGCGAAATACGTCCTTCCGCAGCCCCGCTGATCCCAGCATACGAATGTGTAATCATCGATAAGACCGTTGGCATAGGTGTAAGTCACGTAAGAATCCGGAGTCAGAGGTCCGCCGTGCAGAAAAAGGATCACCGGGTTGGACTTGTCTTTTCCGCGGATGGAGACGAACTGCTTTTCACCGTTGATCTCGACATAAGTCTGCTCATCGATCCCCTTGACGGGATTGATAAAACACGAGAGCCAGTTGATGTTACGCATGGCTACGAAGTAAACGGATACGAAGATGACCAGCGCCACGGGGATGGCGATCAGTACCTGAATGATCCCCAGGATGATGCGCACGGACTTTTTGGAATTCGACCTGATCCCGGCCATCTTTTTGTGCTGAAGATGGATGCCGATGTGACCGATGCCCATGATGATCGAGGCGCCGATAAGGAAGATATTCGACGCGTAGATGCCTAGAAGGAAGAAGGCCAAGACAGGAAGAGAAGCGCCTGCGACAGGGAATCCAGCGAAAGAGGAATACATGTCGGCCAGTGTTTTCGGGCTCTTAAAATACCTTATCCAATAGAATTCATAGAGGACCATCGCAATGAACGATGCGATGAGCCAGCCGATCCAAAGAGACCCGGGGCGGATGTTTGTGTCCTTGAAGATAAGGCCCAGGCAGCAGAGCAGGACTTCTCCCGTGCGCTCAAATGCGAGGAGGACCTTGTTTTCGCGTTTCTCGTGCTCGTCATAACCTTCAGGTTTGTTCTTTGCCCAGATGCCGTTGGGGATAAAGAGCATCACAAGATAGATCAGTCCGACATATGAGAATCCGAAGTTGATCATAAACTGCCCCTTTGTTACTCTAATCCCCACCATTATACCAAGATGCCCGCAGAGTTCGAAAAAATATAGCGAAAACAGGCATTTTCGGGGTTAACAAATGATATTTAGCGTGCTAAAATTTCGAACGGGGAGAAAGCCCCATATCCCATTGATAAAGTGAGGTGAATACGGTGGACGCTGGTGACAGTTGCGACAAACGGGGGAAACGTGCGCGAAATATCCTTTGTTCCTTAATGTGCCAGATGCCTGACACCGTATCAGACCTTAAGGACTAAATGATGTATCGTTGACCTCTGACGCCCCGCGCTGCAGAGGTTTTTTGTTCCCGTCGTTTGTTTACTTTCAGGAGGAGACAAATGGCAGAGAAGGAAATTAGAAGAGATTATCAGGACGAGATAATCTCGCTGATGAGGGGTAACGATTCCCCGAGGGTAATTCATTACAAGTTAGAAGATTATCACGCAAGTGACATTGCGCAGATCTTGGAAGAGCTTAACGATCAGGAGAGAAAGAAGCTGTTCAGGGTCTGCGGCAAGACTCTGCTTGCGGAAGCATTCGAGTGTCTGGAAGAAGAACAGGTAGGCGCTTACATAAATGAGATGGATATCCGGCGCGCAGCTGCAGTTATCGCTGAGCTTGAGACCGATACCGCGGCCAATGTTCTGAGAGAGCTCGAAAAAGAGAGAAGGGGCCTCATCATCGACGCACTCGATACCGAGGTCAGAAAAGAGATCAGCATCATCGCATCCTACGATGAAGACGAGATCGGTTCCAAGATGACCGCGAACTTCATCACGATCGGCCTGAACCTTACGGTCAAGCAGGCGATGAGCGCGCTCGTTACACAGGCCGAAGAGAACGATAACATCTCGACGCTCTTCGTCGAGGACGACGAGGGCCTGTTCTACGGAGCCCTTACGCTTAAAGATCTCATTACCGCAAGAAGCACGACGGACTTAAACACGCTGATAGTCACGTCGTTCCCTTACGTTTACGCGACCGAGCAGATCGACGATTGTATCGAGAAGCTCAAAGACTATTCGGAGGACTTGATCCCTGTTCTCGATGAGGACAACAAGATACTCGGAGTTATCACGTCGCAGAGCATCGTTGAAGTCGTCGATGATGAGCTCGGTGAAGACTACGTCAAGCTCGCCGGACTTATTGCAGAAGAAGACCTGAAGGAGCCTCTGGGCCAGAGCATCAGGAAGAGAATGCCGTGGCTTCTTATCCTTTTGTGCCTGGGCATGCTAGTCTCATCGCTTGTAGGCGTTTTCGAGTCAGTCATTGCGCACCTTACGATAATCATGGCATTCCAGTCACTGATCCTCGACATGGCAGGTAACGTCGGCACACAGTCGCTCGCTGTCACGATCAGAGTGCTTACGGATGAGAATCTTACTTTCGGCCAGAAATTCAGGCTTGTCATCAAGGAATCCAAGGTCGGTCTGAGCGTTGGTCTTATACTCGGCGCGGCTTCGATCGTTCTCATCGGCATATATCTGATGGTAATCAAGCAGCGCGAGGCTGCATTCGCGTTTTCTGTCAGTGGCTGCATCGGAGTTGCCCTTCTCATATCCATGATCTGCTCGAGCATAATCGGCACCCTGATCCCGCTGTTCTTCAAGCGAATCAAGGTCGACCCGGCTGTAGCTTCAGGCCCGCTTATCACCACGGTCAACGACCTTGTGGCAGTTGCCTGCTACTACGGGATCAGCTGGATACTGCTTATCAACGTCATGAACTTCTGAGGAACAGTTAATAAAGGAGAAAACAAATGGAACACGTATCATATACTCCGAACGGAGTCTGCTCCGTACAGATAGATTTTGATGTTGATGACGGCAAGCTCTATAACGTCAGGTTCGTCGGAGGCTGCAACGGCAATCTCAAGGCGATCGGAAGACTTGTCGAAGGCAAGGACGCGAAGGAAGTTGCGGATATCCTAAGAGGCAACACCTGTGGAATGAAGGGAACTTCCTGCGCTGACCAGCTCGCAAAAGCGATCGACAAACACGCAGGATAATACCGGTCTTTTTAAGATCTTATCGGGCCCCGATGCAACAAATTGGGGCTTTTTATTGTTATATTAGTATAATGACAGCGGAGGGTGATCTTATGAAATTTACAAAAACCATTGCATCCATATTGCTTGGCTCAGTCTTTATGTCCGCGCTCTGCTGCGGCTGCACAAGGAATACTGAT
This sequence comes from Saccharofermentans sp., assembly GCA_016288885.1. Classification (GTDB taxonomy): domain Bacteria; phylum Bacillota; class Clostridia; order Saccharofermentanales; family Saccharofermentanaceae; genus Saccharofermentans. The sequence goes on from JAEFAV010000010.1 coordinate 54,758, forward strand.
AATACGAAAAAGCCGGATGATGACGATGATGGCAAAAAGGTCGTAAAAGAGCTTCCCGAGGACGAACTGCTCATTATCACCAGCAGCAAAAACGGTGCATGGGGATACTACAGCTACATGACATACGTAATGTCTGACGGTAACGTTTACAGTTCCACTGAACAGTTTGCAGGCTATATAAACCATTCGGGAAAATCCCTTTCTGATGAGGACAGGCTTGCGCTCCTTAAGAAATACACTCTGCCCGTTGTCACGATCCCCGAGAAAAATCTCCTTAAGATCTACAACAACATGATCAATATCGATCCCGATGCAGAGTTTGTTTACGCTGATGAGCATGCCTGTGATGCAGGAACGAGTATTACAAAGGTCAATGTGGAAGGCAAATGGGTCACGATAAGCGAATCCGGTGACTGTATTGGTAATCTCAAGGACCGGTATGCAAAAAAGACAGACTCACTTATTGACGGAGCTTTCATGTCCGTTAATGAGAACAGAAAGACTACCCCTAACGTATACTCCTCCACGGAGACTTTTTTAGAGACGTTCGAGTGCCCGAAGACCACTTCAAAGGATACGAAAAGGATAATTACCAATCTTGATGAACTTAAGGCTTTCGAAAAGGACACCGGCATCGATCTTAGAAACAACGAAGCTTTCGAATACTTTGGCAACCCCGATTACGACAGTTTCAGCTGGTGCTGCATCGCCATCGAGATTGTCGTTTATCCCGATTATCTTTCTCTGGAGGACGTCTCCGCGGACGCTTTCATAGTTTCGGATAATTACGTCGGCTTTGGTTATATTGAAGCTCCCCGCATAGACGTATCTGATGACGTTGTTCCCCAGAAATGCTATTGCCATGTTGTCCAGATTCCGGGCTATCAGCCTGAGAATTACGATCTGTTTTTGGATGGGAACTGAGAAAGGAGCTTTTTCATGAACAGCTTTTTTGACCGTTTGATCGTAAATATAGCATTCGGTGTACCGGCTGCGCTCGTTTATCTTATAAGTTTTCTCATTCAGGGTGCAAGGTACGATTATAACCCGATATACTGGCCCGCCAATAAGCTGTTCCCGGTGTTTGCTATTGCGCTGGCTATAACCGCAATCTATACACAGATAAATTTCTTCAGGAACGCAAAAAAGGGATTGAAGATAGTAAAGATCATAATTCTTGTCTTATTGATAATATCAGTCCCATTGCTCTATTTAGCAATGACCAAAAACAATACCGCCGGTACTGTCGGTTTGACTATTCTGGTCTTAGGTCTTTTACCGGTGGCATTTGTCTTTAATGTTATGACAAAAGGAGCAAGAGCAACCCAGTTGTCCCTTGTAGCTTCAGCAGTACTTGCGCTTATTGTGAAAACGATCGTTTCCAGCCTGCCTTTCTTTCGGAATATTGGAAACACGGATACCGAGAGCAAAATCTCATTAGTAATTACAATTGTTATGATAATTGCTATTCCTTTGATAATAGGTGCTATTGTTTTTGGCATCATTACAGCGATTAAGGCATCAAAATCAAAAAGTTATTCTTCTTCGGGCAGTTACTATTCTTCAAACAGTTATTCAAGCGATTACAGTTCCAATTATGGAAGCAATTCCGTTAGCAGCTGGTCTTCGAGCAATAACTCTAGCAGTTCAGTAGGTTCAAGCAGTTCCTACAATGATAACAGCCGTGAAATTGATGGAATAAAAAATGAAATAGATAATTCAAAAGGACGTCAATATGATCTGGAAAACAGAAACATGAGAGATGCCCGAAAAGAACTAAAAGAATGGCAGGATATGTTAGCTGATTGCAGAAATGGTAACTGGTCAAGACACTATGTAAATCTTGATCAGGCAGAAAAAGAATGCTCCAGAAATATCGATAGTGCTAAAAGCAAGATTGATAAAATAAACGATGAAATACAATATGAAATTAATCGTCAGAAAGAACTCCAAGCCAAACTTGATCGTCTTTCGCGAAGCTGATAAGACATATCTGTAGTAGGATGAAAATTTAATGGATTTGTATAAATTTTGACAGTTTTTTAAGGAAAAACTACCTATGAAAACCATGAAGGAACTTAAGTTTTGGGCAGAGGGTCAACAGGCTTTAGATGAAGATTTTTATAATCTCGTAAATGGTTCCGTGATCAAACAGGTCATAGATACAAGACAAGACAGAGCCGAGTGCAGAGAAAGAATAGATTATATGGGCAGGCTCGCCGTAATTTTCGAGAACTATAATAAGTTTGAGAAAACCGGTTTGTCAGACGGCATAGATTTAAAGCTCCTGGAAAAGCTCAGGGATTACTGCAGGTCCGAGAAAGAAAAATACATTGCAAGGGTTTATGAATTTGCCCAGAAAAAAGAATCATTCTGCAGAGTTTACATGGAAAGCGAACACCTGACAAATTTTCAGGATGCAGAGTTAGCACTCATAATGCTGATAGTCGCTGAGAAGAGCAGATAGAGAATTATCCTTATATACCATAATATTTGTATTTGATTGTTATGAAAAACACCCTACAAAAATTGCGAATGAATTTGCACAATCGCAAGAATTGTATAGTAGTAGTGGCACTTTAACGGAATTCCTCACCTATTTTTAGGGATAGAGCGAAAATTCAAAGCTTGTTAATTTGTCCATTCTTGCTGTAAAATTATTCCTGACAAGCAGCAAAAATATGAATTCATTTTTTCGCGGAGGTAATATGAAAAAAGGATTTATCAAACTTGTCGCATGCGCTTTAGCAGGAATGTTTCTCCTCGGCGGATGCGATGTACTCCCCAAAGGCACGGACGGGCCTTACGAAGTTCCGCTTACTATAACGGCGGATTTCACAAAGAAAGAGGGTAAGGGCGGTAACTGGGTCACATATGGTGATTCCAAGATCCAGCTCAAAGACGGCAAGGCTCTGGTTACCGACCGTAAAGCCAGCAACGACGGAATCGCGATCCCCTGTCCCGATTACAGAGGCAACACGATCAATGCCTCAGCTACCGTATCCAGCGCAAATGATTCCGTAACGATCTCCATGAGATACGACATCTACGGTAATGTTTCCTACGTAAATATCGCAGGCGGCGCTACCACAGAATCAGGCGAGACAACGATCTCCGGAAACGTCGATATCCCCGCTAACGCACAGAATGCTTTGATCTACATCGAGGCAAGCGACGTAAGGGACATCACCGTATCTGCTTTCTCAGTAAGTGTTGTCGGTGACTTCAATGATCTTTCCGGAACACCTGTTGAGGAGCTTGCTGATCCTACAAAGACAGCTTCTTTGAGCGCTGCTTATGCAGATTACTTCAAGTTCGGTGTTGCAACTCCTACAACCGTTTATACCAATTCGAACGATTCGTTCAAGAAGCTCGTTCTCGCACAGTTCAATTCCGTAACTCCCGAGAACGAACTGAAGCCTGAGAACGTTCTTGATGCAGCCACAACTAAGGCAGATCCCGAGAAGTACAATGAGTGTCCTGCAGTTCATTTCGATGCTGCAAAGCCGATCCTCGACTTCTGCAAGGAGAACGGCATTCAGATGAGAGGCCATACGCTTGTCTGGTATTCACAGACACCTTCATGGCTCTTCTATGAGAATTACGATGTCAACGGACAGCTCGCGAGCAGGGATCTCATGCTCAAGAGAATGGAAAATTATATTGATGCAGTCATGAACTGGTGCGAAGAGAATTATCCGGGTGTTATCTATGCCTGGGACGTAGTCAATGAAGCGGCCGCAGATGATGGGGGAATGAGAGACTGTTACTGGAAGCAGACAATTGGTGACGACTACGTTGAGAAGGCATTCGAGTTCGCTAGAAAGCACGGTCCTTCCGGAGTACAGCTCTTCTACAACGACTACAACGAGTATCAGACATCCAAGCAGGAAGACATCCTCAAGATGCTTAAGCCTATCGCTGAAGCAGGCAACATCGACGGTATGGGCATGCAGAGCCACATCAGCTCCGGCCTCAATGTCGATAACTATATTGCAGCTGCAAAGAGATACGCTGACGAGCTCGGCGTTGTCATCCACATCACAGAGCTTGACGTAACGGCTCCCAAGTCTCTTAACTCAATGTACGACCAGGGCGTTTACATGAAGAAGCTTTTCGAGGCAATTATCCAGGCAGACAAGGACGGCGTGCCGATCGAGTGCGTAACCGTCTGGGGTCTCACAGATGACATGAGCTGGAAGTCTGCTACAAAGCCGCTGCTCTTCTACGGCAACCTGAGTCCCAAGCCGGCTTACGAAGGCGTTATGTGCGCAGTAAACGGCGGCGATGTTGCCAAGCCCGCAGATTATGTTGAGCCTGTAACCGACACGACGCCTTTCGTCGAGGACTACGAAGACCAGAAGTTCATCGGAGGTCCGAGATACAGCTCCGTCCAGAAGATTGTCGAAGGCGGTTATGAGAGCAAATACTGCCTCGAGAACACCGAAGGCTACGCTGAGTACGATGGTTATTCGATCGACGTTACGCAGTACGCAGGCCACGTTATCCACATAAGCTTTGCGATCAAGTCCAAGGCTCCTTCCTGCAAGTGCACGGCTGATATCGACGGCGTATGGCCTAACATCGCCGAGGTCCAGACCGGTACTGACGAGTGGGTACTCGGTGAAGGCGATTTCGAGATCGAAGAAGGCACGGCAAGCCTCACGATCTATTTCGAGAGCACGGACATGAGCCCGTTCTACCTCGATAACGTCGAGATCAAGGCAATGAACTGATAGTTTTATACTGATTGGTTATGCGGAGGCTGTCTCTTGGAGGCAGCCTCTTTTGCTTTTACACACTAAGTTGTATAAATCCAATGATTAGTGGGTTATTTATTTTTCTGAAAAAAAGATCCAGTCTTAAATGCCCACTAAATTGCAATTATATTGTGTTTAGTGGGCATATCATCTTCTCGAAAACGTGTACACAAAGGAATTTATACCCACTAAAACATCATAATCATTGTTTTAGTAGGCATTCCGGTGCCATCATATGCGCAGATTACTTTTTTGATACCCACTAAAATTCAATAAAACAGGCTTTGGTGGGTAACAGTGTTTTCTGTAGAATGGCTTATACCAGGCAGCGAGCCTCATCCTCATAGTTTTATCGAAAAACAATAAAAAGTGATTGAAAAACAATATATGGCATGCTATTATAATCTCAACCATGGTAATTCTATTCAGGAGAGCAGAGCGATGAGAAGAAGGTTTCCGACCGGCTTAAAGGTCTTTCTGATAATAGCATCGGTATTTTTGACAATATACGGTTTTTTGTTCTTCCAGGTTGCGAGGGCTGTGTCATGGAAAGCTCATGAGGATCTGACCGACAAACAGAAAACGGATTTCAGCGAGATGGCCCTGATGCCCGGACTGGCTCCCTCCGTAGAGCGCTATGGTATCAAAGGCTGGCAGGATACCGAATACCTCATTGAGACTTACAGATATGACAGCGTTGACGCGCTGTGCGATGCTCTGCCGAATGGCTGCAGTGAAAGCATCAGGAAGACGCTCGAGACCGGCACTCCCACCAATGAAAAAGACGTTAAGGGCAAGCACATAAAGCGCTACGACGTAGCTTACGGTCTGCCCCTGGTCTCGGATGACGAGGCAGAAGAGGAACACTATGCTTACACATATGCCTTCCGTGACTACTACATCTATGAATATTCGGACGGCACATACCGTTTCGCAGTAGACGTTGCGATACCTTAAGTAACGAAAAAGCCTCTTGCAATCCACATCTGATTTGAGGGTGTCACCTCAGGCTATACCCTCAAATTTCACGGCTTTAGTTTTCTTTCTTGCGAATACCTGCTATAACTATTTCCGCAGCCACAACCATAACCGGCAGGCATCCTAAAAGGTCGAAGCAGTTGGGTCCGAGGATGGACAGATGAGAATAACCGCCCTTAAGCATGAACATGAGAGGCATTGCTGATGAGTTCATCGCTGCGTGCATGAGCGAGGGGATCCAGATGCAGGAAGTCTTCTCATATACATAGTCGATCAATATGCCGAAAGCGCACAGGGACAAACAGATCATGACAGGACCTAAGACAGGCTTTCCGAAATAATCACCCTCATAGAAATAGCTTCCGAGAATGACGAGGGGCCAGTGCCATATGCCCCAGAGCGCTCCTCCGACCAGTTTTCCAAGGACAGGACCGAGCTTGTTCTTAAGATAAGGGTACATTACGCCTCTCCATCCTGCTTCTTCGCCGAGACTCGGCAGGATCTGTGAGATGGGCAGGAATGTCAGCGACATTATGGTCATCACGATGAGATATGCGTAAGCTGCGGTCTCGGAAGTGTCGATCATGCCGGCCAGTTCGGCGGGCATCATGGCAAGATAACTGTCCATGCCGATCCCGAATGCTTCTTTGTTAAACAAGAAGAATATACCCGCGCCGATCCAGCTTAAAAGTTGGGGGCCGATCAGGGAAGCAATCAGATACTTGAAAGAGAACTTCGGCTTCCAGCCGAGCTTCTTGAAGGGGAGTCCCGATACTGCCACCGCGATCAGGGGGATGAATATCGCTATGAACCTGAAGAGGAACAGGCACAGAATAGTGTTGCCGCCTTTGTATGCAAGCCCTGCGACCGACAGGGGGATATATGCCGCCAAAAATGCGACCGTCATAAATATACCGAACTTTTTATTCGTTATCTCATTACCGTTTATCATGTTGTGCTCCTGGGATTACTTTTTGTTTTTGCCGAGTAATTGCTGCTTGCGCTCGGTGAACTTTGCAAAATTCTTATCGGTTATAATGATGCCCATAATGAGCATTCCGAACATTATTCCGAGCAGTCCGCCGTTGAGAAAGCCGTAAAGGCCCGTGTCGATATTGGGACCGAAGAAAAGCAGAATAATGTAGAGTGCTCCGCAGACTGTTGCGCCGATAAACATCAGCTGCATTCTCTTCATAACTTTTTTCATATGGTCGTCAGTATAATCTGCCGCCATGAGCATTGTTTCTTTGAGATCTTTGTCCACTGTCTCGTCCTTCCTTTCGCCGTTGAAGATTTCTCTCATGTCGACGTCGTAAAGATCTGCCAGCTCGACCAGTATGGAGAGGTCCGGAAGGTTGCTCCCCGTCTCCCATCTTGAGACTGTCCTTCTTGAGACATTCATCTTATCTGCGAGTTCTTCCTGTGTGAGCTTTTTGTCTTTGCGTAGTGTCTTGAGAAATTCGCCGATCTTCTGCTGGTCCATTGAAGTCCGCCTCCTTGGGAAATGTAAATCCTATTATAACATTGACATGAAAACGGACCTTCGATGACCCCGTCAGTCTAAGCTGGAGATTTATGCCTTTGCCTTTCTGTTTTTTCTAACAAGATAAATTACATTTATTACTCCGGAGAGTGCCGTGCAGCCAAGGGCGCACGTAAGGGGAAGATTTGTCTGCAGATTTCCGAACATTGAGATCAGAAGAAGGATTATTGCAGATATTCCTAAAATTGCTTCGATTACCATTAAGATCTTGTTTGTCATTTTGAGTTACTCCTTTTCGGTTTGTGATAGCCCGATGATAGCCTTGGGCCCCGGGGGATTAAAGGACACAAAACGTCTCAAACCCGCTGTTTTCGCAGATGAGACATGGTATGTCCCATGAATTTCGGACAAAATATAATGTGTTTTGATATATTCTCGCAAATCGGTTATTGTAATATTTAAAATAATTATTTATGAGATATCATTGATTATCTTTGGGGAGGGAATCATGGATCTTCTTTTTAAATCAGGCGGCAATGACAGCTTCCATACTCTGCCGGACGGGACGGTAAAAGACATCGCGCTTCACGAGGTCATCGGATACATGACGGGTGACTCTGAGGAACAGAAGATCCTCAAAGACATTATGGTCAGGATCCCGACAGATCCGTCTGACATGATCTACAGGCAGGAGATCTTAAAGGACCTTCTCGCAAACGAAGAACTCTGCAAGGATATCCGAAGCGTTATCGATTCCGTAAAAGTACTCCAATATTACGGGAACGGTGCCAAAAGGCTTCATGACAGGGACAATTCTCTGGCATCCCTTCTGGAGGAACTCAGAGCCCTTAAGGTTTATGTGGAAGTGGTGGAAACGCTTTCTGATACGCTCAGCAGCAATGACATCAAGTCTGAAGGTCTGATCTCAGTCAGGGATACTTTGAAGGAGATCGTGGACAGCGAAGAATTCAAGTCGGTCAAGCCGGATATCGAGAAGATACACGAAGACCTGTCGGTCGCAAAGGGCGCTGTCATCGGAGTGACCTTAACGGCTGATATGGATATAGAGAACGTTACCGCGATCGAGTTCGTGGATTATAAGCCGAGGTCAAATTACACCATAATGGATATTGCGGTGGGTTCCAAGATCAGGAACCCATTCAACGATTACAGGTACCAGGATCCGCTCCTGACGGCCATGACGCCTCATATGAAAAAGCACCTGGGAAGGCATTTCGCTGAGGTCAAGCGCCTTATCACGAAGCATTCGAAATACGATTCGCGCATGCTTACGGATCTTTACAATGCTCTTGTTTTCTATCTGGATGCGGCGGATTTCGGAAGGAAGCTGGCGTCAAAGAATTATTCCACCTGTTTTCCCGTGATCGCACCCGGAAAAGATATGGTGATCAAAGGTCTATATAATATCAGGCTTGCAGTTGCCGGCCAGAAGGAGATCGTAAAGAACGATTTTTCTTTTGCGGATAACGAAAAGATCTATATTCTCACGGGACCTAACCGCGGCGGCAAAACTATACTGGAGCAGGCACTGGGCCATATATCGGTGATGGCATCCCTGGGAATGTTCGTCACGGCTGATTCATGCGAAGGAATGCCTTTCGCGAATATTCTCACGCATTTCCCGATTGACGAGAATCTGACGATCAACTACGGCAGGCTCGGTGAAGAGGCCGTAAGGATCAAAGAAATGGTCAAAGCTGCAGGCAAAGATACCCTGCTCCTGTTTAACGAGACTTTCTCCACGACTTCGGCTGCGGATGCGCTTTATCTGTGCAAGGACCTTATCCGCATCCTTAAGGAAAAGGGCTCCTGCGTCATATTCAACACCCACATTCACGAGCTCGCAGGGAGCCTTTCCGAGATGAACGGCTGGGACGGCGACAGCAGGATCATAAGCGTCGTTATGGAGATCAAGGATAACGTAAACACTTTCAAGCTGAAGAGAAGTTCTCCCGACACGAGTTCTTATGCGAGGAACATCGCTGAAAAGTACGGGATTACGTACGAGCAGATGAAGGAAATAAGTGAAGAATAATGAGTGTTAATCTCAGTAAAAAAGCAGCATGTGTACTGGCGCTCGCGAATCTGATCGCAGTGATAGGAACGGCCGGATGCAGTGCCGGTCAGGAAAAGGAGACCGATCCGAGGTTTATCGGAACTCCGGAGACCACGGAGGCTCCGCCTGGCAATACGGATGAGCTTCTTGCGGGCGGTGACAAGGATTACTATGTTCCTTTTCAGGATCCTGACCACAGTTACTGCCTGATAAACGAAGGCTTTGGCACTCCGGTCCGTCAGCAGGGAATGGGCGGCTGTTACTGCTATGCTGCCGTAACTTCGATGCAGTCTTCGTATCTCAAAGAGCACGGCGAACTGATCGATATCAATCCTGTCGATATTATCAACAGGATCTATGAGATGCCTGATACTTCCGATGGTAAAGAGCCTCAATATGACGAAGAGAAATTCTATGTCGCAACTGTCCAGCCCCTTGATCTGGGAGGTGATATCGACCGGGTAACGGGAGCGCTCTGTGCGGATCCTCTGAACGGATATCTTGTATCGGAAGCAAATGGTTTCGGCAGTTACAACACTAATGGTACTAATTCCGTGTCTGAAGATGATATCAAAGGCTTTATCAGGGAATACGGTGCAATCTGTCTGGCCGTAAATTACAAAAAAGACTGCAAATACATCAACGGCTACTACACGCAGAATTATCAGAATAATGCAGAGGACAGGGATCACGTGGCTGCGATCGTCGGCTGGGATGATGATTTTCCTGCAGAATGTTTTAAGACACCGGCAACGAGAAACGGAGCTTGGCTGGTACAGAATTCATTTGGCGATTTCTGGGGAAACTGCGGATTCTACTGGGTCTCCTACGATATGCCGATTCCGGAATTAGGTAATTGCAGCGTCACAAAAGAATACTCTTCGGCTATTTCTTACGGCCGTTTTCCCATGGCCGTGGTATATTCTTCAGATGTAATGGATAAGCTCGGTCCGGAATTGGATTTTTCGAATATCACGAATGACGATTTCATTTACGGCGGCGATGTGGCAGTTGCCACTGTTTATGAACAGAAGGGCTCTGTCGGTGCCGTAGGTTTATGGACGTACGCTCCCGGTCAGCCTTATACTGTCGAGGTCTTAGACGGAGAGTTCGGCAAGGTCCTCGCAAGTTCAAGTGGTTCTTTCGAGCACAGCGGTTATCACACGGTGAAGTTTGACAAGCCCGTTTCCGTAAAGAAGTTTACGGTTATGGTTAAGACTACGGGAATAGCTGTTTTCGAGGGCGAATCAATGGATAATGTTAAAGTCTATACGATCTTACAAAGGGCATATGCTCATTATGAGGCGAAAAGCCAGCCCGGCAGATCCTTTATCCAGGCCGGAGAAGATTGGGTCGATGTGACTGATCCGTCCCTCAAATCGCGCTTGGGATTGGATGATATCCCGGATTATGAAACTGTTGTTACACCCGGCGATCCGTGCATAACGGTGTTGTTTATTTAATCAGTTTGGGAGGTAATTGCCATGTTATCAGGAAGAGAATCTGACAGAAGGATCGAAAACGGCGGTACGGTAAGAAGTCACGATCAGAACTCTGCCAGGGTAATTGAGTCCAAGAACATCGTTGAATTTAAAACGTATTGTTACTGGTACAACAAGGATCTGTGGAGATCAGAGCCGGTAAGGTTTTCAGTCAGCAGGGAAAATGGTGAAGGACCTTTCATTCTCACGAGAGACGATACAAAGGTTGAGACGGATGAATCTTTCCTCGCTAAGCTTCAGGAGATCATCGAAAAGCACAAGCTTGTATCCAAAAACGGCGACTATGAACACACATATGGCATCCCGCCGGAATTTACCGATTATGAGATCAAGGCAGTCTACGATTCCGGAGAGGAACTGCATTTTATCACTAACGGCGGACCGGAGTCCCCGTGGTGTGCGGATCTCCGGAAAGCTTTATGCGATGAACTGGTGCGCCACGGCATCGAAGACATGCTCCCTCCTATTGAGGACCGCAGGATCGCACGGTTCGATCTGAAGTTCAACGAATGGCCGCGGAATATTTCTTATGGGACCATCAGGACAGAAGATGACGAGGCCGGAAAGCGCCCGGTACATTTCTCGAAGATTGTTTTCAACTATGAGACCAGGTCTTCGGAGGGCTTGAAGATAATCACGATCCCCGACGGCTTTTATGCCCGTATCACAGAACTCGTTGATCAGACCAATCTGAAAGAATACAGCAATGGAAAGATCGATTTTCCGGATGCTTTTGGCGGAGGAGGCATGATGATGGGAATGGTCATGCAGACCCAGGAACAGCCTAAGATCGATAAGGAACACACGCCCTACATAGGATACTGCTGCGAAGGCGAGAGCGGAAAACAATGCAATACTTTCAGGTACGGCGATGACATACCCGAAGGTCTTAAGGAAGCTGCCGCCGTCATCCGCGAATACCTTGAGGAAGTGTTCGCTTCACAATGATAAAGCTTATCCTGACAGATCTTGACCACACTTTGCTTCATCAGGATGGAAGCATTTCGGATGAGACCCTCCGTGTGCTTTCTGAATGCAGGGAACGGGGAATCAAGTTCGCGATCGCCACGGCCAGATATTGGATCGGTGCTGAGAAGTATATTGATCTGCTGAAGCCCGATTATGAGATCACTACCGACGGTACGCTGATCCATTCGGGAGACGATCGCCTCTATTCCTGTGAGTTCTCCGAAGCAGATACGAACCTGATCGTGAGAATTCTCCTGGAAGCAAAGCCCGATGCCGAGATCACGGTCGCGCACGGAAAAACTGTCTTCTGGAACAGCCTGCATATTTCCGAATCTGAGAAGCTTTTCAAGGCTGTTTATAACGATTACTCATCTGCTCTTAATGTCAGGGCAAATAAGATCGTTGCCGAACTGCCGGATGATTCGATTGCCGTTAAGATCGCGGAAAAGACCGGCTGCAAGCTCCAATGTTACCGCGGCGAGAGGTGGTATTCATTCCTTCCCTCAGGTTCAGGAAAGACAGCCGCGATCAGCGCTTTATCTGATCTCAGCGGGATAGGTATCGAAGATATCGTTGCTTTCGGAGATGACAGCAATGATGTCGAAATGCTTAAGTTATGCGGAACGGGAGTTGCAGTGGCAAATGCGGTTCCGGAAGCTTTGAAAGCAGCCGATGAAGTGACTCTTTCTAATGATGAAGACGGGGTAGCGAAGTGGCTGACTGAGAAGTGCCTATAGTATGTGCTGGTTTAGACACAAATATCTTATATAGCGAAAAAAACTCGAAAAAAGATACTTTTAACTGAAAATGTATCTTAAACAAAAGCTTTATTCGAGAAAAAGATACAATGTCATACGAGAGCCCCTCAGAAGTATGATTATTCCGCCGAAAGAGTCCAGTATTCACTTAAGTTGTATCTTTTTTTGAGTAAATATGACGATTTAGGATACACGCCTTTTTGATCATCGAGAAACCAGCAAGTCCCGGCTGAATTTAAGCGTACTTGACACCCGCCCTGCCTGTTGCTACAATCTTAACACTGATAAGATTACGGCAGAACAAGGGGCAGATAACATGAAAAACGGTGCATATCACCACGGCAACCTGAAGGCCGAACTCATAGAACGAGGCCTTGAATATATCGACAGATACGGAGCAGAGAGCCTCTCGATGCGAAAGCTTGCGGACGCAGCAGGTGTCAGCTGCGCAGCGCCTTATGCTCACTTTAAGAACAAAGAAGCATTTCTCTATGCGGTCCAGGAGTACATTACGGAACAGTTTCTTGAAGCGCTTACGGAAGCAGAAAAAAACTGCAATGACAGTTCGCAGATGATGCTCGTTCTCGGAATCCGCTACGTGAAGTTTTTCCATGAAAACCCGCTCTACTTTCGCTTCCTGTTTAACGGAAGAATATTAGATCTTAAGACTTATCAGCCGTTCGTGTTTTTCGAGAAGGCCGCAGAAGAATGGCTGGATGCGAAGTCATCAGACAGCCATTATGTCATACTGGCTCTCTGGTCTATGGTCCACGGGCTGGCGCAGATGGTCACGATTAAGGGAGTGGTCGATACGGAGCATCTCGAAGATGAGATCGGAAGCATAATGAGATCAGTAAAAATAGGGGAGAACGGATAATGGTAGGAATTTACATGAGCGGCACGGGCAACACGAAGCACTGCATCGAAAAGCTTCTTTCGATCGTGGAACCATCAGCAAAGATCATCCCGATCGAGAGCCCCGATGCGGCACCCGCAATAAAAGAGAATGAAGAGATTTACATGGCATTTCCGACCCAGTTTTCGAACATGCCGTATATGGTAAGGGATTTCATTCAAACGAATAAAGATATCTGGGCAGGGAAGAAGGTATTCTGTCTGACGACCATGGGCGCTTTTTCCGGAGACGGGACCGGGTGCTGCGCGAGAGTCCTGAAGAAATACGGGGCAGAGATCACAGGCGGCCTGATGGTGAAGATGCCCGACAGTGTCTGCGACAGCAAGCTTCTTAAGAAGACCCGGGAAGAAAACATAAGGATCATAAAAGATGCGGATAAAAAGCTGGAGAAGGCGGCAAAAGAGATCCGCGATTCAGGGAAAACCCCTCGTGAAGGCTTAAGTGTTTTCGCGCACATTGCAGGTCTGTTCGGACAACGCCTGTGGTTCTATAACAAAACGACCGGTTACAGCAGCAAGCTTAAGATCAGCGATGCCTGTATCGGATGCGGACAATGTGCGAAAAACTGCCCGATGGGAAACCTCACCATAAAGGACGGAAAGGCCATATCCGCAGGTAAATGTGCCATGTGTTACAAGTGCATAAGCACATGTCCCAAACAAGCGATAACGCTTCTCGGGGATACGGTAGTAGAACAGATACGATATGAGAAATTTGTTATGTGACGGCCTGTCTGTGCTTTTTGACGGACTTTCCGATTAGATATACGGTAAAGAAAATAATGAATCCGATTGCAAAACCTATTGCAAGAGACAGAGCCAGACTCGGAATATCAAGTGAGATCCAATGGTGCCCGCCAGTCGGATTACTTACAGGATCGCCCGGAATAACCTTATTTAATGTTAATCCGAACCCCGTCTGACCGGAATATTCGCCGCCGTTCAAACGTGTTGCCAGCAGATATTTCCCGGTAACAATATAAGAGATAACATTTATTAATGCTCCAATGAAATCGAAAACGACAGCGGTAATCAATGACCTGATCAATACCTTCTTCATATAGATCCTCCACGGGTTTATTTGTCATATATACAGATGAAGTCAGATTAAAGTTGCAGCGTGATTGTTGGTATAATTAATTCACTAAAAGATAAGGAGAACCGCCATGCCGCATGTAGAGATAAAATGCTTTCCCGGAAGATCCGAAGAGCAGAAAACAAGATGCGCCGAAGAAGTCACAAAAGCCATAACAGAGACGATGGGATGCGACGCTTCCAGTGTATCGGTTGCCATAAAAGAGATCGAAAAGGAAGAGTGGAAAGACAAGGTCTGGGACACCCAGATCGCCCCCGAAAAAGACAGCTTATATAAAAAGCCCGGCTACACCTGTGAGTGATCATTTCCAATAGAAATCACTTACAAGTAATCGTTCTTACCGGTGATCTTTGAATTCCACATCTAATAACCTTAACAGCGACATCTTATATCTGGAGAAGCTGTTTGAACATGCTTTCAGGTGCTCCTTACATATTGTAAGGAGCATATTTAATTCTTTGGGAGAAATGTCTCCTCCGGAGAATGCGGCTTTTTCCACGATCTCCGTTGCCTTTGAGGGCAGTGTGAATCTGAAGATCCTGCCCAATAATCTGTAATAGTGATAGTAGGCTATGGCTTTATCATTGATGTTTTCGGTATTGACTTTGTTCAACCAGTAAGCGGCGAAAACAAGTTTTGCCAGAAGGATCAGGATCACGACGAATACGGCCGCGATCATGACAGCGACGAATGCTTTAATAACTACCAGCTCACCTTTCGGGATTACCGGGTTTTCAGGGAACTCATAATCATTATGGACCTGTCCGTCGTAGTAAGACGTGGCGCTGGGTTCTGTTCCGGATGACGGCGCAGTCGGATCCTCACCGGGCGCTAATGTCGGGGTCGGAGTGAGATCTGAAGGATCGGAAGGATCCTGGGTTTCAGTCGATTCATCGGGTTCCCGGCTGGTCTCCTCAGTAGTCTCAACCGTCGTTTCCGTGGTCCGGGTAGTCTCGTAAGCTCCGTTTTCTTTTGCGGTCTTATAGTGTTCACGCGAGAATGATGCTTCGTTGATCTCCGGCGATACCTGTGCGACTGCATCGATATTGAAATATGATGCGTCCGAACCGTAACCCGGCGTGGCATCGCCCATTATCCAGCCGTATTCAGGCACGAAAAATTCGAACCATGCATGTGCCTGCGATGCGAAGATCACGCTCTCTGAATTGTTATATGATCTCGTGTCAACATAACCTCTGACATATCTTGCGGGGACGCCGATCATGCGGAGGAGAATAACCGAAGTTATGGCATAGTGAACGCAGATGCCGCTCTCAGCCTCTGATACGAACCACGGAACGAAATCCACGCCTTCCGGAGGAAGCTCCGTGTCCTTGTTATACGGATGGAGCGCTCTGACATAATTCGTAACGCGTCTTACTTTTTCAGCATCAGACATTTCAATATGTCCCATATACACTTCCATGTACCAGTCGGGAAGCTTGCCGCTCATCGTCAGGGCATTCTCGGTAGCCTTCGGAACGGTAAGCGCGGTCTTATAAACATACTGGTCAAGATACCAGTCTGAATAGATGTTTCCCGTTTTGACCGGTACGGGGGAATAAGCATAATGGAAATCTTTTACCTGTGTCGTGTTAAAAGGATTGACTCTTGATTCTCTGGTATAGTCCATGATGTAGAAGTCTGTGTAGTAAGGAACGATATCCACGCCGGCTTCTGCGAGCGGAGTGATCAGGAGCGAGTACTGGGCAGTTTCGCTTTCCGCCTCAAATCCGGGCTTATATATATTTGTCCTGATCTTTGTACTGCTCAGGACGTTATCTTCGTATTTGTCAAAAGACTCGACTTTAAGATAAAGAGTGTTGCCGCGGTACATGGGCACATCCCCGTCGTAGTCCGGGTTACTGCTCTTATATACAGTCATTATTCTGTCCTGTGACGGATCGAAAGGACCGACACGGGTTAGATTTGTTGATGTAGCATACAGGGGAGAGAATATATCGCTCATGCCGCTGCCGCCATTCGGATTTCTGAAACCATTTATGGCTTTATCCAGCATACGGCTTACGGCATTATCTTTGCTGGATGCCGTATCGACTTTTTCCTGTATCGAGGTAAGGATGTTCGTGGCAAGTTTATCCTGACCGTATCTCTTTTCAGGGAAAATGACTCCCGTCAGAAGCGTCAGCGCAAACATGGGGACTGCGATGATAAGAAGGATCCTTTCGGCTGTTTCCTGTTTCTTCATCCTGAAAGCATGAGTCAAAAGGAGAAGAAAAACACCTGCTGCCATAACAAGGCACGAGATCTGCGCAGGACGCATTACGATATTTGCGACCGAGCAGATGAATATGGGAAGATAATTCAGAAGGGCTGCAGGAATGCACTTACGTCTTAACAGTACAAACGTCGTGGCGCAGGTGGTTATCAGGTTATAAGCGATAATGAATGCAAAGACAGTGGCGCCATCATCTTCAGGGTCTGCATAGATGCCGGGGAATTGGAAGAAAACGTAGTATTTTACGTAGTATAAGAAATCCAGAAGGCCGTTTCTCACATTGAACCAGTTGAAGATCAGCATAACAGCCAGGGCCAGCGGTGCTATGATCATGGCGGCGATCGAAAGCCTTGTTTTGTTCTGATAATGAAGGATCGTAAACCCGAGCGAAGCAAGGAACAATATGATAAATGCCGGGAAGAATTTAAACACCAGGTCAAATGCTGTCCCGTACATAAACGTCAGACCGATGCTCAGGAGCATCGAAATAAAGACAGCAAGTACGGCTGATCCTACGGACGGCGCAGATTGCTCATTAACTGATATTATCTTTTCAGTCCTCATGAGTATCCTCCTCATCTGCCGTTGCCTTTGATGCTGCCTTATCCGGGATCTTCATACGCATAATGATGCCCAGAGCTCTTTCGAGATCCGCCTCGGATTCCACGTCAAAAGCCACCTCGCTCCTGTCGGGCGGGATGACCCTTATCTTATGAGGCGTCTCGTGTTCTATGAAAAATCTCGAAGTGAATAATATCTGGCCAAGATGAAGATCCAGCTGGTCTCTGTCATCCGTAAGTTTCAATAAAACGCGCGAATGACCGCCGTATTCCTCGAGCGGTTCCTTTACGAGAAGCTTGTCTTTCTTGGCAGACATCTTCCAGTGTATCGATTTGACCGGATCACCCGGCTGGTATTCTCTTATGTCGTAGATCTCGGTATTCGGCTGTTTCGCTTTTCGAAGACTCTTGGCCTTGAACCCGTACAGGTCCGGCATGACGCTCGGCATTGATGCGACGGGTTTAACCAGGAATTCGTTATCTTTATTTATGTTTCTGGTCAGGAAGAAAAAACCGAAAAGATCATATATCTCAAGCCTTGTCATCCTGTACGAGTAAGCCCCGCAGTGAGATGTATTCAAAGGTATCTTCGTCACGCCATTATCGTGAACCATTATGGTCAGTTTACTTGTCGTTCCGGCCATTCTGTCTGTCAGTACAGTCCTTATCCTGCAGAAAGCGAAATAAGACGCAATGCCGCCAGTCGTTATCCTGATATAAGCGGGGTCGCCGACAGGGCAGCTTCCCGGGCTTTCCGACTTAAACGTAAAAGTACGTGATGCTATGATGCACATCCCGAGCGCCAGGAACGGCAGAAGCAAAAGCACGATCAGGCAGAACCAGGAGACCCACATCTTGTAGCAGAGAAAAAAGATGAAGGTTGAGAATAAAGAGACTGAGTAAATGACCCAAGTCTTCAGCATAAATGATCAGACCTTGGGAACGGTAGCAGATGCCAGGATCTCTTTTGCGATATCCGTTGTTTTCCTGCTGTTTACTTCAGCTTCAGGTGTGAGGATAAGTCTGTGCGTGATGACCGGCAGGAAAACCCTCTGGACATCCTGCGGAATGACATAGTTTCTTCCGTTCAGATAAGCATGTGACTTAGCCATGGATGTTAGAGCCAGTGTGGCTCGCGGACTAGCGCCTCTCAAAAGATCGGCATTTCCCCTCGTCTTATTTATCAGCGCGATAATGTAGTCGATAACTTTTTCATGAACGAAAACGTTATTAACTTCCGCCTGCATCTGCATGATCGTATTAACGTCGCAGATGGGTCTTACGCTGTCCATCGGATTGACGCCGTTCTTTCTGCGTTCGATCATGGCCTTCTCGTCCTTGGAAGAAGGATAACCGATCGAGATCCTTACCATGAATCTGTCGATCTGGGAGTCAGGCAGGAGCGAAGTTCCTGATGCTCCCGTCGGGTTCTGTGTCGCAATGACGATGAAAGGCTTAGGCAGCACATATGTAGTTCCGTCCACCGTAACGCTGCTCTCTTCCATAGCCTCGAGAAGAGCAGACTGCGTACGTGAAGACGCACGGTTTAATTCATCTGCGAGGAAAAGATTGTGGAAGATCGCACCCGGCTGATACTTCATTGAATCCGTATCCCTGTCATACATCGAAAAACCGGTTATGTCCGAAGGCAGTACATCCGGCGTGAACTGCACTCTTCCGAAATTAAGCCCCATGGTCTTCGAGAACGCCAATGCCATGGTGGTCTTGCCCACGCCCGGAACATCCTCCATAAGTATGTGACCGCCCGCCAGCATCGCCGTCAGCGTCTGCGCGATCACATAATCTTTACCGCATATTGTCTTCTTGACCTCATGGATTATGCCTTCACTCGTATTACCCATATTTACCTTCCCCCGATATTTATCTCCTAAGAGCACTCTACGAGTATATCAGTAAATTAGATATATGCAGCATAGTTTCTGGGGAGAATATGGAAGAATACAAGAAGAATAGGTTCCGGAATGTGTATCCGACTATTCGTCCGACTTTTCGAGCTAATTTTCTCGGCAAAAAAGTCGGATTTTCAGATTTCCGACTTTTCTTCCGAGTTATTTGGCGGTTTAGGTCGTAAAAAAGTTATATAGAATTAAAAGTAAGAACCCGCTGCAGATATACAACGGGTTCTTACTCGAACAAGAAGCAAACAATATGAAATTGTTAACATAATTTAGTGCGTCAGGACAAGGTGAACGGGCCCTGACCGAAAGTTCAGCCTACAGCTCAGCCCTGGCCGTAGTAGGCGTTGGCACCGTGCTTACGCAGATAGTGCTTGTCGAGCAGGGTCTGCTGCATGCGGCCGGCATCGGGATTCAGCATCAGGGCGTGGAAATCCATGAATGCGACTTCCTCCATGACGACTGCGTTGTGAACTGCATTGAATGGATCCGTTCCCCACGTGAAAGGTCCGTGTGAGAAGACGTTGACGGCAGGGATCGCATCCGGATCTTTACCTGCAAAGGTCTCGACGATGACGTTGCCGGTTTCCTTCTCATATTCGCCGTGAATCTCTTCGTCGGTCATGGGACGTGTGCAGGGGATGTCACCATAGAAATAATCGCCCTGGGTCGTTCCCATTGCGGGAATGGCGCGGCCTGCCTGTGCGAAGGTGACTGCCCAGCGGGAATGCGTGTGAACGACGCCGCCGATATTGGGGAAAGCTTTGTAGAGGACTACGTGCGTGGGGGTGTCGGAAGAGGGCTTCCATTTGCCCTCGACAACCTTGCCGTCAAGGTCGACGACGACCATGTCTTCAGCCTTCATGACATCGTATTCGACGCCGGAGGGCTTGATGACGACGAGACCGGATTCACGGTCGATGCCGCTGACGTTGCCCCATGTAAAGGTAACGAGACCGTACTTGGGGAGGAGGAGATTTGCCTCCAGGACTTTAGCTTTAAGTTCTTCTAACATCAGATTACCTCCGTAGCGGTCTTTTCCATAGGAAGTGCATTCTTATACTTGGTAAGGAATGCTGCAAAGCCTTCTACGTCGGCAGGTTCTGCCATTACGCTTACGCTCTTGGCGCCTGCGAAAACCTTGTTATCGAGGAAGTCGGGAAGCGATTCGCCTTCTTCTTTCTGGATCATGTAGGATACGAGAAGAGCCATTCCGTAAGGTCCGCCTTCACCGGCAGTTTCCATGACGGATACAGGTGCAGCTACGGCAGCACTGAGCATTCTCTGGCCGACCTCGGGAGTCTTAAAGAAACCGCCGTGACCATAGAGTTTGTCGATGCGGACATTTTCGGTGCCCTGAAGGATATCCATTCCGATCTTCAAAGTAGCAAGAGCGGAGAGAAGATGTGTTCTCATGAAGTTAGCGAGAGTAAAGGAGCAGTCGGGTGTCCTTGCGAAAAGAGGACGGCCTTCGTCAAGATCCGTAACGCCTTCGCCTGAGAAGTAGTTATAGGAAAGGAGACCGCCGCAGTCGGGATCGCCCTTCAAAGCGACCTGGAACAACTTTGTATACAGGTCGTTTTTGGATATATCAACACCGAATAATTTTGCGAACTCATCGAAAAGATTAACCCACGCATTGATATCGGATGTGCAGTTGTTGCAGTGGACCATTGCGACGGGTGCGCCTGCAGGTGTCGTTACCATGTCGATCTCGCGGTGAACGCCAAGATCGTGATCTACGACTACCATTGCGAAATCGGATGTGCCTGCGCTGACGTTACCGGTGTATACGCGTACAGAATTTGTAGCGACCATTCCGGTTCCTGCATCGCCTTCACAAGGTGCGATCGGGATACCTGCGATAAGGTCACCATCGGGATCCAAGAACTTAGCGCCTTCTTCGGTAAGAGTACCTGCATTCTCGCCGGCAGAAAGCACCTTAGGAAGGATCGAGAGGAGATCACCGCCTGTGAGTTCATTGAACTTGGCGACCATGGTCTGATCGTAATCGCAGGTCGTACTGTCGATGGGGAACATGCCGGATGCTTCGCCGACACCCATGACCTTAAGGCCTGTAAGACGCCAATGAATATAGCCTGCAAGTGTTGTCAGATAATCGATGTCACCGACGTGGGACTCGTTATTAAGAATAGCCTGATAGTAGTGCGCGATGCTCCAGCGCTGGGGGATGTTGAAGCCCAGGACCTCGGTGAGTTTCTCTGCTGCTTCACCGGTGATGGTGTTACGCCATGTGCGGAATTCAGCAAGCTGCTTTCCGTCCTTGTCGAATGGCAGGTAACCGTGCATCATTGCGGAGATGCCGATGCCGCCGACCTCTGTGAGCTTTACGCCGAACTTGGATTCTACGTCAGCCTTAAGAGCTTTATAGCATGCCTGAATTCCGGAGTGGATCATATCGGACGAATATGTCCAGATGCCGTTCTCGAATTGGTTCTCCCATTCGAAATCCCCTTGTGCGACGGGCATGTGATCCTTATCGATCAGGACTGCCTTGATACGTGTGGAACCCAGTTCGATTCCCAATGCTGTTGTCTTTAGATCCACGTTAGTGCCTCCTTGTTATTACTTCTTTGAAATGTTCTTACGTGCAAGTATAACACTCTGAACAAGGAGGAAGATACAAAGCATTACGCCTACGGTGATGTTTGTCCACCATGCATCTTCAAGACCAAGTGAAGTAACGATATTCTTGATCGTCGAAAGTGAGAGAACACCGAAAAGCGTTCCTGCAATATTTCCGACACCGCCTGAGAGCAGCGTGCCGCCGATGATCGATGAAGCGATGGCGTTCATCTCGGCGCCCTGTGCGTGCAGAGGAGAACCGGAGCATGCATGCAGGAAGAAAAGATATCCGCCGATTCCTGCGCAAAGACCGCAGAGAACGTGTGCCAGGAACTTTGTGAGCTTGACGTTGATACCGAGCATGTTGGCACTCTGGTTATTTCCTCCTACTGCGTAGAAGTTACGTCCGAGCTTTGTCCATCTGAGCAGACAGAAGAGCAGGACGACTACAACGAGCGCAACGATAACGCCGACCTCGACATAAGCGGGAACGTAGATTCCTTTTTTATTTACGGAACCCAGGAAGGGAATGGTGACTTCTGTTCTGCATAATTTAACGAAGGGTTCGTAAGTAACGGCAACACGGTCGCTGCACACTATGGTGGTCATACCTTTCGCGAAGAACAGGCCCGCAAGGGTTACTATGAACGGCTGGAATTCCAGGTAAGCAACGAGGAATCCCTGAACGATACCGAATGCAAGACCGATAGCCAGAGCGATGAGGATCGATGTGAAGACGTTACCGCCGTTCTTTTCGAGATGTACGGCGCATGCCATGCAGACGAGTGAGGTTACCTGTCCGACTGAGATATCGATGCCGCCGGTGATCATGACGAGAGTCATGCCGCAGGACAGAACGAGGAGTGAAGCATTCTCATTCAGGATGTTGAAGAACATCTGAGGCTTGGTGAATCCCTTTTTGAGGAATAATACCGCGCATATGTACATTACTATGAATACTGCAATGGTAATGATGAGAAGAAGATTTGTATCTGTTAAGGAAGAACGCTTTTTAAGCTTGTTGTTTCCCAATGCATTTGTATTTACTGACATATCAGGCTGTCTCCTTTCCTGCACCGGCTTTTAAGGCTTCTGCTTTCGCTGCTTCTCTCTTGTTTTTGAAATCTTCGAAAAGTTTACGGACGAAAGGAGAAGAAATGATTATGAGGAGGATTACTACTACTGCCTTGTAAGCAGAGATGGAACTGGAGTCGATCTCCTTGAACTTGTAGAGCGTCGTAGTAAGGAACTGGATGACATAAGCGCCCAGAACCGAAGCCGTAAGATTGAACTTACCGCCGCCTAAGTTGTTTCCGCCAAGAGCAACTGCGAGGATCGCGTCCATTTCGATGTTGTTGGCGATGACTGAATAAGTAATGGATGAAGTTCTTGATACCTTGATGAATCCGCAGACTGCAACGCATATGCCGAGGATAACGAACGTGAGGAGCTTGATCATCTTCGGGTTGATACCGTTAAGTCTTGAGGATGAAGAGTTGATACCTACAGACTGGGAATACAGTCTTAAGTTGGTTACTTTCAAAATAATGGCGATCACTATAAGACAGATGATCGTGATGAATACCGGAGTCGGCACTGCGATTCCGGGGATGAAATTTCCGAAGTAGCTGAAACGCTTGTCGGTTATGGAGATATTGTCATTGTTGTTGATCCATGCTGCGATCGAACGTCCTGCCGTGAAAAGGATGAGCGTTGCTACCATCGGCTGGATCTTGAAGAATGCGACGAGTGCACCGTTAAAGGCTCCGAAAGCGGCGGAAACGAGAACACATAAAAGGAAAGACAAGATGATTATCTCGGCGAATTTGGCACCGGAGATATCAGGGGACTGTGTCTTTACTATCCTTAAAACTGTTGATCCTGCAATTGCGATAGTAGCACCGACGGAAATATCCTGACCGCCGGATGCAGATGTAACGAGTGTCATTCCGATAGCCAGAATTACGAGCTCGGATGCGTAGTCGATCATTGTGATAAGGTTGCCTGATAAGATCATGTTTCCGTCACTGTTAGGCTCTAACGTGACCTTGAAAAATCCGGGATCCGTAATGAGGTTGAAGATTATCAGGAGCAGGAGAGCAACAAGCGGGATAAATAGCTGGTTACGTACAATCTTTGAGAGAAAATTGGCATTTCCCTTTTTGGATTCAATAGCGGGTGCTGTCATTTGGATTCACCTCCGGCAATCGTTGCCATGATCTTATTCTGGTTGAGATCATCTCCCTTAAGTTCGCCTACGACCTTGCCGTCACGCATGACTACAAGGCGCGAACACGTACGGACCATCTCATCAATTTCGGAGGAAATGAAAGTTACGCTCTTTCCTTCCGCAGCAAGTTTTAAAACAAGTTTCTGGATCTCGACCTTTGTTCCTACATCGATACCTCTGGTAGGCTCATCGAGAATGAGATATTGAGGATTTGCAAGAAGCCATCTTGCAAGGATTACCTTCTGCTGGTTTCCGCCTGACAGGGACTTGATAGGAGTGTCCTGGGAAGCGGTCTTGATGTTCAGGAGCTTGATGTATTCATCAGCAAATTTCTCGGCCTGGGCACGCGAGAAGGGCTTGAAGAATCCCTTCATTACCTGGAGCGCCAGTATGATGTTATCTCTTACGGAAAGATCACCGACGATGCCGTCGAGCTTTCTGTCTTCAGGCAGATAGCTGATACCATGCTTCATGGCATCTAACGGCTTTCTGATCTTTACTTCCTTGCCGTCTATCTTTACTGTACCGCCGACAACTCTGTCGGCACCGAAAATGGCACGAACGCTCTCAGACCTGCCGGAGCCCAGAAGACCGGTAAAGCCGTTGACTTCGCCTTTGTGTATAACGAAGTCAAACGGCTTTATCCCGGTCGTTCCGGTAAGGTTAGTTGCCTGGTAAACGGGGGTGCCGTTATAGTCAATTTTATCTGCGTCAGCATCGCTCTTGATCTCGGCCATGTCATCGAAATCCTTACCGAGCATCTTTGATACGAGCTGAACTCTGGGCAGGTCTTGAATTATGTATTCGCCTACGAGCTTACCGTCACGTAAAACGGTAATGCGGTCGCAGACCTCATAAACCTGCTCAAGGAAGTGGGTTACAAATATGATTCCTACACCCTTTGCTTTAAGATCACGCATCAGGTTAAAGAGTTTCTGAACTTCCTGTTCATCCAATGAGGATGTAGGCTCATCGAGGATGAGGACCTTACAATCCATGTCTACTGCACGTGCGATAGCTACCATCTGCTGAATAGCGATGGAACAGTTGCCGAGCTGTTCTGTGGGGCTTGCCGGGATTCCAAGATCGTTAAGGAGCTTGCCTGCAGAGCTGTTGATCTTGTTCCAGTTTGTGAAAGGACCGCTTGTACGACCGATGTACATGTTTTCGGCTACCGTAAGGTTAGGGCAGAGAGTGATCTCCTGATAAACCGTTGCGATACCTTTATTCTGTGCATCCTGAGGTGACTTGATGTGTACGGGCTGACCTGACAGCGTGACATCGCCACCGTCTTTTGGATATACGCCGGTCAACACTTTGATAAGTGTTGATTTACCTGCACCGTTCTCGCCCATCAGAGCATGGATTTCGCCTTCTCTTAATGTGAAATCAACGTTCTCAAGAGCGCGCACGCCCGGGAAAAATTTACATATCCCACGCATCTCCAAAACTGCGCTATCCTTCATGATGTTCCTCCTCCTGTTCAAAGAAAGAATGTGCGATGCGATGAGACGCATCGCATCGCACACTCAGTTGTTAGCTAAATACTCTAATTATCTGTTTAAAAGAACTACTATCAGATACCGTAGTTAGCAACGTCGTCAGCTGTGATTGTTGCAGCGTCGAAGCCCTTCTCGTCCATGATGACTACCTTTTCCTTAACGCCATTCTTGATGATGTCGTCGATGTAGGAAGCCTGGAAAGGATTGCACTGACCATCATAGTTCCAGTTGCCTGCGAGTACTTCTTCAAGTGCCCATGTGTTGCAGTCGAAACCGATAACGAGAACGTCCTTGCCTACGCCGTGAGAGATGTTTGCCTTGTCAAGAGCTGCAACAGCGCCCTTAGCCATGTTGTCATTCTCTGCATAGATTACGTTGAATGTTTCGCCGGAATCGATAACTGCCTGAACGATCTGCTGAGCTGTCTCTTCAGACCACTCTGCTGTCTGCTGCTTAACGATTGTCCAGTTAGCCTCTGCAGCTACCTTATCGTCGAGAGCGCCGGAACGGCCGATCTGAGCGGATGAACCCATAACGCCCTGGATGTGAACGATCTTGTATTCAGAAAGGTTCTGTGAAGCGAGCCATGTAACTGCCTTTTCGCCTTCCTTAGCCATGTCTGAAACGATGGATGCCTCATAGAGGTCTTCGCTTGCGTCAATTGTTCTGTCGAAGAGGATAACCTTGATGCCGGCCTTCTGTGCCTGCTCAAGAACTCCGTCCCAACCTGATGTACCAGCTGCTGAGATCAAGAGATAATCTACTTCGTCCTGGATGAACTTCTGAGCTGCTGCGATCTGATCTTCGTTCTTAAGGCTGTAGAAGAAAGAAGCCTCATAGCCGTTCTCTTCTGTAAATGTTGCCTTCATGTCTCTGTCGTTAGCTGTACGATAACCGGACTCGTTAGGATCGTTGTTGATGATACCAACCTTGATAAGTCCGCTGCCGCCTTCTGTAGGTGCGTCAGTAGCTGCTGCTGTTGTTCCGTCAGTGGGAGCAGCTGTAGGTGCCTGTGTAGGTGTTGTCTGTGTACAAGCACACATACCGAATGCCATAGCACCGATGACTGCGGAAGAAACTAACATTTTAACAAATTTCTTCATAATGATTCTCCTTTACATTTTGAGGTTTTTCCCGGAGCACCTTTTGTGTTCCGATGTACTCTGCCCCAAATAAACACCCATCGACAATACTCCGCAACGAATCTCGTATGCCCTAAATAGAATGGTAAAGTTGCATAAATACAGATTTGCTGTCCCGCTTTGAAAAACAGACAGATTCCGTGCCGCGGTGTCATTTTCTGCGCCAATGTCGAAAATCTTTTGCTCTCTTGTCGAAAATCTTTAGGTGCATTCGTATGCGTGATTCCCTAAATGTTCTTGTCATTATGCCCAACTATCCGGCGCACACTTTGAAATCATCAGCTTTGCGGGAGATAAGAGGATAAGATTTTCACCGCTTTCACTGTCGGAAAATTTATGTCAAATATTTATCGTTTATCTGCGTGTATGCCGGATTGTATAATTTTCGTATAGAAAAAGGAGCTTTATAGCCGTGGCTGATAAATACAAAGTCATAGTCAACAAGCTTGAATTAGAGCTCAAGCGCATGAGATCAGAAGGGAAGATGAGGCTCCCTTCCGAGCAGGATCTCTGCAAAGAATTTTCCTGCAGCAGGCAGACCATCCGCGCCGCTCTCGAAGTGCTGCTCCAAAAAGGTCTAATCGTAAAGCGCCGCGGAGCAGGCTCCTTCATTTCCGATGATACTTTTACAAGCAGAACTGTATTCTTCATGACCGAAGACTGCGACCGATACCAAAGCCCTGCTCTGATCCAGGGTTTGAAAGAACAGCCGGCTTTTTCCGGATATGACCTTAAGTCTTTTTCCACCGGCGGAAGCATAAAGGTCGGGAAAGATATTCTTATGAAGGTCATTTCAGAGCGTCCTGCCGCACTGATCATTGAGCCCTCACGTGATCTTATTCCAAATCCGAATTCAAGGATAATAGAAGAGATATCGGATATGCAGATCCCTGTTATTTTTTGCAACTCCATTCTCGGTCCCATACATGTTGTACCTGATAATGAAGAAGGCACGAAGGAACTGACAAAGCATTTATTTGATACCGGCAGAAAAAAGATTGCCTGCATATTCCGCATGGATGATTCCTCCGGACGGGACAGGTATCAGGGTTATATCAAGGCCCTTCTTGATTCCGATTCGGAATTCGATGAGTCAGCGTGTCTGCTGCTGTCTTATCATGAAGAAAAAGACATCATATCCGGAAAAGATAAGAAGCTCGAAGCTTTTGTTCATGAGATTTCTTCATCATGCGATGCCGTCATCTGTCAGAACGGCATGATCGCAAATCAATTGGTGAATATGCTTCTGAAGAAAAAAATATCCGTTCCTGACGATATAGCTGTCGGCTGTTTTGACAATGGACTTTATTCAGAAAACTGTGCTGCCGGTTTAATGACAATGGGATACGATAATGATCTCTTTTGCAAGTCACTGGCTGGAACAGTCACAGCTCTGGCCGAAGGACGACGCACTGCGAAAAGCGTGAAGGTTCCGATGAGACTTACAGAAACATTTTCCAATTCAGTTTTATATTAGTTTTCTTAGGACCGGAATCTTTCTCATCAAAATACATATCAGCAGGCAGATGCACATTATTGAAAACGCATAGAAAAGATTAAATGCATTATTACAAAGTGCGGGAACAGTTATTATCCATGGGTGGGTTAAACGCACTATTAACTTGTGCAGAAAATATATGCCCAACGTGTTTTTGGAAATGGAAATAATAAACTTGTTGCAGCCTTTATAATTCAGACAAAGAACATAAATGAAAAGCACATTAAAAAGCGTAAAAACAGAATCATATCCGTTCCAGACCACATCCCACATTTCTCCGTCATTATACTTTGAATATAATATTCCGATCAGAAATAACAATGAACAGGAAAGAATGATCCCCGACGCTGAAATGACATTCCTTTTTATCTTTGAAACTGACAGTATCCTGTCCTCATAGGTATAGATCATTCCTCCTAAACAAAAATACACGAATGAATACCCGCGGATTTCTCTAAACGGGTTAAACATCAGAAAGACAGGATAATTTAATCCGTTATATTTTTGATGAAATACTATTCCCTCTATTGTCAGAAGCTGATCCCCTAAAACGGTTCCAAACGTGAATATGGCACAGACAATGATAAAAAAGCAAAAGATGCGCTTATCTTTATCAAATGATATTTTAAGAACAGGAAACAAAATATATAAACAGACAAGAGCGCCGATAAACCAGAATATATTCATCGACCAGGGAATGGAAAGATTGGAAATACTATCCAGGATCACATTAATGTCTAAAGGCTCTCCGGAAATTGCCAGATATGCCGGCATGAGAATAAGAGCCCAAACAAACACAAGTATTATCAGTTTTAATATTTTTTTGATGTGTTTTTTCAGATCAAATTGTTTGTTGAACAGAAGATATCCGTTTACAAAAAAGAACAAAGGAACACACGTGGATAATATGGTTCTGCCAAAGTAACGAAAATAGTAAAGTGCAGAATCAATACCGGTTATTTCAAAACTGTAAAGTGTACTGTGATATGTAATTACGAAAAAGATGGCGATGGTTTCCATCAGATCGATATGAGAATATCTTTTACTGTCTTCCATAACTACTGTTTTTTCTGATCAATACTCTCTCGAGTCTACAAATTCCTGGGTGATGTTCTGGGTCGTGTACGCGGATTCGTCGACATATACATGCTTGGGGATTGGGATGCCGTTGCGGTAGTTCTCGATGAGTTCTTTAACGCGGGGACCAAACAAGGGGTTACACTCAACGCAGAGATTTATCTTGCCGTCATGACAATACTGAAGAGCTTCTCTTGTAGCGTCGAAAGTTATGATCTTTACCTGTCCGCCGTTTCCGTATGTGATGCCTGCTTCTTCGAGTGCCCGCATCGCGCCGAAGGTCATGTTGTCGTTCTCGCTGTAGAGGACATCGATGTCTTTGTTTTCCCTGAGATAGGCGGTCATGACCTCGTAGGCTTTTGCCTCGGTGAAATCCCCGTAGAGCTGGCTCGAGATCTCCCAGTTTGCGTGCTTTGCGACTGCGTCTTCAAGAGCCTTTGTCCTCTGGATTTGGGCGGTGGCGCCGATCGTTCCCTGAAGGTGCAGTATCTTGATCTGCGTATCTTCGGGGATCTCTTCCTCGAGCCATTCGACGGCAAGATTGCCCTGACGGAGGAAGTCCGAGCCGATGTTCGTAAGATAAAGAGCCTCATCATCGACCGCGACGGATCTGTCCATTATGATGACGGGGATCCCGGCTTCGTGGATCTCCGTAAGAACGGTCTCCCAGCCTTCCTCGACCGTGGGTGCGATGATTATGAAGTCGACTCCCTCGAGGATGAACTTTCTTACGGCGGCGAACTGGTTTTCCTGCTGCTGTCTGGCATTCTCCATTATGAGCTCATATTCCGGATCGTCTTCGAAGGTCGCCATCATGGATCTCGTGTTTGCGACGCGCCAGTCGGATTCGGAGCCTACCTGTGAGAAGCCGATGACATAAGCTTTTCCGGCTGAAGACTCGGCCGTTCTTATGCCCGTGCAGCCTGCCATGCAGAAGATCATTGCCACGGAGAGCAAAATACTACAGAATCGTCTCATTATCTATGTCCGCCTTTCCCGGCATCTCAATGCTTATGGAGGTTCCTTCCTGCGGTTCGCTCTCGATGTCGAAAGAGCAGTCCTCGCCGTAAAGGAGCTTCAGTCTCTTGTATGCAGACGTAAGTCCGAAGCTCGTGGTGTCCTCGTTGAGCACTCTTGTCTTAAGGTTCTCGAGTTCTTCATCGCTCATGCCGAGACCCGTATCCGACACCTTAAGGATGATCCTGCCGTTTTCACGTGTGCCGGTGACTATTATCTTACCCTTGCCGCGCTTGGGTTTCAGACCATGGTAGATGGCGTTTTCGACGAGGGGCTGCAGGGTCATCTTGGGGATCTTCGTAGCCTCTATGGAGGGATCGATGTTGATCTCATACTCCATGATGTCCCTGTAACGGACCTGCTGGATCTCAAGGTAACTCTGAATATGCTGCTTCTCCTCAGCGACGGTAACGATATCACGGCCGTCACTCAAGAACGAACGGAAGTAAGACGACAGGCTCGTTACCATCTGTTCCGCCTGGTCGTTCTTGCCAATCTCGATGAGCCAGACGATCGCGTCAAGCGTGTTGTAAAGGAAGTGCGGATTGATCTGTGCCTGGATGAGAGACAGCTCGATGTCTCTGAGCTTGATCTGCTCCTGACGGTTAAGCTCGATCTGTTTGTCGAGTCTCGCGGCCATGTCCTCGATTCCCGTACTGAGGAGAGCGAGACTCGTGTCATCGGTCTCGACAGGCGTGTGCGGGCTTAAGTCACCGCCGCCGATCTCTTTGACGCGGC
Organism: Saccharofermentans sp.; assembly: GCA_016288885.1. Taxonomy (GTDB): domain Bacteria; phylum Bacillota; class Clostridia; order Saccharofermentanales; family Saccharofermentanaceae; genus Saccharofermentans. The sequence goes on from JAEFAV010000010.1 coordinate 85,801, forward strand.
TGTTCATGGCGACGATCGGATCAGTGATGCTTTTCGAGAGCTTGACGGCACGGCTTAAGACTATCGGGATGACCACTACCATAACCAGGACGACAAATGCGATCTCTACCGTGAGCAGGAGGTCGATCTGCTTCTGGATGCTCGCCATTTCGCCGGCCTCATAATAAAGATACGAATACATGTATTCCTCGATGAGTCCGGTGGTGATGTAGATGTTCGTATCGAGCTGGTCCATGCGGTCATCGTAACTGACCGTATTCTCGATATTCTGCATATAGATCTTAAGTTTGTCGCAGAGTGAGAGAACGCTTGTCATTGCCTTGCAGCCGTCGGTGTTTGACGTGTTCTTCAGAAGGTCTTCGGCAAGGGTCCTTGCGGAACTGACATCATCCCAGGGGATCTCGTCACTGTATCCCGTAACATAGAAATACATCTGTTCGTCGATCTCCTGCTTGAACTTCTGGTTGAAGCCCGATACCTTGACGATGTTGCCCGATACCGAGGCATACATCAGGTTACGCGTCAGGAGCATTACGAAAATGCTTACGAGGATTACCGCGATCGGGATGAACATCTGAAACATAAGGCGGTACATCTTTGCCTGTACCGTGTTCGAATTCTTACTCCTGTCAGAGGGAGACTTCATTATTCGGTGATTTCCCCGTTGCGGTACTGGCTGGGTGTGCAGCCCTGGTTCTTCTTGAATACGAATGAGAAATATCTCGGATCCTTATATCCGATCTCATTCGCGATCTCGCCGCTCCTCTTACTCGTGTTGCGGAGAAGGATCTTGGCCTTTGCCATTCTCTTTTTGGTGATGTATTCGACGAATGACAGACCGACCTTGTTGGAGAAAAGCGCGCTTAAGTAGTTGGCGCTGATGTTGATCTCCTCGGCAACGGAATCGAGTGAGATGTCTTCGTCGGCATAGTGTTCATTGATGTAGTCAACGGCATTGTTTATGATGTCGTTGCCTCTCTTCTGCGCTTCCGCGTCGCGCATCTTGATGGCGACCGTCAGTGCCTCGGTGAGATAAGGCTTGACCTCCTCGGCCGTTATGTTCGTGTCGAACGTCGGAAGGTTTGCCGCGATCTGTTCGGAATCGACGTCAGCCTCTTTGAGCGCGAGCTCGACGTTTACTCTTATGCTTACGAGCAGGTAATAGCGGAACAGGATCGAATTGACACTTGATTCAACGCTCTTGAGATAATCCTCCGAGAACGTCCCGACTTCTCCGGCCGTACCGGTCTGTACGAAATATCTGATGATCATGGGATCGAACTTGCCCGCATCGATCTTGTTGAGCTGATTCTCATCCGTAACGTACTGTTCAGTCCTGATCTGCTCCGACGTGAAGATGTGCTGGCTGGGGAAGATGTGTCTGTATGCAAACGCCCTGTTCGCATCCTGATAGCAGGATGACAGACCGCTCAGTCTGTTTGTGGCGATGCCCACCGCGACGTGCCAGTCGAGTGTGACCGGTGCCTCCTCGCAGTGCTGGCGGATCATCTTGACGCACTTCTCCTCCATGCGCTTGAGGCTCTCCTCATCGCCCTTGATGAGCACGGCATAAGAGAAGAGATTGCATCTGAATATGATGTAGTCAGGGTACTGCAGGAACTGGTTGAGCAGACTCTCGGTAACGCCCGATGCATTGTCCGAATAAGTTGACTGGTCCAGGTCCCTTATCGAGAAAATAACAATGTTATATCCGTCAGCCGAAAGGTTAAGATGGAGCTTGTCCGCTTCTTCGTAGATCTCCTGTACGGACATGGAGCCTTCGACGAGCTTCTCGAAAAACACCCTGTGGGACAATCTCTCGAACTTCTTGAATTCCTGTTCATAGAGCTTGACGTAGTCTTTCTGCTCATTCTCTTCGGTGATCTTTTTGCGGACGCCTTCCAATGCGTTGATCATGTCTGTTTTAGTGACCGGCTTTAAGAGATACTGCTCGACGCCGATCTCGATCGCTTTTCGGGCATACTCGAAATCGCTGTAACCGGAGATGACGATGATCTTTATATTCGGAAGTTCCTTGGTGACGGTCTTGCTTAATGACAATCCGTCCATGAATGGCATGGTGATGTCGGTTATGAGGACGTCCGGCTTGAGCTTACGTATCATGGGCAGGGCCATCTCGCCGTCGGGAGCATCCCCGACAAACTCGAAGCCGTACTTCTCCCACGGTATCATGTCGCGCAGACCTTCGCGCACGATACTCTCGTCTTCACAAATAAATACTTTAAACAGATCCATCAGATGTCCTCCGCTAATACCATTTCATTGTATCACAGCAAAAAACGTTAGCCACGGACCTTCATATGAGTTCCAATAAAATCTGTATAAAGGCGAAAGAAATTTAAGCAGTTTCTGTCTGAACCTGAACGGTTTCCTCTGTATTTTCAAGCTCTCTGATCTTCTTTATCCTCGACATTACGAGCGCGACGATTACAAGGCAGATACCTGCGCCTATGACGGTTATTGCCGAACCGGTTCCTACGCCCTTGCCGGAGACCTTGCCGATAAAGTCTGCGGTTATTCCGGAAAGACCGTATGCGGCTACATATCCGAGCTGGGAGATGAATCCGAGAAAGCCCCATGCTCGTCCCTGAAGTTCAGCAGGGATATTGGTCCTTACAAGGTAATCGAGGCTGTTATTTGCGAAAGGCAGTGCTGCGAAAAACAGGAATCCGAATGAGCATATGACATAAGGATTCTCAAAGACTGCGAATAATGCCATGCCGACACCGGAGACAGCAAGACCTATCCAGAGTGCTCTTACGAAGTTTTTCTTGATGCCCTTTATTCCGAGAAGGATGCTCGTTACGAGCATGCCTGAAGCTGCTGCAGTCTCGACTATGCCCAATGTCTTGGAATCGGCAAAGGACAGTACGAAAGGCTCGCCCAACACCTGGAACACGCCCATAAAGAGGCAGATCAGTGAAGATACAACGACCAGGACGACAAGGCCCTTCTTTGCCGTTACTGCAGCCCAGCCTTCCTTCATGCTCGCAAAGAACGGCTCTGGTTCGCTCTTTAAGCTTGTCTTGATTCCGCTTCTGACGATCGCTGCTGCTACGACCGTGAGGAAGAATGTGCAGATATCAATGATGAGGATAAGCTTGATGTCACTGACCGCAAGAAGGAATCCGGCAATGATAGGCGAGAAGATGTATCTTGAAGAACCTGCCATGGATACCAGACCGTTTGCCTTGGAGTACTGCTCCTTGGTCAGAAGGTCTGTGATCGTAGCGGTATATGAGGGCTCGAGGAGTGCCGAGAATACCGAGCTTATCGTGGTTCCGAGGTATATCTGCCAGAGCGCGGCTTCTCCCTGAAGCATGCAGATAAGGATGAACAGTACACCGAGGCCCGAGAGGCCGTCGCCGATCATCATGAGAAGACGTCTGTCATATCTGTCTGCCAGAACGCCGGCAGGAACTTTAAGGATCAGGCCCGGAAGGAATCCGAGAAGAGTAAGGAGTGCCATGTCCGCAGCGCTTCCGGTCTTCTGGAAGATATATAATCCCAGACCGAAGCTCGTAAGGCCTCCGCCTATTGATGATATGAATTCTCCCGCCCAGAGAAGGAGGAATCTGCCGTAATTGTTCTTTTCCTTAGTCATTGTCCGAAGCCGCCTTTTCGATATTGTTGACTATACTCTATTCCCCCGGGGCGGATAAATCTTGAGATATTTATTAGCTGTTCCTTAAATAATTCTTAAATGCGGGCGTGTGTTCTTTAGTGTATAAAAGACTTTTTCTGTTATAATACGAAATGTTATGAATTTCCAAAGGAGTATGTTATGGACAAGATAATTGCTTTTATACTCTATTTCGTCGTTGTCCTTGAGATCGGTATTTACTTCTTCTTCAAGAGTAAGGGCGGGGACGAGAAAGAGTATTTCCTTGGCGGTCGTCACATGGGTCCTTTTGTTACTGCGATGAGCGCGCAGGCATCGGACATGAGCGGCTGGCTCTTGATGGGTTTCCCCGGCTCGCTCTTTGCGTTCGGTATGGGACAGGTCTGGATCGGTATCGGCCTTGCATTAGGTACTGCCGCTAACTGGATCTTCGTTGCCACCAGGCTCCGCCGTTTCTCAAAGGCAGCAGGTGACTCGATCACATTACCCCAGTATCTCACGAACAGATTTGCAAGCCAGAGCCCGGTGCTGAAGGTCGTTTGCGCTATCATCTTCCTTATCAGCTTTACGGTATATGTTGCTTCCGCATTCGTTGCAGGAACAACGGTTTTTGCATCCGTTCTGCCTTGGTTCAATGATCATCAGCATCTTGCAATGATCATCTTCGCAGTACTGATCCTTGTCTACACATTCCTTGGCGGTTACAAGGCAGTTTGCTGGACTGACTTCTTCCAGGGTCTCATGATGCTCATCGCGCTCCTCGCAGTGCCGATCGTCATGCAGGCAGTAGGTCAGTTTAATCCCGTTTACTACGGTGAAATAAAAGAAGGTGTTACTGCATTCGGAACAGATCCTTTTGTAGCTCCCTGGCAGGAGATCGTTACCGGTCTCGGATGGGGTCTTGGTTACTTCGGTATGCCTCATATCCTTGTCCGTTTCATGTCCATCGAGAAGCCTTCGCAGATCAAGAAATCTGCAGCAGTCGCCATCGTCTGGGTTATCCTTACCCTTGGTGCAGCTGCAATCATCGCTTATCTCGGAAGAACTTACATCATGTCTGACGGCACGCCTCTTGCAGAGCTTCTCCTTCCTGACGGAAGAAAGAGGATCTTCATCGAAGTCGTTTGCGACATCTTCCCGGGTTTCCTTGCAGGTATCCTTCTCTCCGCGATCATTGCCGCCGCAATGTCCACAGCTGACTCACAGCTCCTCGTCGCATCTTCCGCATTTACGAGCGACATCTATAAGCCTTTGATCCGCAAGGACAAGGCATCTGATAAGGAGATGCTCTGGCTCGGCCGTATCGTCGTTCTTGTCGTTGCAGTCATCGCATTCTTCATTGCACGTCAGGGCCTTGATAACGAGAAGAGCTGGGCTGCCGACATCATGAACATGGTCGAGAACGCATGGGGATTGTTCGGCGCTTCGTTCGGACCTGTCGTTATCCTTTCACTGTTCTGGAAGCGCTTTAACTATGCAGGTGCAGTTGCAGGTATCATCGGCGGCGCAGTCGCAGATATCGCATGGCTCCTTCTTTTCACGTCAACGATCAGACCGGCGCTTATTCAGGATACCGGCGTTTATGAGATCGTTCCCGGCTTTATCTGCGGTCTTATCATCGCATTGATTGCTACGGTAGTAACCAAGGCTCCCGGCAAGGAAGTCGAAGCCATCTACAACAGAGCAACAGATAAGGCAATCGACGACTGATCTGACATTGCTAAAATAATTATCCGGAGGCTGTTGCATATTTGCAGCAGCCTCTGTTTATTGGTATCTAAAAGAGTGAGATTTGCCGATTACGGAAATATTAATGAAAAAGGAGCAAAACCATTAATGTTTCTGTAATTTCGGTTGTAATTACAGAATTCGTAATGATTATCGGGTTATTTCAGTAATTTTCCTGTAATCGGTTTTTTAAGACTGAGTCAGATCTTCTTCCAGCCGGAGGCGATCTTCTCATCGATCTTTTCAAAGCTCAAAAGACCGCTTAAAGCATCGTATGAAGAAACGCAGCATGCGCCCGTCGCGGCAGCATAGCTTACGCTTTGTTCAGGAGTGCATCCGTTAAGTATCGAAGTCAGAAAAGCGGCAACGCTGGTATCACCGGCACCGGTGCCTGATAAGACTTTGTCGGGAACAAAGCTTGTTTCGAAGCCGCTTTTGTCTGCCCATGCCTCGGCATCAAGTCCGAGGCGGGGAGAGATCCTGCCGATCTTCTCTGAAGAAGCGGTGCAGTAGTACATACCGGGAACTCCGCACTTTATGAGAACGATCCTGGCACCAAGATCCATACACGTTTTTCCGAGCGGTATGATATCACGCTCTAGATCCATGATCTCTGTCAGATCGTTGCCGGCATTGTTTTTCCGCAGCTCCTCATATTTTGTCCTGTCCAGCATGAAAAGGAGTTCTTCGATGCTCGGAACGAAAATATCCACATAAGGCAATGCGTTGGTAAGGATCTTCTTCCAGTCAGCTTTTCCTGCGGGAGTATCAGGATCTACCGCGGCAAGATCAAGACTCGTGGCAGCGCCTGCTTCCTGAGCCGTGCGTAAAATCTTTACGAGTTCATCGCCTTCATTCTCGTAAATACGCTTCATGAGAGGAGGATATCCGAAATGGAAAAGCGCGGCTTTTCTTATTGCGTCCATAGGAAGGTCGTCCGCGCAGAAGGTGTTGTTTGCGCCGGGGTTGTGAAGGAAGATACGGTCGATCCCGGGAACTGCTAGGACAACGGAATAAGAAGTCGAATCGTTTTTGCTGCGGATGAGTCCTGAAGCGGCATCGTATTTTGATGCTATGGAAACGATCATGTCTCCAAAATCATCAGAACCGATCTTTCCTGCGAGTGTGACGTCCGTACCAAGTATCTTCATGGCAAGGCCGGTATTGGCGACAGCGCCGCCCGTATGGATATCGGCGTCGCCGACGCTGATGAGCCTGCCGGGAGCAAATATGTCGCTGATCCCGGATGATGTCTGTTTTTCGATCGATGGTGTTATATCGAGGCAGATGTGACCTGCCACAACTACGCTTTTACTCATTCTCATCGCCTTTCGGGGTCAGACCCCATTAGATTGTATTATATCAACCGAAAAATAAGACATCAAAACCTCGATAAAAAACAAAGATAAATTGAATATTTTGCCCAAGCCGTGTTGTTAAAATGTTTGCATATAAATAAGAATGGAGCGGGGTGTTGTTATGCTTGATCTCAAAGGAAAATGGGTTTTGGTAACAGGCGCGTCAAGAGGCATCGGAAGACTCGCGGCAACGCTTATGGCAGAGCAGGGGTGTAATCTCTTGTTGCAGAGCAGAAGTATTGAACACACTGCAGAGCTTGAAAAAGAGATAAAAGCAAAGGGCTTGGAGTGTCATTCTTTCGAAGCTGATCTTAACGACATTCCGTCGGTAATGAAGATGCTCTCCGACGTCGATGCGCTTGGTATAGATGTAGACATCATTCTTAACAATGCAGGTCTCCAGATCGCATACAGACCTGAATACTGCACGACACCTCCCGAAGATTTTACGGTGAGCTTTAACGTCAACACGATTGCTCCTGCCATGATCTGTTATCACTTTCTCCCGAAAATGACTGCACGCGGATTCGGACGCATCGTAAACACGACGAGCGGCATTGATAAGGAGCCTGAACAGGCGGGTTATTCCGCGGCAAAAGCTGCACTTGATAAGATCACCAAAGACATGGCTTCAAGGCTCGGAGGTACAGGCGTTGCAATGAACCTTACAGATCCCGGCTGGTGCAGGACTGATCTTGGCGGCCCCAATGCGCCTAACGCTCCGGAGAGCGCGATACCGGGTGTTGTAGTAGGGGCATTCGTCGATGACACTATCAACGGTCAGATCTTCCGCGCACAGGAATTTGCCGGAATGAGCTTGGAAGACGCAGTTGCAAAAGCAAATAAGATCAATTAATGCAAAGGAGATAATCATGGAAAATTTCACCTTCTATTCACCTACAAAATTCGTTTTCGGGAAAGGCACGGAGAGCGAGGCAGGAAACCTCGTTAAGACTTTCGGAGGATCCAAGGTCCTCATTCATTACGGTGGCGGAAGCGTTGTGCGTTCAGGCCTTTTGGACAGGGTAAAAGCTTCGCTTGATGAAGCAGGATTATCCTATGTCGAACTCGGAGGCGTTAAGCCGAATCCGAGGAGCGGACTCGTTTATGAGGGAATCGAACTATGCAAAAAAGAAGGCGTTGATTTCGTTCTTGCTGTAGGCGGCGGAAGCTCCATCGATTCATCCAAAGCAATCGCTGCAGGCGTTGTTTACGACGGTGATTTCTGGGATTTCTATTGCGGAAAGCCCATCGAGAAAGCGCTGCCCGTAGGCACGGTTCTTACCATTGCAGCGGCAGGCAGTGAGGGTTCCGGAGACTCCGTAATCACCAAGGAAGAAGGCATGTACAAGAGAGGCGCGAGCGGTGAAGGCATCAGACCTAAGTTTAGCATCTTAAATCCTGAGCTCACACAGACGCTTCCTCCTTATCAGACCGCATGCGGCATCACGGACATCATGGCTCACCTTTATGAGCGTTATCTTACAAATTCCAAGGACGTCGAGGTCACGGACAGACTTATCGAAGCTCTCCTCATCACCATGAAGAATGAAGGCCCGAAGGTGATCGCTGATCCTAACAATTATGAAGCACGCGCAAACATCATGTGGGCAGGTACTATGGCTCATACGAACTCCTGCGGCGTAGGAAGATCACAGGACTGGAACAGCCATAATATCGAGCACGAATTGTCCGCGCTTTACGACTGTGCGCATGGTGCGGGACTTGCCGTCACGATGCCGGCTGTCTTCAAATATGTAATGAATCACGATGTGGCACGTTTCGAGCAGGCTGCTAAGAGAGTCTGGGGCGTAGAAACCGCAGAGGAAGGAATCGAAGCATTTAAGCAGTTCCTCATTTCCATCGGGATGCCTTCGACATTAGGTGAATTGGGCGGCAAGGAAGAAGATATCCCGACGCTTGTAAAGAACCTCTGCTACGGTGACGGCCGTACCGGCACGATCTCGGGTTTTGTTACGCTTGATGAGGAAGACTGCACGAAGATCTATCAGGCAATGCTGTAATTCTTATTGCTTTTCAAATGCTACTAAGCCGCATTCATAGGGGTGGTCTAATATGACCACCTCTTTACCTTTGGTCTTATATTTGATGAGCATGCAGGATATCAGAAAATCGCCTGATCCTGCCAGGATCTGGATAATGAAGATCCCGAGAAGCGTGGTGTTTCCGAAGAATGCGCAGATGATGCCCGGAATGATCCCCAGAAGCGTCATGGGCATGAGCGAACCGGTGATGTAAAGAGCTTTCGACAGAGGGGCTTTACAGGTGGCATAAGGTGTCAGCATCTGCACAATGAAACCGAATTCAATATCTTTAAAATGATTGGGTGCGCCGAAAGACCAGCAGAGTCCGTGGATCCCTTCGTGGACCACGACTAAAAGAACTGTCGAGATTATAAATATCCAAAAGTTAAGATAATCCGGCCAGGGAGAATTGCCGGCATCCGTAAGTCCGCCGTTGATGATCATGTAAAAGATGACCACTGCTGCCATAAACGGACACGTAATAAGCACGCCGAGTGTATTAGCCTTTATGACACTTATCGTAAGATCGGTCCGCCTGTATCCTTTATCGGTAAGGTCTTTTTCGATCTTCTCGAAATTCTCTTTTCTCCGCTGTTCCGCCTTGGACAGTTTTCTGTTGTCTATGCCGGTCTTATTATTGCTGTTTTCGCTCATTATGGCGCGTCTCCTTTTTCGATCAGAATCCATAATACCATATAGGCTGCACAGGTACTTTGGTGGGGTATAATTGACGGAGAAAACTAATCAGGAGGCGTACCATGAGCAGTCTCAGTATTCAGAAGATAAGCATAACGAAACTTGAAGTTGATGCGATAGTAAACGCGGCTAATTCGGGTCTGATGATGGGCGGCGGAGTCTGCGGAGCGATCTTCAGGGAAGCAGGAGCTGCCAAGCTCCAGGCAGCGTGTCTTAAGATCGGCGGCTGCAAGACAGGTGATGCAGCCATCACGCCGGGCTTTGATCTTCCGGCAAAGCATGTTATTCACGCAGTCGGCCCGGTATGGCACGGCGGTAACAAAGGCGAACCTGAACTGCTTTACAGTGCATATAAAAGATCTCTTGAAGTGGCAAAAGAAAACGGTCTTCATTCGATCGCATTTCCTTTGATATCTGCGGGTATATACGGATATCCCCGGGAACTGGCATGGGAAAGAGCGCTCACAGCCTGTAAGGATTTTATCGATGCTAACAACGGCTATGAGATCAATATCATTTTTGCAGTGATAGATGACGATATCATGGCTGATGGCAGAAAGAAGATGGCGGAACTGAATATTACTGATAAAATGTGAGTTGATTTGTTTTTACGGAGGATGAGCTGAAGTGTTTTTCGCGATTGAAGAGACTTTAAAAGAAGTTGACCGCAAAGAGCTGAAAAAGTCCGGCAAGCAGTTTGTTGCAGTCCTTTCTTTCGAAGAATGGAAAGAAAATAAGGACAGTTTCGAGATGGGCATCGACATCGAGCCCGATCTTTCTGAGATATTCCTGACTAAGGCTGAAGTAAACTACGATTCCCTTACCGGATCGTTTGCCATTCCGGACAGGAAAAATCCGTCGGGTGATGATCTTAAATTCGCTTTTGTTCTGGATGAAAAAGGCGTTGTATTCATTGATGATAATGATACCGCTCTGAACATTATCAAAGGTGTCCAGCGCACGAAAAAATGGAAGCTTCCGAGCCTTGAAAGATTCCTCTATGATTTCCTGGACCAGATCGTCAAAGATGATTTAAGACTCATGGAAAATTATGAGAATGAGCTTGATTCGATGGAACAGTCCATCATCGACGGCGAAGAGAACCTGCCATCAGGCCGTTTAAATGACATAAGAAGCGACATCCGTTACCTTCGTATCCACTATGAACAGTTAATGGATCTTGCCGCCGAATTCGAAGAAAACGAGAACGGTTTCTTTAAGATCGAGAATCTAAGATACTTCAGATTATTCATTAACCGCGCCGAAAGACTCCATGAGCAGTCCATGTCATTACGCGATTACACCATGCAGCTCCGCGACCTCTATAAAGCGCATCTGGATCTCAAACAGAACCGCATCATGACCGTTCTTACGGTCGTCACCACGATCTTCATGCCGCTGACGCTGATCGTCGGCTGGTATGGTATGAACTTCCGCTACATGCCTGAGCTCGATTCACGCTGGGGTTACCCGATTACGATCGTTGTAAGTGTCGTTATTGTGGTGGTAAGCTTACTGTTCTTTAAGAAAAAGAAATGGTTATGAAAAATACCTTCTTGCCACTTCGAACAGTCCTCGAGGCGGACAACTCTCTCTTTGCCGCTTCGGACAAGTCCTCGAGGCGGACAACACTCTCTTTGCCGCTTCGGACAGTCCTCGGCGCTGAAAGCGCCTGCGGAACTCGCGGCTTAAAGAGAGTGTTATCCTTATCGAAGGAAAGAATTGTAAGTGAATCCTATAATTGAATTATCCAATAAAATATCGTGCGCGATAGACAACAAAAAGGACAGGAAGATCTGCGGGATGGAACTCGGAGTCTTTGTCCCGACGCCTTATGCGGAAAGCCATGGAGCGACCGGAAGCCAGGCGGCTCCCTACATCGGTCTCGACAAGATCCTTAAAGGTTTATATCTGACGCGGGAGGATTCATTCATTGATATCGGCTGCGGAAAAGGCCGTGTCATTTCCTATATGGTAAGCCGCGGGTTTCCCTGCAAACTCACGGGGATAGAGATCAATCCCGATGTCGCGGAAGTCGCCCTCAAATGGACATCGCGTTATCCGAATGTGGAGATAATAGAAGGCGATGCTTTCGGTCTGGATTACAATGACTATACGGTGCTGTTCATGTACCGCCCGATGGAGACGTTCACTTTCAAGATGTTCATTGAACTTCTTGAGAGCACGCTTACGCATGAGATAAAGCTTTACTATTACGTTGATGAGCAGAGCGGATACTATCTTAATGACAGACCCGGATGGACGCTGCTGAGACGTCAGAAGATGCATTTTGTCAAAGGCCTTTTTATCCATAAAGAACCGCAGCGCTATTCGGTATGGACTTATTCGCCGGGCAACGCAAATTAAAATTGTCAACCCTTAAACGGTCCCATTAATATCCCTCATGGTTTTCCCGGGGGTGATATTATAATGGTGAACACGTTAATAGTCCTCCAAGTGTTCGGTAGTTGGTTTTAGTTGTGTGTTTTGTGTGTCATGGTTTTTGTACCTCCTTTCCGGATGAGGCTGCCCTAATAGGGCAGCCTCATTTCGTTTCGGGCAATACCGTCATGTTATAATGTCGTTATTGAATTGTGAGCTTGATCATATGGGGTGTTTCATGAAGCTGCGCAGAAGACTTTTCGCCAGTAAGGATCCATACGACTGCACGAAGTCGCAGTTGTTTCTTGATGCGTGCAAAGAGAATTTCGATCACCTGATCACACATTGCGATGATTATAAGAGAATTGCTGACGGGCTTGGCGTCCACACATCCGGAGACATCTCAAAACCCGAGGATATTCCCGTAATTCCGACCATGCTGATGAAGCAGCACGATTTCAGGGCGGGGCGTTACATGGTGATGGCGACTTCGTCAGGCACGAGCGGAAAGATGAGTCACGTCAGGTTCGCGTTCGGCGATCTGAAAGCGACTCTTAAGATGTCGATCAGGGTAACGAGATATCACGGAATCATGACCGCGAAGCCTTGCCGCTATATCGTCATGGGTTACAAGCCTCACAGGTCAAACAAGACTGCGGTGGCGAAGACCGCATATCTTACGACTTTTCTGGCACCGGCTTTAAGCCGAAAGTATATCCTGAAGCATACTGAAGATGGCTACAAACCTGATTTCGAGAGCATCATCAATGCGCTGAAAAAATACGAGAAGGGCAGGGCTCCGGTGCGCTTCATGGGGTTCCCGTCGTACACGTTTTTCCTGTTCAGATTACTGGAGGAAAGAGGACTTTACTTTAAATTACCGAAGGGTTCCAAGGTCATGCTCGGAGGCGGCTGGAAGCAGTTCTATCAGGAGGCTGCCGACAAGGAAACGTTCTATAAACTTGCGAAGAAAACGCTCGGAATCGATGAGGAAAACATCGTCGAATTCTTCGGTGCCGTCGAGCATCCGATCCTTTATGCCGACTGCGATTATCATCACTTTCACGTGCCCGTTTACAGCAAGATAGTTATCCGCGATCCCGATACGTTAGAGCCTCTCGAAAACGGTCAGACCGGCCTTGTAAATCTCATATCTCCGCTCTGCAGTGCGACGCCGATCCTGTCGGTAATGACGGACGATCTCGGCATCCTTCACGACGGGGAAGAATGTCCGTGCGGAGTCAGATCGCCGTACCTCGAGATCGTCGGACGCGTGGCTCCCGAGGACATCAAGACATGCGCCGCAGGTGCAGCTGATATTCTTCAGGGGGTGAAGGTATGATCCTTTTCGACGGAAAAACATACGAGAGTTCCGAGCAGGACAGACTCCTTACGGAGCTTGAAGAGAGGATCCCCAAGATCCTGTCGCAGAAGCAGTTGTCTCCCGAAGTTGTAATCGATGCAGTGGAACAGCTTCGCGCCGATCTTCTGAAAGGCAGATTCGATGACCTGCTTACGTCATTTCCGGAAGACACCGTAGAGACTTACAAGAAGCAGGCAGAAGTGCTTTTGTCCAAGGAACAACTCCGCAAAAAGCTCGTGACAGAACTTGGAAATACTGAAGAATACACGACAGATAAGATCGATGGTTTCGCACAGATCAAAGTAAAGAAGATGCCTTTGGGAGTGCTTTTCCACATTGCCGCAGGCAACATGGATTTCCTTCCCGCATATTCTCTTGCCGAAGGCCTCATGACCGGCAACATCAATATCTTGAAGCTCCCTTCAGCCGATAACGGACTATCGTTAAAGCTCATAATGCAGCTCATCGAATACAGGCCGGAACTCAAGGATTATATCTATGTTTTCGATACGGCATCGACTGACATTCAGGGAATGCGCAAGATGGCTGAACTCAGCAATGCGATCAGTGTCTGGGGCAGCGACATGGCGATCGAAGCCGTGAGGGGTCTGGCACCGACTGGCGCGAAGATAATCGAATGGGGACAGAAGTTAGGTTTCTGCTACATCTCCGGATTGGATAAAGTCACGGACGCCGATGATGAACTGGCAGGTCTTGCAAAGCATATCGCAACGACGAAGCAGCTTCTTTGCAGCAGCTGCCAGGTCATCTATATTGACACTTCAAATATGGATGAGATTAAAGCCTTTGCAGAGCGTTTCCTTCCTGTACTCGAGATTGCAGTGAACGGCAATGCGACGCAGGAGATCGGCATCCGCGCAAGGGATACGCTCGTATCATACACACAAAGACTTAAGAGCTATCTTGGCGAGGAAGAGAAGCACGAGAACGTGCTCCGCGGCAAAGGCTGCAGCCTGATCCTTGCAGAGGACAGCAGGCTCGAATTGTCTCCCATGATGTGCAATGTTCTCGTAAAACCTCTTCCGAGAAAAGATATCGGTAAGACGCTTTACGAATCAAGATATCATCTTCAGACCGCAGGTCTCATCTGCCCTTCAGAAGACCGCGCTGAGCTCGCAGAACTCTTCACTCAGCTTGGCCTCATCCGCGTCACCAAAGGTGCCGACATGAGCGCATATTTCCCGGGCGAATGTCATGACGGTGAGTATGCACTGAACAGGTATATGAGAGTAGTGAATGTGGAAGAGTAATCCATTTTAAAATTTTTACTAATTGTGAAAAACTGTCCCATAAACAGAGAAATATCAAATAACGGCTTTTTGCATTCCTGATAAAATTGAATAGGTGCAGCCTGCTTAATGGGCGGTTGCTTTCTGGATTCCAGATATAAGCGCAAATGAAAACCTCACCCAAAGACTGAAGTGAACCCCAGAAGTTGGACAAACTTCGGGGGTTTTTATCTATGAAATTATCTTTTGAGGATAAAAAAGAGATTTATAAGCTACATCTAAAAGGATATGGCAGCCGTAGGATTGCTGAGATTT
>JAEFAV010000027.1 GCA_016288885.1 Saccharofermentans sp.
AAATCTCAGCAATCCTACGGCTGCCATATCCTTTTAGATGTAGCTTATAAATCTCTTTTTTATCCTCAAAAGATAATTTCATAGATAAAAACCCCCGAAGTTTGTCCAACTTCTGGGGTTCACTTCATTCCTGCTCACGCTAATGATGTTGTTCAGCCTGGGTACAACAGCCTTTGCTGATACCGACGGAAATCAGACAATCACCGTGGAGGTTCCGGACAGTACGGTGATCACCCCTACCGTAGCGATTAACCTGCCTGTTGTTGGAGAAGCGCCGGACAGCAGCACATTTGTGTGCTGGGTAGATGGAAATGCAGAATATTCAAACCTCTACACCGGAGTTTATATGTTGATCACTTTAAATGGCACGGCTTTTACCGAAGACATGCTTTACGATTGTGGCTCATATGTTTACACGTTTCAGGTTTCGATTCTTGACAACATGGGAGGCTACACATTCTCTACGGAGCCGGCTAATGTGTCAGGGATAACATTTAATGAAGACCACACCGCTAGTTCTACGACTTACACGGCTGAACAGATCAGTATTAGTGATGACAGCAGAACTGCAACGTATCGATTCACCTATTCTGTTGTTCCTTCCTGGACACTGAACATCCCCAGCAATCAGGATATAACCTATGGTTTGACGACCAATCCCGTTAATCTTACAACTTCTATTACCGACGTAAACAACATGCTGGATACTACGCCGATTTACGTCCACGCGACTCATACCGGTACTTTCATTGAAATAACAGACTCGAGCAAGACGATTCCGTTCACATTAAGTGACAGCACCACTACCTATGTTGCTGACACTCCTTTCCTTGTTAATATAAACAAAGGAGTATCCAACGGCAGCGGACGCTATGATTATATGGACGCGGGAATCAGAAACGCTGACATTTCTATTACTTCAGAAGCATGGAGTGCAGCTCAACCCGGAACATATACAACAGTCATTTCGTACAGCTCCGGTCTAACTGAATAAGCAGCCGGTTTATTAACATATGATCAAATACAGGAGGTGGCAGAACTGAAAAAAACGCTAAACAGGCTGGCTCGTGAGTTTTTTTCTGCTGCCTCCTGCTGTTCGCATTCAGTATAAATACATACGCCGAGGGGGGTGACTTGACCATTACTTTGGAAGTTCCCTGTACGGTTACGCTGGAGATCGGTACAAACGGTACTGTCACAGTAGAGGATATAAAGGTTACGGGAAACGCTTCTTTTGTGAGAGAGAAAGACACCGTCCTTACTTATACCATCATACCGGACAGCGGCTATGAGATCTACAGCGTTCTGTATAACGGCGAGAACGTCACGGCCTTTGTCTCCGGCGGAACATACACCGCTCCGGCTCTGACAGGGAACGCCACGCTGACCGTGCTGTTTGCATCCTCCAGCCATGTGCATGAGTGGGAGGATGATTATACCGTCGATAAAGAGCCCACATGCACGAAGGAAGGGAGCAAATCCATTCACTGCAAGGGCTGTGACGAGGTTAAGAATGTAACACCGATCTCGGCTAAGGGGCATACCTTTGGCGAATGGGAGACCGTGACCTCGCCCACATGCACGGATTCCGGCAGCGAGAAGCGTGTCTGCTCAGTCTGCGGCTTCACGGAGACCCGGAATGTCGATCCCACCGGCCATGAGTGGGAGGACGATTTCACCGTGGACAAGGCAGCGACTTGCACAGCAGACGGCAGTAAATCCATTCACTGCAAGCACTGCGACGCCGTAAAGGACAGCACCGTGATCCCGGCGCTGGGCCATGCATGGGACAGCGGTGTGGTCATAGAGCAGGCCACCGCAACCGAATCCTGGCAGATCAAGTACACCTGCACCCGCTGCGGCGAGGTAAAGTATGTGACGAGCCCGCCTACGTCTTCCCCGAAGACCGGTGATGAAAGCCATATGGCGTTGTGGATCGGACTGATGTGCGTATCTGGTGCGGCGTTAGCAGCATTGCTTTTAACAGGAAGAAAGCGGAAAACAAATTAAATACACCCTCAAAACGGCCAGCAGGCAACTATGCTTGCTGGCCATTTCTATGTATGCACCGCAGGGGCTCCTGCGGTGTTTTCTTCTGTCTTAGTGTCATCTGTCATAGTCATAGCTG
This sequence comes from Saccharofermentans sp., assembly GCA_016288885.1. Taxonomy (GTDB): domain Bacteria; phylum Bacillota; class Clostridia; order Saccharofermentanales; family Saccharofermentanaceae; genus Saccharofermentans. The sequence goes on from JAEFAV010000027.1 coordinate 2,129, forward strand.
CGGTGGTGGGTCTGCTGTCGACGTGCGTCATTCCGGCGCTTGGCCTCCGCTTCCGTATCCCGGAGTTTCTTTCGGATGCTCTCTTTTTCAGGCGGTGCCTGCGGGGGCTGCTGCCCTCCGTGGACTTGCCGTTCCCATACGGCCAGATCGCGGTTGTACTGCTCCACAAGGATCGTGGCGTCGTCATACAGCCGTTTGAATGCTTGAACATCGTGATAGCCATCCTCTTTGAGGATGCTGGGCAGCCGATCCATCCGACGGTCAATTTCCTGCTGTACACCTGTAATCTTTTCCTGAAGGGCCTTACGCTCTTTACCCTTGAACAGTCCGGTCGTCTCGGCAAGCTGCTTTTCGAGCTCCGGAAGCTCCCCGTGCATGAGCTGCTTGCAATTCCATTCCGAGGTCGTAAGACAGGTTTGTGTCAAGAGTAAAGCCCGATCTATGTAATGATAGACAAAGACCGACAGGATGTAAAATCCCATCGGTCTCTGTCCCTGTAAACTGATGCTATGCTCTGTCTTTGCATTACTGCCTTATCCGCATAAAACGCAGGAATTCCGTTATATAATATTCGGGAACTCACCGGACAAGGTATGTCCGGAAGCTCAAAATACGGCAATTCTCGCTTTGTGTCGTGTTGTTTTTTGAGCATCTTTCGTATGCTGATGCTTGGAAAGAAAGGAGGATCCCCGGGTTGGACCAGAAGAAGACTGGACAGTTTCTGAAGAAATTAAGAAATGAAAAAGGACTTACCCAGGAACAACTGGCTGAGAAGTTCAATGTCAGCAACAGGACCGTTTCGAGATGGGAAACGGGCAGCAATATGCCTGATATTTCCCTGCTTGTCGAAATAGCCGATTTCTATGACGTTGACGTCAGGGAAATAATCGAAGGGGAGAGAAAAAGCGAGATGATGGACAAGGAAACCAGAGAAGTCGCCGTTAAGATGGCGGATTATGCCAACAGCGAAAAGGGAAGATTATTTAAGATCATCAGAATAATAAGCATTGTGGGAGAGCTGATCCTTGCGGCGGCCATATTGTTTCAGTGTATAAATTTTCAGGCACGGGTATCGGATTTTGTGACCGTTGTTCTGTTGTTTTTGGCCTTTGCCGCGATGACGGCATTAACGCTGTACGTGAACGGCGTATTGCAAAAGATCAAGAAGAACCGGATCATCACGGTAGGACTGTTTGTTTTGTTATCCGCAGTATTATTCATATTCGTAAGAACGATGCTCATGTTCTTAACCGTGGCAGGAGTTATCGCGATAGAATATCTTGCTCCGGTAAAGAAAGGAAATGAAGGATACGACAAGGCGCAGATCGTGGCGGATTTCGGTTCCAAAATGAATTCCGGATTCTTTGTTTTTCCGGATGATCCGGACAAAGCCGTGCAAAAAGAATACTCATATTCCACGAAGACCGGTCTTTTCGATACCGATGGTTATTTCATATTGAAAGCGGTTTATTCCGATGAAGATTTTAAGGCGGAGGAAGAACGCCTTTCGGAGATCAGCTGTGAAATTAATTTCAAGGATTCATCCCATACGAATTACATCATGTATGACGATGTCTCATACAATTACCCTGCTTATGTCGCAAATGACGGATATGATCACGCATATGAATATGCTTTGCTGGATGAGGAAAACGATACGATCATATACGTGTCGCTCAGTTATCCGCAAAACACCGATCTGAGCGGATATGAGGATTACTTAAAGAAAGATCCGGATGCATATGATCAGCATAATGTCAGTACTCTGGAGAACTTTACCATTTATTATTTCAGGTTTCCCGGTTCCGATGCCTGGATCAAATATGATTGATGATCGCGTCGGGCCCCTCAAAGAGAGCGGAATAGAGTATAATTATCGCTATGAAGGTCTCAAAGAACAGGGTCGCGGTCACTATACTGGCGGGCATTGTGCTCGTTCTTTTTTTGGCGACGGTGGCGGGTCTGTTCTACTACAGGGAGATGATCAAGAGCCTGAGCGCGGACCGGGAAGAGGTCTTTAACCAGTACCCGAGATTATATGCTTATATCGCCGAAGATCCCGAGAGTAAACTTTCGAACAGGATCTACAAGGAGATCTCCGAATACGCTATGGAGAACGGCTGTTACGTCGAGATGACGGGACAGAACCTTTCGACGAGTTATTCTAAGGCGGACAGGATCAATATCGCGATCAGCTCGAAAGTCGACGGCATTATCCTTGAGGGTGATGATTCCGAGGAGACGGCCGCGCTCATCGACAAGGCGACGAAGAACGGCATTCCGGTCGTTACCGTTCTGGCGGACTGCCAGAGTTCTTCGAGAAAGAGTTTCGTAGGTCTCAATAACTACAGTCTCGGTACAGAATATGGTGAAGAGCTTGCAGCGATCGGTGAGGAGAAAAAGACGTATCCGATCTCGGCGCTCATTCTGGTCGATAAAGATGACGGCAATGCCGATGATATCATCCACACAGCCATTCAGGAATCAGTTACGGGAAGAAAGATCACTCTTTCTTCGGGAGTCGTAGATACAAGTACGCCTTTCACATCTGAAGAAGACGTCATGAACATTCTGGACGGTCTGGAAAAGGTCCCGGATGTCATCATCTGTCTGAACGACAGAACGAGTGAATCCGTGTACCAGTGCATCGTTGACAAGAACCTTGTAGGCCAGACGACGATCCTTGGTTACTACGATTCGGAGACGATCCTTAAGGCCATCGAAAAGGGCTCTGTTTACGCCACTTTCGCGATAGAGGCGACCACGGTCGCGAAGCAGTGCGTCAATGCGCTTAACGAATATAACGACACGGGTTTTGTCAGCGAATATCTGAGTTCGAATTACATCCTGATCAACCGCGATAACGTTTCGACATACGATCCTGAGGGAGGCAAAGCTGATGGCTAATTTCTTTGCCAACATGAAGATCTCCCGTAAGCTCGTTGCGGTATTCCTTGCGACGTCGGTCATTGCGATGGGCGTCAACATTTTCATATATGTAAACCTTAACCAGGCATTGGATAAGATCAATCAGGTATTCTCGAGCAACATCAGTCTCAATGAGCTGTCGGATAATCTGAACCAGATCCACACGGGTCTTACGGGTTACCTGGAGACGAAGGGAACGGACGATCTCGAGCTCTACTATTCGTCCACCCAGAGCATGAATTTCCTCATGAGCAATCTGAACAGCGACGTCACGGATAACAGTGTAAAGCTTTCCGAAAGAGACATCAGGAAGATGCTCGAGACTTATCTTAAGACGGCCGATGAAGCGATCCAGGCAAAGCGCGGACGTAACATCGACGAGTACACGGCCAAGTATAACGAGTGCAGCAGGATCAAGGATTACCTCAACACCTACATCTACTCGGTCAACAACGAACAGTTCAGAACGAACTCGAATAACTACAACGCGCTCGTTAATTCCCTGCGTTATACGGAGATCATGAGCATGCTCATCTTCGCGGTCGCATCGGTCATGAACGTATTGCTCATAATCATTCTCACGAACACGATCACGAGGCCTCTTACGCGTCTGTCCGCGAAGGCCGATGAGATCTCGCAGGGAAGCCCCGAGAACGTAGAGCCTCTGGAAGTCTTCTCTGATGACGAAGTCGGTAAGGTGACCAGGGCGTTTAACGAAATGCTCGCGAGCATCAAGGATTACATCGCGCGTATCAGGACTCAGCTCATCACGCAGAGTGAGATGAAAGAGAAGAACCTCCTGATGGAGACGCACCTTAAGGATGCGCAGCTCAAGTACCTGCAATCGCAGATCAATCCGCATTTCCTTTTCAACACGCTGAATGCCGGCGCGCAGCTCGCCATGATGGAGGGCGCCGACAGGACCGTCGAGTATATAAGGAACATGGCCGACTTCTTCCGATATAATGTTAAGAAGAACAGCGAGACCGTTAAGCTCTCCGAGGAGATCGAACTCGTTGATTCATATATGTACATTCTCAATGTAAGATATGCAGGCGAGATCCTTTTCGAGAAGGACATCGACGAGAGTCTCGTAAACGTAATGGTTCCGTCCATGATCATCCAGCCGCTCGTCGAGAACTCGATCAAGTACGGCATCAAGGATGTCGAACCCGGCGAAGGCAAGGTCACGCTCGCCGTTTACCGCGAAGATAAGATGTGCTGCATCAGGGTCAGCGACAACGGCATCGGAACGGACGAAGAGATCATCGAGAAGATAATGAATCACGAGAAAAAGCCTTCCGAGACGAGAGGCGTAGGAATAACGAATGTTATGGCCAGGCTCGATCTGTACTACAGCAACAAGGAAGTTTTCGAGATGAAGAGCCGCAAGAACGAAGGAACACACGTAACGATAAAGATACCGCTGGAGGATGGCAATGTATAAGCTTCTGCTCGCCGATGATGAGGGAATCGTCCGCGAATCGCTCAAATTTATAGTAGATAAAGAATTTCCGGGAATGTGCGAGATGTTCGAAGCAAAGACCGGAAGACGCGTCATCGAGCTTGCCGATGAGGTGCGCCCGGACATCGCGTTCATGGACATCAGGATGCCCGGCATCAACGGTATCGATGCGATGAAGGAGATCAGGACGACGAACCCGAACATCGTTTTCGTTGTCATCTCCGCTTACGATAAATTCGACTATGCTAAGCAGGCATTGAACCTCGGCGTTATAGATTACATCAACAAGCCTTTCGACAAGTCGCAGATCGTCGCGGTGCTCAAGAAAGCGATGGGCGAAGTCGACCGTCTGCGCGAACAGAGAAGCCGCGAACTCGAGGTCAAGGAGAAGCTCGAGAGCATCGTCCCGATCATCGAAAACGGCCTTATCCAGGACCTCCTCTCGCACGAGCATTTTAAGGAAAACATCGAAGAATATAAAAAGCTCCTGGAGATCGACGAGAAGTACGGTCTCATGCTCGCGATCGTCGGCGGCGACAGGGAACCCGGCGGATACATGCGCGGCGCGGTCCCCGCGAGCGTCAAGACGCAGAAGAATTACGAGACGGTGCTGCTTGTTATAAGCGAGAACTTCAAGTGCATCACGGGTTCCGTCATGGGCAACAAGATCCCCGTCCTGATTCCCTGCGCGAAAAGCACCCTCGCGCCCGAAGAGTACCAGAAGATCGTTGATTCCGCGAACAAGGCGCAGGAAGAGCTTTCCGAAGCTCTGGGCATCGATTTCAGGATCGGAATCGGCCCCGTCAAACCTCTCGAAAACATGGCTGATTCATACAGCGAAGCCCTGTCGATCCTCGTTAAGACAAAGCAGACTGTCGCAGAAGCGATCGACCTTCCCGAAGGCTGCGAATACGATACGGATTATCCGTTAAAGACCGAGAAGGATCTTTTTGATGCAATAACACAGGGCGACGTAAGAAAAGCGCAGGAGGAGGCGAGCCTGTTCTTCGACTGGATGGAAAAGAGTTCCGGCGGCGCGATGAGCGACATCTGCCTCAAGGTCCTTGAATTCGTGCTCTGGGGCGAGCGCCTGGCGTACAGCAACGGCGGTCACGTCTATCACTTCATGTCCAGGAGCGAATACCTTCCCGAGATCAATTCCATGAAGAGCTACGATGAGCTCCGCCTCTGGTTCGTAAGCCACATCGAGCGCGCAGTCAACATGATCAACGCTGCCAATGCCGCCAAGACCGAAGACGTCGCACTTAAGGCGAAAAAATACATCGACCAGAACTACAAAGACGACATCTCGTTAGACGACCTGTCCGGCATGTACGACATAAGTCCGTTCTATTTCAGCAAGGTCTTCAAGACGCAGACGGGCGTTACGTTTACCGATTATCTGACTGGCGTCAGGGTCGCGAGGGCAAGAGAGCTCCTCGAAGGAACGAACAAGTCCATGAAGGAGATCTGTTCGGAGGTCGGTTATTCAGATCCGAATTACTTCAGCCGTATCTTCAAAAAACACACCGGCGTAACGCCTACCGAATATAAGGAGGGCAACAGATAATGCGCAAAATAACTGCTCTTCTACTGATACTCTCCGTTCTCCTGTGCGCAGGATGCAGGACCGCCGAGCCGAAAGAGATAACGCCTACTACCAAGAACGATGTCTGCACGATCGGACTTTCATTCGACTCCTTCGTTATCGAGCGCTGGACCCGTGACCGCGACGTTTTCGTATCCACCGCGAACGAACTCGGTGCCGAAGTAAACGTCCAGTCCGCAGGCGGCGACGTCTCGATGCAGATCTCGCAGATCAAATACTTTATCGATCTCGGTGTCGATGCGATAGTCATTATCACGGCTGACGCTTATGCGCTCACCGACGTCGTAAAAGAGGCCAAGGGCAAAGGTATTCCGGTCATCTGCTATGACAGACTCGTCATGAATTCCGGCGCGGATCTTTATATCTCATTCGATAACGTTGCAGTCGGCAAACAGATGGCAAATGCTATCTGCGACAACGTCCCCGACGGCGGAACGATCGTCGAGATCATGGGTCCGGAATCCGATTACAACGTCGCCCAGGTAATGAACGGCTTTGATGCAGTTTGTGAAGAACACGAAATGAACATTTCCTTAAAGTACAACTGCGACAGCTGGAAGCCCGAACTCGCCTACGATTTCGTAAACGAGCATTTCGATGAGATCGCTTCAGTTGACGCCATAATGTGCGGAAATGATGCGCTTGCGGGCGAAGCTATCCACGCTCTTGCCGAGAGAGGTTATGCCGGCAAGATCTTTGTCACCGGTCAGGACGGCGATCTCGAGGCATGCCAGAGGATCGTCGAAGGAACCCAGCTCGTTACCGTCTATAAGCCTGTTGAAAAACTTGCCCGCCTCGCTGCCGAATGCGCCGTCAAGCTTGCCGCCGGCGAGACTCTTGGCAAGACCGACTCCTTCTTTGACGGCTCAAAGGACATCCCCTACATCGCCATCGAGCCCTCCGCCGTAACGCGAGAGAACATCGATACCGTCATCATCGACAGCGGCTTCCATCTCAGGGAAGAAGTATATATGAATGAAGGGTAAGTAACCGGAGATTTTGTGCTAATGACCCTGCGCACCCATATATAAAATACGCGCGCAAAATATAAAAAATATCTACCCTTTTTATCACATCTGTGGCATTTATGTTGTATTTAGCACAATCTTGGCAAATTTGTAAGAATGACTACAAGATTGTGCTAAATTGCCGCAGAACCTTATAAGTATTTGCCAAAAATTTCAAGAATCTCGATATGCAACTCCTATATACCCAGTGATAAGTTGTATGTGGCAGGAATTGCCACATTATTCAATAGGAGGAATTTCTCAATGAAAGCAAAGAAAATTCTTGGAACAATTCTTTGTGCTGCAATGGCTATTACAGCATTGACAGGATGCTCCGCTGGTTCAGGAAAGAACAAGGTTGGTGTATCAATGCCTACAAAGGATCTCCAGAGATGGAATCAGGACGGCGACAACATGAAGAAAGAGCTCGAGGCTGCTGGCTATGAAGTAGATCTTCAGTATGCTAACAACGACGTTGCTACACAGCTCTCTCAGGTTGAGAACATGATCAACTCAGGCTGCAAGGTTATCGTTATCGCTGCAATCGAAGGTTCTTCACTCGGTACAGCTCTTGATAAGGCTGCTGCAAAGAAGATCCCTGTCATCGCTTATGACCGTCTCTTGATGGACAATGCAAACGTTGACTACTATGCAACATTCGACAACTACATGGTTGGTACGATCCAGGGTACATATGTAAAGGATACTCTTGATCTTGACAACGCAGCTGGTCCTTTCAACATCGAGTTCACAGCTGGTGACCCTGGCGACAACAACGCAGGCTTCTTCTTCAATGGCGCTTATGACGTTCTTAAGCCTTACATTGAATCCGGTAAGCTCGTAGTCGTTTCCGGTCAGAACACATTCGAGCAGGTTGCTACACCTTCATGGAAGACAGAGACAGCTCAGTCCAGAGCAGAAAACATTCTCTCTTCTTACTATGCAGACGGCACAAACGTTGACGTATGGCTCTGCTCCAACGACTCTACAGCTCTCGGCGTAGAGAACGCTCTCGCTACAAACTACAATGGCTCTTACCCGATCATCACTGGTCAGGACTGCGACATCGCAAACGTTAAGAACATGCTCCAGGGCAAGCAGTCAATGTCCGTATTCAAGGATACACGTACACTCGCTTCCCAGGTTGTTAAGATGGTTACACAGATCCTCAAGGGCGAGACAGTTGAAGTTAACGATACAAAGACATATGACAACGGCAAGAAAGTTGTTCCTTCTTACCTCTGCTCACCTGTATTTGCTGACGCTAACAACTACAAGACAATCTTGCTTGATTCCGGCTACTATACAGCTGATCAGCTTGGTTAATTAATCAGACTTTAGCCTTTTGCAGGCGGGGGAAACCCCGCCTGTATATTGGGGCTGGATCTTTACTTTGAATCCCAAAACTATTTATTGAAGCAAGAAACAAATTCATTACTTAATCACTATTAAATGAAAGAGGCGACACATGGCAAAAGTTTTGCTTGAAATGAAGAGCATAACCAAAACTTTTCCGGGCGTTAAGGCTCTCGACAACGTCAACCTTCAGGTTGAAGAGGGGGAGATTCACGCGCTAGTCGGTGAGAACGGTGCTGGCAAATCAACGCTTATGAATGTTCTCAGCGGAATTTATCCGCATGGCACCTACGAAGGCGACATAGTTTACGACGGCGAAGTATGCGAATTTCATAATATAAAGGATTCCGAGAAAAAGGGAATCGTTATTATCCACCAGGAACTCGCGCTGATTCCTTACATGACCATCGGCGAGAATATGTTCCTCGGAAATGAACAGGGAAGCAAATGGTGCATCGATTGGAATAAGACTTATGCAGAGGCAGACAAGTACCTCGCAATGGTAGGTCTTTCAGATTCATCGAAAACACTTATTAAAGATATTGGTACAGGTAAGCAGCAGCTCGTAGAGATCGCAAAGGCTTTGGCAAAGAACGCCAAGCTCCTGATCCTTGACGAGCCTACTTCATCACTTAACGAGACTGACTCAAGAGCACTTTTGGATCTCATGAAGAAGCTCCAGAAGGAAGAGGGAATGACGATGATCATCATCTCCCACAAGCTCAACGAAGTCTCATATGTTGCAGATAAGATCACGGTCGTAAGAGACGGTTCCACGATCGAGACCTTGGATGCGAAGACAGAGCAGATCTCCGAAGCAAGGATCATCAAGGGAATGGTAGGCCGTGAGATCACGGACCGTTTCCCGAAGCGTCACGACGTAAAGATCGGCGAGACCCTGATGGAAGTCAAGAACTGGACTGTTTTCCATCCCGAATTTGCAGAGCGAAAAGTTGTAGATGACGTATCGATCAACGTCCGTTCGGGCGAGGTCGTAGGAATCTACGGACTCATGGGCGCAGGCAGAACAGAGCTTGCGATGAGTATTTTCGGACGCTCATACGGTATCGGTATTTCCGGTACGTTAAAGCTCCGCGGCCAGGAAGTTACTTTAAAGAGCCCTAAGCAGGCTATCGCTGAAGGTCTCGCATACGTAACCGAGGACCGTAAGGGTAACGGACTTGTTCTTTCGAACTCGATCAAGACCAATACCACACTTGCAAATCTCAAGGCAATCAGCAAGGCAACCTTCATCGATAAGGATAAGGAGTATCTGGTTGCTGAGGAATATAAGCAGAAGCTCAGAACGAAGACACCTTCCGTTGAGCAGCTCGTAGGAAACCTCTCCGGCGGTAACCAGCAGAAAGTCCTTCTTGCTAAATGGATGTTTGCGGATCCTGACGTACTTATCCTCGACGAACCTACAAGAGGTATCGACGTAGGTGCCAAGTATGAGATCTACTGCATCATCAACGATCTCGCAAAGGCCGGAAAGTCCGTAGTCATGATCTCATCCGAGCTTCCTGAAGTCATCGGAATGAGTGACAGGATCTACATCATGAACCAGGCAAAGATCGTAGGTGAGATGCCTGCTTCAGAGGCAACACAGGAGAACATTATGGCTTGCATCGTCGGCGTAGGCGGAGAAAAACCCGTCGGCGCTGATAGTAAAGGAGGAGAGGCATAACTATGGAAGGAAATAACATAAAGAATTTCCTGAGAAAGTACATGATGCTTATCGCTATGGTTGTGGTTGTTATAGTCTTCTACTTCCTTACAGGCGGAAAGTCATTACTTCCTCAGAACATCAATAACGTAATCTCACAGAACGCATACGTTTTCGTACTCGGAACAGGTATGCTCCTCTGTATCTTAACCGGTGGTAACATCGACCTTTCAGTAGGTTCCGTCGTCTGCCTCGCAGGCGGTGTCGGTGCCATCATCATGACAAAGAACCTGCCCTGGCCCATTGCCGTAATCGCAATGCTCATCATGGGTCTCCTTGTAGGTATGTGGCACGGCTTCTGGATCGCTTTCATAAAGGTTCCTCCGTTCATCGCAACGCTCGTAGGCATGCTTGCATTCAGAGGACTTGCTAACGTTATCATGCAGGGCTTCGCATATCAGGTCGAAGACAAGGCGTTCCTTAATATCTTCGGCGGCGGCGACAGCTGCTATGTTCCGGATTTCCTTGCCGGCATAGGACCTGCTTCATCACTTAATAAGACGTGTATGGTCGTAACGGTCCTCGTTGCAATCGGATATGCGGTATTTACATTCATTAACCGTTCAAGACTCATCAAGAAGGGTTACAAAGTTGATTCCCTTGTTTCGGTAATCATCAAGACGATCCTCATCGTTGCAGTCGTTATCTGGCTCGGATATAAGCTCTCTAACTACAAGGGCATCCCTACGGTTCTCATCTGGATCGCTCTCGTACTCGGAGTATTCGCTTACATCACATCGAAAACAACCCTCGGCCGTAACCTCTATGCTGTCGGCGGTAACGAGAAAGCTACAAGACTTTCCGGTATCAACACAAAGATGGTTATGTTTAGCGCTTACACTCTGATGGGTCTCCTCGCTGGTTTCGCAGGTGTCCTCAACATCGCAAGACTCATGGGTTCACAGCCTACATACGGTTTGGGTTATGAGATGGACGCTATCGCAGCATGCTTCATCGGCGGCGCTTCCGCATACGGCGGAACCGGTACGATCGGCGGTGTAATCATCGGTGCTGCTCTCTGCGGTATCATCAACCAGGGAATGGTCATCGCAAACACACCTCCGAACTATCAGACGGTAGTTAAGGGTCTGGTTCTTCTCGTAGCAGTTCTTTTCGACGTCATCATGCAGATGCGCAGAAAGGGCTCCCAGAAGAATGCCGAAGCAAAAACAGAGAAGGGAGGTGCTAAAGCATGAACAAGTTCAGCATTAAAGACGTTCTTAAGAAGAACGTAATGGCAATAGCACTTTTCGTTATCTACGTTTTCTTCACGATAATGACAGGCGGAAACATGTTCACTTCTTCGAACGTTTCTTCCCTCATAGACCAGAATGCTTACGTATTCATCCTCGGTGTCGGTATGCTCATGTGCATGCTCACAGGCGGTAACATCGACCTTTCCGTAGGTTCATTCGTTTGCTTTATGGGTGCAGTCGCAGGTGTCTTCTCGGTTATCAAGCACGTTAACACACCCCTCACACTGTTCCTGGTACTCGTAGTCGGTATCATTTACGGCGCTATCTTAGGTTTCCTTATCGCTTACCTGAGAATACCTCCGTGGATCGCTACACTCGCAGGTTACCTCGCATTCAGAGGTCTCGGTACTCAGATCCTCATCACCGTATCAGAGACTTCGGCTATCTCGAACTTCCCGGATTCTTTCCTTAAGATCTTCTCCGGCAAGATCTTCGAGTCAGCTTACGGCACGGTAAACATTCCCTGCATCGTTCTCGGCGTTCTCGGTTCCGTTGCAGTAGTTGTACTCAACATCACTTCACGTCAGAAGAAGGTCAAGAAGGGTTATCAGGCTGATCCGATGTGGTTCGTCATCGTAAAGAGCTTACTCATCGTAGCCGTAATCATGGTCATCTTCGTACAGCTCTCATTCGACGGCGGTCTGCCCGTAGTAGTCCTCTGGATCATCGCCGTACTCGTTATCTACGGAATCATTACAGAGAAAACAACTATCGGACGTCACTTCATGACAGTCGGCGGCAACGCAGAGACTGCAAGACTTTCCGGTATCAACAACAAGCTCATCATGTTCGCAGCTTACCTGAACATGGCAGTCCTCACTGTTCTTGCAGCCCTCATCGTTACTGCAAGATTCGGTTCGGCAAATGCTTTCGCAGGACAGAACTTCGAGCTTGATGCGATCTCAGCTTGTATCGTCGGCGGCGTCTCCGCATACGGCGGTTCAGGTACAGTCGTAGGAATGGTAATCGGTGCTGCTCTCATCGGTGTAATCAACCAGGGCATGTCACTGATGTCCGTTGACCAGGACTGGATCAAGATCGTTAAGGGTCTGGTACTCCTCGCCGCAGTTGTTTTCGAGATCCTCTCCAAGAAAGGAAACAAGAGGCAGTAATTTAATAAGTCTTCAATAACCCGTTCTTTTCATAATACGTTTTCCGGTCACCCGAATACCCGGAATGCACTTTACCTCCAACCGCCGCAAGCACCCTCTTGCGGCGGTTACATTTTGAAGTTTTTTGAGGCCTGAACCTTGCGGCATGCGGGCTTATCTTTTATTATGTTTTCGAAAAAATCCCGCGCGGACTGCGTTTATTGTAAGCTCTGACCTGATGCGCACCGCGAAATAAACTCAAAGCGAGAACCACTATGGAACAATTTCTTGAGAATCTTACCAACATCAACGACGCCCTCAATACCTTCGTATGGGTCAAGATAGGACTCGTCCTTCTCATCGGAACGGGCGTCCTGATGACCATCGTTACGAAGTTCTTCCAGGTCACGCATTTCGGGCACTGGTGGAAAAAGACCGGCGGCGGCGTGTTCGACAAGAAGAGCCATAACAAGGACGAGAAGGGAAGCGTTTCCCAGTTCCAGGCTCTCTGCACGGCTCTCGCTGCGACCATCGGTACGGGTAACATCGCCGGCGTCTCCGCTGCGATCTGCCTTGGCGGCCCCGGTGCGGTCTTCTGGATGTGGGTGGCAGCTTTCTTCGGCATGATGACAAACTATTCCGAAAACGTTCTCGGCATCTTCTACAGAAGAAAGAACGATGAAGGCGAATGGTCCGGCGGTGCGATGTACTACCTCCAGGACGGCCTCGGTTCCTATAAGGGCTGCAAGGTCGTCGGCAAGATCCTCGCCATCCTTTTCGCGTGCTTTGCCGCGCTCGCTTCATTCGGCATCGGCAACATGGGCCAGGTAAACAAGATCACTCTGAACATCGAGTCAGCATTCTTCTCTGACGTTACCAATGATCTGACGATCTTTGGCGGCATTAAGGTCGTTCCGCTCGTTATCGGAATCCTCCTCATGATCACCGCCGGCGTCATCATCATCGGAGGTCTTAAGAGGATCGCAGCCGTTGCCGAGAAGATAGTTCCCTTCATGGCAGTCGCTTACATCCTCGGAGCCCTGATCCTCGTATTCATTCACATTCCCGCTATCCCTGCAGCATTTGCAGCGATCTTCAAGTTCGCTTTCGGCATCAAGCCCGTCGCTGGCGCCGCAGCCGGAATCGTCATCAGGGACGTCATCACCCAGGGCTGCAAGCGAGGCGTCTTCTCGAACGAAGCAGGTCTCGGTTCCTCCGTCATGGTCCACTCGAATTCCGACGTTAAAGAGCCCGTCAAGCAGGGCATGTGGGGCATCTTTGAAGTCTTCGCGGACACCTTCGTCGTATGCACGATGACCGCTCTGGTCGTCCTCACCTCAGGCTTCATCGACCTTGAGACAGGCCTTGTTAAAGAAGGCGTCGAGGACGCTACTCTTGTAGCAAAAGCTTTCAGCAACGTCTTCGGAAAAGGCGGCGAATGGTTCATCGCAGTAGCGATCCTGCTTTTCGCATTCACGACCGTCCTCGGCTGGTCGCACTACGGCAGCAAGGCCGTCGAGTATCTCATCAACACTAAAGCAGCGAAGGTCTATAAGATCCTGTTCGTTATTATCATCATTGCCGGCGCATTGATGGAGAGTTCCCTCGCATGGGACATCTCCGACACCTTCAACGGCCTCATGATGATCCCGAACCTCATAGGCGTCGTCGCCCTCTTCCCGCTCGTCAAGAAGATCACGGACAACTACGTCGCGCGTCGTCTGAAGGACAAGAAGGACGTCAAGCCAATGCTCTCCTTTGATCCCAAGCTCCAGAAGGAGCACGAAGAGCTGGTAGAGAAGGGCGCCGAGTAAGGGAAAGGCTGTGCCGGTCACGCCAATTCCCAAAGGTCTTCGTTCTCACGCCAGTTCCCACGGATCTCCGTTCTCGTCAACGTAAACGCCCTCTTTATAGTCATCGAACCGCCAGATGGAAACGCACACCTTGCCGTCATAAGCAGGGTCGTGCTCGAATTCCGCCAGTGACGGCAGGATCCTGATCTCCTTGTCTTTCGTGATCAGCACGCCGTCCGCCTGCCGGTTCGTATCGAAAACCTGGAGCAGCATGTATTTCGCCTCTTCCCAGCGTGTCCTCGTATCCTCGTTCAGATCGATCTCTATCCCGTTTTCCCTGCAGAAGGCGATCATCTTATTGTAATCGTCAAACACAATGTGCGTGCCGATCAGCCCGGTCCCGCCATAAGGCGCGTTGATGAATTCGGTGTTCAGGTAAAGCTTCTGCGCCGCTGAGGAATAACGGATCTTTTGGATCAGGATCTCTGCCAGCTCCTGCGCCTTTAAAAGCACCGGGTCATCGGTCGTCATTTCCCAGTCGCCCGTAATGACCACCGGGATCTCTTCAAAAGTTTCCTGGTCTACATAGGAAAATCTGTATTCGCCCGCGTCTGCCATGACGTTTTTCCTGTCGGTCTTAACATCGGGTCCGATCTCCAGACAGGCGTTATATAGCGCCTCCATCTCGGACGGCTCTATGTGCGCGATCGGATTTGAATACTCTTTCATGTAACTGAGCTTGATCTGATCGCCGTTGCTCATGTTCAGCGACCCGATATTTTCCTCGAACACATACACATCGCCGCTGCACGTGACCAGCACGCTCCTCGCCTGAAAGACCCACGCCATGTTGTGGTACTTATATGTGAAAAGAACGTCGTCCGTCGCCGGTATCGGCTTCAGGCTTCCGGGAGTATCAGAGTCGTCCGTGGAGACTGAATCGCCGGTAGTGCCCGGGTCGGAGGGGGCGGTATCAGTGGTGGCGCTTGTGGTAGTAGTTGTGCCGGTTTCTCCGGTGGTGCTTGTGTCTCCGCTGCCGGTTTTGCTGCTCTTGTCGCACGCTGCCGTGCCGATAAGCATCGCTGCGATCAGCGCTCCCGAAATGATCTTGTTCCTAAGCATGGTTTATCCCCTTTTTCGAGTGATTTTATCTTATAAACAGATAATTATATGGAAATGTTGCAAAGCACGTTGTGACAATCTATCGCAAATCGCAAAAAATAGTCATCGCGATAGCCATCCACCGCCCCCAGCTGCAACAATCCTCCTCACAAATCTGTACAAATAGTATGATAATCAAAGGAAAGGACACAGTTTTCGATGTTAAAACCGATAAAACGAGCGAAAAATTAAGCTTTCACACAAATTTCTTAAACAAACAGCGCCTTAGATAGTATAATAGGCAAGTCAAAATATTTTTATGGTTAACGCGCGGAGGGGTCCGCAGGGGGTAGGAAGGTGTTCAGAAGAACCGCCACAGAGGCCTCATCAAACCACCCGTCCGTGCAAAGAATGAGAGGTTTTTATGGCTGAACAACTCGTAATGAACATCAATGTTGATGAGCTGGCAAGGGCTAATTCGATCATCAACAACATCAGGACTTACTACAATTCCAAGATCGTAGGTCAGTCTCAGCTCGGCGTTTCGCTCCTGGTATCCATGATCGCGAACGGCCATATTTTGCTCGAGTCAGTGCCGGGTCTTGCGAAGACCACTGCTGCCAAGGTCATGACCGAGGCCGTAGGCGGTTCATTCTCGAGAGTTCAGTGTACGCCTGACCTTTTGCCTTCCGACATCATCGGTACGCAGACATTCAACATGACAAACAATACGTTCGAGACGAAGATCGGACCTGTTATGGCGAACTTCCTGCTCTTAGACGAGATCAACCGTTCGAGCGCGAAGACGCAGAGCGCCATGCTCGAGGCGATGCAGGAGAGATCGGTAAGTATCGGAGGCCAGACATTCAAGCTCCCGCCGGTATTCATCGTTATCGCTACGCAGAACCCGATCGAGCAGGAAGGTACTTACGAGCTTTCCGAGGCCCAGCAGGACAGATTCCTTCTTAAGGAAGTAATCAATTATCCTAACGTAAAGGACGAGATCGAGATCCTGAACAGGATCGAGGGAGAAGTTTTCACATATTCTAAGGCAGTCGTTACGATCGAGGACATCGAGTTCCTGCAGGATCTCTGCAAGAAGGTCTACATTTCGCCTGCGATCAAGAAGTACATCGTCGACATCGTACAGGCTACACGTGATCCTGCCAAGTACATCTCACCCAGCCTTGCAAGCTATATCGCAATGGGTTCTTCCACCCGTGCCGCTATCGCGTTCATGGAAGTCGCGAAGGCCGTTGCGCTCATTCAGGGCAGGGCTTATGTTACGCCTGATGACGTCAAGGCTATGAGACACGAGGTAATGCGCCACAGGATCATGCTGAACTTTGCTGCCATCGCTGACGGCGTTAAGGAAGAAACCATCGTTGATGCTATTGTCGGAGCAATCGTTACTCCATGAATCTAGACTACGTCTCGAAAATTAAGTTCGGGCTTAAGCGTTACAAGACGATAGCCACGGACAAGGCTACGAGCAGGGTTCTCGACGGTTCATACAACTCCATCTATAAGGGCAGGAGTATGAATTTCGATGAGCTCCGTGAGTACGTGCCCGGAGACGATATCAAGGACATCGACTGGAAGGCGACGTCCAGAAGCCAGAAGGTGCTCATCAGGCAGTACATTGCCGAGAAGAAGCACAACATTATGCTGGTAATGGATGCCAACCGCAGGATGCTCGCGGAGACTAAGACCGGCGAAGAGAAGGGCGAGGTCGCTCTTATGGCCGGCGGAACCCTGGGCTATATGGTCACTGATAACGGCGACTATGTAAGCGGTCTTTACTATAAAGATGAGAAGATGGAGAGATCGCCCTTCAAGACCGGATTCCTTAATCTCGAATTCCTTCTGGAAGGTTACGCGAAATGCATTACCCCGACCAACAAGTCGGACCTTAACGGCATCCTGACCTATATAATGCACAACATCAAAAGGCGCATGATCGTGGTCATGGTAACAGATACCGAGGGCGTAATAAGCCTTAAGGACAACCTCCTGGGTCAGATCACCATGGTGCATGACGTGCTGCTCATCAGGGTCAGCGACACCGATATTTACGGAAAAAAGGTCTATAATGTCGAAGGCTTTTCGTACATGCCGCCGTTCCTTGCGCAGAGCAGGTCTTTGCAGAAGAAGCAGCACCAGATAATGGAGGACCTCGAAAAGCAGGCGACAAAGAAGCTCAACAGGTACGGAATACCGTGGGTAGGGGTAGATTCGGCAACGAGGGTCGACGGAAAGATCGCCGAACTTTTGGAGAAGAATAAGACGGTTAACTGAGATATGGAAACGACTATAAAACTAAGAAGACTGTTTGATTTCTCCCAGCTTCCGATAATCATTACGGGAGCGGTTCTTGCCGTGCTCACGGTCGCGATCATTCTCATGTTCCTTTACACGCTTCTCAAGAATTATAAGAAGAAGCCGAAGGAAGTTGTCGAGGAGAAGCCTGTTTTCGTAAAGCCCGACATGACAAAGCTCAAGGCGGAGTATCTTTCGCTCCTTGACGGCATTGAAGCAAAATTCAATGAGGATCCGACGAAGATCAGGCCTGCTTACGAGGGCATGAGCCGAGTCGTAAGAGACTTTGTTTTCAGGGCAACGGGCACTGAAGTGGATAAATTTGCGCTCTATGAGATCTGCCAGACCGAATATAAGGATCTTGCAAGTCTCGTAGGAGAATACTATCAGCCGGAGTTCGACAAGATCTCCGAGGGAGACGTAAGGGATGCATTGGCAAAGTCAAGGAGATTGGTGACTGAATGGAACTGAAGAATCCTTTAGCTTTATATATTTGTGCCGGCGTAGCAGCAGTGTTCGTCATCGCTGCGTTTGTTACGTTCAGGATTAAAAGAAAGTATAAGGGCGGTAAGAAAGCTTATCTGCCTGAATACCTCAAGAACGATTCGGGGTTCAAGGCAAGAGTCGTCTGGAACACCATCCTTAAGTATGTCCTCATCGTTCTCATAATCACGAACATCCTTCTGTCCGGTTTCCTCATGGCGAGACCTTATAAGACGGAATCGAAGCAGCTCGCGAACTATAACAGGGACATCATCCTCTGCATGGATATCTCGACGACGTGCGACCACTTAAATGCCGAGCTCATCGATAAGCTCGAGGACGTTGTAAGAGAGCTCAACGGCGAGAGGTTCGGCATCGTTATCTTCAACACGACGCCCGTCCTGCTCTGCCCCCTGACAAATGACTACAACTACATCATCGAGGTTCTGGACAAGGTCAAGGAAGGCCTTAAGATGAGGCTCGATTTTACAAACGGAAAGATCCTGTTTTCTGATAAGCTCTATGAGATGGAGGCTTATATCAGCAACGGCACGCTCGTTGGCAACGATGAAAGAGGATCGTCGATCATTGGTGACGGTCTTGCAGCCGCCGCATTGGATTTCTACGATTACGAGGATAAGCCCGACCGTACGAGAGTAATTATCTTCTCGACAGATAACGACCTGCTGGGCGAAGAGATCGTAACCCTTCCTGAAGCAGGCGAGCTTTGCAAGGAAAGAGACATTACGGTTTTCGGCATTGGTACGGAGAAGATGGATCCCGACCAGCGCCAGATGATGAAGGATGCCGTCGAAGTTACGGGCGGTACGTTCTATTACGGTGAAGACAGGGACATTGTCGAGAACATTGTCGATGACATAAGAAGACAGATCGCGACCCTGGACGATACGCAGTACGAGATAATCGAGTACGATACGCCTGAATTACCGTTCAGGCTGTTGCTCCTGTCCATGAGTCTTATGCTCTTAGTGGCATTTATTCTGAAAGTGTGACCAGATGGAACAGATAACGTTTGAACCCATAATTCCCATCTGGTTAATGGTCATAATCTGCATAGGTCTTTTGGCGATAAAGCGAAGAGGCA
The DNA here is from genome assembly GCA_016288885.1 of Saccharofermentans sp. Classification (GTDB taxonomy): domain Bacteria; phylum Bacillota; class Clostridia; order Saccharofermentanales; family Saccharofermentanaceae; genus Saccharofermentans. The sequence continues at coordinate 21,368 of JAEFAV010000027.1, forward strand.
TAGTTCCTTACATCAGACAGATCCTGATGGTGCTCCTTCTTTTCGCGATCAACTTAAGACCGATGTACATCTCCGACGAGATCAAGGTCATGAGACAGAAGCTCAACTGCTACTGCATCATCTGCATCGATGATACGCTCAGCATGATGGCCGAAGACTACAACGGCGAGAATCCCCGCATGGACGGCGTTAAGGCTGATGTCGAATACATTACCGAGCACATGACGGGCGCCAAGTTCTGCCTTATCGATTTCAATAACGACGTAAATCTCATTGCGCCGTTCACCGATGACGCGACCTACATCAAGTCCGCGGTCAATTCCATCTATCCGCTTGCCGATTACCACGCCACCGGCACGAACATCAACGTCTGCAAAAAGCTCTTAGGCCAGATGATCGACAATGCGACGATCCTTGGTGACGGCCACGTTGCGGTATTCTTCATCACGGACGGCGAAAATACTGATAAGCACAAGCTCGAGTCCTTCGCTGACCTGGCGCCCGGCATCGAAGGCGGCGCAGTCATGGGCTACGGCACTGACGAGGGCGGTCAGATGCACTACTACGATGAGCTTTATGAGGAAGTGGTCCTCGTAGAAGACAAGAGATCATTCCCTTATGAGCCCGCTGTCTCATATATCGATGAAGACAACCTCAAGCAGCTTTCCGAAGACCTCGGGATCCCTTACATCCACATGGATGAATCGGAGGACATCGATCCCGTTCTTGATGACGTTATGACACTTCTTGATGCCGAGCAGGAAGAGACAACGAAGTACGGCTATGCCGATGTTTACTTCTGGTTCGTGATCCCGCTTGCTGCACTTGTTGCTTATGAATTCATAAGCGTGAAAAGGAGGGCATGACGCATGGTAAAGAAGATAACTATCGCAGTCTGGCTCCTCACCGCCACATTCCTCGGAATTCTCGTGATCAATTATTTCGGCAACAGAAAGATGATCCAGAATTTTGATAACGGCAATTACCAGCAGAATGAGCTCGGGTTTCTGGGCTTCACACAGCCTTACATCAACCACTTCAACAAGGGTAATGTTTTCTACAAGCTGGGCGACTACCAGAAGGCAAAGCAGGAATACCAGCTCGCGCTTAACCTCAAGCCGCAGGATCCCTACGACTGCAAGATCAGAGTCAACTACGCTCTTTCTTACGTAACACCGATCGACGTTAAATCGATCAACGAAGATAATTACAAGGACATCATCGAGATCTGCGAGACAGCCAAGAGCATCCTCGCCGAGAATGACTGCGCTACCGCTAACAACGACGGTCACTACTACGCAGCCCAGAAGCTCTACAACGAGATCAACGATTTCATCGAGTCCCTGAAGAACCAGTACGAGAACCCGCCTACGGATACTCCGACGCCTACACCTACGCCGGATCCGAGCAACGGCACGGCTACTCCGACACCTTCGCCCAAGCCGGACGCAGATGCCACCGAGACGCCTACACCTACGCCTTCAGGCGAAGAATCTCCCACGCCCACACCTCAGGGCGGTGAGCAGACACCTACTCCTACGCCCCAGGGCGGAGAACAGACCCCTACGCCGACACCCGGCGGAGAAGGCGATACACCTACTCCTACTCCCGGAGACGGCACTCCGACACCTACACCGGGCGGAGAGGGTGAGACTCCTACTCCGACACCAGGTGGAGATTCAGGAACGCCTACACCGACACCCGGAGGACAGGAAGGAACAGGAACACCTACGCCTACTCCCGGCGGTCAGGGAACAGGCACTCCGACGCCGACACCGGGCGGTCAGGGAACGGGTACCCCGACGCCTACACCGGGCGGTCAGGGCCAGGGAACGCCCACACCTACCCAGACTCCTGAACAGCGCATCCGCGATATCCAGGACAAGGCAAACAAGGAGCGTTACGGCGGCAGCGGAGATTACAACGACGATTACAACTTCGGCAACTCGGCAAGCTGGTAATTAAATAAACTGTGTTCATCGGCATGACTCTTACAGGGTTGTGCCGATGTAATATGAAAAAGAGGAAGATCAAATGTATAAGGAAAGACATGCTATTAAGTTCATCGACGGCATAGTGATCACGGCAGCATGTCTGAGCACCTTTCTGTACACCATCAGCTACTGGTTCATTTTTCTGACGGTTTTACTTACGGTTGTTGGTTTTATCCTTCCGGGTTTCTATGCCACGGACATCGCCGGGGCAAGGCTTAAGTCCTGCTCTTACGGCACCACGATACTTTCGGTCTTCCCTTACACGCTGCTCGTGGTCGTGCCCGCCTTCATCGTATCTCTGTTCTTCCACGAACAGCTTGGCTGGTCATCGATTATCGTGTATGCGTGCGTCACTTTCGGAATTTTAAATGCGTATTTCTGGACGGGCATCATAATCGTCTATCTGACCTCGAAACAGATCGGCATAAGCAAGCGTCTCATCGGCATCTTCTGCGGCATGATCCCCGTGGCGAATCTTTTCGTGCTCTCATGGATCGTAAAGATATCGAGCAGGGAAGTCAGGGAAGAGAGCGAGCGCTTCTGGCGCAATGAAGCTCGCAAAGCCCTTCAGATTTGCAAGACCAGGTATCCGATCCTCATGGTACACGGCGTTTTCTTCAGGGATTCAGAGCACCTGAATTACTGGGGCAGAGTGCCTTCTGAGCTCATCAAGAACGGCGCGACGGTCTTTTACGGCGGCCAGGAATCCGCAGGCAACGTAAGGACATGCGCCATGCAGATCAAGAAAGCTATCGTCCAGGTCCTCCAGGAGACCGGCGCCGATAAGGTCAACATCATCGCCCACAGCAAGGGCGGCCTCGACTCCCGCTACTGCATCTGCATGCTTGGCATGGCGCCTTACGTCGCATCACTTACGACCGTCAACACGCCCCACCGCGGCTGCGAATTCGCCGAATACCTCATGAAAAAAGCGCCCGAAAAGCTGAAGGACACCGTCGCTGCCGCCTACAACAAAGGCGCGAAGGCCTTGGGCGACGTCAACCCTGACTTCGTCAGCGCAGTTACCGACCTCACCAAAGACGGCGTCGCGCGGTTGAACGCCGAGATGGCCCCGATGCAGCACCAGTTCGACGGCATCTTCACCCAGAGCTTCGGCTCCAAGCTCAACCACGCCACCAGCGGCAAATTCCCCCTCAACATGAGCTATCACTTCGTCAAGCATTTCGACGGCTTCAACGATGGCCTCGTCGGCGAAGAATCCTTCCAGTGGGGCTCCGAATACCACTTCCTTACCAACAAAGGTCTCCGCGGCATCTCCCACGCCGACATGATCGACCTCAACCGCGAAAACATCGACGGCTTCGACATCCGCGAATTCTACATCAGCGTCGTCCAGGGGCTGAAAGAGAGAGGACTGTGAGAGCGGGGGTGTGAGCAGGCGGTGTCGTGCCCACTAAATATTTAAATTGCTTACTTTAGTGGGTAATTTCTGTCTTTTTGGATAGGATACTTGTTGTTGTTACCCACTAAAACTCGAAAATCATCGGGCTGGTGGGTATTTTTCGTTTTCAAAATGGAAAAATCTGATGCCGGATACCCACTAACTCTGAAATATTAGCACTTTAGTGGGAAAATTTTTCAATCCTGGGAAGTGAATATACCCACTAACTTTGAGAGATTTGAAGTTTAGTGGGTAATGCCAATTATCCGAGTAAGGAAACGTACCCACTAACACGGCGTTTTCGCCAATTCTGTGGGTGGATACCGATTAAAATTCGTTTTTGCGATTTAGTCGGTAATTCTATGTAGCACCTGCTGCATCTGCCGTCAAGGGACGGCTTAAGCCTCGCCTGATGGCGCCCTTGACTGCAGATACTTTGCAGGTGCTGTTTGGTGTTCAAGAGGAGCGAAGGCTCCTCTTGCTTCGAAGAAGCCACAAGAGACAGATGATATATCAGATGTCATGACCAATTATTAGCCTAAAGTACAAATTTGGATCTCAAACAACTTTTTTATTCTTTTCATCAGGATCAACAAACTCTATTCTCAGGCTTTTTCCCATGCCATGTGCTAATCTCTTTAGAGTTTTTATCGATGGATTTCCATTACCGTTTTCAATCTTGCTAATATCACCTTGAGCAATACCCGTTATTCTGGCTAATTCACTTTGAGTAAGACCAGCAGACTCTCTGGCATCAATTAAAGCTTGAACAATCGAGAACTCGGCTTCAAGAGCATCCCATTCCTTTTTGAAATCTGAATCTTTCAACTGTTCATTAAGATATTCATCAAAACTTGTTTCTTTTTTCATATTATTTATCTGCTTTCGTATTAAATTGTTTCATATATTCATCTCTGTATTGAATCGCTCGTTCAATTTCAGACGGAGGTGTCTTGTTAGTCTTCTTAATAAATCCATGTGTTAAAACAGCTTTGTTGCCATTTACTTCAAGTAATTTAATCGTTCTTGTCATTTTCGCCCGCATCTTTACATCTAAGCTATCTAAAAAGTCTCTGGCTGGTTCTTCTCCTTTCTCATTCATATAAAATACAACCTGCATTGATAAATTATCCTTTCTATAGGATATATCCTATAAGTCAAGGAATGATTATTACTACGAAGAAACCTTTCCATGCCCTCGAAAACACAATGACTATTTTGTGCAGTACTTGATGCCTATACAGTCACAAAATAGTCATTTCAAGGCAAGAATGACTTTTTTGAGAGTGTTTCGGGTTGAGATAGTCACAGATTCGGTCATTCGGGGTGATCAGGGGTTCATGAGGTCGGAGCCCCGACCTCGCATCTTAAAATGCCGGTCTTTAAACGCCGGCTCAGGACTTTCAGCTTTCCTTCGATGCCAGATCGGCGATAGTGTACTTCTTGAAGAAGGCCTGCATCGTTTCGTTGAAATCTTTCCACATCGGGAGGGTGACACAGGTCGAGATGCGGTCGCACTTGGGGGCGGAGGGATCCATGCAGGCGACGACGTAAAAGTCGTTCTCGGTTACGGAGATGATGTCCCAGGCATTGATCTCCTCAGCGGGGCGGGCGAGCTTGTAGCCGCCGTTCTTGCCGCGGAGGCCTTTGACCAGGCTGTTCTGGACGAGCATCTTTATGATCGACTCGAGATATTTCTCGGAAAGGCCTTGGCGCTCGGCGATGCCGCTGAGCGTGACATAAGAATCCTTGCCGTATTTTGCGATATCTATCATTACGCGGAGCGCGTAGCGTCCTTTTGTCGATACAACCATATTTCTATCCTCCGTGAAGAGCTTTTCACAAAACCTATTATAGAAGAAGGTTAATTCGATTTAAACGGGCAAAATCTGTTGTTATACAAATATTTTTGAGGTTGTTCGGGAACGCGGGGGGATTTGGGCATGATAAGCCCGCCAAAATGGCTTTTAACACTGTTACTTGCCGGATTTCCTGCAAAAACCAGCCGCCAGATCACTTGATCCCGAAGACCTCTTCGTCTTCCTTGAACTGAGCCCAGGGAGCTTCACCTTTGTAGGCGAAAGCGCTCCAGATCTCGCGCATCTTTTCGCCGACGCGGCGTGAGACCGGATCGTCGACGTTGGCGTACGAAGTGGACTTGCCGAAAAGGACCGGGATGTCGCTCGCGTGGAAGCACCCGGCGCCGCGCTTTTCGATGTCGGGCGTCATGTAGCGGTACTCGTAAACCCACGACGGGCCATTGATCTCGCGGGCGATCTCGCGGGAAGGATTGGTATAGAAGGCGGCCGTGAAGTCGTCGGACATCCTGCGGCGGGCGTTCTTGCCGGGGTGGAGCTTGAAGCTGAACCAGTGAGCGGCAAGCGGGAGCAGCGCGGTCGGAATGTTGCAGATAAAGGCGTCGCCCTCCTGACTGCAGGTGCCGATGAGGATGGGCTTTTTCGAAGCCTTGGCAAGGTCAGCAGGGCGTCCTTTGATCACTTCGCCGTCGATGACGGGCGAGAAGGCGCAGGTCGAATTGCCTTCGCGAAAGACGATCTCGCGGAGGTCGCGGTTCGCGTTGTGAATGCAGTCGATGTTGATGTCCTTTAGCGCCGCGAGTTCATTCGGATTGACGCCGATGAACTTGAGATATTTGCGCGTGAGGCGCTCGCTCTGCTGTTCGGTCCAGAACGAGTCGACGCAGGCCGACTGGATTATCGCTTTGTCGAAAAGCGTCTCGGCTTCGGGCATTCCCAAGAGCGCGATGATGCACGCCGCGCCTGCGGACTGCCCGAAAACAGTTACGTTGTCGGCATCTCCGCCGAAGCGGTGGATATTATTTCGCACGAACTTGAGCGCGGCCATCTGGTCGAAAAGCCCGTTGCTCTTGTCAAAATTCTTGTCGAGAAAATTCAGGTTAAGGAAGCCCTCGAGATTGAGCCTGTAGTTAAAGCTCACGACGATGGTATTCGTGCCGACCGCGAATTTCGCGAGGTCATAGTACAGCTCGTCGCTATTTTCGCTCACCCTTCCGCAACCGCCGTTGGCATAAGAGCCGCCATAGAACCACACCATTACCGGCGCGTTGGAGGGAATTCCCTTAGGCACGAAAATATTCAAGTAGAGACAGTCCTTGCCGTCAGCGGAGATCGTCGATCTTCCCTTGCCCTGAACGGGACTTATTGGAGGTGTGACCATGTCCCGGACGCCTTCCCAGGACTCCGGCGGAACGGGGTGCTTAAACGCAAGCTCACCCACAGGCGGTGCCGCGAACGGTATCCCGAGGTATTCCTCGCATCCGTCCTTGACGATGCCCCTGACCAGTCCGTATTGAGTTGTGACTGTCCGTGAATGCTCCATAATTAAGTTTAGCACGCTGGAGGCGGGAGGTGCAATGCGTTAAGGTTCTTTAATAAAACAGCTCCTACCTCAATGCACCTTCACCACTACCAGCTCAGGGTAGTCGTTGATCCTTACGGGAGCGAGGCTGTTGCCGAGGCCGCGGCTCAGGATCATTGTCATATCTCCGAATGTGCGCATGCCTTCATAATAGTCGGGGAGGAACTCGAACTCGGGGGAGACGAGGCCGCCGACGCCCGGGATGATTATCTGGCCGCCGTGATAGTGGCCGGTGAGGACGAGGTCAGCGCCGAGGCTCTGATAGAGCCCGGTATACTGCGGTTCGTGCGCGAGCATAATGACAGGCTTTTCATCCGTAAAAGCGGGATAGGCAGCAAATGAATCGAGCGAAGCATCCGCGATCCCGGCAATTATGTATTCGTCCGATTCATAGTATTTATCGTCCAGAAAGTGGATGCCCGTATGATGTGAGAGCTCAGTTTTGAAAGCTTCGAATTTCTTACCGTTGAGCCATGCCTCGTGATTGCCCGTAACGTAATAAACCGGCGCGATGTCTGCGGCTTTCACCATGAAGGTCTGGGCGATCGAATATGAAGTATGCGTTTTATCGATAAGATCGCCGGTCACGACGATGAAGTCGGGATCAGCAGCTTCGATCTTTTTCAGAAGTGCAGACTCCCCGATGCCGAAAATCTGGTTATGCAGATCCGAGACCTGGACGATCGTGAAGTCGCGGCCAAGCCCCAGATCGACGTCATATTCGCTCACGGTCAGGTGGTAGTTCTGGTAAAGGCAGAAGCAGCAGATGATGATCTCGAGCACAGCGAGTACAGGTACCACAAAGAACTTAGCCTTCAGCGTTTTGTGGTGGAAGATCTTCATGCCGAGGAATGCGCCGATCGAGCCGCCGATCCATGCCCAGAAGAGAAGTGTCTTCTCGGGGATGCGGCGGGCGCCTGTTTTCGCGTAAGCCTTGTCCACACCGTAGAGGATGAACGCGACGAGATTAACTAGGATGAGGTAGTAAACGAGTATCATGTGATGTCAGTATTCCGAAGGCGGGATGACGCCGTATGCTTTGCAGAGATCGTCGATGAGGTCCGGATCCGTATCGCGGCAGATGCTTCTTACCATCAGCACAGTGCTGCCCTTAAGATAAATGCCCCAATAAAGCGTTTTGTTTTTTGACATTTCGTCCTCATAGATGGTGTAGGAATAGCCTTTCTGCTCGCCTTTATCTCCTTTGGACAGATATTTCTTAGAGAATTTTTTATAGAACTTTTCGGCATCTTTCGTTTCTTCGAAAGTCATTAACACGCCCATGAGCATTCTGTCATCGTTGTTGCAGGAAACGGTCGTGAACTCTTCGATATCACAAGACGGAAGGGAATTGACGGGGTTTAAGAGCTTATCGTAAAGTTCCCGGGCATCGCTTTTCGTGACATTAATATAGGCCCCTTCATCCGGTCTTTTGTTGAGGATTATCCTGTTATACTCTTTCAGAAAATCCTCGGGATCGTCGAAAGCCTCGAAATCCTGCTTCCCGCTGAATCTGGCCATCTTCTTGTGGTCAAACCCTTTGGAAGCGCAGGAAGTCATGCCGGTCAGCACGGTAAGTACGAGCACAATGCAAAAGAACTTTTTAACGGCCGTCATGTTTTCCCTCCTGCACGAAAATACACATTTAGAAAAACACAGAATAAGGCCGATTACAACCCGACGGATTCTAGATGTTTCATGAACGCGCCTAGGCCTTCTGTCAGGTCATCGTAGGTCTCATCGAAGTTGCCCGTGTACCACGGATCCGCGATGCTCCGGCTGCTTCCCGCGAAAGAAAGCATCAGGTAGATCTTGCCGTCCGGGTCGCCGCCCGCGATGCGCGTCATGTTGCTTATGTTATAGGAATCCATGCCTATCAAGTAATCGAAGTTATCGTAATCGGCTCTTGTCATCTGGCGCGCACGGTGCGGAACCACCGGAATTCCGACCTCCTTTAATTTGCTCACGGTACCGTAGTGCGGACCGTTGCCGATCTCCTCACGGCTCGTCGCTGCCGAGTCGATATAGAAGCGGTCAGAAAGCCTGCGTTTATTGACCATATCCTGAAACATGGACTGCGCAAGGGTTGATCGGCAGATGTTGCCGTGACAAATAAATAAAACTTTTATCATTCGTAGATTTCTTTCTTTACGGATTGTTCATGCAGAACACATAGAATATACCATATCGGACTGTGAAGACATTGGTTTTGATATAATTGATTAGTACAGATAATTATCAGGTAACTATTCAAAACATGTATTACTATCCACTGAATCTGAAAAAACAATTGACACCATTTGCAAGGTGTATATAATGTATATATACACTAATTAGTTTATGCGGTGAAGACTCTCGGCGCGCGGGAGAAGCCCGAACCGCCGCAACCAGCGCAGTTGCAAAGAGGTAAGAATGGATATCATCATCAGCAATACTTCCGGTGTGCCCATCTATGAGCAGATCGAGGAGCAGAGCAAAAGTCAGATCATGACAGGAGCATTGACGGCAGGCGAGGCTTTGCCGTCAATGAGAGTCCTTGCTAAGGAACTGAAGATCAGCATCATCACTACCAAGAGAGCTTATGAGGATCTCGAGCGTGACGGTTTTATTGAATCTGTAACCGGCAAGGGCAGTTTTGTTAAAGCCGTTAACAGCGACATCGTCAAAGAGAACATGATGTTTGAGATCCAGGAACTCCTGGATAAGGCATGTGATAAAGCTGTCATCGGCAAAGTTACACGTGACGAGCTCAAGGAAATGATCGACCTGCTGTACGATGAGAAGCAAGCGGATTAGTTAGAGGTTTATATGGATAGTTATACGAATGTTATTGAGCTTGATAACGTCGTAAAAGATTATGGTGATTTTAAGCTCGACAATATAAGTTTTTCTGTTCCCAAAGGATCCGTCTGTGGCTTTATAGGACAGAACGGAGCAGGCAAGACGACTACGATCAGGCTCATGCTGGATGTCATAAAGGCGGATAGCGGGGAGATAAAGCTTTTCGGCGAAGATATAAAAGGTAATGCTCCGAGGCTCAGAGAAGATATCGGCGTTGTTTATGACGAGATGGGCTTTCATGAATTCATGTCCGGTAAAGACATCAACATCATGATGAGGCACATCTATAAGAACTGGGATGAGAATGTCTTTTTCGACTATCTGAAGAAGTTCTCGCTGCCTTCCAAAAAGAAGTGCGGGGATTTCTCCAGAGGTATGAGGATGAAGCTTCAGATTGCTGTTGCCCTGTCGCATAATGCCAAACTGCTCGTTATGGATGAACCGACAGCCGGTCTCGATCCTATAGTAAGGAATGAGATCCTCGATATCTTCCGCGAGTTCGTTCTTGAAGAGGATCATTCGATCTTTATTTCCTCGCACATTACCGGAGATCTCGAAAAGATCGCGGATGAAGTGGTCTTTATCGACGGCGGAAAAGTATTCCTTCAAGGCAATAAGGACGAGATTCTGGAAAACCACGGAATCCTCAAATGCCGAAAGGATGAAATCGACAGTATTAGCAAGGCTCTTATTGTCGGAGTTCATGAGGGTGCATTCGGTGTTGAGGTGTTGATCAACGACATGAAGGCTACCGCCAGGCTTTACCCCGAACTTGTGATCGACCGTGCAAGTCTTGAGGAGATAATGCTCTTCTATGTTGCTTCTGCCAGGAGGTGACAGCATGAAGGGCTTGATCATAAAAGATCTTATGTGTCTTAGAAAGATGCGTGCAACTTTTGTTTTTGTGACAGTGGCTTCCTTTGTTATTACCGTCATGGCATTGATATCTGCACGTTGCGGTAATATTGCCCTTGCTGAGCAGGAGTATCTTACCGGCGGAACCGATATGCCGATGTCGCCTGTACATTTTCTCTGGTATGCGGTAGCGGTCATGGTGATCTTGCCGTTGGCTTCGATCGGAGATTCCCTGACATTGGCTTTTGAAGCTGATAAGAATTCGGGTTTTGCTCCTGTAGCAGGTGCACTTCCGTTATCTGTGAAGCAGCGCATTACCGCAAGATTCATAACGCTGTTCCTGACATGCGGAACAGGTACGGTTATAAGTCTCGCACTGTCGTTTATATTGTCTCTGTTTACCGATATCATGACTCTCGGTGATTTTGCAGGGCTTGTATTGTCGGCGACCTCGCTGATCCTGATCTTTTCTGCTCTGGAGATGATCCTGATCTTTTTACTGAAGATGAAAAATACCGATTATGTCAGGATAATCTCACTTCTTATCATGGCGGCAGCTTTTATTGCTAGTTCATTGGGCAGGATAATCAATGCGGTACGTTCTATGAATCCAACAGGACTTATCACAGATGGTCTCCTCTTTTTGGAGAACAGATGGTTTATATTAGCAACTTCGGCAGCAGTATGTCTTCTTGTCTCTTACTTTGTTTCGGCCGGTATTGCAGAGAG
>JAEFAV010000028.1 GCA_016288885.1 Saccharofermentans sp.
TGAATTATTGGACAGTGCTTGTCGCTTTTTGGACATCGGTGACTTTTTGGTTTGACTGCGCCATCTTGAATAAAGCACTCATAAACACCGGAAAACTGCCAAAACATACCGACAATGTCAAAGAAAAACCGACAGGATTTCCGACAACTTCTCGAACAAAACCGACAAATACCTACACGATATTACAAGAATCCACAAGAAAGCATACAAATCACTTACAGAAACCCCTAAGGATACGACAAACTATAATGGTCCGGGAGGCACCATGTCCGGGCTCCAAAACTATATTCTGGCAGACAAACCGGTTCAGCTCCGAGAGGATAAATAACAGATTGTTCAAGGCGCGGCATCTTAGATGCAGGAGGCGCCTTCGCGCCTTTTAAACACAAAAAAGCATCTGCTAATTCAAGCGGCCAAATGCGCCCGCAGGGCGAGGCAGAGCCGGTGCTTGATGGCGCAGACTGCAGATGCTAAGTTTCGTTGTTGCTGGAAAGCAATGAAATTTTTAAATTGAATTTAAAGATTGAAGATAAAGTCTTTTACTGAAGCATCTTTCTGTCGAGACCCTGCTTTTCATAGTCGGTAGCGTTTTCATTGATCTCTTCTTCTTCGATCTCCGGCATGGCAGTCTTGAAGTCAAAGCCTTCTTTATCACCGTATTTCCAGCCGGATTCAAGTGAGACGAAGTCTTTTGTGGTCTCATAAGCGGTAATAGGGAATGACGGATCGTAATATGCTTCGACGCCCTGTTCCGGAGCAATATCGTGGCTGCTTGATTGTGAAAGTATCTCAAGATCTTTTTTCTCTCTGCCGCGCAGGACCTTTGGCAGGATCTCGGCGCACAAATATGTAACTGCTCCTAATGTAAGCAACAGAATTAGCAGCTCAAAAGGATGCATAAAGATAAACCTCATGAAAGCTGTCGATCTGCTGAAGCTTGCAATCACACGGAGGATTCCCAAGGCTAAAACAGGTGCCAGATACAAGAGCGCACGGATGCTCGTGTTCCAGCTTATGGCATTCATTCTTGCGCGTCTGCCGGTGCGCTCGATCGTTTCCCAGCCTTTTGCATAAGGAAATTCTCCGGAGACTTTCCCGGTCTGACCGTTAACGATGTACTGATAGTTTCTTCCATCATAATCAAGACTTAAGAACCAGCAGGGAAGAAGTGCATACTTTATGTTTTGATTGTTGTATCTAGTGACACATGAATCGGATTCGGGCAAAAAATCATCGTATCCGAATGTGATCTCGTCGCAGACTTTCAAAGCATATTTATCAAAACGCTTATAGATCCTGTCGGTCATGTCGAGAGGCAGTTCATCATACTTCTCGGCAAAGAAACCCTGTAGGTATTCAGGTCTGAATCTTACGAGTTCAGAATAGTCGAAAGGTTCAGCAGCAGCCATCAGACGGTTCGCAATTTTGATCTCACCGTCAAAAGGAACGTCTTTTAGTCTGAACTTAACTTTTCCGTAAGCAAGATGCTCGAAGTTGCCGGAGGACGCGCTGTGGTTATAGGAATATGCCGAGTCAACCATCTTTCCCATGCGGCCTTTGCCGACTACATTGACTTCCACTTCGGAAGATATGATCCATGTGGGAACATAAAGACCGGTCATCTTTGATAAGACTTTTTTGGACTTAAAGTCTTTTGGAAGATGAGCTACTCCTGCACAATATTCTTCGAAAATACTTATGGCTTTCTCCTTATCGAATTTGAAAGGAATTATGTAGTCAGGTTTAAATTCCCTGGTAAGTCTTCTGGAAACAAGTGCAGGTGAGCCGCAGAAAGCACAGAATGTCGAAGCGGTGTTCTTGTCGGTTACGATCTCGGCACCGCATGAATTACAGACGATCTCGACACGCGCTTCGTCTTCTTTGCTGATCTCGATCGTTCCATCGTAATTCTTCTCAGGATTTGGCAGACCGAATGAACCGACCTTATCGAGTGTCTCAGGATCGAAAAGACCGCCACAGTTCCTGCAGATACAGGCTCCGTGCGTAAGATCAAAAACCAGATTAGAAGCGCAGTTTGGACATTTAGTCGAATCTGCGGAAAAAGCACGGATTTTTTGTGAGCCAAAACCTCCTGCACTATTAGCAGGATTATCCCAAATAGCCATACAACACTACCCCTTTATGTATTTTTATTCCTGATAAAATATACTATATTGCTCAAAATATTGTCAACGATTATTGATTTATCGTTATTCGCATTTGAATAGAAGGATCAGAGGATCATTTCCATGCCGATCTTCTGCGGAAGGAATCCTAAAGATTCATAGAATTTGACAGCGCCCGGATTACAGTTCCAGACATTCAGGGTGATGTTGTAGAATCCTTTTGCTTTTGCATAGTCGCGGACGTGGTTATACAACATCGTACCGATGTGCTGTTTGCGGTGATCTTCGTCTACGCAGATGTCATCGATGTAAAGTGTTTTTATATCCGTGAGTACTGAATTGTCTTTCTCCTGCTTGCTGATGCAGAATGCATGACCGTATATCTGACCGCTTTCATCAGTGCAGACAAATATCGGAGTCTCATCACAGGCGATTATCTCTTCGAGTTCTTCAGAGTTATATTTTGTCGCCGGTCCTTTGAACAGGTCAGGGCGTCCGATGTGATGCACCATGTCCACCTGGACCAGAAGATCCAGCAAGCCTTTAATATCTTTTTTCTCAGCACGTCTTACGTACATGTTTAACTCCTTGGAGATCCGCATTCACAACAGAATTTTCCTGTCAGTTTTTTTGCTCCGCATTTGCAGTCCCACGTTCCGTCAGGATTCTCTGTACCGGTTTTATCTTCTTGTGTGTTCGCTGACGTATCAGGTGTCTGCGGCATTGTCGCAAAAGCAGCCATGCCCATTCCCATAAATGCGTTAGGGCCGGGCTGCGGATTGGCAGTAACAGGCATTCCGTTTGACATGTCGAAAAGAGTGACCTGCGGCATTTCAACAGTTACCCCTGACTTGGCAATGCATTCAATTATCAGTTCTCTTAAAGCTTCATAGACATTGGCACCGCCCATAGAGCAGGCTTTCTCGCCGATGGTGCGTTTTACGCTCGGACAACCTGAGATCAGGGAATCGTCGTAGTAGATGTTAAGCCAGGTATTGCTCGAATAATCCGTGGGTATCATGGACCGGTCAACCGGAATCGAAGGATCAACGCAGGCATAGTTCCATCCGGGAAGATTCTCTCTGTCTGATATTTCCTGGATCTTGGAGAAAATATCAGAAGAAGTCTCGCCGCTGCCGGTTGCTTCGGGCTTATTGCCGGCCTGTTTCTTTACGGTAACAAGTACCGTATCATTTTTTCCTTTGACCTTCTCAATGATCTGTGTAGTGCTTTGGTTGCTGTTAAACATCATGCCGTGTGAGGTACTGCCTATCTCGACTGCTACAACGGGACCGTGTTCTTCTTTGATCTCACGGCATTCCTTAAGTGACGGATAAACCGTTTCTTCGGATATCTTGTTTTCGTCTTTTGCCAGATCAATGAACAGAATCCTGAATTCAGTTGCGGCTTCCGCATTTATACCGGCAGGTTTTTCCATTAATGTGATCTTTCCGGTTGTTCCGTCATCAGATCTCAGTGTGAGCAAAGCACAGACATTGGAAGATCCATCCGAGATCTCGGGTGCCGGAGTATCTTTGCCTATCAATTCCGTGAGATTATACTTCCTGATCAAAGCGGTATATTGGTCTATTGCATATTTTGATAAATTATATTTTTTTATTTTTGTCTCATAGGATTCGCGTGTAGTTGTCGTGATAACGGAAGCATTGCCGGTCAGAGGTATCTCTGCTTCGGTTACTTTGTCCATAATGCTGCTGACGACCATTAATTTGTAATTGATTCCTGTAACAGTCATAGTTGCTCCTTTTGGCTTAATGATTATAATAGTAACATTTTCTTGGGTTCTTTGTGTAAATGACGGGGGGACGTCAGTATGAGGGATAATCTTAAAAGGATGATAAGCTACTATAAGCCTTATCTGGGAACGTTTTTCCTGGATATGTTTTTCGCGATCGTGGCTTCTGCGATTGCTCTGGTCATTCCGCTCGCGGTAAGGAACATAACATCAGAGATTCCTGATCTGACCCCCGAAGAAGGTCTTAAAAAGATACTTTACATCGGCGGCATCCTGATCGTGCTTCTTGTCATACAGTTCCTGGCCAATTACTACATCACTTATGTCGGACATGTCATGGGCGCTAAAATGGAATACGACATGAGAGCCGAGATATTCTCTCATTATCAGAAACTTTCATTCTCGTTCTATGACGACCAGAAGGTCGGACAGCTCATGAGCAGGATCACGAGCGATCTTTTCGAGATTACGGAACTTTTACATCATGGCCCGGAAAACATAGTGATCTCGCTTATCAAGATCGTCGGCGCGTTTATAATCCTCGCTGGAATCAGCGGATATCTTACTCTTGCGGCCTTCATAATGCTTCCTTTCATGTTCCTTTTCGCATTCATACTGAATAAAAGAATGCGGAAAGCTTTCAAGATGAACAGGGTAAAGATAGCTGAGATCAATACTCAGATCGAAGATAATCTTTCCGGTATCCGCGTGGTAAAGTCTTTCGCGAATGAAGAGATCGAGAACAGAAAGTTTAAGGTCGGGAATGACGGCTTCCTCGCAGCAAAGAAAGCCAGTTACCTGAATATGGGGCTTTTCCATTCGGGAATGACGGCTTTTACGCTTCTTGTCAACATAATAGTGATCGTTGCGGGCGGCGTTCTCATGACAAAAGGACTCGTTCAGGTTCCTGATTTCATCGCGTTCCTGCTTTACATAAACGTATTTACTGAACCCGTAAGAACGCTCATTGATTTTACCGAACAGTTCCAGAACGGATATACGGGTTTTGAGCGTTTCGTCGAGATGATCAATATAGAGCCCGACATAAAGGATAAGGAAAATGCGGAGACGCTGAAAGACGTTAAGGGCGATATCGAATTTGATGATGTCTCGTTCAGATATAAAGACGGAGCTCACAGAGTCTTAAGGCACATTAACCTTGATGTTCCTGCAGGTTCTTATGTTGCGCTCGTAGGATCCTCAGGAGGCGGCAAGACGACCCTTTGCAGCCTTATCCCGAGGTTCTACGACGTTACGGGAGGAACCATAAAGATAGACGGCAAAGACATAAGGGACATAACCCTGAAGAGCCTTCGCGACAACATCGGTATCGTACAGCAGGATGTTTACATGTTCGCAGGCACGATCTATGACAATATCAGTTACGGAAGACCGGGCGCAACGGAAGAAGAGATAGTCAAAGCCGCTAAGCTTGCCAATGCACACGATTTCATCATGTCTCTTCCGCACGGTTATGCTACCGATATAGGACAGAGGGGTGTAAAGCTTTCAGGAGGGCAGAAACAGCGCATCTCGATCGCGAGAGTGTTCTTGAAGAACCCGCCGATCCTTATTTTCGACGAGGCAACAAGCGCGCTCGATAACGAGAGTGAGAACATCGTCAAGGAATCACTTGAAAGACTTGCCAAAAACAGAACGACTCTTGTCATTGCCCACAGGTTGTCAACTATCCGGAATGCCGAGAGGATACTGGTGCTTACGGAGAAAGGTATCGAAGAAACCGGTACTCATGAGGAACTTATGCGTAAAGACGGTGTGTATGCATCTTTGTATAAGTTTAATGATGTATAATATTCAAACAAACAGGCAGGATGCTATATAATATGGAGATGATATTGCAAAGCAGGGAGACATGTCATGAATAAAAAGCTTATTGTAGTACCACTTTGTGCCGGAATAGCCTTTCAGTTCTGTGGATGCCAAAATGCATCCGGAGAACCGGTCGTGCCCGACACATCTGAAACGACGATCGTAACGGAAGCCACCACTTTGGAGACATCCGCGTCAGAGGAGACTACAGTGACTACTTTAGAATCAACTGTCGATCCTTTACTGGATTCCACATATGTAGTTGTTTTTTCCATGCCTCAAAAAATCAATGTTTTCGATGCATATGGTAATCTGATCGGAACGGATCTCTACGAATTCGATGAAGCCGGAAACAGAACAAAACTGACGAATTACGGTGCGGCAGGGAGTGTTACCGGTTGGCACGAACTGGAACATGACGATAACGGCAATATGATCAAACAGGTGGACTATGGTTCTGATAATCTGATCACGCGGAGCATTGAATATGAATATGACGCATCCGGAAACGTTGTAAAAAGAACCATCTATGGCGCCATGGGTGATATCCTGATATGGAATGTATATGAATACAATTCCTCCGGAGATCTGATCAAGGAAACTAAAGAAACATTGGATGATCCTTCCTGGAATGAATATGAATATGATAATTCCGGTTCATTAAAGAAGGTAACATACCACTCGGAAGATGGCAGCGTCCGTCGCTGGGAAGAATACGAGAATGATTCTAACGGCAATCATGTTAAGGCTACCACCTATCTTTCTGAAGACAGCATCATTTCTATGACCGAATACAAATATGATTCTTTTGGTAATCTGATAGAATCAACATCCTATGATTCTGACGGCGATATGATTTCTCAATGTGTTGCCGAATATGATTCCGAAGGCAATAAGACCCAGGAGATTTTGTATGGGCCAAGTCATAGACTGATAAAATGGGTCAAAATGGATTATGATGATTCTGGAAACCTGTTAAAGATCACTGAATGCAATGTTGACGGCAGCACAAGACTGCAAAGAGAATACGTGTATCTGTAATCGTTTTAAGTTTTTTAGAAAACAAAAATACAGGGCTGTCTCCGACCGGATCGGGACAGCCCTTTTTACATGGTGCGCCTGACAGGACTTGAACCTGCACACCTCTCGGCACCAGAACCTAAATCTGGCGTGTCTGCCAATTTCACCACAGGCGCTTATCGGCGACCATTATATCACTTTGATTACTAAATAGCATATTGATGTGCTAAGTAATAGCAAAAAGGAAAAGCTGTGATAATATTGACGGGTAAGTTATGAAAACCGTTTTTCATTAAGGAGCGTTCCGGTGTCTGACAAAAGAAAGCGCAAAGAAAATTTAATCACGGCTCTTCTTATTGCCGGAATGTGTATCGTTATCGGCATAACGATCATCATTGTCATAAAGTTCTCGGGAAATGACAACGATGATTTGCAGCTGATGGCGGGAATGACTGAAGCTTCAGGCTTTTCAGATGAAAGCACCAGGGTTTCTGATCCGGTTACGGTTACATCTTCTTCAGAGACAAGCATGACAGATGCACTTACGCCCACGGTGAGCCCGACGCCGACCGCGGAACCCACTCCGACGGAGGAACCGACACCGACGCCTACTCCCGTACCGGAGAAACTGACAAGCATCAAAGGATACAGTGCAGGCACGGTCATCGGCAGCGATAAGATCGACAGGGATAACCTTTCGCAATACTTTACTTCGCAGACTATAGAAGAAGGTGACAGCGTTTATAACAGGATCTATGGAAAGTCTTACGTCGATAACGATAATATCGGTCTTGATGACCTGAGATATCTGAAAATGCTTCATGTTAATTTCGACGGCGATTACCAGGTCGGTGAGATGATCGTGAACGTTGACGTCGCATCTGAGGTCCTGGAAATCTTTGAGATCCTTTGCGCTGAAGGTTATGAGATAAACTCGATGTATCTTATCGATAATTATTGGGCAGGAGATCCTGACGATTCCGACTGGTATTCGATCGATGCCAACAATACGTCCTGTTTCTGTTACAGAACTGCAACCGGATCAGGAAATCTCTCGAAGCACGCGCTTGGAAAGGCAATAGACATTAATCCTCAGCAAAACCCCTATGTTACATATGATTCAGACGGTGTTGCCCATTATTCGCACGAGAATGCGTCGTCATATGTTTACGGAAGATCTTCTGATACCGCTCATGTCATAACCACTTCAGACAGAGCATACGATCTTTTCACCGATTACGGTTGGACTTGGGGCGGAAGCTGGTCCAGTCCGAAAGATTATCAGCACTTTCAGTTGTCATAACAAATGAAAGACAATTGACTATCTGATTTTCACTTGATAATATTTTGGAATGATAATTCCTGACAGAAGAAAACAGATCCTGGACATACTTGAAGAGGAGGGCGAGATCAATACGACCGTTCTCTCTGCGAGGCTTGGCGTTACCGGCGCTACCATCAGGACTGACATAAGGGCGCTGGAGCGTGATGGCGCGATCGTAAGATTCCACGGCGGGATAAAGCTTCCCCACAAGATGCCCTCATACAGCGGTGAGAATTACATGGTCAGGGCTATTACCCACGTAGACCTTAAGAATGCCATAGGCGCCAAGGCGGCCACTCTTGTCGGCAGCGGCAACTCTATTTTCATGGATGCGAGCTCCACGACGTTTCATATGATCCCATACCTCAAGAAAGTGAAGGACGTAACCGTTATCACCAACGGCATCCATACCGCCATGGAACTTCAGAGAAACAGTAATTTCAAGTCGATAATTATCCTTGGAGGCATGTTGAGACCGCATTCGGGCGCGATCGAAGGCCTTTCATCCAAAGAAATGATAGGCAGGCTTTCAGCTGAGTTTTATTTCGTTTCAGGAAACGGTTTTTCTGCTGATGCCGGTCTTTCAGGTGATAATTTCTTTGAACTTGAGCTGAAAAGGCTCTGTGCCGAGCGCGCGAAAAAGATAGTCGCACTTATAGATTCGACAAAACTCGGCGCCGATTCCGCATCTTCTTTCATACCTGCTGACAGGATCGATTATCTCGTCACGGATTCCGGCGCATCGCCCGAGATCGTTGATCTGTGCCGTGCAAAAGGCATAGAAGTGCTGATAGCGGAAGTGTGACTTTTGCCTTATTTTAATTTTTAGATATTTAAAAATTTATTGTATAATAATCGGATGAAATCATTCTTGCTTATATGAGGTTAGGAAGATGCAGATCAACCCGATTATTTTGCCCAGCTGGTTTACCAGCAAGTGTGTTTTTCAGCAGGGAGTAGAGCTTAAGATAGAAGGTGTAGCGGCACCTTCTGCGACTGTTACTCTCGAGATCGTTAAAGATCCTACTGACGGCAGAAAAGTCAGTAAGCTTGATACCGATTACGGTGTCATCCTCAGTCGTGAAGCCACGACTTCATCTAAGGGAAAGTTCAGTTTTACGATACCGCCTTATAAGGCTTCAGGAGATGCATATACATTTACGTTCAAGTGTCTTACGGACCAGACTGAACTGACTGATATAAGGTGCGGCGACGTCTGGGTATTCTTAGGCTCGGATTTCCTTTCTATCCCGATGAAGGAAGCTAATGCCACCAAAGCTCCTTTGAAGCGCAAAGTCATGAATTATCTCAGATTCTTCTCACCGGTGCGTTCCGGACTTGAAGAAGGCGAGAAAGTATATCCTTCTGAAGAAAAGACTCATTACAAGGAGGCCGAGTGGATCAAGGTCACTGATACCGAAAAGCTTGCAGAAGTATCTTCTTCGGCATTTGCTTTCGCATACCGCCTCAGTGACCAGATATCATATCCTGTCGGCGTGGTAGATCTCTCATATAACGATTCCACGATAATTAACTGGATCGCTCCTTCTGCGATGGACAGGGTGGAAGCGCTTAAGGATATAGTTGATTCCATGGGCCTGTACCTTGATAAAGAGGCTTACGAGAAACTTTTGTGGATCGATGAGAGAAAGAAGAAGGTCGTCGAACTGAAAGAGGAGTTCGAGAAGACCAAGAACACCGGTGATATCGATATTTCCATGCAGGATGAGCTCAAGATGCTCGAAGGTAAGGATCCGGACGACATCAAGCCGCTTGATATCGACTTCCCGATCTCAGATGACAGTTCTCTCAATGCAGCGAAAGGACATAAGGAGAATATCTCTTTCTCGAGTGCAAGCCAGCTTGATTTCAATATTATCCCTGATAAGAAGGATAATCCGGGCAAGCTCAGCGAAGAGGACGAAAAGAAGTTCATTAAGCTCAAGTACAGGATGTCGATCCTTTACAGAACAAAGCTTGCTCCTTTGAAGAATCTTGCGGTCAGAGGCTTCTGTTTCTCACCTGACAAGGGTGAGCTCATGTTCGACAGATATGATCTTTTCCTCATGGGTCTTCTTACTACGCTTGCAGAAGTATTTGAACCCAAGGAAGTCTACGATGATGCTTTAATGCCGTCGATACTTTTTGTAACCATGCATCCTGAAGATGTGGATTTTGACAATCCCTACGGTGTCCTCGAATTCAATGAAAACTTTACCGCATTTACCAAAATGCTCAGCATGCCTTCGGGAATCGTAAGCATGCACGATATGCTCATTCCTGATAAGACCATCAGTTTCATCTTGGGAATGAGACTTGCGACCATTGCTTTGGGAACCCATTTCTCGCCTAAGATGAGCAAATCCTCGCCTGAACCGAATGATATCGAGATCGCAGGCAATAAAAGGATCATTAAGTTCAGTAACCTCGGATCGGGTCTTAATGTACAGGATTCAGCAGGAGAGATCACGGGATTTGCAGTAGCCGGCCAGGACCGAATTTTCTATCCTGCACATGCGAAGAGCCTTTACGGTATGTGCATCATGGTATGGAGAGACGATGTCGAAGAACCGGTGTCGATTACATACGGTTTTACGCCTTTCCCTCACGATGCTACGCTGAAGAACGGTGAAGATCTCCCCATACTGCCTTTCAGGTTTGACAGGGATCCTGCATACTTTGCACCGGATTTGAGCTTTACTCGTTGTGACAGTCTGGATTTCGTCGGAAAGAAGACACCCGAATCGGAATTCGAGAGACTTGAAATGTACCGGACTATCAAAGGAAAGGGAATCATCTCTCAGGATAATATCCATAAGCTTACGGGCAGCGCATCCCTTAAGATCCGTTATGAGACCGACAAGTCGCTTTACGGATTCGAGCCATGTCTTGAGTATGCCTCTTTGTTCTCACCAATAGAGATTTACGGAAGATACGGCATACAGCTGTCGGTCTTTAATCCTGACCAGAAGAAGAAAAAACTCATCGTTGAGGATTTCGGAGAAGCAGAGATCAAGCAGCAGCTTACCTGGCAGACGATCACTCTTGAGTATTCAGAAGACGGACCTATCAGACTTAATAAGCTGAGGATATATATCGAAGACAAAGAACGTAACGGTGAGATCTACATAGACTCGATCAATTTTATCTGAAGAAAGGACCTTACATATGAGCAACAAGCTTCTTTCTGCCATTGAAGACGACGTTTTCTTATCCGAAGGATCGGTGCCGATAGTAATCGAAGGATTAGAGCACTCGTATGATACGAAGGATTCTCTTCCTGATGAAAGCATGCACAATTCTCATGAACTTTTGTATCTTCGCGAGGGTAAGATAGATCTTGTGCTCGGCAATGAGACGGTTACGCTCACAAAAGGAGCCGTAGTTGTCATAAGACCGCTTGTAAGGCATAAGATTGTTATCAGGAGCGGAAAAGCAGACATGCTTAATCTGTATTTCGGCTTCGTTCACGATACTTCAGATCTTGAACTGACAAAAGAATCGAAAAAGACGAACAGGAACAATCAGGGCAAGAGCAACAGTGCCGGCCCGAGCGTTTCCATTCCCGGGTCTCTCGCGAAAATCTCTCTCGAGAGCTTCCTTAAGTTCGCGGATCTCGGCATCACCGAAGATAACGAGATCACGAGACAGCCTTTCTTCGTGATCAAAGGAAATGAGAAGAAAGAGATCAACCAGCTTGCAGAGCGCATAGTCATCGAGGATTCCGATAACCGCTATGCTAAGGATCTCATGATACATACGCTTTCCGTAGAACTCATGATCATTCTTTCGAGAGCCATAAGAGGAGAGTGGGAAGAGAGCTTAAGGGTCAAGAACGGCAAGGCAAAAGAGCTCGTTGCAATCGCCAAGCAGTACATGGATGAGAATTTCGATCAGGGCATCACGGTATCGGAGGCTGCGTCTTATGTATTCTTAAGTCAGGGCTATTTCACGCGTGCTTTCAGGGACGATACCGGAATAAGCCCGATGAACTATCTGATGAAAAAGAGGATAGAGAAAGCCTGCAAGCTCCTTCAGAATAACGAGATCAAGGTGTCGGCGATATCTCTGCAGTCAGGCTTCTCATCGCCACAGAGATTTAATGTCGCTTTCAGAAAACAGATGGGCATGACACCCATGGAATACAGGAAAAAGTATCTTTGAGAATAATTGAGGATAAAGGAGAGATTGGATGTACGATTACGCAAATGATAATTCGATCCCTGAAGAGAGCCGCAAGAACATGGATCTTCCCAAGGTCGAGAATGCGGTAAGGGAGATCCTTGAAGCCATAGGAGAAGATCCTGACAGGGAAGGTCTTCAGGAGACTCCCCAAAGAGTCGCGAGAATGTATGCGGAAGTGTTCGCAGGACTTCATAGGGACATCAACAAGGATATCAAGGTCTTCCACGGTGAAGGAAATGACGAGATGATCCTGATAGGCGATATCCCTTTCTATTCGATGTGTGAGCATCACCTGCTGCCTTTTCACGGCAAAGCGCACGTAGTCTATATTCCGAGGGACGGAAAGATCTTCGGACTTTCTAAAGTCGCAAGGATTGTCGATACGCTTTCGAGAAAGCCCCAGCTTCAGGAGAGGCTTACATCAGAGATCGCAGATGCGATAGAAAAAGCCGTTGATGCGAGATCGGTATGTGTAGTCCTTGAAGCAGAACATCTCTGCATGACCATGAGAGGAATCAGGAAACCCGGTTCCAAGACGGTCACATCCGCCATGCGCGGAGGATGCAGATCCGACTTAAGGACCAGGAACGAGGCGCTTGCCCTGATCAACAGACAACGTTCCGGCATCTGATAAGGGAGGCTTTTCATGAACGCTACTGACGGAAGATTCAGCGGAATATACAAGTGTGGCTTAAGAAGCCTTGATATGGGAAAAAAGACCATGATCATGGGCATACTTAATCTAACACCTGATTCTTTCTCTGACGGAGGAAGATTTAATGACAAAGATGCGGCTGTCGACAGATGTGCCGTTATGATTAAGGAAGGCGCCGATTGTATTGACATCGGTGCTGAAGCGACAGGTCCGAATTCAGTGCCGGTCACAGCAGAAGAGGAACTTGAGAGGCTCATGCCTTCGCTTGAAGCCATCAGGAACCGCTTTGACATCCCGCTCTCGGTCGATACATTTAAGCCTGAAGTCGCCAGACAGGCGATTACTGCAGGCTGCGACATCATCAACGACATCACGGGTTTTAAAGGTGATCCGGAGATGGCAAAGATCGTTGCAGAAAACGGCGTCGGATGTGTTCTGATGTTCAACTGCAGGACGAACGGTGATAATTTCCCTGCATTCGAACCCATCAGCAGACGCGCGGTAAGAGAGCTTACCGAGAGCGTAGAGATAGCCAGAAAAGCCGGTATTGCCGATGACATGATCATGACCGATCCCGGAATCGGCTTCGGTACTACGAGAGCCCAGGACGCGGAGCTTACGGCATCACTGCTCTCATTGGGACTCCAGGGAAAGCATCCTGTCCTTTACGCTGCTTCAAGAAAGCGCTTTACGAGGCTTTTTGCAGGCGGAGACCAGGCACTTGAAGCCCAGCTCGATTATGCCACTGCAGGCCTTTCTTTCACGGCTGCGTCGATCGGTGCTTCGATGGTAAGAGTTCATAACGTTGCTGCTTCGAGAGCTGCTTTGGACAGCTTCGACAGCACGTTCTACTGCTTCGCGAACATGTGATTTTCGAAAGGATAACAGGAATTGGATAAGATCACTCTCTCGAAAATGGAATTTGAAGGACATACCGGCTGTCTTGATTTCGAAAAGACTGACGGCCAGAAGTTCATCGTCTCTTTGGATCTCTTCATTGACAGGATCAGGGGATGCTATACCGATGACCTTTCTGATACCGTTGACTATGCAAAGATCTATGAGGTCACGAAGACGATCGTTACTGAAGATAAAGGCGATCTCATCGAGTGCCTGGCGCAGAAGATCTCTGACGGTGTGCTTAAAGCTGACGGCAGGATCGATAAGGTTGCTGTCACGGTATCTAAGCCCGGGGCTCCCGTAAAAGGCATTTTCGAGACCATGGAGGTCACGATCGAAAGATCCCGCAAGGAATTCGTCATTTTATCTATCGGAAGCAATCTGGGTGACAGGGAGGCCAACATCCTTGCAGCCGAAGATGCTGTTAAAGCACTTCCGGGCGTAGAAGACATCAGGTATGCTTCGATCTATGAGACCGAACCCGTGGGACTGGAAGACCAGCCGTATTTCCTCAATACATGCATCGGCTTCTATACTGATATCGGACCTTACGACCTTCTAGAAAAGATACATGTAATTGAGAACGGTCTTCTCCGCACGAGAGAAGTTCACTGGGGACCTAGGACGATTGATATTGATATCATTTTCTACGGGAACAGAGTGATCATGACCCCTGAGCTTACGGTTCCACATCCGAGATGGCATTTAAGATCATTTGTCACGGTTCCGTTAAGGGAGATCAAGGAAATCGGCCCGGAGCACCCTGATGACAAAGAAGTGTCCTTATATCGGAAGCGCGGATAATTGAGTTATCAGGTATCAAAGTTTATAATTAGGCACGTCATTCAGATAAGATGGAGGAATTTATGTCAGAAAACAATTCGGGCGCAGGTATCCAGCAGTCGGATAACCGCAATAACGAGCTGGGCAGGGATAATAAGCGCCAGAGATTTGATCCGTCAAAGCAGCAGGATGCGAATAAGAACAGGAACCGCAATCCTAACCACAGAAGAAGAAATAACGGTCCGAGACAAGGTCAGGGCGGAAACGATAATAAGAAGCGCGATAATCAGGAAGTACAGGCCCAGCAGTCTGAGAACAAGAACCGCGAGCGTAATTCCGGCAGCCAGAACGGCCGTGAAAAAAGAAATAACGCCAAGCGTGATCAGAATCAGGGCGGCGAGAAGAGAAACCAGCAGTTTTCTTCCGAGCGCAAGCCTAAGAATAAGCGCACCAGAGAATTCGGCGATGAGGTCGCTAAGAATGTCAAGAAGGTCGAGACGATCGATGACATCAGAAGTGATAACGCCAGAATAACCAAGGAAATATATCTTGAGATCGCATCTCTCAAGAATATTAATCTTAACTGACGATGAAGGGTATATTCATTACTTTTGAAGGCATTGACGGGTGCGGTAAGAGCACACAATGCGAACTCCTTAAGGAATATCTTAAGGATAACGGCAGGGACCTTATCTTTGTCAGGGAACCCGGCGGTACCGTGATAGGTGAACGCATCAGGGAGATCCTTCTTGATAAGAAGAATACCCAGATGACCGCCAGGACTGAACTGCTCTTGTTCGAAGCAGCCAGAGCTCAGATCACGGATGAAGTGATCAGACCCGCGTTAGAAGAGGGAAAGATCGTTATCTGCGACAGATTCTTTGATTCTTCTTCGGCTTATCAGGGTATGGCCAGAGGAATGGGCATGGATTTCGTTGCAGGTCTTAATATGGCTGCGACAGGCGGTCTGGCACCCGATGTTACGTTTTTCTTTGATATCAGCGCTGAAGAAGCGTTGGAGAGACGTGGCAAGAGAGGAGAAGCATCCGACAGGATCGAGCTCGCCGGACTGAAGTTCCAGGAAGACGTAAGACGCGGATATCTTGAATTAGCGAAGGAATCAGACGGACGCGTTATCACGATAGATGCGACCAAGGAAATAGATGAGATTTTCGAAGTGATAAAGGACTCGTTGAAAGGTAAGATCTGATGGCGTTTTCTGCTATTACGGGACAGAATCAGATAAAGACCAGACTGGCTGCCGAAGCCTTAAGACGCGGCAGCGGAGCTTACATGCTCTCAGGCCCCGCGGGAATGGGGAAAAGACTCATTGCAGAGGAATTTGCGAAAGCGCTGATGTGCTTTGACGCTGGACGTGACGGTGCATGCGGAGTGTGCCAGAACTGCAAGTATTTCGATAATTTCACGACTCCTGATATTACAAGAGTCTATGAGCCATCTGAGACTAAAAATGTCAAGGTGGATTTCATTAAAGACTGCGTCGTGGCTGAGTCTTATCTGAAACCCCAGTTTGCCAGAACAAAGACTTTTATAATCGATTTCGATTATCTGGGAGTAGAGAGTCAGAACGCGCTTCTTAAGTCTTTGGAAGAGCCGAGAAAGGATGTCGTTTTCATTCTTACAAGCTCCAATACCGATTCCGTTCTTGATACGGTAATGTCAAGAGTAACGGAGATCAAGCTCGATCCTTATTCAGATGAAGAACTGGAAGATATCGTAAAGGCTAATTGCCCTGATCTCGAAGATGAGAAGATCAAAACGGCAGTTTATAACAGCGGAAGGATCCCGGGCAAGGCCATCAGTCTTGCGAAGGAAGATTCCGGTGTAAGCATAAGACATGAGATAAACAGCATAATGATTGCAATGCCGGAAAGCTCATACATAGACGTTCTCGAAGATCATTGTGAAGTACTTACCGGATTTAAGGATGACGCGAAGATAATCGCTTCTTCGATCCTTTTATTCCTTGACGACTGCGGAAGACTGATCAATTACCCGGACTGCCGCAAGATCAATAACGAGACGGACAGAGAGGCAATAGAGAGATTCGTTGCCACTAATAAGCAAATAACCACACTTAAACTCGGAAGATGCACTGAAGCGGTTAATACTTTCTTAAGGGCTTTGGAAGTCAATTCGAATTTTGATTCCACAGCTTCCGCCATGCTTCTCCGTATACATGAGGAGCTCAAAAAATGAAGATCGTTAATTTAAGGACAAGAGATGCCGGTGTCACGTTAAGATATCGTTGTGACGGATATTCGCTAGCATTAGGCGATGCCGTAATGATCGATACCGAGACATGTGAAGAGATCGCATTCGTGGCACAGGAACCATATGTGGAAGAGACAAAGGAAGATATCCCTTCCATCAAGCGTCTGGCCGGCGAAAAGGAACTTGAGAAGTACTACGATATCTGTTCAAAAGAGAAAGAGGCCTTCTTTAAGTGTAAAGAACTTATCGCGGCACGCGGTATCGAGATGAATCTTGTTGACTGTGAATACTCGTTTGATTTACGTAAACTGACATTCTATTTCACCGCTGACGGAAGAGTAGATTTCAGAGAACTGGTAAAAGATCTTGCTTATGCTTTCCGTACCAGGATCGAATTAAGACAGATAGGTTCGAGAGATCAGGCTAAGCTCGTCGGAGGTATCGGTATGTGCGGCAGGGAGTTATGCTGCTGTTCATTTCTGAACCGTTTTGCTCCAGTTAACTTAAAGCTTGCAAGATCACAGGGCTTATCGCTTAACCCGGGCAAACTCAACGGCGCATGCGGAAGGCTCATGTGCTGCCTGCAGTTCGAGAAAGAGGCATATGATGATGCCCACAGAAGACTTCCGGAACCCGGTGCCCGCGTAAGAACTCCCGTCGGTATGGGTGTTGTAACTGATGTAAATTACATCGAAGAGACGCTCAGTGTTAAGTTCGTTTCTGAGAATGATACTGAGATCAATAAATATACCTGGGCTGAACTTGAAGACCTTAATCAGGATATGAATAAGCACAAGAATTCAGGTGGTGCAGGATTCAAGGATTATCCCGACATGAACGGTGTTTTCGATGATTCTGATGATGATGAATGATTTTTTGATGAAATCTTATCCCGCAGAACTTGTTGTCTTCGGCTTTTAATGAGATAATCAATCTACATTCTGAATAGGAGGATAATTTTTATGGCATATGTAATTTCTGATGCATGCGTATCTTGCGGAACATGCGCTGACGGCTGCCCCGTTGGAGCTATTTCCCAGGGTGATACACAGTACAACATCGATCCCGATGTTTGCGTATCCTGCGGTGCTTGCGAAGCTTCCTGCCCTACAGGCGCTATCGCTGAAGGCTGATTCTCTTATATAGAGCAGTATGCAAATCATTGAGGCTGTCCCGAAAGGGTACAGCCTCTTTTTATATTATCAAATCTTCCATAATTGATTAGATTTATTCTTTAAGCTATATTTATTTATTATTGGGGATCAGTGCACTCGGGGAGGGAATGATTCGTGGCTGCCAGGAACAAGTTGTCCACTAAGATCATCGTGATGGTGGAGATTATTCTCCTCATCTCCAGTATTCTCTTCTGTTCAGTCTCCATCTACATAGCCAGAGTCGGCATTCGCAAAGCCATTCAACAGCGTATGCTCGATATCGCGAACTGTGCTGCAGGTTCTGTCAGTGGCGAAGTGATGAAAAATCTCACGGAAGATCAGGTCGGCAGTGTCGCTTATAACAAGATCTACGATACGCTCGCGGTATTCAGAGACAATGTTGAACTCGAATATGTTTACTGCATTAAGGAAGCCGAGCCGGGACGATTCATATTCACATTGGATCTTGACCAGGTAAATCCTGCAAGTTACGGAGACAGTGTAAAGTATACCGATGCATTGGCAAAAGCAGGGAAGGGTATTCCGGCCGTGGATGAGGTCCCTTATACTGATCAGTGGGGAGAGTTTTACAGTGCGTACAGCCCAGTTTTCGATTCAAGCGGAGCAGTGGTCGGCATCGTAGTAGTAGACTTTTCATCTGACTGGTTTGATGCCCAGCTTACTGAACAGACAAGAAGCACGGTCATAAGCTATATCATAATCCTGATGCTGTCTCTTGTTGTTGCGGCGCTTCTCTCATTCTTTACCGTGAGACCTTTTGTAAGAGCGCAGGGTAAGCTTTTGGAAGAAAAAGTGCGTGCCGAAAGTGCCAACAACGCAAAGAGCGACTTCCTTGCGAACATGTCTCATGAGATAAGAACTCCAATCAATGCCGTGCTCGGAATGAACGAGATGATCATAAGAGAAGACAACAAGGCTTTGGATCTTTCGGAAAGGGATCCGCTTGCCGTTCAGGGAGCTCTGGAAAATATCAGCGTATATGCTGGTGACGTTAAGAAGGCAGGTCACAACCTTCTGGCCATCGTTAATGACATCCTTGATTTTTCCAAGATCGAGGCTGGCAGGATGGACATTATTGAAGCTCCTTACCAGCTTAGTTCTCTTATCAATGACATTAATAACATGATCCTCTTTAAAGCCCAGGATAAGAGCCTGAAGTTTACAGTGGAAGTGGATCCTTCGATCCCTGATGAACTGTCCGGTGATGAGATAAGGATCCGTCAGATCATAACCAATCTTCTTAATAATGCGGTCAAGTACACTGAAAAAGGATCTGTAAGCCTGAAACTCCGCGGGAAAAAGCAAAGTGACGGCGCACTGACACTAACGATCGTTGTCTGGGATACGGGCATCGGTATCAAGCCTGAAGATAAAGAGATATTGTTTAACAAGTTCCAGCGTCTCGAAATGGAGCGTAACAGCACAGTCGAGGGAACAGGCTTAGGACTTGCGATCACCCAGCATCTGATAGAACTCATGGGCGGAACCATTGATGTGGAGAGCGAATATGGGAAAGGCTCCATCTTTACCGTTACGATTCCCCAGAAGATCGTATCGGATAATCCGATCGGTGATTTCCAGACACGCCTTAAGGAGAATCTGCCGGGTGAAAGACCATACAGGGAGTCATTCCGTGCGCCTGATGCTGTCATACTTGTCGTTGACGATACAAGGATCAATCTGACTGTTGCGGTCAATCTCCTGAAAAATACCAAGATCAAGATAGACACCGCCATTTCAGGTGCCGAAGCGGTATCAATGGCTTCTAAGACCAGATATGACATGATCTTCATGGATCAGCGGATGCCCGAGATGACCGGAACGGAAGCGTTCCATGAGATTAGGAATACCCCTGACGGAGCGAGCAGGGATGTTCCTGTCGTCTGTCTTACTGCAGATGCTGTTATCGGCGCAAAGGAACGCTATCTCTCTGAAGGCTTCTCAGACTATCTGACAAAGCCGATCGACAATTATGCGCTTGAAAAAATGTTGATGAAATATCTTCCGGAAGATAAGATAGAACTCGTAACCGAGGAGCTTACGGATGATTCCGGTGAATCCGGAGAGGAAATGGATTATTTCGCTACGCTCCGTTCTGTGGGGATCGAACCGAAGAACGGTCTTAAGTTCTGTCAGGATGACGAAGCTTTCTATCGCGTCATGCTTGCGGAGTATGCTTACGGAGAGCTCGAAAAGGCTCACAATCTGCAAAAGAGTTATGAATCGGAAAACTGGCATGACTATTCGATCTATGTTCACGCTTTGAAGAGTTCATCAAAGATGATCGGTGCCTCAGCGCTTTCGATGCGTGCCGCTAAACTGGAATCTGCTGCCAATTCCGAAGATTTTGGTACAATCCGCACAGAACACGATTCCATGATGGAAGAATATGAAGTCATGACGGCGGTTATCCGGTCGGCGATACCGAAAAATGCCATGGATACCGACAACGACAATGTTACGGAATACTCACCCGACGAGGATATTATTGAATTCCTTCCGGGTTCAGAAGAATGAGTTTCAGACTGCTGATGAACACTAAAATTTCTTTGATGAACTCACAGAGTAGCAAAATGCCTAATATCTTTTCTGATTAGGCATGTAAATTGATTAATCTTTTTCAAATATTATTGGTATAATCTTTTATTATCGAGAGAATGGAGAATTCTGAACGGTGGTAACTAAGAAGATCATCATAATAGTGGTTCCTTTGATCCTGGTACTGGTATCAGTATTTGTTATGGCGTCATATTATGATCGCAGGACTACAGCCGATATATACGGTACATCTATAGAAACAGAAGTTACTGAACCGATGGTGACAAGTTCTACAAAGTCTACTTCTCCCAGGGAAACGACTGATGAAACACAGTTCATTTTCCCTAATAAGCCGAAGGTTATAACCATTACTCCCAGTCCGACGAATATTCTTACGATTACTCCTACTCCTACGCCCACGCCTGAAGATGACGACGACGAGGAGCCTACACCTACATACACCTATTATCAGCCGACATATTATACTGAGCCTGAAGAGACTGAGGAGGTTCCGACCGACACACCTACACCTACGCCGGAGCCTACAGAAACTACAGAAACTACACCGACTGAACCGACTGATCCTCCGCCGCCGACGGCTACACCGCATCCTTTGACAAATGATACGGATGACAATACAGGTCTTGAATGATATTTAAATATATTTTGAAAACTGTCTCTCAATGAGACAGTTTTTTATTGACATCTGAAAATGATTTGTGTATTTTATGGATGAATAAAAATTCATTCATTAAAGAGGTAAATATGCCAAAGTCCCAGGAACGCTGTCAGGAGATCAGGGAAGAGACAAAGAATCTGATCATTAAGAAGTCGATACTTTTCTTTGCAAGGAACGGATTTGCGGGAACAAAGATAAGTGATCTGTCAAAGCATATCGGAATTGCACAGGGAACTATATATATCTATTTCAAGTCAAAAGAAGAACTGTATGATGAGATCTTTGCGATATCCGATAAGATTGCCGGAAACGATAAACTTACCATGCTTTCAGGGCTCCCGCTTCCGGCAGAACAGAAGATCAGGAAAATGTCAGATTATATCATTAAGAGCCTGAAAGATGATGAAATGTTCGCTGCAGGTATCGCGCTTTATACCCAAAGACTTCTTGAAGGTGAAGCTGATCAGTCGTTTTATATGACTACCGAAAAGATCATTAAGCAGGGCCAGAAAGAAGGCAGCGTAGTATCGGGAAATTCACGTAAACTCTCTGAGTTTTATTGGGGCGTAGTATACCTTTATGCAGTTAAGAGCCTTTATACTTCCGGTTCGGTCATGATTAGTTCAAGTGACCTTTCAAGAATTCTCCTGGAGGACAAATGATGATAGCTGTCATAACAGGTGCCACAGGTGATATCGGAGAAGAGTTCGTTAAAAAGCTTATAAGCGAAGTGGACTATGTCTGGGCTGTCGGAAGAAGTGAGAACAAGCTGGCTGCTTTAAAAAATACATACGGTGATAAGATAGTTCCCGTAAAGGCTGATCTGTCGGACAAGGATGAGATCTATTCTGTTTGCGCGAAGATCGAAAAAGAGAAGCCTTCCATAAAATATCTTGTCAATAATGCCGGCGTGGCGAAGATGGCTCCCGTATCGGAGTTTTCGCTTGAAGAGATCAGCAACATGCTCGACATTAACGATAAGGCCGCAACGCTTATGTGCAGAGTATGCATTCCATACATGGCGAAAGATTCTTATATCCTTAATATCGCGTCAGCATCTGCTTTTCAGCCGAATCCGTACATTGCCCTGTATTCTGCGAGCAAAGCCTATCTTTTGTCATTTACCAGAAGCTTAAATGTCGAAAATGACGATATCACATGTACCGCAGTCTGTCCGGGATGGGTAGATACGAAGATGCTTCCTAAAGCGAATAAAGGAAAAGATATTAAGTATCCGGGTATGGTTACAGCAGATCAGGTCGTTGATGCTGCTTTGAAGGACTGCAAAAAGGGTAAGGATGTATCCGTTTGCTCATTCTATTACCGTTACATGAGATTCTTAAGCAAAGTCATGCCGCACAGGACTCTGATGAAGTTCTGGGTCAAAGGGATCCGGCAATACTTATGAGATACAAGATCGAGACTGAACGAGAGAACCTGTTCGATGTGAACATGGTTATCGCCATGCGCGTAAGGCTTGAAGGCGAAGTCATTTTCGAAAAGCTTGAAAAGGCTTTTTACGGTGCGGTCGCCGCTTATGAGATCCTGAATTCCAAAGTTATCATTGAAGATGACGGAAATGCTTACTATGTGGATTGTAAGGAGCCTTTAAGCAGTTTTTCCAAATCTGAACTCAGCTTTGAGGAACTGATAAACGCAAATGAAAAAGTTCGTTTTAAGATCGAAAACGGCGAATACATAAGAGGCTTTTTGTCGCCCGACGGTCTTGTTTTTCTCATGCATCACATGGGCGGAGACGGAAAGTCGCTGCTATATTTTATCGAGACATTCATGAATGTACTCGCAGGTGAAGAAGTGCAAAAAGTTGCTTTTGAAAATCTGCCAGTATCTGCGCTTCCAAAAGACAGTGAACTGTCACGTCCTTATAAGTTGTTTGTTAAGTTATGGAATAAACGTTGGGCAAAGCAGAAACGTGTATTTACATATGCTGACCTGGATAAAGCGTATCGTGATTTTTGGAAGGATCATAAGACGAAAACTGTTGTTGACGAATACTCTGCTGACACGCTGAAAGAACTTCTTTCGAAGTCAAAAGAAGCCGGATGTACTCTTACGTCTTATCTCGTTGCTTTATGGATAAAAGACATGCAGTATAAAGCTGATGTCGGGTTTGCAGTCGACGGCAGATTAACTGAAAACCGCAGCATGGGTAATTTTGCGACAGGCATTCACATCGACTACAAATACAACAGTAAGTTAAGCGTCGGTAAGAATGCGGTAATGATAAATAGACTGATGAAGAAAAAAATTTCAGATCCAAAGGCGAAGTACATCGTTATTAATTTTATCGGAAGCATAGATCCTTCGCTTATCGATACCTTAAGTCTTGAAGCTGCCGGTGTATATCACACACGTTTCACGGGCATGTTTGCCGATATAATGAATTACGGACCGAACGTAAAAAAGAAAGACTTAAGCATTTCGAATCTCATGAGGGCTGATATTCGGACTGATTATGGGGATTATCGAATAAAAGACATCGCATTTGTTCCGCCTGTAGTATCATACGGAGAGAATATCATAGGGATAATCACTGTTAACGACACGATGATAGTGACAAGGCATGTGTATGAGTGAGCCTTTTCGGGCAACTCATTACACTTAAACGGCAACTCACGTAATGATCTGTTGAACGCTCTTCCGGACTTTGTTAGTTTTGTGCCAGCAAAGTTCAAAGGAGAATCAACATGATCGAAGCAAAAAAGATATGCAAGAAATTTGCTGAAAGGGAAGTCCTGTCAGGAATCGATCTCAATATCAGGCCCGGCATGATATTCGGGCTTCT
Source organism: Saccharofermentans sp. (assembly GCA_016288885.1). Classification (GTDB taxonomy): domain Bacteria; phylum Bacillota; class Clostridia; order Saccharofermentanales; family Saccharofermentanaceae; genus Saccharofermentans. The sequence goes on from JAEFAV010000028.1 coordinate 24,013, forward strand.
TGGGCCTTCGGGTGCGGGCAAGACAACGCTCATTAAGATAATCACGGGACAGCTTGTTTTCGAAAGCGGAGAGGTAAAAGTATTCGGTAAGAACGTTGCTGATCTTACAGGCGAAGATAAAAGACAGATCGGCATCATGATGGATGATCACGGAGTATATGAACGCATGACCTGTGCCGAAAATCTTAAGATCTTTGCCGACATATACGGCGTGCCTTACTCGAACATCGCTAAGATTCTTAAAGAAGTCGGACTTGAAGATGCTGCAAAGAAGCCTGCGATGAAGCTGTCCAAAGGCATGCGCGCGAGGCTCCGGCTCGCGAGAGTCCTGATGGTCTCTCCTAAGTTATTATTCCTCGATGAACCGACAAGCGGGCTTGATCCAATGACGATGAGATATATACATAAGCTCATCATGGAACAGAAAGAAAAAGGATGCACGGTTTTTCTTACTACGCATAATATGGAAGAAGCTTCGGTGATTTGTGACGAGGTGGCTCTTCTTAATGAAGGTAAGATCATTGAACGCGGTGCACCGGAAGATGTATGCAGAAGGTATAACCATCAAAGGAAGATACTTATACATTTAACAACAGGAGAAGATATCGAACTTGCTCACGACACTGATTCGGCAGGGAAAATAAGCAGCCTGATGGAACAGGGAACGGTGGAAACAATCCATTCATCAGAGCCTTCTTTGGAGACGGTTTTTATCGAGCTGACAGGAAGAAGACTCGAAAGTGAAGAGGAGGTCAAATATGCGTAACGTAGTAACGATAGTAAAGAAGCAATTAAAAGATACACTCAAGAACAAGACCGTACTTATCCAGTTCGTGATGTTTCCCGTACTGACACTGATCTTTGAACATGCGATCAATATTCCCGATATGCCGGAACTGTTCTTTGCCAAGCTTTTTTCGGTGATGTATATGGGCATGGCTCCTTTAACGGCGGTCGCCGCGATCATATCTGAAGAGAAGGAAAAGAATACGCTTCGCGTTCTCATGATGGCTAATGTAAAACCGTGGGAATATCTTATAGGTGTCGGCATCTACGTATGGACGATCTGCATGGCGGGAGCCGGAGTCATTGCGACATCATTTCCTGCGAAAGACATTCCGTTCTATCTTGCTGTCATGGCTGCAGGTTTTATCATATCGATCGCAGTCGGCGCCTGTGTAGGAATCTTTGCTCCGAACCAGATGGTATCAACATCAATGGTATTGCCTGTGATGCTCGTATTCTCTTTCGCACCCATGCTTGCCATGTTCAATGATAAAATAGAAAAGATAGCCAGGATCTTCTATACACAGCAGATCAGGGTCCTGCTTAACAACATGACATTTGACGGAATAAAGCCGGAGAATTTTGCGATAGTTGCGGTAAATGCGCTGCTCGCAATTATACTTTTCTTCGCAGCTTTCAAGAAAAAGGGACTTGAATGATGAAGATCAATCTTGATATTGACGGCAAATATGACGATACGGAAGTCATCATACGCGCTCCGTATCTGAATAACGACATCGAGAGGATCGTTGCCATGATGCGCATGATCGATATGCAGATCGCAGTCCGGAAAGATAATGAGACTTATCTTTTGGATGCCGATAAGATCCTTTATATCGAAGCGGTAGACCGTAAAACTTTTGTCTATACGAACAGCGAAAATTACGAATCCGAGCTTAAACTCTATGAACTTGAGCAGCAGCTGACGGAACGTGATTTTCTCCGTATCAGTAAGCAGACTATCGTAAATCTCCGCAAGATAAAGAGCCTTAAGACTGATGTCAACCGCAAGATACGAATCACGCTTCAGAACGGTGAACAGATAGTCGTTTCGCGCATGTATTCTGATGAATTGAGAAGAAAGCTGGGGTTAAGGTAATGGAAGATAAGAAAACGATTTTTAATTATATCAGTCAGCTGTTTGCCATTTACGGTATCGTAATCGCGATCTTTGTTGCGATAAATCTTATTGTCGGAAATGAAGCCGGAAGCGTATCCACGCTTTTCGCTTTGGGTTCAACAGGATTGTCTACAAAGACATTGATAGAGTTATTTGTCCTGGTCGTAATCGTTACCATAGACGATAATGTGTTTCATACGGATCTGCTGATCAAGAACATGTCGCTGATCGTCCGTAATATATTGTTTTTCGCTGTTATACTGGTTACGATCATAGTGTTTGCGGTTGTATTCGGATGGTTCCCGCTGGATAATGTCCTTTCATGGATCGGCTTCATAGTATCGTTCTCGGTCTGTGCCGTCTTCAGCGCGATACTCATGCGTCTTGAAGAGAATGCGGAAAACAAGAAGATGCAGGAAGCTTTAAACAGACTAAAGAAATAACATGGCAGAACTAAAGAGTTATACATGTTCCAAGTGTGACTGCGTACTTGTCAAATAATTGTATAATAGCTTGTAACTTATAAGATTGGCGGTAAGGATAATTGTCTGATCCTATGATGGTTAATATCGAAGGCGAGAACATCGTGCCTGAAGATCTGGGGCGCGACGGACTTATGCTGTTGCAACACAAGAACTGTTATAAGCTTGATACTGCAAGCGTTCTTCTGGCATGGTTTGCCGCCTCTTTTGTTCGAAAAGGAAAACCCTGCGAGATGCTGGAACTTGGCAGCGGCACAGGCGGTGTGTCTTTGCTTACTTCAGCCAGGTGCAAAAATGCTCACATTGACGGCGTAGAACTTGTTGAGCTTGCGTATAAGGTGTTTTGCGAGAATATTAAACTCAACGGTTTGGAAGAACGCATATTCGCATATAATTGTGATCTCAGAGAACTTCCTACCGAGATAAAGAATAAGGCATATGATGTTGTCTTTATGAATCCGCCTTTCTATGACGGAACAAAGGGTTCGGTGACGGATGTTGCCGTGAAGAGCGAGCACGAAGCTCTGGCAAGGTTTTCTGAGCAGGGTATGCTGGAGGATTTCATCCGCGTTCAGTCTTTAAGAACGAGGACGAGCGGAGGTTATGCGGTAATGTGTATAAGTCCGGACAGGGTGCCTGAATGTTTTTCTTTATACGAAAAGTATAAGATAACTCCTGTCAGACTTCTTACGGTTCACGCAAACTCTTCAAAGACTGCTTTCCTTGCCCTGATAGCAGGGAAGAAGGGCGCTCCTAATGCCGAGTTCAAAGCGCTCGCGCCGCTCTTTATCAACGAGGAAGGCTCATCTTCCCTTACAAAAAGAGCTCTGCACATATACGAGGAGGAACAGGACGATTGCTTTATCTAGTCGGAACACCTATTGGAAATCTTGATGATATGTCACCCAGAGCCTGCGAAGTGCTCAAAAGTGTTGACGTTATCGCCTGTGAGGATACTAGAGTCACAGGCATTCTGCTCTCGCAGCTCGGCATTACCGGTAAGCGTCTGATCGCTTATCATGAGCATAACAAAGCTGCCAGCGGAAACGGTATTATTGATCTGCTTAAATCAGGCCTCAATGTTGCCGAAGTATCGGATGCCGGAATGCCTGCGATCAGCGATCCTGGAGCGGATCTGGCTTCACTTGCGGCTTCAAACGGGATTGAAGTATCTGTCATTCCGGGTCCTTCTGCCGTAACTGCTGCTCTGAGTATTTCAGGTCTGGATACAAGATATTTTCATTTCGAGGGGTTCCTGCCATCGGAGGGCTCCAAGAGACGTGCACGCCTGAAAGCACTTTCTTCAATAGGGGAGACTATCGTTCTTTATGAAGCTCCGCACCGCTTGAGAAAGCTGCTTGATGAATTGACTGAAGAAGGTTTTGGTGAGAACAGGATCGCCGTCTGCCGCGAGCTGACTAAGAAGTATGAAGAAGTTTTGCGGATGACCGTCGACGAGTGCCGCGCTTATTACGATGATAACGAGCCCCGCGGCGAATTCTGCATCTGTCTGGAACCTAAGCCTGTAGGTGAAGTAAAGGCTTCCGGTGATCCTGAGCAGCTTATAGCACTCCTGAAGGATAAAGGCATGTCTTCTAAAGATGTTGCTTCAGTTGTGTCGGAATATACGGGAATGAACAAGAAGGAAGCGTATAAGATCGCCAGCGAGGGCTGAAGGAATAGAGAAAGTTTTATAAATGAGCTGGTTTTTGTCGGGAAATAATAGTTTTTCTGGTTTTGCGTGTCGGAATACTCGAAAAATGCACTGTTTCCGACATGCGAAAATGAAAAAAGCCGATTATCCGATATTAGATGATCAAATAATGTCATTTCCCGACATGAGAATTTATCGGAAAGATAAAGGAGAACACCATATGTTACTTGAGACTGAACGACTTATAATAACCGAGTTTAAACCTGATATGGCACGCGTAGTTCATGAGAACTCGCTGGATGAAGACAACAGAAGGTTCGTGCCGGATGAGGTTTTCGAGACCGAAGAAGACGCTGCTGAGACTATAGAGTTCCTGATGGGTCAGTACGGAGGCACAGACGGACCGTTTGTATATCCGGTAATTGCCAAAGAAGGCAACACTAACTTGGGTTATGTCCAGATGGCGCCGCTCGATGACGGCACTTGGGAGATCGGTTATCACATTGCAAAGAAATATACCGGCAACGGCTATGCGACTGAGGCGGTTAAGGCTTTTCTGCCGTTTATGACCGAGAGGATCGGCATAAGCGAGGTTTACGGAATTTGCCTTTCGGAAAACATCGCTTCCGTACATGTGCTGAAGAAATGCGGTTTTGTTGTACTCTTTGAGGGCACAGGCGATTATCAGGGCGAGAAACGTGAGATTTTCAAGAGCGTCTGGAGGGAAGGCTAACTGTATTTCCATTAGAATGGAGCGTATCTTTTTCTGAGTTTTTTCCTGTGAAAAAGATACAAATATAGCTAAAGTGTATCTTTATTCACCTGGTTTTTCGAAAAAAAGATACAGTTTATCTATTTGAGGGGAATCTGACCGGACTTATGCATGTGAAACCACGAAAAAGCGTGTTTTATGTATCTTTTTCTTCAAATTTCTTCAGGAAAAGATACACTCTCCCGTTTACATAACATTCTTGAAAACATCCGATCAAATAACTATAATCATTTAATTACGCGCAGACTTTAATATACGCGCGTTAGGAGGAACATCATGGCTGAAAAGAAGACATTCTACATCACGACACCGATCTACTATCCGTCGGGCAATCCGCATATCGGACACTGCTATTCGACGCTTGCATGCGATGCTATCGCAAGGATGAAGCGAATGCAGGGCTATGATGTAATGTTCTCCACAGGTACAGACGAGCACGGTCAGAAGATCGAGAAAAAGGCACTTGAACTCGGAACTACGCCAAAGGCTTATGTTGACGATATCGTTGCTAACTTTAAAAGACTCTGGAAAACTCTTGATATCCAATACGACAGATATGTCAGAACTACTGACGATTACCATATCAAGACCGTTCAGAACATATTCGAAAAGCTCTATAAGGACGGTTACATCTACAAGAGCGAGTACAAGGGCAAGTACTGCACGCCCTGTGAGTCATTCTGGACGGAGAGCCAGCTCGTTGACGGCAAGTGTCCTGACTGCGGAAGAGAAGTAACAGAGGCTTCAGAGGAAGCATATTTCTTCAAGCTTTCCGAGTTTGGTCCCAAGCTCAAAGAACTCCTCCTGGATCCGGAGAAGAATTTCCTTGAACCTAAGTCCAGGGTAAATGAGATGATCAACAATTTCATCGAGCCCGGTCTTCAGGACCTCTGTGTTTCCAGAACGAGCGTTAAGTGGGGAATTCCGGTTACTTTCGATGAGGGACACTATGTTTATGTGTGGATGGACGCCCTTACGAACTATATCTCGCTCCTGGGCTTCATGAACGATACATATAACGACTATGAGAAATACTGGCCGGCTGACATGCACGTAATGGCGAAGGAGATCGTAAGATTCCATTCGCTCATTTGGCCTGCATTCCTCATGGCATTGGGTGAACCCCTTCCGAAGAAGATCTACGGCCACGGCTGGATCACGTTCGGAGACGGAGGAAAGATGAGTAAGTCCAAGGGCAACGTAATCGATCCTTTCGTTCTTTGCGAGAGATACGGCGTTGATGCCTTGAGATATCACCTTTTGAGGGAGATGGTATTCGGTTCTGACTGCCCTTATTCTAATGAGCAGATGTTTGCAAGGATCAATTCTGATCTTGCGAACGACCTGGGCAACCTCGTATCCAGAACCGTTGCAATGGCCATCAAATATTTCGATGGCACGCTTCCTGAGGAGAAGGAGTTTACAGAGGCCGATAACGACCTTCTTGATCAGCTCGACCAGCTTCCTGCTTTCGTAGGAGAGACTTTCGAGACTATGCGCTTTTCTGAAGGACTTGCAAAGATCTTTACCGTTATTGCAAGAGCTAACAAGTATATTGACGAGAACGAGCCCTGGAAGCTTGCCAAGGACGACTCTGCGAAGCCCCGTCTTGCAGCAGTTCTTTACAATCTCCTGGATGCGATCAGACGTGTGGCAATTCTCCTGGCACCCGTAATGCCTCATACGTCACCTAAGATATATGAGCAGATCGGTGCGACGGAAGAGAATACGACTTGGGATTCTGCTGGCGTAAGACACGCTCTTTCCTCTACGGTAACGGTTCAGAAGGGCGAAGTACTCTTCCCGAGGATCGACATCGAAAAGGAAGTCGAAGAGCTTAACAAGCTTTTCCCTGCGGCAGAAGAGAAGGGCAAGGACTTAGAACCCTTAAAGCCCCTTACGAAGTATGATAACTTTGCGGCTTTGGATCTTCGTGCAGTCAAGGTCATTTCCTGCGAAAAGGTCGAGAAGTCCGATAAGCTCCTGAAGTTCAAGGTGGATGACGGTTTCGGTGAGAGACAGGTCCTTTCAGGCATTGCAAAGTACTATAAACCGGAAGATCTTATCGGCAAGACTCTTGCAATGATCGTAAACCTTGAGCCCCGTAAGATGATGGGTCTTGAGAGCAACGGAATGATCCTTTCTGTTAAGTACGGTGACGGCTATAAAGTAGTAGAGTTTGACGACTCCGTACTGCCCGGTTCCGACATATCCTAAAAGCCTGTGAGAGAGCCTGTTTATTACAGCGGAAGTGCCGAGTTCTTTGACACTCACGCGCATATCTACGATAAGAAATACAGTGATTGTAACACCACACCGGAAGACATCCTGCTAAGATGCAGGGCTTCCGGTGTTACAAGTATGCTCATACCTGCAGACAGCGAAGAAACATCGGTCCTGGCCATAGAACTGGCTAATAAATTTGACGGCTTTGAAGGCATCACTTTATTTGCTTCCTGCGGCGTTCATCCCCATGAAGCGAAAACATATACTGATGATACGGAGAAGTTCTTAAGAACGTGTCTGGAGAGCCGTAAAGATAAGAAAATCGTGGCCTTAGGCGAGATAGGTCTTGATTATTACTATGATCTCTCTGAAAGAAGCGTTCAGAGAGCGGTTTTTGAGAAGCAGCTGGAGCTTGCCAAAGAATTTGACGTTCCGATAATACTTCACGAGAGGGATGCCACAGGCGATTGCCTGGACATCCTGAGACGCTTTTACAAAGAGGGGAGACTCAGGAGCCTCCCGGGTGTATGTCACTGCTGTTCGTGCTCATTAGAGGCTTCACAGGAGCTTGTTAAGATGGGCTTCTATATTGGTTTTGACGGTCCTGTTACTTTCAAGAACAACAAGAAGACTCCTGAAGTGGCGTTAAATACACCATGGGACAGGATCGTTATAGAAACGGACAGTCCTTATCTGACGCCGGAACCCAACAGGGGATTGATAAATGAGCCCTGTCATGTCGCTTTTGTGTGCGGAAAGCTTGCTGAGATAAAGGGCGTCACTATTGATGAAGCCGCTCAAATAACCTATGATAACGGAAAGATGTTGTATGGAGTGAACTGATATGCAAAAAAAGTCGGATGTTATATTGATCTGTGTTTCGGTAATCCTTGTCATTGTTCTTATCGGCGGAGTTATTTATGACAGGGACAGCGCATTGCTCGAGAGGACAAATTACATTGTCATTAACGGGGATGATAATCTGGAACTTGTTAAGATGAATAAGGTCGGTTTCCTTTATATGCGTGCCGGATATGAGGCTAAGCTCAGAATAAAGGACGGCCAGGCAGCCAAATATATTGTCAGAATAGCGGAAACATACGGCGGAGAGGGCGAGCTGTTCGATTATGACCAATATAAAGAATATGAGGCAAAAGTATTAGACAGGGTAACTATCAAGCCGAATCCGCTTCAGGATTCATTTATCTGGATGCTTGGCGTTCCTCTTGAAGAAAATTCTTCAAAAAATATCGTTTATATCGTTACACTCGAAAATGACGGGGCTTTTATTTATCTATATTATTCAAGAAAATAAGGCTATCTCAGATTTTTTGTAAAATCGTTGTTGACATATCTTCGATATTTGTTTTATAATTCATTCGCGCTTTGAATAAAGGTGTGGCTAACGGAAGCTTAGCTCAGCTGGGAGAGCATCTGCCTTACAAGCAGAGGGTCACAGGTTCGAGCCCTGTAGTTTCCACCAATGG
>JAEFAV010000001.1 GCA_016288885.1 Saccharofermentans sp.
GCCGAATACTTAAAAAAATTGTATGCCTTAACTCACGAGGAAGAAAAGAAGAAAAAGAACAATTGACAGAGGCAGTGACTGAGTTAAGGCAAGAATTAAAGTGTTCGTTAGGCTTTATCCTTGAGACAATTAACTCGAACGACTCACTGCCCCATCTTCCCAGATCGGATTACTACTATTGGAAGAGCCGAATAGATCCGGATACCAAGAATTCGGATCTTATGGAGGCTATAACCGCCATCTATACTGACAACCATAAACGTTATGGCTATCGAAGAATTACCCTTCAACTTAAGAACGAAGGCTGGACTGTAAACCACAAAGCCGTTAAAAGGCTTATGTCTAAGTTAAACCTGTATGGAATTACTCCCAGAGCTAAATATAAGTCCTATAAGGGAGATTTCAACGGAACTATAGACAACAAGCTTTTGTATAAGAAAGTAGACACCAAGAAACACAGAACAGAATACATAAGAGATTTCAGCACAACCAACGTTAATGAGAAATGGACAACCGACGTATCTGAATTCCATATCGCAGCCGGCAAGCTCTACCTATCTCCTATATTGGATATGCATAACAGAGAGATTGTTTCCTATAACATCTCAAGAAGTCCCAATTTCTTACAAACAAAAGATATGTTAAATAAAGCATTCAGCAAATATAAAGATCTCAGCCACCTAATCTTTCATTCTGACCAAGGCTGGCAATATCAGATGTTCCAATACCACAAAGCATTAAAAGAACGAGGAATAACACAATCTATGTCACGTAAAGGAAATTGTCTGGATAACAGCCCTATGGAAAACTTCTTTGGAAAGATGAAGAACGAGATGTTTTATGGTCACGAATATGAATTCGAAACTTTGGAACAGCTTAAAAAAGCTATGGAAGATTACATTGAGTACTACAACAACGAGAGAATTCAGGTCAAACTGAAAGGACTGACTCCTTGCCAGGCAAGGAATCAGTCCTTATACTCTTTTTAATTCGTTCAACTTCTGGGGTTCACTTCAGACCCGAACTCCGTAGGTGAGGTTTAAATACTTCTACTCGGAAGCAACCGTCTTTGCAGACTGTGCTTTCATACGATGATTCTAACATCCTACCCGGTTGACGTCAAACAAATAATATATGTAAACAATGGGAAATCAATACTTTTTACCGGCATTTGGGGAAGCGTTGATCTAACCTACAGCGCACATCCCTGTTGAGATCAACGCTTCCTATTTGCCACACGTAGTGTACCACTGATGCCCCGGTGAATTTTCGTGAAGGGTGGGGAAAGGATGAGTGAAAATTGCGTGATTCCGGTGACGAAGAGATTACAAAAACGCTTGACGGGGAAAATCGCATGCTGTATTATCTCGGCAGAAATCTGAAAAACGGAGGAACACCAATGAGGAAGACAATCTGCTGATAGTTTAATAAACTGCCTCGCGGATAAGTCTGTTTTTGTGTGTTCATTTATATTGCATTTATTTTAGCCGCGGCCGCTGATATGTGTCGCGGCTTTTGATTTATCCGGCAGAGGATAGTGGGAAACACTGATAAATCCTGACGCACGTCCTGGTGGCTGATTTCACGTCTGATTTACGGTCATAATTCTTGGAATACACTCGTAATCCTTCGAATTCTGACCTAATCATCCGCAAAATCTGCTCGCCATGCCGCACATCACGATTCATCAGAGTTTCCACGAAAGGAATCATTATGCCAGTAATAAACATTAACAATTTGACTTTTGGATACGACGGGTCTGAAAAGACCTTGTTTGACGACGTCACCATAACGCTGGATACGACCTGGAAGCTCGCTCTGGCAGGCCGCAACGGCAGGGGAAAGACGACGTTTTTCAAGCTTTTGAGAGGTGAGCTTCCATATGGCGGAACCATCACGGGAGTGCCGGAGACGATCTTATTCCCTATGACGGAACTTCCCGAAAACGAGGACTGGAGAGTCCGTAAAGAACTTAATCTAATGGGCGCGGATCCGGACATCATGTGGCGTCCCATGGAGACTCTTTCAGGCGGTGAACGCACCAAGCTTATGCTCGCAAATCTTTTCGCTTCAGACGGAATCTACCCTCTTATCGACGAGCCTACTAACCACTTGGACAGGCAGGGCAGAGAGGCTGTCGCCGATTATCTGTCAACGAAGGAAGGCTTCATCCTGATATCGCATGACCGTGCATTCCTTGACCGCTGCACAGACCACACGCTGGTCATTACAAAGACGGGTCTGGAGCTTGTAAACACCACATACTCGGTCTGGTGGGAGAATAATGAACAGCGCATGGAAAGCGAGCGTGCCAGAAATGACCAGCTCAAAAAAGAGATGAGTTCCATCGATGCCGCCATGAAGAAGAATGCGCAATGGTCTAACAAGGCGGAAGGTTACAAGAACAGAAGCAAGGCTCCTTCAAAGGTCGCGGAGGATCATTTCAGGAGAGCATTCGAAGCTGAGAAAGCGCGCAAGCTGATGTCCGCTTCGAAGAATCTCGAGAGGCGCAATGAGCGCAAGCTTGAAGAAAAGCAGAGCCTCCTTAAAGATCTCGAGCGTTCGGAAAAGCTCAAGATCACAGGCACCGAGCATCACAATAAGACACCGGTGATCCTCAAGGATGTGACCCTGCTGCGCTACGGCGAGCCGGTCGTTACGGGCTTTAACCTGACTGTCGAACGCGGAAGCAAGATATCCCTTCAGGGAAAGAACGGATGCGGCAAGAGCACACTGATCAAGTATCTTGCGGGATTGGGTGATCCCGAGGGAATAACTGCCGAGGGTGATATATACATTGCTCCGGGCTTAAAGATCTCATACGTAGGTCAGGACACTTCATCGCTGAACGGATCGCTTTACGATATCGCGGGCGAACGCGGTGCCGACAAGACGATATTTTCAACGATCCTGATCAAGATGGGCTTTACCAAAGAGATGCTCTACCGCGATGTGTCAGCACTGTCTCTCGGGCAGAAAAAGTTCGTCATGATAGCGCTTTCACTATGCGAACACGCCGACCTCTATCTTTGGGACGAGCCGCTTAATTACATCGACGTCTATCTCAGGCAGGAGATCGAGCGTCTGGTAAAGGACAACAACGTCACGATGCTCTTCGTGGAGCACGACCGCACATTCTCGGAGGCCGTGGCCGACAGGGAAGTAAACATGTAGTTTATCGGGACTAGGTTTTAATGTGATACTCGCTGCTTCATGAAAATTCACGCGTTTTTTCACGCTATGCGTGATATTTAGCGTGATTTTTAGTACTCACATTAAAAAATTCACGTTATTTTTCCCGCTCTGCGTGAATTATTACGTGAAATTTTGGCTGTAGGGTAGGGTGCGCGGATATTCAGACTGTATGAATCGGAAGCGGTTAATACAACCCTAACGGGTGATTCTCTTTCCTCATATCCATAAAGATATCGACATTATTCCTGTGATACTCTTTGAAGCCGCATTTCTCATAGACGTGGAATGCGCGCGGATTGTCGACAAACACGGTAATGCGTATCCTCTCAAGACCTAAGTCATTAAAGCCGTAATCGGTCATGCGGAGGAGAGCCTCTTTGCCGTAGCCCTTATCCTGCATCGAATAGGTGATGACGATGCCCCATTCGGCATCGTTATCCCTGCGGTCGAAAAACTCGGTATTGCCGATAAACTTACCTGATGATCTCTCGATCATGGAAAACATGACCGCGTTATTTTCGATCTTGTCCTTCATGTAAGCGCGCTCTTCCTCTTCGGTGTATGGCGTGAGCCTGTCGCTGATGAAGCGGGCCACGTGCTCGATGTCATTGACCATCTCAAGATAGTCAGGTACAAGTTCCATCGTAGGCTTAACAAAATCGATCCGTTCTGATTCGAAAACTTTTTCCGTCAAAGAGGGTTACCATCCGTAACTGAAGTTATGGTCTTCCATTCCCGGGAAATACTTTTCGATCCTGTCCCAGAAATCTTTATCAGCATCTTCAAGATAATCTTTTTTCAGATTGTCGAAGCGGCTTTCCTTCTCATCGAAAGGCACATCAGAGAGTTCCAATGACGTACAGTCGTAGATCAGATAATTACCGTCAGAAAGAGTCAGCTCTATGCCGTACCTACCTTTGTAAAAATAATCAGCAACACCGATATGGGATTTCAGCGGTGTGGCGTCGATCTCATCTATAAGGTCATCGAGCATGTCAGGTGAGACTTCACAGATGTAGTACTCTCCCTCTTCATCTTTATCGGCTTCTGAAAAGACACGTGCGGCGACGACCTCGGCATCCTCATCGAAATAAGTTGTGAGTTTTTTCTTTGTCTTTGAAGGCGCGAGAAGAAAACACCCGCTCAATGAAAGTGCCAGTATTATCGTCAAAACTATCGCAGAAATCCGTCTCATATCCTGTTTTCCTTCATTTTTAGATTGCGAAAATGATTATACATTATGTTGGCCATGAAATCATTTTGCTCCTATTGTTTAAAAACCTTTAATAGTGCTGTGATGAGTGCTTAACATATCGCTATTTATAATATGTGGTAGAGTAAGAAATTCTGTGGTGAGGTATGTCTTAGTGGCTTCGCGGTACATCTATGTCGGCATATTTGCAATGTTGATACTCACGTTGATAGCGTGTGCGATCAATTCACGCCGTCATTATAAAGAACTCGGAAAAGCCGTATCCTGGCTTGACATAGCTTTGATTCCTCCCATCTTGGGAAATGCCATTATTATTATCGCCACGCGCAAGTGGCTGGCTCTTGTCGGCTGCTATATTTATTACATCGGAATGGATTTTGTCGTTTTCGAGATCATGAAGTTCACCGAAGCATATTGCAAGGGCGCGGGCAAAGGACAGCTGGCTCCGAAGTGGGTAAAATGGATCCTCTTCGCAGATGCCGCACAGCTTCTTGCCAATCTTTTTACAAAACATGCTTTTGATATTGAATGGATCGTTCAAAAGGGACAGATCTATTATGTTCTGAAGCCTTTGGCAGGACAGTATGTTCACAGGGTAGTGGTTTACGGAGTTTTCATAGCTGTCCTTCTGGTCTTAACGGTTACGACGATCCGCACGTCACGTCTTTACAGGGAAAGATATTCCATAATGCTTATATCGCTGATAGCCATCGGCGTATGGGAATCCTATTATATCTTCTCGAAAAATCCGATCGACCACTCCATGATCGGTTTCGGAATATTCGGTGTTATTGCTTACTACTTCGCCATCCACTACAGACCTTTGAGACTTCTTGACAAGATGCTTTCCGGCATCGTCTCAAACGGTTCAGATGCCTGCTTTATCTTCTCCCCAAGGGGAAGATGTGTCTGGGTTAATAAAGCAGCCTGCATCCTTGTAGGCGTCCTCGAAGAAAACTGTGAGAAAGCTCCGGAGGCTTTGGAGTATCTGTTTAATTTAAAGCTTCACAGGGGCAACTGGTCAGAGCAGCATATGACAGGTTCCGGTGACAGCATTAAGTATTATCTTTTCGAGAACAAAGATGTTCTCAATGAGAAAGGAAAGATCAACGGTTATTATCTGAAGGTCAGTGATAACACAAAAGAGCAGCTCAAGATCAGAAAAGAACTTTACGAGGCTACTCACGACAGACTCACGGGAATCTATACCTAGGATCATTTATATAAGCTGATCAGACAGGCAATAGACGTTCACAAGGATACGGACTATATGATCCTTTATGCCAATATAAAGAGTTTCAAGGTCGTTAATGATATCTTCGGTAATGAATTCGGAGATTATGCTATCAGGTGTTTTGCGGAGAAGATAAAGAAACAGTTCACCCCAAGATGCGTTTACGGACGACTTGGCGGTGCCAACTTCGGTTTCCTTGTTCCCAAAGACGAGTTTGATGCTGATAAGATCACGAACGCCCTTTCTCTGATCAACGTCAAGCGTGGTTCTATCAGGTATCCTATTCAGGTCCAGATCGGCGTTTACGAGGTCGACAGAGAAGAGCCGGACGTATCGACGATGTTTGCCGATGCCCGGATTGCTCTTACTACGATCGAAAAAGATGATTCCGCCCGCATTGCTTATTACGATGATAAGTTAAGAAATGAGATCTTATGGAACCAGGAGATCACGGCACAGATCGATGAGGCCATAAAGAACCGTGACATAAGACCTTATCTGCAGCCGATAGTTGACAGGGAAGGGAATATAGTAGGCTGTGAGGCGCTCTGCCGGTGGATACATAAGGAAAAAGGCTTCCTTGCGCCTTTTAAGTTCATTCCTTCGCTCGAGAAAAACGGCATGATCGCAGAGGTCGACAAATACATGTGGCGTTGTGCCTGTGAGATCCTTGCTGACTGGAAGAGACGCGGCTGGGATATGTTCATCTCCGTCAACATCTCTCCTAAAGATTTCTACTATCTGGACGTTCCCAAGTTCATCAAGGGTCTTGTCGAAGAGCATAAAGTCGACCCTAAGAAGCTGCGTATAGAGATCACCGAGACCGTCATGATAAACGAAGCCGATAAGATCGTTGCGATCATGGAAGAGTTCCGCAGTTACGGCTTCATAGTCGAGATGGATGACTTCGGAAGCGGTTATTCTTCGCTCAACATGTTAAAGAGCCTTCCTGTTGATCTGCTTAAGATCGACATGAACTTCCTCGGAAAGACTGATGACGAGCAGAAGGCAGATACGATCGTTAAGAACGTAATCAATCTTGCAATGGATCTCGGAATGATAGCTCTTACTGAAGGTGTAGAGTCACAGGATCAGTTCGATGCTCTCTCGAAGATGGGATGCAACCTGTTCCAGGGCTATTATTTCAGCAAACCGATCTCGATAGAAGACTTTGATGAATTGGTGATTGTCAAGAGAAAGTGATAATTCTCCCAAAAATGCTATAATGATCGAGGAATAATAAGGGGGTAAGATCATATGGCATTTGCAGGAATGTTTATAGCTGCGATATTTATTGTTATCGCGATCATTGTTTTCACTATTGCACTTATCGAACTCATTGTCGGAATCGTTCTCATGTGTAAAAAGAAGAAGGTGCCGGCTATCATTCTTTTCGTGCTTGCTGCGATACCGGTCATCATTACGGTGATCGGCGTGAGCATGTATATGTACAAGCAAAACCATCCCCAATTCGAGACTTACGACGGCGGAACGGTTACCCTTAACATGAGAGACGTAAATAAAATGATGGATCTTCTCAGGGCAAAAGACATGGACGGTCTTGATAAACTGCTCGATAAGCATCCCGATCTAATCTACTATCAGGATATTAACAGAAGGACTCTTCTTGAATTCGGGGTAGAAAGCTGCAGTGTCGAAGTCATGGAGATCGCATACGATCACGGTGCGAGATTCGATGAACCTACTGTGTTTGACGGGCTGATATATGATTATTCGCTTGAAGCCTTTGCCGATGAAAATTACTGGAGTTTTCTCTACAGCTATAATGATGAATTTGAACCTTGGTTAATTAAGGGTGAGACTACCGATGAGGTCATCGATGCTCTGAAGTTTGCTGTTGAACATGGAGCCAAAACAGATTGGGATATGGTTGGAGGCTGGACTTTTGCCGACAGGATTCGTGAGTGGGCAAAAAGTGACGGGAATTATACAGCAAAAGATAGAGAACTTGTGCAGTACGCAAAAACAGTTTCATAAAACTCTTCCTTATCATTAATACGGATGAATCTAAGGCAGATTAAATAATTTTGATTCAATAATCTTTGAGTAGAACTTTTCTTTTCTGATGATATAATGTCATACGGTTTTAAGAGGAAAGGTGCTATTCGGGTATAATGCAGAAGCTTTTAACGGTGGCGATACCATGCTTTAACTCGCAGGATTACGTTAACAGGGCTATTGACAGCCTCTTGCCGGGTAAGGATAAAGTGGAGATCATCGTCGTTGATGACGGTTCGACAGATGACACTTCAAAGATCGCCGAAGAATATATAAAGAAATATCCTGATATCGTCCGCCTGATCAAAAAGGAGAACGGCGGTCACGGTGATGCCGTAATGACCGGTCTTAAGAATGCGACCGGCCTGTATTTCAGGGTCCTTGATTCCGATGACTGGCTTGATGAGAGTTCGCTCCTAAAGCTCTTGGATGTTCTCGAAGAGATGAGGGATCCCGGCAAGGCAGCTGACCTTGTCATCACCAATTATGTCTATGAGAAAGTAAATGAAGGCAGGAGCCACCCGATCAATTACCGCAAGACGCTCCCTGTCGGAAGGCTTTTCGGCTGGGATGAAGTCGGAAAATGGGCTATGGGTTCCTATATTCTCATGCATTCGGCTACCTACCGTACGGAACTTGCCCTGAACAGCGGCATGAAGCTTCCCAAGCACACATTCTACGTAGACCACCTTTTCGTATGCTATCCCATGCGCCTCGTTGAGAAGATGTACTATCTTGACGTTGACCTCTACCGTTACTTTATCGGACGCGCAGACCAGTCTGTCAATGAGAAGGTAATGCTGAGCCGTATGGACCAGCAGCTTAAGGTCAACAGGCTCATGCTCTATGAATTGGACGTCGATTCAGTTACCGACAAGGCGAAAAGAGAATATCTCTACTACTATACTGAGATCGTTACACAGGCCACCGTCTCGTTCCTGCTTCGTCTCGGTACCAAAGAGGACGAGCAGGTCATGCAGGCATTTCTGGATGAGATCCAGGAAAAAAGACCGGTCTACTACGATTGGATCCTTGAAAAACCCTTCTATCGCCACACCATAGGTCCTGTCCGTAAGCTTCCTCACTGGTTTGCATATCCGCTATACCGTTTTGTTTACCTGATAGCCCGCAAGGTATTCGGGTTTAACTGATCCCGGGGGATTTAAGCAGCTTTTCTTTCCTCTTCTGCAGCTATGTTTTTCTTAGGCCTGACCGATAAAAGGACAAGCCCCAAACCGCTTGCTGCAAGCGGGAGGACGAATGCGCAGAAGCGCGATAAGAGCATTACGCTTCCCAGTAATTCTGTAGGAATAAGACCTGAATAGAACAGCGCATAGCCGTATTCCGTGACGCCTGCAGCGCCGGGGAGCGGCAGCGAAGATACTGATATGAAAAGCGACGCCTGTGTGCGGAGTACGGTAAACCAGTCAAGTCCGGAACATCCGATGGCATGTGCGCAGAAAAATGTTACCGAATGGAAAAGGATCAGCTGCACAAATGACGTCAGGAACATCTTAAGGAATACTGTTTTATTGAGTTTCAGGAGCGCAGCGGCCCTTCTGTAAGATGCAAAGGATCTTAAGAACCTGAACTTATCGCCGGGCTTGATGCCCCTGATCTTCATGAGCTTAAGACCGATCTCTGCAAAGAATCCCGCGATCCTCCTTGTAAATAGCACGCAGAACAGCCCGACGATTATTGCCAGGTTCAGTGCAAATCCTATGGGAAAGACATATGCAAACCTGCCCTGGAGCTTGAAAATATCGCCATGAGAGAATATGACGCCGACTATGCCGAGGAATACTGCCGCACACTGGAAACTTAAAAGAGCGCACAAAAGCGTGAATGCGCTGTGAGAGACCTTGAGCTTGTCCTTTGCCATAAAGTAAAGCTGACCTGGCTGTCCTCCGGTTGAAGAAGGCGTTATGGAACTGAAGAAAAAACCGGCGAAGGAATACTTCATCATCTGGGCAAAGCTGATCTTATAACCGGCAAGCTTTAAACATCTGCTGATGTTGATGCCGTCAGCTATGGCATAAAGCGACATCGCACATACTGCAAGCAGTATCCAGCCGATGTTGGCGCTCTTTAAGATGCCCAGGATGTCCTGACCGTTGAGTTCTTTGTATATGACGTAGACCGTTGCGCCGCCCAAGAGCAGCAGCAACAATGCACCCAGCCAAAGAGACTTTTTCTTCAAAAGCGTCATCCGAAATATCTATCCATTCCTTATATTCTTATAGCGAGGATATTTTAGGACTAATCATTACGGTTTTCAATCACGGCGCGGGGTCTGTGCACATTTCACTTAAAAATTCCTCAAGTGTCGTATATAATAGCCTAATCAAAATCGGGGAGAAAAACATGAAACGACTGATCGCAATATCATTAACAGCAGCCATGCTTTTCGCTTTGACGGCATGCAAGGATGAGCCGCTTCCTACTACCGTAGAGACACAGACGTCTGCGACTACCGAAGCTGCGACTTCTGAGACAGTTGTCGAGACTGCTCAGGAAACTGCATATTTTGCCCCGCCCGCATGGGAAGGAAAATGGCAGGCTGTGGATACCGAGGAGCATTTTGAGATCTCCCAAGTAACTGACAACGGATTTAAAGTGGTCTTTTTCCATTTCGAAGAGGGTCAGATCGAGCAGTTCACATACGATGTGGAATACGACAACGCCGAAAAAACTATCGCTTCCGAGATCGGATCCGCAAGTGATCACGGCGGCTGGGAATATGCGTTCGAATTGAATGGCGATTCCATTGTGGTCCGGTCAAAACACCCTGACCAGACCTATAAAAGAGCCGCTGATGAAGCCCTTGAAACTGAGGCTTAAAATATTTTCCGTTGTTTCAGGTTCATTTCAGGTAGGGGGTAAATAATAAGGTCACTGAAGCAATTACAACACTTCAAACCTAGACCCTCCCCTAAAAAAGTCCGGACTCCAGAATCCGGACTTTTATATTTGTCAGTCAAGTTCTATCTCGATCACGCTGCCGATCTTGTCCTTCGGAAGAACGTTGATGCCTTCGCTTATGCACACTCCGTCGACGGTGATCTTCTGTACAGAAGAGGCTATGGCGGTCTTCTGATAAATCACAGTCAGAGGCCTGCCGTTGAACTCGAAGCTTACCGAAGCCTTGCCATCGTTATCAAACTGGGAAGGCAGGAGCTTGGGCTCAAAGACCATGTCTCCGTAAGAACCCTTGATGCCAAACATCTCGGTCAGGACCGTGAGCAAGAGCCAGCTGGCCGCGCCCGTGAGATAGTGGTAAACTCCGCGTCCCTTGGGATCGAAATACTCCGGAACTCCGGGATAGATCTTACTCTGTGCAAAATCCGTTGCATGACCATAGAGCGTTCCCAATACCTTCCAGCCTTCATCCTTAAAGCCTCTGGAATAAAGGGCATTTCCGAACATGACCGTCATGTGTGAGAATACCGCGCCGTTCTCTTTCTGCCCGTAGGAGAAACCGAACATGCGGCCCATGTCCGTTTTGACCTCGTGAAAATCTGTATTGAGCTTGTAGCCGCCGATAGACGCATCATAAATGTACTTATCAGCTGATCTTACGATCTCGGCGACCTGGTCTTCGGAGGCGATTCCCGACATTATCGTGAATACCTGGCTAGTAAGCATCATGGCGGGCCTGCCGTACTTATCGCCGTTCTTCTCGAGTGCGTTGCCGCTGTTGTCATAATAACCGTTGTAACGTGAATAACCCTCGGTGTCAGTGAACCATTCGGTCTGTCTGATGTGGGTCGTGATCCACTCGGACTTCTTTTCGAGGTCTTCGGCTAGAAGATCGATCTGATAACTCTTTGTCGAGCCGGAAAAACCTGTTTTAACACTGTTACAGTACTGATTTAATACAGATTGGAGCTTATCGGCGTCATATACCCCGAGCAGTCCTTCGAGCTCTGCTGCAGCTTCTACGGAGTCTTTTCCGGATGCCTTTTTATACTCCTTGAGGATCGATGCGAGCTTTTTGTAGTTGCCTGCATAAGCAGCCGTGAAAGCCACGCTCTCGCCCCTGTCCTTGCCCATGTCCAAAGCATCATTCCAGTCAGCGCCCCTGAGCTTCATGTGACCGTGTTCGCCGACATCGAAGAAGGAAGCGAAATTCTGGAGGAGAAGGTGCTCGAGAACCGTGCCTTCGGAGCTGCTGTTGCTTAAGTCGGTATCTTTATCGAGCAGTTCTTCACCGCGCATGACCTGGCGGTCGATGAAGTAAGGAGCGGTCTCATCAAGTATCTTAAGGTCGCCCGTCTGTTTTATGTAGAGATCCATGGTCATGAAAGGCCACATCGCGTGATCCATCCAGACTCTCGTGATGCCGTTGCGGTCAGCGATGAATTCACCGCTCCCGCTGCCTATGATCGTGGCATTCGTGCCGTCCGTCCTGACGCCGCCGAAATTATCCACGAGCATGCCCCTTACGTCTGAAGGATCCATGATTATCAGCGCGAGGCAGTCCTGCCAGAGATCTCTCCATCCGCGTCCGCCCTTGCCGTAGTCATGGTGGGGAAGGAACGAGCAGCCGTAGATCCTTCTGAGCATCGGCTGGACACCTACCCAGTACATCCAGTTATCGAACGCCTTATCGCCTGTATTGAACCTTACATTGTTCTTCCTGTCCCAGTATTCCTTGTTCTTCTCTAATTCACTCTCGAAAACATTGCCGGACAGATACTTAGAGGCCATATCCTGGATCCTGTCGGACTCGGTTTCAATATCAGTTTCGTTGTCAGACGGCTTTAACATGTCATTTATCGCAAGCGCGAAAACATATTCAGCGCTTTCGCCGGGTGCGAGAGTCTTCTTTTCAAACATCGCAGCGCCCATGGCCTCAAATCCGTCAGCCCTGTCGCCCGGCTTGGAAGCGGGAGTGCCCGTTGCGGGGAATCTCGGGTTATCGAAAGCACCGCCTTCACCGATAAAATCTTCAGCTATAGGGCAGAAGGAAACAGGCTTTGTGCCGTCTGCTTCTGCAGCGAAGAAACCGTAGATCACTTTGTTCTTTCTGTGTCCTCTCTCATCGAAAGTAAGAGTCGGATCGTTCGTTATTCCGTATTCCGTGACTGTCATGCGGTTGAGCATAGAAGTGACGTTCCTGTGGTCTCTGATGTTATCGGCGGAACGCCCGTAGATCGGTGTCGCCGCAGTAGGTGTAAATGCGACCGGCGAAGATCCGGTGTTGGTGATCTTTACGCGCGTGAGTTCGATCTTGTCCTCTGTCTCAACGGGAACGAAAGTTGTGACTTCAGTCCTGATTCCTTTATCTGCGATATCGCGGACGACGCTCTGCCAGAGAAGGCCGCCGTATAGGGTTACCTTGTCTTTGCCTGCGGTAAATCTTTTCGAATGTGCAAGGGCGGATGCGCCTGTTGCAGATACAAGGGAACCGTCCTCAAAGCATAACCAGAAGTTCCTGGTGGAACGGTTGTTGTGAAGGTTATCGGATGACACGGGTTCTAAGATGAACGTGTTCTGGGATGTCTTCAGGTCGCCGCCGGATTCCGGAGTGAGAGATCCCATCATGCCGCTGGAAGAGCCTACGGGGAAATACAGATAGCTGTAAAGATCCGGATCCTCAAGCTTAAAAGTGCCTTTGTCATCAATGAATTCGTAACCTTTCATGGGCAGATCTCCTTAAATTCGTCACTTTTTATATTATAAAAAATTTCGCGGCAATCTTGTATAATTTCCTTGATGAAAAAACTGTTCCTGAAACTGAGATATCTTCTGCTGGCGATCGTCATGATAATCGCCTGTTACGTTTATGTTCATTTTGTCGGTAACGAATATACCTGCGAGATCGATTTCAGGACGGAAAATCCGGGCAGATCAAATCCGGTCGTTTGTATTGATGATGATGGCAAAGATACGCTTGAGGTCACATACTCACGCGTCGAAGGCGAAAAAGTCTATGTCGGAGTCAGGTCAAAGAATCCGGGCAGAGCTTATGTCTATGTGAAGAGCGGAGAAGAAAGCTCATCGCTCTCAGTGCTTTATATTCATAAGAACGGCATCATTACAGCTGATGATTATTTCGGCGACTTCACCGGCAGCTACATTGCCAGAGTCGCGCTTGCCATATACCTGGCGATCATTCTCATGGATCTGATCATCATGTACAGAAGAGGTTTGAAGAAAAACCTTTATCTGTCCCGCAACATCCTCGTCTGCGGCCTTATCATATTCATGTCAGGAAACTTTCTCATGACTCTGATCAACCTGATACTGATCCCGAGGATCGGTCTTTACGAGATGCTCGGAAGCTTCATGAACTTCTTCGAGTCGTTTGCTCTGTTTACCATGCCTGTAGCTGTTGTAATGGCAGTTCTCGCGACGGTAAGCAATATAAGACTCCTGCAGAAGGAAGGCCGTACCTGGCGAAACATGCTCGCGATCTTCCTGAGCCTTATGTTATGCGTTGCAACGATAACACCCATTACGGTCGCATATTTTCTCCAGACTTCAACAGTTATCGATGTTCACAGGTGGACAGGCACGGGCCGTTTCATAGGCATGTTCATCGAAAACGCCGCCGGCATCATTGTCGCTTACTTCGAATGCATACTTGCCGGCACCATCATTTTGGGCATCAGGGCAGCACGACACATCCCTGCTTTTGACAAGGATTACATAATCATCCACGGTTGCCAGATTCGAAAAGACGGCACGCTCACCAGGCTTCTCCAGTCGAGAGCTGACCGCGCGATCGAATTTGCTGAAATGCAGAAAAAAGCGACCGGCAAAGACATCATCTTCATGCCTTCCGGAGGCAAGGGAAATAACGAGGTCATAAGCGAAGCCGAAGCGATCAGCAATTATCTCAAGAGCAAAGGCATTCCCGAGTCATCGATCATACTTGAAGACAAGTCCACCAGCACTTATGAGAATTTCAGAAATTCTGTAAACATCATTAAAGAGACATCAGGTAAGACGGCACCCAAGATCGCGTTTGCAACAACAAATTATCACGTCTTCCGTGCTGGGCTGTTAGCCGCGAGGCTCCGTATCAAAGCCGAAGGAATCGGAAGCAAGACCAAGAGTTATTTCTGGATAAATGCGTTCATCAGGGAATTCATCGCCACGGTCTACTACAAGCTCAGAACACATATGCTCGTATTGGCAGTTCTGATGATGATTAACGTTGCCGTCACGCTGATGACGTACATTTCAAACGTCGTATTGTCTTAAGTGATTAGCACCTGCTTCGCATAAGCCGTCAAGAGTACGGGCTCAGCCCCGCACTTCGTGCGCTCTTGACCGCCTGCTCGCAGGCGCTTTATGGTGTTCAAGAGCCGGGGTTCCCCGGCTCTCATCTTACGATGCTTTTATTCACCCGTGCCGCCCGGAAAACACATACTTTGATCCCTTATAGCTTGTCGGTTCCTTAGGGGATTCTGCCGTGGTTTTGTTATATTCCTTGCAGGTTTCTGTAATATTGTGTGTGCTTTCAGGGTTTTTGTCGGATTTCTTTAGTGATTTCTTGTGTGCTTTTATTTGACTTTGTTGGTGCCATTTTGGCCGGTGAATGCTGTTATTAATCATATGAATTGCTAAGTGCCCAATAACCCCGTAAATGATAGATTTCAGGCCAAATTCATACCTACAATGTCAAAGAAAAACCGACAGGATATCCGACAACTTTCCGAACAAAACCCACAAATACCTACACGATATTACAAGAACCTGCAAGGAATCTCTGAAACCTCTTACAGAATCCCCTAAGGATACGACAAACTATAATGGACCAGGAGGCACCAAAACCGGGCGGCAAAATGAGAGTATCTCTGCGAGGGAAAATCACAAATTATTCGAGGCGCGGCATCTTTGATGCAGGAGGCGCCTTCGCGCCTCTTAAACACAAAAAGAGCACCTGCCAAGGCAAGCAGTCAATGGTGCCGGAGGCAAGTTTATGTCCATTGACGGCGCAGCCTGCAGGTGCGATTGATTTTGTTATGATAGAGAATCACTCGTTTAATGCTTCGCTTAAAGAATACGGAACACCGCGAGGACCTCTGATAGCATAGATCCCGTATTCGTTGCCGAGCATTGTGAAGGTAAATTTGTCTCGGCTATAACGCTTAAGAAGCTCGATCTTCATGAGTGCTGTTATGGTCAGATTTTTATCCTGATAATCGTATGGAATATCGGTCTCCAGGACTCGGCATTTATATAGGATTGCGGATACGGGTGATGCGACATACATATAAACGATATCGCCTTTGATAATGCCGGCGCCCTGTTTCCACGTGATGATGTCGTTTTTCGCGAATGCGGCTTCGACATCGTAGAACTTCGGGTTTGCCGGAATGATCCACTCCTTGGGTTCGCGGACGGCTTTCTTTCGACGCTTGGAAGAAGTGGCGTTGTAGCTTATATCAAGCAGCGCACAGATGCGATCCGCAGGAACAGTTCCATCCAACAAAACGGTTATCCAATTCTGCTTGTTCATGTGATAAGCAGGCATGATCCCGTTTTCGCGGATTATCGTGTCATGAAGAATTACATCATCGATCTTCAGATTAATGACAGACACGGATGTTTTGCCGGATAAACCCAGCTTATCGCGGCCGACGTCCATGATAAGCGCGAACCATTTCTTGTTATCTTTGTGGCGGTATACGGCGTGTTCATTATACCGTGGCCATGGATACTCGGGACCTATACCATATTGATTCTTTATATAGTCGTTTATTTCATTGCGCATACTTGCAGATTTTTAGAGGTGTTCTTTGGGAAGATACTCTATTGCTTCAATGAAGTTCTCTGCTTTGCCAGTCATTATCAAAGCCTTAACGCGCTCCATGTAACGGGAGGTTCTGAACTGAAGGGGAACCAGATCGTTATACTTTTCGAGCTGGGTCTTTTTGACGGAATAGCGATTCTGGAGGCTGGTTGTTTTTTCCTGAAGTTCCTTATGCTTTTTGCGCTTATACTGCATCTCGTTCTCAACCTGGCAATTCAAGGAATCTCTTTTACTTGTCGCGGTTTTTCCGCCGACAATCAATAATACGACGGCAGTGATTAATCCGATGATAGAAAACGTATAAAGAAAGCCGGCTGCCTGTGAAGCGAGTGTGAGTATATACCCCAATAAATATAATGCATTAATACTTACTACAGAAGCGACCAGATATGGCCAGAAGAACTTGAAAGCAGCGTGATGCTTTGCCGGAGGGATTGGTTTAGAGATGATCGTTTTGTTTTCGTTGATCTCTTTTTGCATTTTCTCGAGATCGCCGTACTCTTTTTTGAGTTTCTCGGCTAATTCGATACTCTCATCTTTTGTCATTGACGGCAGGGCAGCTGATTCCGAATTATCCTCTGTTATTTTCTCGATCTTATTGCCGCACTTAGCGCAAAAGACGTCATCATCCTTCAGTTCCAGACCACACTTACGGCAAAACGGCATACATTTCTCCTTCGGCAAATTATTGAGGAGATTATATCATATACAGACGATGGGAATTAATTTCAGCTGACGACCTTATTCTTGCCGGATTTCTTGCCGGCATAAAGATTATCGTCAGCGGTCTTCACCCACTGGTCGACGGACGTTCCGTCCGCATAGCTGCTGACACCGATGGTGATCGTGACTTTGATATGATCTTCGGCAAAGATAAAGTCTTCAGCCTCAATCTTTTTGCGAAGTGTTTCGATGAGAGAAATGACGTTTTCGAGATCTTTGCCGGAGGACAGAATGAGAAATTCCTCGCCGCCCCAACGCGAGATCTTGCAGCCTGAACAGACCTCACGCATTATGCGCGAGACATTGATGAGTACGTAGTCACCGGCATTGTGACCGTAACGGTCATTGATCTTTTTGAAATCATCGATGTCGACCATGGCGACAAAGAGCGAACTGCCGTCTTTAATCGAAGACTCGAGTTTGGTCATCATGTAATGGCGGTTATAAAGTCCGGTCAGGCGGTCGGTGTGCGCAGTCTCGCGGAGCTTGTTTTCGTAGTCGCCCACAATGCTCAGCATAAGTCTGGAATAGAACATGAGGAATGCGAGAACGATGGCTGAATTAAAAGCCCAGAAGGTGCCTGCCAGAGTATTATCCACCTTATAGAGCGGTCCGATAAATGCAGTGTATCCGGTCGACAGGAGATAACAGATGGCGATCACTCCGCTGGCTGCAAATGCATTCACTCTGGCCTTTCCGAGTTTGTCTGCCATATATTCCGTGTAGAAGATTATCGGAATCATAGAGAAGCAATACAGATGGAATCCGAGTTTGTAACCGAGGCAGAAAGTGCAGAAGCACATATAGATAGTGATCCAGAAATAAACAAGCCTGACGTATATATCAAGGCGGTCTTTGGCTATAAGGACATAGCCGATTATGTATACCAGCAGAGTAGGTATGCTGAACCAGATGAGGATCGTCGCTTGGCATAGATAAAAGAATCCCCCGAGTGCGATTACGAGGAAAAGAATTACGCTGTTGATGATGTATGTAAATCTTTTGATCCTGGCATAATCCAATGAGCCGTTCCTCCTTAAAAGCTTACTCTTATAGTATATCCCCGCGATAATGCATTGTTGTTAATGAATCGAAAACATTTATCTCAAATATGCTTTATAATGGTAAATGTTCGGTTAAAAGAACAATCAAATTGGGAGGAATACAGAACATGAAGATCGGATGCGTAAAAGAGATCAAGAACAACGAGTTCCGCGTAGGACTCACACCTGACAACGTTAAGGCATATGTTGCCGCCGGCCACCATGTCTACATGGAAAAGGGCGCAGGCGTAGGTTCAGGTTTTACGGACAATGAGTACATCGATGCCGGAGCGTCGCTCATCGACAATGCCGCTGAAGTGTGGGCTCTCGTCGACATGATGGTCAAGGTCAAGGAACCCCTTCCGGAGGAATATCCGCTCTTCAAAGAAGGACTTATCCTCTACACATATCTTCACCTTGCAGCTGACAAAGAGCAGACTGAAGCTCTTCTCGCAGGCAAGGTAAAAGCTGTTGCTTATGAGACACTGCAGGAGAAAGACGGATCGCTTCCGTGCCTCGCTCCTATGTCCCAGATCGCAGGCCGTCTCTCCATTCAGGAAGGCGCCAAGTATCTCGAAAAGAAGTTCGGCGGCGAAGGAATCCTCCTCGCAGGCGTTCCCGGTACACCTAAGGCAAACGTTGTAATCTTAGGCGGTGGTACGGTCGGCATGAATGCATGCAAGATCGCAGTCGGAATGGGCGCAAACGTTACCATTCTTGACGTTAACCTCAAGAGACTCGAAGAACTCGACAACAGGTTCGGTTCACACATCCAGACTCTCGTTTCCAACGATTCAAATGTCGAGAGAGCAGTAAAGGAAGCTGACCTTGTAATCGGTTCCGTACTTATCCCCGGCGGCTCCACACCTAAGCTCTTCAAGCGCAAGTATCTGCCTGAGATGAAGCCCGGTGCAGTTTTCGTAGATGTTGCTATCGACCAGGGCGGATGCGGTGAATCATCTCACGTTACTACACACGATGATCCTGTCTATGTTGAGGAAGGCGTCGTTCACTATTGCGTAGGCAATATGCCCGGCTCCGTTCCGAGAACGTCCACGATCGCCCTTACAAATGCAACTCTCCGTTACGGTCTTGAGATCGCTAAGGCAGGTCTCGAGGATGCGTGCAAGGCTAATCCCGTAATCGCCACGGGCGTTAACTGCTACGACGGCAAGATCGTTAATAAGAACGTTGCTCTCGCTTTGGGTTACGACTGCGCAGATCTTTGCGGACTTATCTGAGTATTATAAAAAACATTACTGACGATCAGCTTAAAGACATGATATCTTCTGCCCGCGGTGAAGTGAAAGCGGATCTTGTGCTTAAGAACGCCAGGATCATGAATGTTTTTTAGAGAGTTCCATGACGGCACCTGCGGAATTCGCGAAAGCGGTTATTCCGCACGGCACCGTTGCGGTTGTTACGGATCCTCACGAGATCGCAAACGTGCATCTGAATGACTGGAGATAGGTCATGCCTGTCATCATTGTGATGTTGGAGGCAACGAGCGCGAAAAAGGTGTTGAGTCCCATGCCCGGAGCCATTACGAAAGGCTTATTAGCAAGGAATGCCATACATAACGATCCGATTGCTGATGCTATGCAGGTCGCAAGGAAAACTGCGTTTCAGAGATCTTTGCCCTCTCTGCCGAAATTGGTGAGCAGATTCGGATTCAGGGCGATGATATATGCCATTGTCATGAAGGTCGTGATTCCGGCGATTACTTCTGTACGGACTGTCGTGCCGTTCTCTTTCAAATGGAAGATCTTATCTTATCCATCTTATCCATGAGAGCACTCCCTCAAAATAATTTGAAATACAATTAGATATTAATGTAAGAATGCATACAATTCCATTTCGAAAATGTTAAAATCTGCATCAGGATATTTGATAAAACAACCCATTTACAGAAAAAAGAGGAGAATAGGATATGCTGGAAATTTTCGGAATCATGATGCTTTGCAAGGCCAATAAGAAGAATGCTCTGGCACGAGGAAAGAGACCGGGCGGATTTATCGCTCTTACCATCATCCTATGGGTCGGATTGGAATTGGTTGGTTTCTTCGTCGGAGCCCTTACGGAAATTGAATACGGCTCTATTTTATTCGGATACGGATTTGCCGGTCTCGGAGCTCTCATATCATTTCTCCTTGCGAAATTCGGTCCCAAGGGCAATTACGTTGATCCGAAGGCTGACCCTTCTGCCAGCGCGTCGGTTGATGCAAATGCACCGATGGTCGGCGCATACAACGTTCCCGTAGATTCTTCATCTTATGCTCCTTATCAGAATGCTCCTGCGGGAGGCGTGCCTGTCGACCAGTACGGAATGCCGGTAAATAATACACAGATGAATGAATATGGAATGCCCGTTGATTCACAGGGAAATTATGCGCCTGTTCTTAACCAGTACGGTGTACCCGTAGATCCGGCTCCCTATAACGCACAGCAGCCCGTCTGGAATGCTGCGCCCGGGCAGGCTCAGCCGGCAGCACCCGCAGCACCCGCCCAGCAGCCTAAGTTCTGCGCAAACTGCGGTTCACCGCTCAATGCAGGAAGCAAATTCTGCGACAGCTGCGGTTCGAAGATAGAGGCTTGATCAGTTCGTTATTTTTTCTTTGCGATAAGGAATTCTGCCACGTAACAGGGGATTATTCCTATCAGATAGCACGCAAGATCTATTGGCGAAAAACCTGTTCCGATGATTATCCTTAAAAGTTCATTGGTGATCCCGAAACGGTCGCAGAATCCCCATAACTGAAGGAATTCTACTGCGAACGCAGAGATCAGGATGACTGAAGGCAGAATGCTCCAATGCATGCGCCTGTTCGGGATAATGGTCCTTATGATCGTGTAGAGAAGGATAACGACAAGAACGTCACCCAGATAGCTCCTTACCCAGCCGTGAGCAAAAAGACCTATAAGGATCTCTATGCCCAGGAGCAGGATTGATATCAGACCGAATACCAGACGTCTCAAACAAAACCACCTTTAACGTACGCTTTTCGAGAACATTATTATACAACGAATGATATTGCCGTCCCTTTAATTAAGGTATAATGACTGTGTCGGCTTTTGGGAAACGATCATAATATGGGGTATGACCATGAATAAAAGAACAATCTCAGCAGCTTTAGTTGTTTGCATGGTGCTCTCTGCGACCGCGTGCAGTACCCGCACGAAGGCCACCGTCATTCAGACGATGGAATCTTTTTCATCCTCACAGGAAAACAATTTTACTGAAGGACCCGAAGCAACAACGGCTGAATGCGCCATATTGGAAACCGTAACCCTAAAAGGTTCCGGTGATGACACATATGCATTTACTTTCGACAGCGAGATCATCACATATACAGGTCAGGGCGGAAATTTCTTCCTGGTAGGAAGCAACCCTACGGAATGCTATCTTCACATTATGGTCCAGAGCGGTGACAGTACTTATGAAGATGCTTTTGATTCAGCTTCAGGAAGGATCGTTGAAGAGTACACGCTTAAATCCGGGAGAAGGGCATTCTGTTATAAGACCAGTGATGCCAATACGCTTCATGTGATTATCGAAGCAAAAGATCTGGTAACGTCCGGAAACTGCCTCATAAAGATCTCCATCGGTTCTGCCGATTCCTGGTATTATTCGCAGGAGCAGATCGCCGATATGGTCGACAGCGGATTTTATTTGGAAAGATAAATTAGCTATCTGATGTGCAAGAAAAGCCCGGATTGCTCCGGGCTTATTTTATTGACATTCCATCTTTAAAAGCATCTCCAACCTTTTCACCTAAAGCAATGTATGTGTTGTTGCACGGATCAAAGGTGATGGGCTTCAGCTTTTTTGGATCGATCTTGCCGTCGGTGACAACGCTTTCATCAGCGGAAACATTTACGATCTCGCCGATAAGTATGCCGTCTTCAAAGCTCTTGACCTTGCATTCAAGCGCCATAGGAAGTTCATCGATCAGAGGTGCATCGACAAAGGAACTCTTTGTCGCATGGAATCCTGCCTTGGCGAACTTATCGGGAACTTTGTCTCCTGATTCTATTCCGACGTAATCGCAGGCGGCGACATAATCTTCCGTTGCCATGCTGACCGTGAAAGCACCGCGGACCGCAAGATTCTTCGTCGTCTTGTGCACGCCGAGACTGATGGTTATCTCCTTGAAATCCGTAGTGATACCCCAAGCCGCGTTCATGGCATTGGGAACGCCGTTCTCATCGTATGTGCCGATGATAAGGACCGGCTGCGGGAACATTATGGGATGTGCTCCGAAATCAACTCTGCTCATGGATCTTACCTCCGTGCGGAAAAACTTATAAGCTGATTATATAATGCCTGGCAAGTTTAGTGTATTTAATCCGAGTTTTTAGTTCCGAAAAGTCGGAAGAAAAGTCGGATTTTGAGAATTCCGACTTATCGTCCGACTTTTTGACTTGTTTCAGTCGGAATTTCGGTTGGAGTGTAAGCAGAGTTTCAGATGGAGATCGTCTCCACAAACCTCATGAATGCATCTTTATCTTTATAGACACCGGCGCATTCCAGGATTTTTGAAAAGGCGATGCCGACCTCTTCCTTGATTATATCAAGAGTGTCTTTCTCACCCAGACGCGGGATGATCTTCTCTTTCGCCCAGGTTTCATGAGAGGAGCCGGAGATATCAGCACCGCTGTCGATCGCTTCTGCCAGATCAGCCAGTTCAGTCTTTAGTCTGGCTGGTAGGATGGCGAGCCCCATTACCTCGATAAGACCGATGTTCTCTTTCTTGAGATGGTGGTATTCCTGGTGGGGATGGTAGACGCCGAGCGGGAATTCATCAGTCGTGATGTTGTTTCTGAGCACGAGGTCGAGCTCGAAATCGCCGCCATTATTTATCCTTGCGATCGGAGTGATCGTGTTGTGCGGAATGCCGTCGGTCTCTGCAAAGATAAATGCAGACTCATCCGTGTAAGCTCTCCATTTTGCCAGTATCCTGTCTGCCAGATCAGCGATCCTTATGCTGTCTTTTCCGGTCAGTCTGATTACCGACATTGGCCAGTTGACGATACCTGCAGTAATGTCTTCAAAGCCTGGGATCGTAAAAGTATTCAGATATCCTGCGCGTGCCATCGGGAAAGTGTATGAGCCGCCCTGGAAATGGTCATGCGAGAGTATGGAACCGCCGACGATGGGGAGGTCTGCGTTAGAACCTGCGGTGTAGTGAGGGAACTGTTCTACGAACGATAAGAGCTTTATGAAGGTGGAACGGTTGATCACCATCGGGATGTGTTCTTTGTTCAGGATGATGCAGTGCTCGTTGTAGTAGACGTATGGTGAATACTGAAGGAAATAAGGATCGCCGCCGAGTTCGATAGGAATGATGCGGTGGTTCTGTCTGGCAGGGTGCGAGAGTGTTCCTGCGTAGCCTTCGTTCTCGGTGCAGAGAAGACATTTGGGGTAGGATGTAGACTTCGCTTTTCCTGCTGCGGCGATGTCCCTGGGATCTTTTTCGGGCTTGCTGAGATTGATCGTGATGTCCATCTCGCCGTAAGGCGTTGAAGTCTTCCACTTGATGTCTTTTGCGATCCTGTCTGTCCTGATGTAATTGGTCTTTTTCGAAAAGTCATAATACCAGTCAGTAGCCTGCTTCGAAGATACGGAACGGAGCTCTTCGAATCTTCTTATCACATTTGACGGAGGGGGAGTAAGAACGCCCATGAGCTTTGTATCGAAAAGGTCTTTCTGCGCATTTGTAAGGTCGCCCTGAAGGTTTATAAAGTCCTCAAGAATGAGACTTATCTCACGCGGGGAAATCACTTCAGAAGGCTCGGTATATTCTTCCAGACCAAGCGTTTCCAAAAGTCTGTTGACCGTGTAAATTCTGTCAGCTGCGTCTACGAGACCGTTTTGCACACCGTAGTTTACGAGTTCGGTTATAAGATAGTTATAGTCAGTCATGATGCACTCCGTTACAGCACTTTGATTCCGCCGTATTTTCTGATCTTAAGGATCCGGCATGAGCCCTCACCGAAGATCTTATCCATGGCATTTTTATATTTGTCAGTATTTTCGTTTTTGACGAATGCCTGTATCGTTCCCGCGAATCCGCCGCCGTGTACGCGCGAGCATTCGTCATCGCCCAGGATGGCATCGGAAACTGCCAGGGCCACCGACACGTTCTGGTTCTTTACATCCGAGGAAGTGTAGACATTCTGCAGATATTTGAAAGAAGAATTTCCCGATGCTTTCACGGCAGCAAGGAATTCCTGAAGATCGTTGTTTTTAAGAGCATTAACGCCTTTTCTGACGCGCTCATTCTCTTTAACAAAATGAATGGCTCTGAGCACGGCCCTGTCGCCGGCTTGGGCTCTGAGATCAGTAATGTTATTCAAGATATCGTCAAGTGAAACAGGTCTTAAGACATCATGTCCCAGAAGCTTAGCGATATCTTTCATCTCGGAAGGAACCGCAGCATATTCGTGCGTAAGGTCGCTGTGTGAACCTTTGGTATCAGTGATGCAGAGACTGTAACCGGTCTTTTCAAAATCGAAATCGATCTTCTCAATGACCGGATCAGCAGGGTCTTTGAAATCG
Organism: Saccharofermentans sp.; assembly: GCA_016288885.1. Lineage (GTDB taxonomy): Bacteria > Bacillota > Clostridia > Saccharofermentanales > Saccharofermentanaceae > Saccharofermentans. The sequence goes on from JAEFAV010000001.1 coordinate 24,754, forward strand.
ATATGTACCATGTTTCCGACTGAGCACGCCATCTGGTCCATCAGCCCGCAGGGCTTTCCGAAGAAATCGTTCTCAGCTTTCTGGCCTGCTTTTGCGATAGTGACAGGATCGATCTGCATGCCGTTAAACAGACCTGATACGATCGTACCGATAAGTGTCTCGAATGCCGCGGAAGAAGAGAGCCCCGCACCGATCAGAACGTCACTTGTAATGTATGCATCGAATCCGCCAACGGCATAACCTTGATCTTTCAGCGTGCTTAACACACCCTTGATGAGCGCATCAGTCGTGCCCTTTTCGCTGTCCTTTTTAGCGAGGTCAGTGATGGTGATGAGCGGCACATCACCTGAGATGACACGTACGGTATCACCGGAAATTCTCCTGACGACTGCGATCGCATCAAGATTGATCGATGCGGCGAGGACTTCGCCGTGCTGGTGGTCCGTGTGGTTGCCCAATATCTCCGTTCTTCCGGGAGCAGAGTAGATCTCCGGGTCTTCTTTTGTCCCAAAGTTCTTTGCAAATTTATCTGTCGCAGCCTCGTATCTCGTGAGCTGCTTATCTGCGTTATCAGAATAAATGTCTTTAAAATCTATAACGGAAAGGTCCATGGCTGATCCTCCTTTATGTATTAATGATACCTTCCGAAAATCAAATTGGCATATGCGCAGAACGCACAAACGATGGAAACTATTTTTGTAAAATCAGTTTCCTGCATTTATTTTTGGGACCTGTTAAGATATGCAAAAGGAAACTCAAATTCTAAAACCAGTTTCCGACGGAGGAACCTAAAATGGATGATCTTAAGAATAAGATTCTTGTAAATACGATTAAAGTTTTCAATAAAAAAGGCCTTAAGCTCACTATGGATGACGTAGCTGAACAAATGGGTATTTCAAAGAAGACCATATATAAGTATTTCGAAAGCAAGGAAGAGATATTCGATCAGATCGTCGATTATATCTTTGACGGTATCAAGACACGCGAAAAAGAGATCCTAAGCGAAGAGGGCCTCAGCATAGACGAGAGGACGAGAAAACTCCTTGCCGCCTTCCCGGAGAGCTTTACGACTATCGATTTCGCAAAGCTCGGTGACCTGAAAGACAAGTATCCGAAGATCTATAAAAAGATGACAAGAAGGCTGGAGTCCGGGTGGGAGCCCACCATGGAACTCCTTGAGCAGGGTAGAAAAGAAGGCATTTACAGAAAGGATGCAGACTTTACGATCTTCAAGATCATGATGGACGCATCGATCGCCAAACTTTTCGAGGCAGACACCATAAAGAAAACGAAGATCAAATATGTCGATTGCCTTAATCAGATAGTAGACATTCTTCTTCTGGGAATCACTGCATAAGAGGTTATACAATGAACAGATCCGAATCAGTTTACGGTAATATTCAAAAATCTTCCACAGTGAAGAAGGCTCTTAAGAGCAAGCAGAAGTACATAAGAAAGTTCGGCGACGATTCAGGAGCTGACTATTCTGCTGAGGTTCTTGAGAATGCTTACATCGGCGATATCTTAGGCGTAAAGAATATCGAGATCGGAAAGAACGCCCCCGGAACAACGCTTGGCTTTGACATAGATAAAGGCATCATTGTCGGAAATATCAGAATGGGATTCGGTCACTACAGGATCTCGATGGCAATGGCAAGCGCGGCAAATTCGATGGGACTTGTTCCTTACTGGATGGATCTTAATTCTTATCCCGAGACTACATGTACGAAGGTCATCTCCGCACAGAACGATCTATACTCCAAGGGTTCCCGTATATCTCAAAAGAGCAGGCTCTTTAATAAGTTCATATGGGAGCCCATTAACTATACAGGTTTCAAGCAGTTGTCCTACAATGCGCCCGACCAGAAAAACGCAGAACTGATGGCAACTGTATATAAGAACGTGCCCAAGGACATACCGGTTATCGGAACTCATGTATGGCCTGCCCAGGCTGCAATTCATGCAGGCATGAAGTATGTTGTAAATGCGGTTCCGGATAACTGGGCTATGGCTCTCCACTTTGCCGAAGGCGCAGTTCACGCAGTCCAGACACATCATGTTTATCAGGGTTACCGTACGATGAACGGCATGGCAGGCAAGACGGTATTAAAGCCGATGCCTGAGGATTCTATCGTCTATACCGGTCATTTCATTGACGATGAACTTGTTAGAAATATTGAGACCGATAATGCAAGAAGAATTGCCAGAAAAGCATCGGGAAAGCCGATGCGTTTCCTTCTTACCATCGGCGGCGCGGGTGCGCAGAAAGAGATATTTGCAGCTATCGTAAATGAGCTCATGCCTGATATCAAAAAAGGCAAGGCTGCACTCTACATAAATATCGGTGACTACATGAACGTCTGGGAAGACCTTAAGAGACTCGCTCCCGGAATGGATTCGATCACCAGGACGCATTTCAATGATTGGGAAGAGACGAAGAAGTTCTGCGAAGATGCTCTTGAAGGCGACGTCGAAGGCATCAATATCTTCTGTCATGAAAACATCTTTGAAGCCGTCTATGCGACAAACCTTCTGATGAGATCCTGCGACGTGCTCGTAACAAAGCCTTCAGAACTCGCGTTCTATCCGGTTCCGAAATTATTCATCAAGAGGATCGGCGGTCACGAGCAGTGGGGCGCTATCCACTCAGCTGAGATGGGTGACGGAACTCTCGAATGCAGGGACATTCCCCACACATTACAGATGATAAGACTTTTTGTTGATGACGGTGTCACGCTGAAGAATATGTGTGACGCGATAGACCTTAATAAGAAACTCGGAGTATATGACGGAGCATACAATGCGGTAAAAATAGCATTGTCACTTAAAAACGGAGGACAGACAAAATGAGACTTACACTTAAAGAGAAAGTCGCTTACGGATTAGGCGCCGTCGGAAAAGATATGGTCTATATGCTCTCTGCGAGCTATGTCCTCTACTACTATCAGGATATCCTCGGCGTATCCGCGATCGCGATGGGAATAATCCTTATGATCGCCCGTGTTTTCGATGCGTTTAACGATCCGCTCATGGGTGTCGTCGTCGCTAAAACCAAGACTAAGTGGGGTAAGTTCCGTCCATGGCTAATGATCGGAACGGTTACAAATGCGATCATACTGATCGTCATGTTCGCCGCACCTCCTTCTCTGGACGGAGGCGGACTCGTCGCATATGCGGCTGTCATATACATTCTGTGGGGTATCACATACACCATGATGGACATTCCATACTGGTCCATGATCCCTGCATTCACGGAAGGCGGCAAGGAACGTGAAGGTCTTACTACTCTCGCGAGATCTGCTGCAGGCGTCGGTTCCGCAGTCATTTCGATCCTTACGGTCATGTGCGTTGCTGCATTGGGTAATGTTTTTTCCTCAGGAGAGAGCAAGATGATCACAAATGTTTATCAGTCTGACGAAGCGTCAGTTTATATCATGGAAACAGACGAGAACAATAACCCGACAGGCAATGTCTTTGAGTATCCGTTATCGACGGTAAATGTGGAGATCATGGGAACAGATAAGATATTCGAAGGCATCATCGATGTCAGTGATTCAAATGCAGTATGCACGGGAACGGCAGGTCGTTGGGATATATCCGGATACGGTGTCGAGTTCGTCAAGGGTGATTACGCAGACGAAGAACAGACTGAGATCATCGATACAGAACCTGTCCTGGTCATCAGCGTTCCTTCTGATGTATTTATGGAGATGGCTGCAGCTTCTTCTATGAATGTTGACATAGCAATGAAGTCTAATCTCGAAGTCGAGAGAGTAGGTTTCAAATATTTCTCGATAATCGTAGGCATCCTGTTTGTAGTATTTATCACGATCACATGCATATTCGTTAAGGAGAAGTCGACGGTTGACATCGAGACCCCGTCCGTAAAGCAGATGTTCAAGGCGCTCTTAGAGAACGATCAGGCCATGACGATCGTCATCACGATAGTCCTCGTAAACTCCGCAACTTATATCACTTCGAACCTTCTGATATATTTCTTTAAGTACGATCTCGCAGGTTCGGACTGGACGGGAAATTACACTTTGTTCAACATGTTTTCGGGCGGTATCCAGATCATTGCAATGATGTTCTTTTTCCCGATCCTGAGAAAAGCATTCAACACACTGAAGATCTTCTATATAAGCGTTTTCTCTGCCATCGGAGGATATGTGATATTGCTCTTCATGGCTTTGGCAGGACTTAAGAGCGTTTATCCTTTTTTCGTTCCGGGATTCTTCATCATGTCGGCTGTCGGAATGCTTAACGTTGCCGTTACGATCTTCCTCGCGAACACCGTAGATTACGGCGATCTTAAGAACAACAGAAGAGACGAGTCGGTCATATTCTCGATGCAGACATTCGTCGTCAAGCTCGCATCCGGCATCGCAGCGCTCATCGCATCTATCTGTCTTGCAGTCTTCAATATCAAGCAGGATTCCGAAGTGGTAATCACTTATTCTTCCATGCTCGAAAAGATCGACAACTACAGAAACAACGTTGTCGAGACGATCAGCTCAGGTTCCGTCGTCGGCTTAAGGCTGGTAATGACGTTAGCGCCGATCATCGTTCTCATAGTAGCGTTGTTGATCTTCAAGAAGAGGTATATCCTTACAGACAGCAAGCTCGAAGAGATCTCCAGGGAGCTCAAGTCAAGGGAGGCGTAACATGATCACGGTAAAATCTGACGGCAGGCTTTTTGTCCTTGATACTTCGAAAACGACCTACGCTTTCCGCTTGATGGAATCTGGTCATCTGGAACATCTCTATTACGGGCGTAAGATCCGTCTTGATTCTGATGACGGTCTGTTCGAACAGAATGAGTTCGCGCCCGGCAACACAAGTGTATATAGCCCCGAGAACAGCAAGTTCTCAATGGAAGACATAAGGTTGGAGGTAAGCACCATCGGCAAGGGTGACTTGAGGGAACCTGCTCTCGAACTGGTAAATCCGGACGGGAGCATGACCTCGGATTTCGTGTACGAGAGTCATGACGTTTCAAAGGGAAAGACCCGCGATGAAGACTTCCCTGGTTCTTACGGCGAAGATGCAGACGTGTTAAAGGTTTATCTGAAAGACAAAGAGAATGCTCTTTCCCTGATACTTATTTACAGTGTTTTCGAAGAGTGCGATGTCATAACAAGATCGTGCGAACTGATTAATAACGGTGACGGCGATGTCGTAATAGAGCGCATCATGAGCACGCAGCTGGACTTTGATGCGGGCGATTATTCATTCGTAACATTCAACGGCGCATGGGCAGGAGAGATGAATAAAAATGTCCAGAAAGCCGGCAGCGTAAAACTCGTAAATTCTTCCTCCGGCGGAGCATCTTCAAATAATGCTAATCCTTTTGTAATGCTCGGCCGCGGAGCTTTCGATGAAGACTATGGTGAAGTCTACGGTATCAATCTCATATACAGCGGAAACCACTATACCTGTGTCGAGAAAAGTCCTTTCGGAAAAGTCCGTCTCGTGAGCGGCATCAATCCGCAGGGATTTAAGTGGAATCTTTCGAAAGGAGAGTCCTTCAGAAGTCCTGAAGCCGTCATGACATATTCGGCTTCTGGCTGCAACACTATGAGCCACGGCATGCATGACTTTATTAACGGTCACGTTATAAGCGGCGAGTGGAAGGACCGTCTTCGGCCCGTCCTCCTGAATTCCTGGGAGGCAGCCTATTTCAATATCAGTGAGAGCAAGTTGATGAGGCTTGCCCGCCGCGCGAAAAAAGCAGGCATCGAGCTCTTTGTAATGGATGACGGATGGTTTAAAGGCCGCAACGATGACACTTCTTCATTAGGCGACTGGACGCCCGATCCGAAGAAGCTGCCGCACGGCATTAAAGGCATTTGCGATAAGATCCGCAGGCTCGGTCTTGACTTCGGTATCTGGGTCGAGCCTGAAATGGTAAACGAGAATTCCGATCTTTTCCGCACACACCCCGAATGGGCAATGAAGATTCCCGGAAAGCCTCATTCCACGGGCCGCAATCAGATGCTCCTCGATCTTACGCGTGTTGAAGTTCAGGATTACATTATCGACGCTATGTCTTCAGTTTTTTCTTCGGCTGAGATCTCTTATGTGAAGTGGGATTATAACCGCAACTTTACTGATGTTTATTCTACGTCACTTCCTTTCTGGAAACAGGGCGAAGTCGCTCACCGTTACATCCTGGGACTTTACCGTGTGATGAATACCCTCACGAAAAAGTTCCCTCACATCTTATTCGAAGGCTGCGCTTCAGGAGGCAACAGATTCGATCTGGGGATACTCTCATATTTTCCTCAGATCTGGGCTTCCGATGACACCGATGCCTACCAGCGTGCCGTGATCCAGAACGGATATTCCTACGGTTATCCGCAGTCATGCTACACATGCCATATTTCTGACGTTCCCAACCACCAGTCATTAAGAAGGACGCCTCTAGATACGAGATTCAATGTCGCGTTGTTCGGCAACACCGGTTATGAATGCAATCTCTGCGATCTTCCGAAGGAAGAATTCGAAGAGGTGAAAAGGCAGATAGAATTCATCAAGGCAAACCGCAAGCTCATGCAGTTCGGGCGTTTATGGCGCGTGCGTTCTTTCGATGACGATCCTTATACCGGAAGTTCTTCCGGCTATGGAAGGACGCTGTCCTGGACGGTCTCATCCAAAGACGGCAGTGAAGCAATGTCGCTTATCATGCAGAGCCTCGCGACCCCTAACCAGAGCAGGGATGTTCTCTATGTGAGAGGCCTAATCGATGATGCAAAATACCGCATAGAGAACCGGACTAACACATACGATCTGAGAGGCTTCGGAGGTCTTGTAAACTACGTAGCGCCTTTCCATGTCAGGCAGGATGGCTTCATCCACAATGTCATCGCCAGGTTCTATAAGATGCCTTCCGAGAAAGAATCTCACGAGATGTACGGTGATGCCATGATGTATGCCGGCGTTCACATCAAGCCGCGTTTCGCTTCATTAGGCTACAACGAGAATACGCGTTACTATCCGGACTTCGGTTCGAGGATCTATAAGATCGAGAAGGCGGGGTAAGATTCGGGAACCATGTATGGGTATCCTTCCCTATATTTGCATTCGACTCCAATTCTGTTTTTGTGACTGAATGACAGCCAAACACTCTCAAAAAAGTCATTTCGAGCATGGAATGACTATTTTGTGTAGTATATGGGTGTGTTTTAGTCACAAATTAGTCATTGGCTACGGATTGGATATAAATGGATTCTTTCCCGGATATATTTGAAGAACTAATTCATTGCTTTCTCTGTCGGCAATAATGCTGTAGGTATACCGGCCCTGTTAAATTCACTGATAATGAGGTCTGCTGCAAGTTCGTCCGCGCAGGCGAACCAGTTAATGACATTATTCCGTTCAATGACACGGATGAAATGACGGACAACTATTTGCGAGTTGAGTTTATATTCCTTCGCGAAATGTTCGACTATAACGATATTATTCATTTCGGCGACACGGCAGAATTTCTGCATGAAAACGACATAATAACTCTGACCGATCGCCATAAAACCCTTGAGCAGATCGTGGTATGTTGCCATCATGAAATCGTTGTTTACGTAGAACTCATCGAAGCCGTTCCTGCGGATATCGAACTTAAGGTTCATGCTCGAATAGAATGCAAAATCGGTTTTGCCTGCTGCTATGAAGCTGATCCCCATGATCACAGCTGCCGCAATGAATGCCCACCAGAACGGGATGTGGATACTCTCATATTCGTTAAGCTTCAGAATGAAAACAAAGGGCAAAAGCAGCGAGAACACACCGATCACGATGTACATCGTGGTGAAGTATTGTTTGCGGTAATTGTCGCAGACTTCGAACATATCCCTGCCTTTTCTGCGCTTATGGATCTTGGCCTCGCGGATCTCATACGTGGTCTTGCCGGTCTTCTCGTCCTTTTGCTCCGGCTCTATGTAATTCCTGTATGTTTTCCAGATTGCGAAAACGCCTAATGCCAAAAGAAAAACAGACAAAACAATGGAAGCGATGAGAACTTCGTTTTTGAGCCTGCCCCAGATGATCAGTAAAATAGTCGCGCTGATGTCAAACACCATCAGCACGATCCAAAGGATCATGGTCATAAGTGATTTCTTTCTGTTCTTCTCGTTGTCCATTAGGAAGATTATAAACGATGTATTTGCAGTTGGGTGTGAAGCTTTATAATGTTGAAAGAAAAACATTCCGGGAGATGTTATGAAAGCAGTTGTCGCAATGGATTCGTTCAAAGGAAGCCTCACTTCTCTGCAGGCCGGCAATGCCGTAAAGCGCGGCATCCTCAGCGCATGTCCTGATGCCGAGGTTACGGTCCTTCCGCTGGCGGACGGCGGCGAGGGAACGATCGATGCGATCGCGCCTTATATTGAAGGGATTATCAGAACAAAAACTGTTTCCGGTCCTCTCGGAACTCCGGTCGAAGCATCGTACATCTATGTTCCCGGGACTAATACAGCCTACATCGAGATGGCGAAAGCTTCGGGACTTACACTGATTGAGCAGGATAAGCGGGACCCCCTTACAGCTACTTCTTATGGAACGGGCGAATTGATGCGTGACGCAATCGAAAATGGGGCTGAGAAACTTGTTATCTGCATCGGAGGCAGCGCTACCAATGACGGCGGCGCGGGAATGCTGCAGGCTCTAGGCGCTGTGTTTTCCGACAAAGACGGCCGCGACATCGGCAGGGACGCGGCTGGGCTTAAGGACCTCTGTAAAATCGATATCTCGAGTCTTATCGGCAAAGATGCCGACATTACAGTAGCAAGCGACGTGACCAACCCCTTATGCGGACCGAATGGCGCTAGCTTTGTTTACGGACCGCAAAAAGGCGCTTCAGAAGAAGACTGCAGGAAGTTGGACGGGTGGCTCAGGAGTTTTGCCGAGATCACAGGTTTTGACCCGTTCGAAAAGGGCACAGGAGCTGCCGGCGGGATGAGTTTCGCGCTCAAAAACTTCCTCGGAGCACGGATCGTATCCGGTGCTGACATTGTAATGGAGATCACAGGCGCAGAGGCGAAGATCAGGGATTGTAACATTGTTATAACGGGTGAAGGACGCATGGACAGCCAGACTGTTAACGGAAAAGGACCGTTTAAGATTATGAAGGCCGGGGTGAAGTACGGAAAGCCCGTTTTCGGCATTACCGGGATGCTCGGAGACGGCTATGAAGAGTGCCTCAAAGCCGGATTCACACGTATAGAATCGCTGATAAATCCTACGATGGTGACCGAAGAGGCGGTCAGGAGCGTGGAAGAGACAGCGGCGAAGCTTTTTTCTATTAATTGATTACTTCACGTTTTCCTCTCATGAACCGCAAAACATGCCGTAACGCGGTTCAGTCTGCGGCACATAAAATGCTGTTATTCAGTTGTTTTTAGCACCCTTTCTGTATATACTTTGTATAAACATCCGAAAAGGAGGCGCCGGTCATGACTGTAAATATCCAAAAATGGGGGAACAGCCAGGGTATCAGGATTCCCAAATACATTCTCAATGAACTTGCGTGGTCTGATGATGAGACGGTCGATGTGAGCATTGAAGGCGGAAAGATCGTCATAGAGCGCATAACTCCTCCTCAGAAGAAAAACATAAAAGAGCTTTTCGAGGGTTTTGACGGAAAATATGAACCTTCCGAATTCGATTGGGGCGGACCCTCGGGGAGGGAAGTATGGTAAAGCAGGGCGATATCATTAAGGTTAGCTTTGATCCTAACACCGGGCATGAGCAGGCGGGCTACAGACCGGCTCTTGTAATCAGCAACAATGAGTTTATTAAGCGCACAAAGCTTGCGATCGTTTGTCCCATCACGAATACAGACAACAGTTTTCCCCTTCATGTTCCGCTTGATTCACGCACTTCCACAACGGGCGTGATCCTTTGTGAACACTTAAGGACGCTGGATCTGACTTCGAGGAAGAACAGGTTTGTCGAGAAGGTTCCTCCGGACATTTTACAGCGGGTTTCGGATATAGTTGCAGCAGAGATCGAAATAATCTAAACAGATCACAGGTCAAATATGCTTATCTGACCTTTGTCCTCAGGGAATTCCTGCATGTATTCAAAGCATTTGCCTGGATCGGAGATCATGTTGTTGTCTTTGCAGATCTTTCTGAAGACCTGCATCAGGTGCCTGGAATCGGGACTCGGGACTTCGTAGGAATTGCCGTAGGTGGCGATGTATTTCTGCTTCAGGTAAGGGAAGTGTTTGTCAAGCGCGGCGTAGAAATATTCGCGGTCGCCGTCCCGCAGAGTAAGACCCATATCAAAGCAGATGACACCCTTGACGCCGACTCGGGCGCATTCGTTCAAAATGGCAGTAATGTTCTCTTCGGTATCATTGATAAAGGGCAGGATCGGCGTGAGCCATACGACCGTGGGGATGCCGCGCTTCTGCATCTCTTCGAGGACTTCTATGCGTCTTTTGGTATTGCAGACATTCGGTTCGATGATCCTGCAGAGGTCGTCATCGTATGTGGTGAGGGTCATCTGAACGACGCATTTTGTATCATGGTTGATCTTATCGAGAAGGTCGATGTCTTCAAGGATCCGGTCTGATTTGGTCTGCACGGCGGCACCGAAACCGTGCTTGTAGATGATCTCTAAGCATTTTCTGGTGAGGCGTAGATCCTTCTCGCAATGCATGTAGGGATCTGACATGGAGCCGGTGGCGATCATACATTTCTTACGTTTGGACGTCAGGGCTTTTTCCAGAAGATCGGGCGCATTGATCTTGACTTCGATGTCCTCGAAAGGATGCGTGAACTGATAACACAGGCTCCTGCTGTCGCAGTAAATGCAGCCGTGCGAACAACCGCGGTATATGTTCATACCGATCTCTTTTCCGCTGCCTTTAAGGATTCCTTTCGCTTCTACGAAATGCATATCATCCGGTCCCGCTTAATTCCAATAGGAAATTCGTATAAATTATTCTAACATTTACTTCACATTACGATAATCTCCTGCTGATATAATCACGATATGGAAAACGGTTATACATTTTTTTACGTTGAGGCAAATGTTGTCTGCATAATCATTTTCGCGATGCTGCTCATCAAAGATCTGGGCGGTGTTGGCAGACAGGCCAAACAGATGATCTTTGTTAACATAATCGCAGCCCATATCATGTATTTCGTAAGTGACATATGCTGGGTACTCATGTTGGGAAACATGATCCCTCATACCCGTTTGTCGGTTTCCGTCGTAAATATTATTAATGCCATCCTGCTCAGTGCGATCACCGGGTTCTGGTTTGTATATGTCGAGTTGTCTCAGGGTGAGAAGTACATTATGGTCTTTAAGAACCGCATCATCGCTCTGATCCCCGCAATGTGCGAGACATTGATCATGCTGATCGTGTTCACGCTGCTTCCTGGTGTGGTCATCAACGAAGAACTGGAAATGACAACGGCATATTACAATCTATTTCTCTTTGTGCCCATAGGTTATATTATCGTGAGTACTGTCAGGTCACTTATCAGGGCACTTCGAAAAGAAAATTATGCTGTCAGAACGCCTTATCTCGTCTGTGCCTTCTATCCGGTCATTATATCTATTGCCGGGATCTTTCAGGTCGTCTGGATAACCGCTCCGATGTTTTGTTTCGGATGCACTATCATGATGCTCTATGTCTATATCATTTCGCTCAATGATCAGGTATCGATAGATGAACTTACACGTCTGAACAACAGGACCCAGCTTAAGAAATACGTTGTCGGCGAATCGTCCAAGCAGGGCAGCGAAAAGGTAAAACGCTATGTTCTTATGATCGACCTCAACAAGTTCAAATATATCAATGACCAGTACGGTCATGTCGAGGGTGACCATGCACTTAAGAGAGCAGCTGATGCGCTTAAATCCGCATGTGCCGACAATACCTTGAAAACATTTATCGCGCGTTACGGCGGTGACGAATTCATTATCATCACAAAGACCGACAATGAAGAGCTGGTCAAAGAGCTTTGTTCAGATATCAAAGCCACGCTGATCCGCCTCAATGACGAAGCGGGCGCTGATTACGAGCTTACCGCGAGCATCGGTTATGCCAGTTACTGCGGAGATGTCACTGAATTCCAGACTGCTCTTGCTAAAGCGGATGAAGCTTTGTACAGGGATAAGAGAGCAAGAGCATCTGCATAAAATTTCCCTGATATTTGCGTTGACCGAAGCGCATTTACCCATTAAGATTATTTTATATGAAGATATGTGTGTTTATTGGAGACATGTACAGAGACTATTCTCTGTCGATCATTAAGCGCTTCGATTACTATGCCAAAGAGAAGGGGCATAAGATCGATGTGTTTGCAACATGCTCCGTTACAACCAGTAATCCTCTCCACATCATCGGTTTTAAGAGTATCCTGGAACTTCCTTCGATCCACGATTATGACGGTATCGTCCTGTGCTATGACACGCTCATTCACGAGGGCATGGCTAAGGATCTGGTAGAGGAGCTCCTCACGGATACCGAGGCTCCCCCGGTCGTCTGCATAAGGGCAGAGATCCCGGGTTTCTACAATGTCATTCCGGACAACAGAGGTCTGATGCATGACATTACCCAGTATGTTCTCTCATTGTGCAAGACTGACGATATAGGATTCGTTACCGGCATGGATGAGCTTACCGACTCTCATGAGAGACTGCGCGGCTTTGAAGATGCCATGCGTGAGACCGGCCGAAAAGTATCGGTGGATAAGATCTTTCACGGTAATTACTGGATCACCCAGGGTCATGAGATGGCGGATTTTTTCATCAAAGAAGACGGCACTCTGCCTGAGGCGATAATCTGCTCGAACGACTATGAGGCGATTGCCATCTGCAACGAGCTAATCCAGCGTGGTTATTCAATCCCTCAGGATACACTGATAAGCGGTGTAGACAATGCCATCGAATCAAAGATGCACGTTCCGTCGATCACCACGATCGAGATGTCCAATAATGATTTCGTGGATTCCACAATGGGCATTTTCGATGCGCTTCAGAGGGGCGAGGAGCCTGACTACAATGTCTCTGTCTCGACCAAGATAATACTTCGCGAAAGTACGGGAAAAGAGGCAAAAGACAGAGATGTCTACAGGGAACTTTGCGAACAGAATGTCGCGTCCTCAGTCTCGATGGATGACATGAGAGAGTTCGTTGTCATCAATGCTCTCTTTGAGGGAACGCTTACAAGGGAAGATGCGATAAAAGTGGCTCTTGATGAGTTCAAGAAAGTCGAGAGCGTGAAGTCCATATACTTCTGCAGATACAGGGAGAATGACAGAGCCCTGGCAGGTCATTTTGCTGACCGCGGCGAATGCATCATCGAGGACATTGCTTTCTCAAATGACAGGCTTCTCCCGGATGGTTTCGAGAGTGAAGACGGCGGACTGCATATATTTTTCGCGCTTGCATATAAAAACGAAGTTTACGGTTATGCAGCGATAGCTGCTGACACATCGTACACTAAATATATCAATTTCAAGATCGAATATCTCCTTACGCAGGTAGGCCAGAACATTAATAAGCTGGAGCTTTACGAGAAGCTGTTCGGTATTTCGGACGTTCTGAGCCTTTATATCAGGGATCCGCTTACCGGCACTTTGAACAGGCGCGGCTTCGAGCAGAAGATATCCAAGCTGTTCAATGAAGAAGGCGAGCCTTACCAGCCACTCGCAGTCGCATCAATCGATATGGACGGACTAAAGTATATCAACGATAATTTCGGACATAATGCCGGCGACGAGGCCATTAAGGAAATTGCAAACATTCTCGACACTGCGCTGAATCCGGGCGAGTTTGTAGCCAGAATGGGCGGCGATGAGTTTGCTGCGATCCTTATTCTTTCCGAAGTCGGAAGGATTGGCAAGTTCATAAGAAATGTCAGGAGCAATATCAAGAAGATCAACCAGTCCGGCAAATATGAGTTTGAGATCGGAGCCAGCATCGGCACATGCGAGCTTTCCAAATGGCACAACGTTCCTGACTGCATGAACAAGGCTGATAAGGCCATGTATCTCGAGAAAAAGGCCAAGAATAAGAACAGGGATTGATATCATTTCCGGTTTTTGTTGATGGATTTTACGAGTGCTGAAAAAGTGCACCATTTTCATTTGTATTTCTTTTCGCAACTTTTCTGAAGAGACGTTCTCTCTATTGCTTTTACCGGCTTTTCTGATAAAATGCTCGAACCGAATAATATAAGAAGTAGAACAATGACAGGAATTAAAAACGAAAGATCGTATATCAGAACGCTGCTCAAGATCGCCATTCCGATGATGATCCAGAACGGCATCTCGAACTTCGTAAACCTTCTCGACAATCTCATGATCGGGAGGGTCGGTACTAATGCGCTTTCGGGAGTCGCGATCGCCAACCAGCTGATATTTGTCTTCTACCTCGTCATCTTCGGCGCCACCGCCGGAGTAGGCATCTTTACTGCCCAATATAAGGGAAGCGGCGATGATGATGGAATCCGTCATACGTTCCAGTTCAAGATCGGATTTAATACGCTCATTGCTGCTGTCTGCGTAGCGATACTTGCGATCTTTTCGCGTTCACTGATCAATCTTTTCCTCCTGGGAGAAGGTGATCCTGCTGATGCAGCAGAGACGTTGGAGATCGGCGTTAAATACATGAACATCATCCTCATAAGCCTGATCCCGATCGGTCTGACGCAGGCATATGCGGGCACGCTCAGGGACCTTGGTTCGACGAAGGTCCCGATGTTCTCATCTCTCGTTGCGATCTTCGTAAACCTCATTGGAAACTATCTTTTGATATACGGACATCTGGGTCTTCCGGCTCTCGGAGCATCCGGCGCGGCTATCGCGACTGTCATCTCAAGATTTGTCGAGCTCAGTATTCTTATCGTATACACAGGCAGACATTCGGATATGTTCCCGTTCATCAAAGGCGCGTTTAAGGGAATCAAGATCCCGGGCGAACTGGCTTTGAAGTTTCTTCTGAAGGCCCTGCCTCTCATGGCGAACGAGACTTTATGGTCGCTCGGAATGACGACTATCAACCAGTGCTACTCTTACAGGAGCCTCGATGCCGTTGCCGCACTTAACATCCAGTCAACCATCTGGAATCTTATGGCGGTTGCTTTCATTGCGATGGGCGAAGCTGTCGGCATCATGATGGGTCACATCCTGGGCGCCGGCGAACTCGACGACGCTAAACAGAAAGCGAAAAAGATGAGAAGGGTAACCGTATTCTGCGGCCTTATCTTCGGCATCCTGATGGCATGCATCGCACCGTTCTTCCCGTTGCTTTACAACACCTCGGATTATATCCGCAGTCTGGCAACCGGATTCATCCTGATCACCGCGGTTCTGATGCCTTTCTGCTCATACACGCACGCCTCGTATTTCATCATCAGATCCGGCGGAAATGCATTCATCACCGTGCTTTTCGACAGCGTTTACACGTGGGTCATTGTAGTCCCGCTCGCATTCTGCCTGAGCAGGTTTACAAACATGAACGTTACCTGGATGCTCTCCATAGTCAACGGCATGGAAGTCATCAAGTGCTTTATCGCTTATGCCTTCGTCAGGTCTGGCATCTGGGTAAGGAATATCGTAAAGTAAACGTTACTGAATTTTACGCGTTCCCGAAATCATTATCCTTCCTGCCGGGGCTTGTCGCGGCTTTGGATTGCGATGACCGACCCAAATAACTATTTGTGGTAATTGGTCGGTATTAGCGCTTCATTTCTTTTTCTTATTCGATTTTGAAGCAGGCTTTTTCTTGTTCTGAACGTGAGCCTTCTTTGATTGCTTACTCTTTGCAGGTGCTGCTTCCTTTTTGGCGGGAGCGGCTTTTGCGGGCTCTATGATTTCCTTCTTCGGAGTAGCCTTCGCGGACTCTTCCTTTGCAGGCTTAGCCTCTGCCTTTTCAGCTGCCTTCTCCGATTCACTCTTCTCAGGTGCCGCCTTTTCCTCAGCCTGAGCCTTCTTATCCCCTGCGGCTTCAGCCGGTGCTTCTTCATTGTCCAGCAGGCCGAATCTTGTGTTGTAAGCGACTGCGACCTTTTTCTTTTCCCTGAAAAGGAGTCTCTGGACGAACCCGGTGAGCTGCTGCTCTTTGACACCGGCGTAAGTGGAGATGGCGATGACGGCGAGGCCGTAGATCAGGTAATTGCCCTTGCCGAAATCGAAGAATGCGGGAACTTCAACGAAGCGCATGAGCGTGATGGCTGCCAGGTTCATGAGATAGGTGTGGAGCGAGTACTTGCCGAAGAAGGCCCATACGGGGTTCTTTACGTGGTACTTCATCATCAGCATGAATATCGTAAAAGGAACGACTATCAGCAGAGGGATCTGCATGAAATAGGTTATGACCTTATCGCCTATCGCAGGACCGTTGCCGTTCCATTCGGTCCAGTAACCGAACTTTGACTGGCCGAATGCGGAGAGTCCGTATAAAAGAGCGGTGATGGCCAGCAGGACATGGAACTTAAGCATGTAATTCTTCTTGAAGAAAGCAACGATCTGTTTCTCGTAGTTGGCGAAAATGAGACCCGAGAGGAAAGCGGGAGCCGAATTGACCCACCATTCTCCGTTGAACCAGAGGATCTGCTCGTTCTGCCACCACTGAATTCCGTTCTCCCAGAAGTTTTCGTCCATCCACCAGTTCTTGGGACCGTACCACCATGCGTAATGTCCTTCGACGCAGAAGAGCATTCCCAGAGCTACCATGAAAAGGAATATGATCACGAAGCAGACGGGACGGTTCTTGATAAAGCGGAAGCAGATGTAGAATACAAGATACAGGATCGCGAGGACTATTGGGAACCACGCATATCTGTTCATCATGGTGACGCCGAGAAGGTTGGTGACCCACTGTGTTTTATCGAGATGGATCTTGACGATGAACATCAGGATTCCGTAGATAAGTACGTTGACATAGAAGGGGATAACGATGGCCCTTATGATCCTCTTGCTGATAAAGCCTTTAAGATAATCCTTCTTGGTGTCGAGGCTTTTGATGAGTCCGTAGCCGGAACAGAAAAAGAAGATGGCTACGAAGTAGACGCCGGCGTTTACGAATGCTGAGAGAACGCCGTTCTCCTGGAGCAAGTATTCCTGCGATATGTGGTGGAGCATGACGCCGAGGGCGGCGATGCCGCGGAGCGATTTCATTACCTCAAGGCTCGTGAAATCTTCATTGAATTCATCTTTCTTACCGAACTTGTTGGAACCGCCCCAAAAGAATAATACGATAAAGAGATAACATACGATCTTATCCAGAACTGAACAGATGAATGTGCCATAAATATCCGCCATAGAACACCCCATATTGCAAAAATGCTTTTTATATTGTCGCATAAAGACATATTATTGTGCTACTTCTTTTTTATTCAGGTAACAAACAGCCGGATACCCTCATGCTATAATCTGAAATGTCGATTCATTAAGCAGAAAAGGTACTCACAAAACATATGAAAACACAGCACCAGATCCCGGAAAGATCATATAAGGCATCAGGATTTATCGGCAAATACCAAAAACTCGTGACGGACACGGTCATTCCGTGGCAGGAACAGATTCTTTGGGATAAGGCTCCGGATACGGAGAAAAGTCACGCGATAGCAAATTTCATAAATGCGGGAAAAGCTCTGCGCGGAGAAGATCCCGGTGACGGTTTCTACGGAATGGTCTTTCAGGACAGCGATGTCGCGAAATGGATCGAATCGGCATCTTTTTCTCTCGTGAATTCACCGGATAAAGCTCTCGAAGAGGAGCTCGACAAGGTGATCGGAATAATCGCGGAAGCACAGGATAAGGACGGATATCTTAATACGTATTTCACGGTAAAGGACCGTGACAGGCGTTGGACAAATCTTCACGAAGCGCATGAACTCTATGTGGCAGGTCACTTTATCGAGGCGGCGTGCGCGCATTTTGAGGCGACCGGAAAACGCACGCTTCTTGATGTCATGATCAGGAACGTGGAACACATAAGAGATCACTTTATTGTCCAAGGCAATCCGGGAGTTCCAGGTCATCCCGAGATAGAGCTTGCCCTTATGAAGCTCTACAGGCTTACCGGAGACAAAAACGCTTTGGAATTATGCAGTCATTTTATTAACGAACGCGGCCAGGATCCTGAACTGTTTATCAGGGAGGCTGATAACCGCACATGGAGTGTTTGGAATTCCAATCCCAGAGATGAAGGCGACAGGGAGTACAGGCAGTGCGATAAGCCTTTGCGCGGGCTCGAGAAGGCGGTCGGCCACGCAGTCAGGGCCGTCTATCTATATGCCGGAATGGCTGATCTCGCTTCCGAGACTGAAGATGAGGAACTTATGGATTCCTGCAGACGCGTATGGAAGAACATAGTTCAGAGCAAGATGTATGTCACTGGCGGCATCGGTTCGACCGTGCTGGGCGAAGCTTTTACCGTCGATTACGATCTTCCTCCGGACACAGCCTATGCAGAGACTTGCGCTTCCGTCGGCCTGATATTTTTCGCGTCACGCATGCTCGAAAACGAGATCTCGGGAGAATACGCCGATGTTATGGAAAGGGCGTTCTATAATACCGTTCTCGCGGGAATGGCACTGGACGGAAAGAGGTTCTTCTACGTAAATCCGTTAGAGGTAGATCCGGGCATCTCAGGCGTCGCGCCCACCCACAAACACGATCTTCCCGTAAGACCAAAATGGTATCAGTGCGCCTGTTGTCCGCCGAACGTCGCAAGGCTTATCGAATCGTTCGGAAAGTATGCTTACGGTGAGAATGAAGATACCGCGTACTGCCACATGGTAGCAGCCGGAAAAGTTATTTTCGCGAACGGAATGGAACTTACTTGCGAGACGGAATATCCGCATGAAATGAATGTTAGTTATTCCGTAAAAGGGAAAGGAAGGCTCGCTGTCCATGTGCCAGGATGGAGCAAAAAATATGAGATTTCCAGGGATGGAAATGTTCTTAATGCGGAGCTTCAGAATGGTTATATTTATCTTGATATCAATGGTGAGACAGAGATAGCTCTTAAGCTTGATGATGTTCCTGCATTTATATATCCGTCTAGCAGGATTCCGAGGATCGCCGGCATGGTCGCGTTAAGACGCGGGCCGCTTGTCTATTGCTTCGAGGGAACTGATAACGGAAGTGTAAAGGCTCTTAAGATCGACAGGGATTCAAAGCCGGAGATCTCGTCGTATTCAGAGGAACTTGATGTGGACATGATTTCAGTTAAGGCGTTCAGGGAAGACGAATCTGAAGAGCTTTATCCCGACACGCCTCCTGCATTAACTCCCTGCGAGGCAACGGCAATTCCGTACTACACGTGGGGGAACCGCGGAGAGACGGAAATGCGTGTCTGGATGAGATAAAGTTTGGTATATTAGAGTAACAGAATGTTTCTAAGGGGATAATGAAAATGCGTAATCTGAATTGTAAGAACTGCGGAAGCATAATGATCTATGACGTATCTTCCATGACTGCACACTGCAGGTTCTGCGGTACGTCTTATGTGCTTGACCACAAGGATACCGATTACTACAGAACTTTCTACAGGCAGATGATCGATTCTGCTGCCGGCGACGAAGGGAAAAAGCAGCGCAACGAATCCCTGTGGGACAATGCGGATTCGATCAGCTTTACCACAACGGAAGGGCAGTGCATCGAGCTTAAATATCTGCATTCCTACAGCGATAAATGTGCCGACGTATATGTTACGAGAAGAAATATCGCATTTCATTTCAGAAGCGGCATGAACGGCAAGGCGGAGCACATGAGAAGGATGGTCTCATCTCTTGATTATCCTTCAGCCGACACGAGGACCCTGTCAGATTTCTTCCCACGCGTGACCGGTGCGTTTCTGCTTGATGATGACACGTCTCTTGTCGTTATCAACAAGAGAGAGGAAGAGTATCCTTTAAGGCTTTTCGGAAAGCTCGGTGGAAGACATATCGCTTGGATCATAAGCAGGCTCGAAAATCTCTGCTGCGTGCTTGAATATAACGGCCTCGTCCATCCCGAGATCGATGTTGATTCGGTCTATATAAATCCGAATAACCATACGGCATGCCTCTATTGCAACTGGTGGAGCGTAGACCAAAAGAACATGCACGGACTGTCATCATCTGCCAACCTTACGGGTCTCCGTAATACGGCCAAGACTCTGCTAGAGACAGAGGACGTGACGCCGGATACGCCTGCGGCACTTCTGGACTTCATTAATTCAAGTCCGAAGATCGATGCCTACGAGGATTTCGCTTACTGGGATGAGATGCTCATCAAGGCATTCGGCGAGCGTAAATTTATCAAGATGGACAAGGAAGATTCCGACATCTACGGAAAGCAGGACGACTGATGGGACGGGGAAGTTATCGCGCCACAGACTGGATGGCTTTAAGGAGCAGCAAAAAGCTCTCCGGTGACAGCACGGCTGTCCAAATCTTTGACAGCAAGGCCGCAGCCGTCTCGAACCGCAGCAATCTTGTTAAGACAAGAGAGAGCAGGGATAATCCCGACTCTCCTGAATCCACACCGGTCATCATCGGATTTGACGTCACGGCTTCGATGGGCTATCTCGCGAAAGAGATCGCCACGAATTCACTTAACAACATGATCACCACGATCCTGAATAATAAGGCCGTCAAAGATCCTCAGGTGCTCTGCGCCGCGATAGGCGACGTCAAGAGTGACAACTACCCTTTGCAGGTCACGCAGTTCGAATCTGATATCAGGATGGTAAGACAGCTCATGACGCTCTGCCTTGAAGGCGGAGGCGGCGGCAACGAAGGCGAGTCATATAATCTGCTCTGGTATTTCGCTTCAAGGCATACTTCCACGGATTGTTTTGAGAAGAGGCACGAAAAAGGAATCCTATTCACGATAGGCGATGACAAGTGTCATGCGGATCTCTCCAGAAATGAGATCGCAAAAGCGTTCGGTGATAACGTTCCATACACCATCTCAAATGAGGAACTCATAAGGGAAGTCAGTTCCATATATGATATCTTCCACCTTTACATCGAGAACGACACCGTGCGTGACAAGGAAGTCTTTCATTACTGGAAGGATCTTCTTCCCGGCAGATCCGCGCCGATCAACAAGAAGGACATTTCGCTTCTGTCAGACCTTATCGTGGCGATAATGCTCGTTAACGGCGGAAAGACTCATAATGAGGCGCTTCAGGGCATGGATCAGGATATAGCCGAAAGACTCGCAAGATCACTGTCTTTTATTGAGATCAAAAAAACAAATAGTAATACTATCAGCTTCTGACGAAAGGAGAACGACATGGGTTACGGAAGTTACAAAGCAAAGGACTGGGACAAGCTCAGGAACAGCAGAGGCATTAATTCATCTTCGAGTGTCAATGACATCTTCAAGAACAAGGAAGTAGATCCGAAGTACAATCCCAGAAACATCAATGTGAGGGAATCAAGGGACAGTGCCGATTCACCGGAATCAACACCGATCATCATCGGATTTGACGACACGGGATCCATGGGTTATCTCGCACAGGAGATCGCGCAGAATTCATTGAACAAGACTGTTACCGAAATCTACGATAAGAACCCTGTCACCAACCCTCACGTAATGTGCGCAGCTTACGGTAATGCAGGTGATGTCGGTCCCCTTCAGGTAACCCAGTTCGAAGCTGACATCAAGATCGTGGAGCAGCTCCTTGATCTCTGGATCCCGTTAAGAGGTATGGGTGACAGCGGTGACCCGTTGCTCTGGTATTTTGCCGCAAAGCATACGAGCATTGACTCGTGGGAGAAGAGAGGCA
Source organism: Saccharofermentans sp. (assembly GCA_016288885.1). Lineage (GTDB taxonomy): Bacteria > Bacillota > Clostridia > Saccharofermentanales > Saccharofermentanaceae > Saccharofermentans. Next base: position 46,501 of record JAEFAV010000001.1, read on the forward strand.
AGAAGGGTTTCCTCTTTACGATAGGCGACGATACGATCAAGAGATCGATCTTCAACGATAAAATATACGATATTTTCGGTGACAGTATTAACAAATTATATATGGAGCCTGAAGAATTTCTTGAGATGGCTCAGGAAAAGTATCACGTATTCCACATCATCACAAAGCCTTTAAGAGCTGATGTTCTCGAGAAGTGGCTGGATCTTCTTCCTGACAGCACAGCCATTGTTGATGAAGCCAATGTAAAGAATCTGTACATGGTAATCATCTCCATAATGCAGCTTGTTAACGGTCAGGACAGGAAAGAGATCCTGAACCAGTGGCCTGCGAACGCCCAAAAGGGCATTGAGGATGCACTGAAATTCATTAATGTCTGATCTTTCGGGCAGACCTTCCGGCAGGCAATGAGCATAAAAGCAGTTATAGGTAAAAATTTCGGTGACGAGGGAAAAGGCCTCGCCACCGATTATCTTGCAATGCTTTCAGAACGGTCCGGACGTTCCTGCATCGTCGTCCGTCATAACGGCGGCGCGCAGGCAGGTCACACGGTGGAAATTCCGGGAAAGAGATTCATCTTTCACGAGATCTCTTCCGGAACTTTCAGGCACGCGGATACATTGTGGGCGCCGACATTCATGCCCGATCTGTATAAGCTTTCCGAAGAGGTAAAAGGGCTTTCTGATCTTGGTGTGGAGCTGCCGAAGATATATTCCGTCCCTGATTGTCCTCTTACCTATATTGATGACATCCTCATAAACATGTCGCTTGAGTCCAGACGTGGCAGGGACCGTCACGGAAGCTGCGGTATGGGCATTGATGAAGGCAAGAGAAGATCGCTTATTCCCGAATTCAAGATAACTCCTTTTGATATCGCCTCAGAAGGCGCTGAAGCGTTTTATAAAAAACTTCTATTGATCCGTAAAGAATATCTTCCCAAAAGGCTTGAGGCATTATCTCTCGAGCCCTTTTCGATGGGCGAATACGGAGAGATGATCGTTGATGAGAATGTTCTCTTTAACTACTGCGAGCAGATGTGCCGCAACAGTGAGCTGTTCACCATAGCTGATGAAGGCATCATTAGGACTTATGACGATGTTATTTTCGAGGGCGCCCAGGGACTTATCTTAGACGAAGAAAATAAAGCATTTGCGCCTAACCTTACTTCATCGAGGACAGGTCTTACGAATCCTGATGCGATGCTTGCGCGTCTTGGTATTTGTGAGCCTTGTGAAGCCGTTTATGTGACGAGAACTTATGTCACGAAGCACGGCGCGGGAAGATTCCCTTATGAGGATATTTTCCTTCGCGAAGGGAAGTGCTTTGCCGATGAGACAAATATCCATAATGAATGGCAGGGCTCGATAAGATTCGCGCCCCATGGCAGTGAAGATGAGTTTAACGAATATGCTATAAGGGATTCTGTTTCGTCAGTTTTTGTGCCGTCAGTCATGTTTACCCATGTTGATGAGACCGGCGGGAAAGTGCTCACCAAAGACGGAGACGTTCTTTTGGATGAATGGATCAGCAGGGTCAACAGGGAAGGACTTTATAAGAAAGTATATGTGTCTGCTTCACATTTCGCGGAAGATGTAACAATAATATCTTAAGTACCCGAAAAGGAGGACGGCCGGATGAGGATCACTACCGGAGATACGATGCATGTTTACGGCGCGATCGGCGCTGGTGTTGACTACACTGTCCGCTTTAAGGTAAGACTTACTGATGCAATAGACGGTGCAGTTTTATCTGAAGCAGTGTCCAGGGCTTCAGAGCGCTTTCCATATTTCATGGGACGGTTGGTATGTACCGGCGATTCTTATGAATACGAGGATAATCCTCTCCCGGTAACCGTCAGTGAGGGTGATGCCAAAGTGGTGCTGAATTCCGCTTCGACCAATTACCATGTGTGGGCAGTATCTTATCTTGGTGATTCCTTATATCTGGATTTCTTCCACGGTATAACGGACGGCACGGGAATGTACAGAGTGCTCGCGGCCATCCTTTATCACTATTGCATGAAAGTATATGGAATAGATGAGATCCCGGAACTCGAGTCTTCTGACATCGAAGCCGAGATGGAAGATCCGCAGGATAAGATGGATCCCGTTCCGGTTCCGGATGTGTCTTATACACCTGCATTTACTTTGGAGACTGACGGGGGACTGAAGACATCTTCACCTGTGATCTGGGATATCAAGATCCCTGAAGATGCATTTGTTGACTTCGTTCGTGCAAACGATTCGACGCCCGGGACCATGGTCGAGATCCTGATGGGGAAGGCCATTGACTCTCTTTATCCTGACCATTCAAAGCCGATAATAAGTACATATGTCATCAATGCCAGACCGATGGTGGATGCCGTCCCGACAAACCATAACTGTCTCGGAATGTCCATTTTCAATTATTCTTCAGAGATCGGTTCCATGCCTCTCGAAAAGCAGGGCACCATATACCGCGGAAAGACTTTCGTGCAGAGCAGGGAAGAGGCGGTAGCCCCGGGGTTAGCAGTCAATGCCACAGTCGTGCGTTCTGTCCTTACAGACAATCCTTCTTTGTCTTCAAGAAAAGATATCTTCACAGCTATGTTTAACGCAGGTGAAGGCTTTATAACTTATCTCGTAAGTTATCCCGGCAAATGGAAATACCCTTCGATCGGACAATACATGAAGGAATTCTGGACCCATCCGCCGTGCACATTCGGCCTGATGACCATTCTCGGTGCGGCAGGCGGAAACATCTCACTTTCGATCCAGCAGAGGTTTGAAGAATCTTCCGTCGTGGAAGCATTCCTTGCTTTGCTCGGCGAAAACGGCATTCCTTATACCGTAGTTTCTAAAGATTCCAGCGATGTCGCAGGATTTGAAGTGCCTTTTTTCACATAAATCAACACTAGTCCTCAATTGTGTTGCTTATGCAACGAAAAGCCCTGTAATTACTGATTGTTCAGCCTCCTTGTGCTTGCCATAATGAAGCCATCAAACAAAAACACAAAGCCAATCAAGGAGGGCACAAAAAATGAAAAAGACAATCGCAATCGCTTTAACAGCAATCATCGTAACAACAGGTATCGCAATCGCTTGCTTCGCAGGCTGCGCAAAGAAGAAGGAATCCATTGTTCATACTACAAAAGCTTACCTCAATCAGTCAGGCACCGTAGTAGAAGCAACAGTAGATCTTACAGACGGTTATTCCTGTGAATTCGCAAGAGGCGCTGTCTATCTCCACGACGAAAAGAACGATACGGATCCTGCCATCGGAATCGTACTTGATCAGGAGAACTATGAAGACCGCGTAGCAGCAGCTCAGGAATCAGCAGACCGCAAGGATTTCAACGGCGGATTCATGTATTCAGAAGACGGTTGTATGATCTATGTTACCCATGTAACCGATGACGTATACTTCGGAATCTTTGGAGATGGCATAACCGCATCCGAGATGGAAAACATCGTATCTCTCTTTACGTTAGCACCTGAGATTTAATATAGACCTTTGACCCTGATAATAAATTCAACTGAAAGCATAACAATAAGCAAATATAAAGGACTGTCTTAAAGGCAGTCCTTTATATATTTGGCTCTGATTCTTCCGTGGCCGTTTCCATGTTTCTCGAAAAGACTGTAGTCGATTAAAAATCCTGCGACGCCATTCAGCATAATACTCAGCCCGGACAGCCCGAATCCTGCTTTAGTCCGTTTATTAGACCTAAAGCTCTGATATTATTTAATCAGTCAGAGGCAGCACATTGGTTTTCATGAAGTTATACGGAGGTATTGGTTATGTGTTTCATGTTATTCAGCTCTAATTCTGACGACAAGATCGAAGAGCGCGAGAGAAAGTGGCGCGAGGAAGAACTCGAGGAAGAGTACGATGAGATCGATGGCATCGAAGATGCTGATTATTAAGGGAGATCAGGCAGCAGCAGATGTTTGCTTATGATGATTTGATCGGATCAGGCAGAACCTTCTTTTCCGGGTTGACCGGAGAAGTGACGGGTTCTGCCTCGTCATATCTTGTGCCGGTCCTGATAATCCTTCTTGCAGCAGTATTGTTTGTGCTGCTGGTCGTTACCGTAAGGTACAAAAGACAGCAGAGCAGAATCCGCAGACAGGAGCGGATCCAAAGGGAAGTTGCCGGCAGGCGCAGGATACGGGCAGCAGATAAGAATGAAGTATTCGAGAGGGATAATTATACCTGCCAGATCTGCGGTATCTCGAGAGATTATCTGGACAGTTTTTGTGAAGGTTTAGGAGACTACCTTCTGCTCGAAGCTGACCATATAAGGTCAGTGTCGCAGGGCGGAACAGGCAGAGATGTTGATAATCTTCAATGCCTCTGCTGGCGTTGCAACCGTAAGAAAGGCGGGAATAAGACCAACGAACAGGTCAGAAGGATGATCGATTACGGAATCGATTATATGGATGATGCCTGTGATGAATTGGAATAAAGGGTCATCTAGAGCCGCGGTAACCGACACCGTATGTTGACGTGTAATAGTCAATCCGTTTGGAATCATTGAAATCAGGTTCGTAGATATTATCTGCAGGATCGATCCCGGCAAGGGAACACACGGCATTGTGAGCCCGTATCGTGAGATCCTTTTCACGGTCTTTGGGTTTAAGAGACATGTCCGGATAGAGAGGTTCTCCTACATGCAATGTGAACAGGGCAATCTGGCGGAATATTTTCTTGCGGATCCAGCCTGGTTCGCGGTAAGAGATGCCCAAAGGCAAAATTGGTTTGTTATTAGTCACGGCGATCATTGCCGCGCCGCGTTTAAACGGGCGGATGGGCGCATAGTATTCCCACATGCTGCCTTCGGCATAGATGTGGAGCCAGCCGTGATCATTTAAGAGAGTGCTTATAGTTTTAAGAAATGCTTTTTGGGCAGCGACACTGTCTTCAGGTATCGGGATGCCTCCGACCATGCGGATAAGCGTGCCGTTCTCTCCGTTTATGTTCTTTGCCCAAGAGAGGAGATAGGATTTATGGGGACGGATTGCTTTCATGACCGCCAGATAATCCCACATATGCACATGATTGCAGACTGAGACCGCACCGTCAGAAAGAACGTCTTTGTACTTCTTAATATTTTCACGGCCTTCGATCTTAAGTCCAAGGCGGATGGTCGTAATAGGAAATACGATCACGTTAAGAAGCAGTCTGACAAGCTTCTGCTTGAACACGAACCCTTTTGATCTGTCGATATAGGGATATGATGTATCGAAAACAAATCCCCGGTCCTTATGGATCTCCAGATAATGCCTGTCTGTCTGCTCAGGATACGGGAACCGGTTTGTTTTGGGATCAAACATAATAAGATCTGATTTCTCTTCCATTGTTCTCTTGAAAACAATGATACCTTTTAAGCATGGTACAGGCAAGGACGGGACGGAGGGCAGACAAAAAGCGCTGAAATACATAGAACTGTTGTACTGTTAGTAAACTATTTGTTACTTTTTTCCATTCAGACTATAAGTAATCAATATTAGAAAATATAATTTAGAAAATATTGGGAGTTATGCCAATAGGTAAGGATATGCAGAAAAATGGAACAGGTAACAGACCATAAACTGGTTGAAAAAGAAAACAAGGGAGCATTAGACCGGACGATGCAGTTACTCGTCCGTAATGCTTTTGAGTTTACGGTCACGGTTATGTGTTTCGTGCATGCATTGCTGTTCGTTGTATTCCTTGCCTCCGAAGTAATGCCGTTAGTTCTTTATAACTTTGTCAGTGTTGTAATCTATACCGTGTGTTATTTCTTATGCAAGACCAGACATATTCTGGTGGTCTATGCGAGCATCATACTTGAAGTAATCGTCTATTCTGTCGTATCCACTTACTATGTGGGTTTGCGCTGCGGTACGTTTTTCTTCCTGTTCTCGATCATCCCGATAATCATTTATTTTGGAAGCCATTTGTTTAAAGGATCACAAAGGCGTGGCGTCGTTCTTATGCTCATATTGGATTTCGCAACGTTTGCAGTCATGTATTACTGCTTTGCGGATATAACGCCTGTCTATGTCGTGTCACCATTTATAAAGATGATCCTGGTGATCTTTTCCGCATTCGCCATGGTATTTGCCGTAATGTTCTACAATGCGATCTACATCTATTCGAGCGAGAATGAGGTTACAAACCTTGAGCAGAAGAACAGGAAGCTGTCTGCTGATGCACAGGAGGATGCACTTACCAGCCTTTTGAACCGCCGCGGTTTTCTTCCTGTGATCTGGAAGCTTATGAATGACGAAAAGCATAATCATTTCTGTGTTTCATTCTGTGACCTCGACAATTTCAAGAAGGTAAACGACACGTTCGGTCATGATGCCGGTGACGAAGTATTGAAGCACGTAACCCTTTTGATCAAGAAAGAAATGAAGGGGTGCGATATCTGCAGATGGGGCGGAGAAGAGATCGTAATCCTCATGAAGGATATGAGGATGGATGAGGCTAAAGAGAGAATGGAAACTCTCAGAAGGAATATCGAAGCCGAACCGACGGTCTTTTTTAACAAGCATATCCCCATAACGGTTACCATCGGTCTTGCGGAAAATAAAGATAAATTCAACGCGCCTGAAGAAATCATAAAGGTTGCCGATGCGAGAATGTATTACGGCAAGCAGAACGGAAAGAATATTCTTATCTACGACGACGAGCAAAAAGTCGAACGCTGATTATTTATGATCTATGTTATTTCAGATCTTCACGGATATCCGCACGAAGAGTTTATGAAACTGTTAGCCCGGGCCGGTTTCGGCAAGGGTGATTTTCTTTACATTCTGGGTGACGTTATTGACAGGAACGGTGACGGCGGCGTAGAGACTTTGGAATGGCTCTTATACCAGCCAAATGTGCAGCTGATCTTGGGAAATCACGAAGCGATGCTGCTGGCGTGTTCTTTTGTTTTCGATGAGGTGACAGAAGAGAGCCTGGCATCGGTCAATGAAGTAAAAATGGATATCCTTACAAGCTACTATTCTGACGGCGGAGAAGTGACGATGAAGTCACTGCAGAAGCTCCCCAAAGATCTCCAGCAGGATATACTCGACTATCTCCGCGACGCTCCGCTTTATGAGACAGTCTGTATAGGAGACAGGGATTTTCTGCTCGTGCATTCAGGTCTCGGAGGTTTTGTTCCCGGGAAAAAGATAACGGATTATTCAGCTGACGATCTGCTTTGGACACACCCAAAACTCTCGGATACATATTTTCCTGATGTAATGACGATCATAGGACATACGCCTACGGTGGTCTATGGAAAGGAATATGACGGCAGGATCGTTAAAACTGCCACGTGGATCGATATCGATGTCGGAACAGGATTTGGAAGGGCACCGGTTCTGCTTAGACTTGATGATATGAAAGAGTTCAGATAAACTTCGAACATAGATTTATTTTGGGGATTGGTCTATGTCTAAACAGAATATTTTTGATAACGAGACTTTTTTCGAAGGCTATAAAGGGATCAGGGACCGCGAAGGAAATGCCAATGTCTTATTCGAGATACCGGCACTCTTTTCATTGCTTCCTGACCTGAAAGGGAAAGAGATCCTTGACCTCGGGTGCGGTTTCGGCGAACACTGCAAAGCATTTGTTGAGAAAGGTGCCGCGAAGGTAACAGGCATCGATATCTCGGAAAAGATGCTGGAAGTGGCGCGCAAAGAAAACAGCGATCCTGCCATCACATATCTTAATATGCCTATGGAAGATCTGGATGATCTTGATGGCGTTTATGACCTGGTCATTAGTTCTCTCGCCATCCATTATGTCAAAGATTTTAAAGGGCTTCTGGGGAGCATTTACAGGAAGACAAAGCCCGGCGGAATATTCGTTTTCTCACAGGAAAATCCGATAAATACGACATATGGAAATTGCGCTTTCCCGCGATGGACCAAAGATGAGAACGGCAACAAATTATATGTAAACCTTGCTGATTACGGCATGGAAGGAGAACGCGAATCTGAGTGGTTTGTCGACGGCGTGAAGAAGTATCACCGCATGTTCTCGACCATAGTAAATGATCTGGTCGAAGCCGGATTTACGATAGAAAAGATGATCGAACCCCTGCCTGACGAGAAGCTCCTTGAAAAGTATCCTGATGAGAGCGACCTGTTCCACAAACCCGATTTTCTTGTCGTTAGGACAGCGAGAAGATCATGAGCAAAACACCTCCCGTTCCGAAAGGTGAATATGCGGTCGGTACGATGACATATACCGTCTGTAACGAACGCGCGGAGACGATGTATTGTAATCCCGGAGGAAGCCGCAGCGTTCCTGCGCGGGTATATTATCCTGTCAGAAAAGAGTCCGTGGAAGGTCTTCAGAAAGCGCAATACATGTCGGAAGCGATGTGCAAAGCTCTGGCGAAGACGTTCTTTCTTCCCATAAATTATAAAAAACTCGAAAAGGAAGACCGCAACAGATCCGAGTGCTTTGTTGACGCGCCTTTCATCGCGGGAAAGAAGTTCCCTCTCATCATCTTCAATCACGGTTACATCTCATATCGTGAAGGCAATTCATATCTTCTTATCGAGCTCGCATCGCAAGGCTATGTGGTGATAAGCGTAGGGCATCCTTATGAAGCTCTGCTCACGGAATTTGATGACGGCACGAATGTGCGCACGGCAAAAAATCTCGCTCTTAAAAAGTATTCACCGCCCGTGAAGGCGATGTCTGCCATGAAGAAATTCACAAAAGAAACCGGCACGAACGAAGAGCTTGCCGCTAAGTTCGATGAACTTCAGAAACAGTACTGCGGCTTCAGTATCGAAAGGATATATGAGTGGGAGAAGGATACTCTGGTGGCCTTGCGTTATGCGAAAGATAACTTCGCAGATCTTATCGATTTTGACAAAGGGATCGGAGCCGCGGGTCTTTCCTTTGGAGGAGCCACGTCATACGCGCTTTGTGAAGATGAGCCGGAATTTGTCTGCGGCATAAACATGGACGGAGGTCTTTTCGGTAAACATGAAGGGAAGATCCTGAAGACTCCATTCCTTCACATAAACTGTGAGACGAACAGAAATGTCGTGGCAAGAGGATTGATCCTTCATTCAAAGCCCGTTTATCACGCGGTCATAAAGGATATGCAGCACATGGGCTTTTCGGACATGAAGCATACAATTACCATGAAGTCACAGATGGGCGCACTGGATGCGGATATCGCCCATGAAATAGTGTGTTCGATACACATAAGTTTTTTCGACACATATCTGAAAAAGTCAAAGCAGGATCCGGCATTTGAGAGCAATGATGTGGTTACATTTAAAGAGTATTCGCCTGATGAGTAAACATGTCCTATAATATAAGCAGAAAAATCTATTAAGTGAAAAGAGGATAAGATTATGAACGATAACGATAATATGACTGAATTGGATATTAACCAGCTTGAAGAAGTTTCCGGAGGCATTATTCCCAATGTCCCTATGAAGCCGGGAAGCAATATATCAGGTCCGGCAATGCCAAAACTGCAGCCACCCGTAGCAGGAACCAATTCAAAATCGAATGTGGTCCTGAACAATATGCTTAACGGTGTCATCAAGGCAGAAAACACAGCAGTCATCAAACCGTTTGAAGTATGTCCTCAATGCCACTCGACGGCTGTCAGCTTCAACAGGGAAGAGAACATCTGCATGTGTCAGGACTGCGGCTACTGCGAAGACCGGAGCAAGTAAGGAACCATCACGTTTTATTGCTGCCGTAACGTACCTTCTCATACTCTTGTCTGAGGGGTGCGATTTCTTTGTCGCCATTTGCCAGAATGACTTTCTCTATCTGACCGGGTGTTGAAGACGGATATACGGGAAGACCTTTTTTCATTGCGCGGCGGGTCTTATTGTAGAACTGTTTTCTTATACGGCGTTCGTGACCGGTGCCAAAGTCGGGACCTCTTGTGATAAAAGGCTTCTTCTCGGGTTTTATGTCTTCTATCGTATCCACCAGATTATCGTCTTCTGTCAGTTCCCTCTTTTTAGTGAACTTGGGCGCATTCTGGATAAGGAGACGGATCGTGTTCAGGATGAATAAGATGACCCCTATGATCAGGATAATTGCAACGACTTTGCCTGCCAGATCAACCCACGGATTGTACTGTCCTTCTACACCAAAATCTCCGAATCCTTCCATGGGATCTTCATAATCTATTTCGCCGTTGTCCTCACCGGGTTTGAAAAGGAAACTTAATAATCCGAAGATCACGCGTATACCTGCAAGTAACAGTCTTGATAACGTTTCGATCGGCAGGATGGCAAGAACTCCCCAGGCTACAGCGACAACTGCGATGAGACCGATGACAGTCTTTGTATTCTGCTTCTTTAGAAGCGCCGCAGGCTTATTGGACTTGTGGATCGTGTGATAGTACCTGGAGTCAAACACGGCGATCTGACGCATAACGACAAAAAGCATTATGATGATTATCACGTTTATTATTATGTTTTGCGCAATCTCTTTTCTCTCCGCCATGATGAAGAGCAGATAGAAGATTATATGGATCGCAAGCGGGAAGACGATGAACTCCTGGTCGCCCGCGGTAAATGTCGGTTTCAGGCGGTAAATGGTGGAGAACAGGGTATAAATGACCAGTATCGCAGCCAGATAGAATCTGTTTGCCTCGCTGTTTCCGAATTCGAGGAAGGGTATGCTTATTACCGCGAAATAGAATATCGCGGAAGTAAGAACGGTTATTATGAATATCGGGAACTGCAGGTTTATCCTGATCCTTCTGATGAATGTGTGAAGCACGGGAACGATAAGCGTCACGAATGTCGGATACATGCTTACGTCGATTATCATGACATAGCATTTTATGAGCAGAAGGACCGACAGTATCGTGAGTCCGATTATGACCGACAGAAGAGACTCAGCCAGAAGACTGTCCCGGACTATGTGGATGACGTTTCCGTCAATATCCTTTGAAGCATTGCTTGTGGAATTAATGTCACGGATCTTAATCATTGCCGATCACCTCCCATCTGATGTAGGAATCAGCGATAGAAGGCTCCGGATTAGCATCGGGAGTTATCTTATAGCAGGGCATGAGCCACTGAAGTGACGGGCGTCTTGATTTCAAATCCGGAAGAAGGGCGCGGAAGCTCCCGTTGTACTGCGGTGAGATCAATAAGATGAAGTCCTCACTGTCAGTGGAAGGCATGTATTTCTCAAGCGTTTCAACGAATGGAAGGACCGGTTTTTTGAGATCGATCCTGGCGAGCATGATGGCGCGTTCATCGAGCGTGGCGGAACCGAGATCTGTCTCGGAAATTACAGGTGAGTCCGTAATGACGTCCAAGCCGTTTGTATAGACAGATGCGGGGATCCCGAGCTCGGCAAGTTCACGAAGATATGTGTAGGTAAGGCTGATCGATCTTTCGAGAAGCGAAGTGGAACGTTTCTGGTTATATGTCTCGAGGTTCAGGAATATGTGGACCTTCTGGGAACATGTGGATGCGTTCTGGTTTACCATGAGCTCGCCCGTCTTGGCGCTGGCTTTCCAGTTTATGCTCTTCATGGGGTCATTCGGTCCGTATTCGCGGATGCCCGATAATGTGAACGGATCTGTCAGAAGAGTCCTTCTGCACTGGCGTTCGCTCAAAGTGACCGAAGTCAGCATCTGTATGAGCCCGGTATTTAAGACCTCAGGAAGAACGACCAGATGTGAGTCATTCGGGAAATCCCTGGTGAAGCGCTCTATGAGAAGAAGGTCTGACGTGGTGATGCCGACTCTCGGGAAAACATAGTAGCCGCGCTTCGTGCACTGTGCCTTGATGCTTCGCGTGTGCTTCGAAAATGCCTTCATGGTAAGCATGTCTTCGCGGTAGAAAAAATCCGACTTGGAAGTGTTCATCATGTCGTAGAACTTAAGCTCGCGCGGAGCTTCGAACTTGAGGATGATGAACGGCAGCGGAAGGCGCTTTCTGTTCTCGGCAACTTCAATGAGCTCGATGTCTTCACCGTAACGAGCGACATTCTTGGAGAAGTCGACCTTGAGGAAAAGATTATCGAGCGCGTGAAGGCGGTAGTAGATGAGCTCTGCTATGAAAACCGCGATAAGTAATCCGATAAGTACAAACAGTTCCATCGTAAGAAAAAGTTTATTTACTGAAGTCCTCAGTGGGGCATGGTACGGTGTTAAGCAGCTTTGTGACAATATCGGCTGCCATGTCACGCTTTGAGATGAATTTGCCGCTCTTGGAGATCGCTCCGTTGGAGCGGATCGTCAGACGGTGTGCCAGAACGGGAATCGCGAGTTCCTTAAAGTCGTCAGGAACACAGTTTTTGCGGCCGCGGATAAATGCCAGAGCCTTCGCAGCTGAAACGAATGCCAGGAGCGCACGGGGACTTGCTCCGACTGCTATATCGGAGGATTCTCTCGTTGCTTCGACGATCTGCGCTGCATAATCGTAAAGAAGATCAGAAACGAAGATCTGCTTTGCCTGTTCCTGCATGGAAAAAAGTTCTTCCCTGGTCGTGACCGGAGAAAGGCTGTCGAGCGGGTCTTCAGTCGCAAATCTCTTTAAGATCGTTATGCTCTCATCATGCGTGGGATAGTCCATCTTGAGCATCATGAGGAAACGGTCGAGCTGGGCTTCGGGGAGAGGGAAAGTGCCCTGTGATTCGACGGGGTTCTGCGTCGCTATTACGAGGAACGGAAGGTCAAGCTTTCTTGTGTCTCCGTCGACCGTTACCTGTTTTTCCTCCATACATTCGAGAAGGCTCGACTGCGTTCTTGCCGTAGCCCTGTTGATCTCATCTGCGAGAAGGATATTCGTGAAGATGGGGCCTTTTCTGAATACGAACGCATTTGCCTCGCGGTCAAAAAAGTTGATGCCCGTCAGATCCGACGGAAGAAGATCTATCGTAAACTGTACGCGCTTGAAATCAAGATCAAGCGACTGCGCAAGTGCTTTAGCTGTCTTAGTCTTGCCCGTTCCCGGAACGTCTTCGAGCAGCACATGTCCGCCGACGAGGAGTGATACGAGCAGGAGTTCGATCTGCCTGTCTTTTCCGACTATGACCTTATTAACGTTTCCGATGAGTTTTTCAGAGAATGAATTCATACACTTTCAACCTTTCCGACACGCCTGCTTTAGGGCCGGCGCCCCATAAACCTGATTTAAGTATACCTTCGGAGATACCCCGTGATAATGGGATAAATTCGAGTAAAAACCCTAATAAAATGCAGGTGCTGGATATTGTTTGGAATAAAGTGACCTTATAGTAAGGTGCAGAACCGGCATGCATATTGTTTTCCGGTTTTCGCAAAAACAATATGTATATTTGTTCGAAAAACAGCCTTCAAGAACCATTTGGGAGAAGAAAATACATATAAAATCACTTAATTATTGAAAACAATATGTATGTGAGTACCCGCGCAGCCAAACATATACATATAATTTTCCGCATATCCGGAAATAAATATGTAATGTTAATTTTACTGTTTTTAGATATTTGCTGACTATGGAATAGCCCATGTTTGATCCAAAAGGTTTTGTTGTCGGGAGAATAGGAAGTATTTTTAATTATGAAGCGAATATCGACGAGATACTGCGTATAATAGGTGCCCCCGAAAACTCCTCATTTCGAATAAAAACGAATATTAACGAACTCAAACGGGCATAAAGATGTAAGAAAAGATGTAAGAGAAGCAAATCCTATGTACTGCTTTATCCAACGAAGCATTCAGGTGGTTTTCTGAAGCTGAAGAAATGCATAGTTCATTAAGAAAACCGTTTAACTTCATTCACGTTCCATTTATAGTAATAAAGTATAATTGTATTATATAGCTTTTTTTGTTGGACTGAAGAATGAACGTGTTGCGCTGTCGAATGGCATCTAGATGCTGTTCTAGTGAGAGGTGATTGAGATGGCTAAAAGACTTACTGACGATGAAAAAAAATCAATTATTAAAAAACTCATAGAGAGCGGAAAAAGAGATCCAGCCTTCTATCTTTCGGATTTGTGTAATAGGTTTCCAGAGTACTCTGCTTCTACATACAGTGATTGGACGAAAAAACTATATGGTGTTGCAGGTGGACAGTATTTTACTGATGCTGGAGCAGTGATGAATGAAGATCAAAGAATCGAATACACGCGGAACATTCTGAATTCGCTGAAAAATCGCTATGTAGGGAAAGATCCTGCACCGGATTACAAAACATTAAAAGCAGACAATTCGGATATAGATTTTTATTTCATTCACCTTTTTGCAGAGTATACTGGAGCGGATTACGATGAGTTGCTTATCAAAAACGGTTGCCTGCGAGGAACAATACCTGAGGAAACCCCAGAAAATGTTGAAAATTCTAAAAAAGAAATAAACTTGATTGACGTTCAAGATTTTGTTATCGAAAACGGCAGACTGAAGGAATACACCGGTCAAGAGAGAAACCTTGTGATTCCCGATGGCGTTGAGCGGATTGATTGCAGGTTTTACAAGAATCTTGCGCTGCGGAAGGTAATTATACCAGACAGTGTCTTTGATGGTGGTTACCAAACATTTATGGATTGTCTGTATTTGAGAGAGGTCAAACTTTCAGAGAAGATGGTTAATATTTCTCGCTGTATGTTTCAGAATACAGCTTTGGAGAGTGTTGTAGTTCCGAAGAAAATCGAAAAAATAAGAGACAATGCATTTGCTGATTGCAAGATTTTGCGAAAGGTGATCTTTCTCGCTGATTATCTCGAAGTAAGTGTCGCTGCGTTCAGAAACTCCCCCAATGTAGTCATTTTCTGTAAAAAAAATATGTGCCGACGATTAAGTTTGGCAGTAAATCGCCCTTGTTATCCTTTAGAAGATCTAGGCGATAATATCCCGTACTATGAAGATGAAGCATTCATGAAAGCGTTTCCTGTTGGAAAACCAATAGAGAAAGTATCAACGTTTAAGGTACAGGTTGGCGGAAAAGATCTGACAGTTCGAATCAAACCGGAATCATGCGTGGAAAGCGGATTCAATGCAAAATCAAATCAATGGTATACATTTGCAGAAGTTTTTGAAAACTATGTTTCTAAAGAGGAAGCCTTAGAGGAATGTTATAAGGAGGATCCGAACTGTCGCGGTGACGGAATTATGTATGTTAAGCCGCGGTTGCGAGAGGAAGCCTCGTCAATACCAAGTTCTGAATTTGAGGAGAGAGTGTGTTTTCTGAAATCAGTTTATCGCGGGTTGAATAATCAGGAAACTGCGCAAAAACTGGCAGAATATGCACCCAAGAAAAAGAACGGTTTTTTTAGCACATCCGGTTATAGTCAAATTGCCTGCGCAGGTGTTGCAAACAAATCACTACAGATTCCTGAAATTGTTGCTAAGGCTAAAGACGAAGAAACACTGGAAGTATATGTGAAATCTATGGAATTTACTCTAGAGGAAGTTGGAAAACTATATGCTGATTTTCTGACATCTTCTTCAGATAAAAGTGGTTCTGATCCTCTCTTAACGGAAAACAAACCTTCTGAATTTGTTGGTGAAAGCATTCTGTCGGAGATCCGGTGTGAAAGCTTTACGTTCCCAATTACTCTTTACCAAGATACCGATGGAGAATTTATACATAAGGCTTGCGGAAGATCTTTGGAGAGTTTTTCTTTTGTAAAAGGAACGCCTAAGAGCGGATACGATGTTTATTTAAATGACAATCTTCATGATAACGTAATGAGCCAAGGCATTTCTTTCTCAGTTTCAATAGATCTTCAGAAAGGAGTTGAAAAAAACTGGAAGCAATTAGCATTAATTTCTGAGTATTATCATTCGAAACGAGATAATAAGGACTTCGAATCCTTTAAGTCTTCTATATATGAATTTACTTGGTGGGAGAAATCTGATTTGGATGATGTTGTCAACTCGGATGATCGTTTAGAAGCTTGTGTAATTGCAATTCTTTGCTGTTTGGAAGCACAAAGATTTATCGTTATCAATGTATTAAGTGTGAAGGAACAAATAATTCAGGCATATTGCGTTCTTTCTTTGCGGGTCAGGAAGCTTCAACAAGTGTTGTAGGCACCGCACTATTTCAAGAACTTCCAAGCAGCGAAATTAAAACTGTAACATTACCGGTTGAAAAAGATGATAGTGGCTTTGATTTTGATGATGGATTTGAGTCTATAGAGGAAAAGCAATATACCCCTAAGGCTAAACAATTTATTGCTTTCTCGGACAATAGACAGGCAGCAGCCTTCTTTGCTACATATTTTCATGAGACCTATCAAGGTTTCCTTTATAGCAGAATAACAAATGAGAATGTCATAAAACTCGACGAGACCGGCAAGCCATTAGTCAATTTTGTAAAGGATATGGCATCGGATTTTAAAAACCATCAAGTTTCCGAAATGTTTGATGATCATCCTGATTACTTAAAAGAATCATGGAAAGCAGTAATGAAGGAGCTCATTGAGAGTTATTCTAGAAATTCATTAATTGGTCTCGGATTGATGAAAATAGGGTTTGCTGATGAAGTTCGCATGTTGCCTAATACAAAGTATAATCTATCTTCTTCTGAAGTGGGGGATATGTGCCTTGTATTGCTCAGAAGTATGCTTGAAGATAATGCGATTATTTCTCCGTATACTTTTGTTGAAGCAGATACTGCATTCTTTTCAAATAATGGAGCTCCGTTATTTAAGGTGGAAAATGAAAAAATAGGCATTAGACATTTATATTCTGCTGCATTGGCTTTCTTCTGGAGAAGAAACATAGAATATTTCGGTAACGTTAAAGATTTCTTTGGGGACAGCGAGCCATGTGATGGATATGAAGATTTCAAAAGCTATATTGAGAGCAGCCCATCAGATCTAAAGAAATACCTGTTAAGTGCTTTCCCAGACGAGCTGATTCAGCGTTTTGGTATTGAAACATTTGAGTGGAGCAAATGGCTTTTTGATAAGCCGGATCCTTCTTATCCAAATCTTAAATCCGTTTATGAACAGTACAGAGAAGAAGTTAATTCATTATATGAAGAAAGGGAAACTGCAGTGTCTCATAAAGCCCGCTCTTTACGATGTCTTCGGCGACACCGATCTTGTGGGCAGTGATTCCGATATGTCTTACCTTGCCCTGTTTCTTTGCTTCCACGAGGCAGTTGTAGATATCGTCTTCCTCGTTATAGCATCTCGCAGCGCAGTGAAGCTGGTAGATATCAATGTAGTCTGTTTTAAGATTGGTGAGGGTTGTATTTAGGTCCTGCTCAAATTTTTCTCTTGTCGCAGCCTGTGTTTTCGAGGCGATGAAGACCTTGTCGCGCATGCCCTCGAAGGCTTTGCCGACTTTCTCTTCGCTGTCCGAATATGCGCGGGCTGTATCGAAAAAGCGCATTCCGCCGTCGTAGGCGTTTCTTAACAGGCTCACTGCTTCATCCGTGCTTACCCTCTGGATGGGAAGCGCACCAAACGCATTCTGAGGAACCGTTATTCCTGTCTTACCGAGAGTCACAGTCTTCATTTTCGCTTGATTCCCCCTTAACCGGATATGTTTAACTATAACACAGGATGAAGCGACATGTGATTGATCTCCGGTTCCCGATTATATTCCTGTTGTGTTACTATCAGCCTATAAACAGACTGAGGAACCTATCATGAAGAGACTGATTGCAAGACCGCTCGTTATCACGACTGTTATTGCTGTTGCCATTGCATCCGGTTGTACCTCGAAAACAGATGCACCCAAAGGCGCCAGACCCGAGAACGACGCCTCGGTAATGATGTCGGCCCATTCGTACGAACTGAAGGCTTCTTATGAGGTCAACGGCAGGCAGGGCGTGTGTACGGAAGGTGGCTATTACTGGGTCAGCGGTTCGAAAACTCTCGCAAAATACGATAAGGACTGGAACCTTATTACCCTCAACGAAGATCCATTCAAAGGATATGAGATAGAAGTCAACCACATCGGCGATATCGATGTATATAACAACGAGCTTTATATCGGTGCCGAGTATTTCATGGACGGTGTCGGAACGAATATCCAGATAGCGGTTTACGACGGAGATACGCTGGAACTTAAGAGAACATTTCCCTTTGAAGAAACCAGCGGACAGCTGGAGTGTTCAGGCATTGCCGTCGACACTGATTCAAAAACCGTCTGGATGTGTTCCTGGGTCGGTGAAGAGAGCGGAAGATACCTCTATAAGTACGATCTGGCGACAGGTAAATATCTCGGCAAAGTGCATATGCAGATGCCTCCCCAGTGGATTCAGGGAATGGCATATTACAAGGGCAGTTTTTACCTTACGGCAGATGACGGAACCGCCGATGACAATGAACCGGATCATCTCTACAGGACAACGGTAAAAGACGGTGATACTTACTGCATAGTAACGCTCGAGCGCACTTTCGATGACGTCACAAAACAGGGTGAGATCGAAGGCCTTTCATTCGATCGTGTTAATGATAAACTTCTGCTTTTATATAACAGAGGTGCCCGCATAGTTCTCGGAATGCCGCAGGGATTTTATGAAGGCTACGATCACGAGATCTCGGAAATATTTGTCTACGATATCAGATAACATTTTCGATACCCCGGGCTTGTCAGACATCAAAAGTGTTATACTTACCGAAGTGTCTTTTGGCGCAAACATACCCAGGGGGGGATCTAAATGAAGAAAGTAATCATTGTCGGAGGCGGTATCTCCGGAATGGCTGCGGGTATTATCCTGCAAAATTCAGGCTTTGAGACTGAGATCTATGAGAAGAACGCCGTGCCGGGTGGAGAGCTTACCGGATGGAAGAGAGAAGGCGTTTACATAGATAACTGCATCAACTATCTCATGTGCAGCAAAAAGGGAAGTGCCATGAATGAACTGTGGCATGAGATCGGAATGCTCGATGACAGCGTAAAGATGTATTCGAAGGACCGTTTCTTCACATACAAGGGAAACGGCGGCGAGATAACATATTGGAGAGATAAGGAGAGAACCAAGCGCGAGATGCTTGCATTGTCTCCTGAAGATAAAGATACCATCGAGAAGTTTTTCGAGAACGTCGTAAGGGCAGAGAGCATGATCATGCCGATCGACAAGCCGATGGATAAGATGGGCCCCAGGGATTTCATGAAGCTCGGCGATTTCGTAAAGAACGTTCCTGCTGCACAGAAAGCATATAAGGGCGTAAGCGTAAAAGACCTGGGTGAGAGCTTTAAGAATCCGGTGCTCAGAAGTTCAGTCATGCTTACGCATCCTGAGATGACACAGGCATATTCTTTCATCATGTCATATGCGATGGTAACTTCAGGCAGCGGTGACATTCCTGAAGGCGGATCTCTTGCAGCAGCATTAAGGATCGCGAACAAATACAGGGAAGCCGGCGGAAAGATGCATCTGAATTCTCCTGTTAAAAACGTTAAGATCAACGGCAAGATAGCTGAAGGCATAGTGCTTGAAGACGGCACCGAAGTAAGTGCTGACTATGTCATCTGCGCCACGGATGCCAATCATACATTTACGCATCTTCTTCCTGTAAGCTACATGCCCAAGAAACTTAAGAAGTGTTACGACGATAAAGAGCATTTCTCGGTGTTCAGCAAATATCACGCAGCTTTCCTTGTTGACGGCAAGATGAATGTCGATCCCGATACTACATTCTGGGAAAGCGAAGGTCTCAAGGTCTGGGACAGGGAGATCAAGGATGTCGGATTCATCTGCTACGACTACGATCCGACCATCACTCCTGAAGGCAAGACGAGCATTCAGATGAAGCTCTTCCAGTACGGCAAGGAAGTCGATAACTGGTTCGAACTTGCCAAAGATCCCGAAAAGTACGAAGCTAAGAAAAATGAGGTTGCCCGTGCTTTGATGGTCCTCATTGAGAATAAGTTCCCTGAGACAGCAGGAAAGATAAAGATATTAGACGTATGGACGCCTGTAACATATGCAAAGCACTGCAACGCATACAGAGGCGCATACATGGCTTTCGTTGCCGATAAGGATACCAAGACTGTTACTACTCCGGGCGTTATCAAGGGTCTTAAGAACGTATTCCTCGCAGGCCAGTGGCTCATGGGTTCGGGCGGACTTCCGCCGGCTACCGCACAGGGCAGATATGCCGCTTGGAGGATCTGCAAAAAAGAAGGCGTGGAGTGCAAATAAATATCGTTCCAGGCAGAAATCCGACTTATAACGTCTGAAAAGTCGGACAAAAAGTCGGATTTCCGGAATTCTGAGTATTCTTCCGACTTTTCGAGACAATTCTGCCGGACAAAAAGTCGGATTTCTGCATACGACTTACAGGAATGGCCATATATAAAGATGATGCCTTATTTCAGATTTACCACTATCGTCAGATGGTTCTTTCCTTCCGAGAATTTATAACGCACGTCATCCGTGTATTTCTTTATCAGGAAAATGCCGAGGCCGCCGATCTCGCGCTCATCACTTGTGAGCGTGACGTCCGGATCCTCTTTGGTAAGCGGATTATACGGGATCCCTGAATCGATGAAAGTGATGATTATCTGTGAGTGGTCTTCACTTAGGCTCACGCAGATAGTGACCTTACCGACTTTCTTGCTGTACGAATACTGGGCGATGTTGACGTAGATCTCTTCTACGGCAAGGTCTAACATCATCTCATTTTTTACGGTGCAGCCGAATTCATCAAGATATCCGTCGATGAAAGAAATGACCGTGTCCAGGTTTTCTTTTGTCGCATCGAGTGTGATCTCTTTCATGCTCGAATTAATAGGAGATCTGTTCCATGCATTGCTCTCATAGAAGCTTTGAACGATCTCTTTATCGAGTTTGCCCTGCTCAGCCATGTCTTCCAATATCTTAAATGCCTTCTCGGGCGGCATCGGAGGCTTATAAGGCCTGTCGTCTGCCGTCAGGGCATCGAAAATGTCGATTACGGACAAAAGCCTCGCTTCCCACGGGATATCCTCAGCCCTGAGTCCTGAGGGGTAACCTGTTCCATCGAGGCATTCATGATGTTCGGATGCCCATTCAGGAACTTTCTTATATTCGCCGACAAATTCCATTTTCGAGAGGAGCTTGCCGGTATATGAGACATGGGACTGCATGATGCTGCGCTCTTCTGAAGTGAGTGTTCCTCTTGCTACGGTGATCTGCTCGAGCTCATCGTGATCGAGCAGGGGACAGGTGTTTCCGTCTGAGGTGAGAAGGTTTATATCTGCGAGAGCCTTAAGCTTCCCAATCCTTTCTTCATCGAGGAACGGCAGTATGTTTGATGATTCGATAAGATCTTCGCTCTCATCAAGTTTTTTCAGTTCAGCCTCCACGTTTTCAGCGGTGTCTTCACCTGAAAGTATACGGTTCTTCAGCATGAGTCTTGCGATCTCGATCTTGTGTCTGATAGTGATCAGGGAAGGCCCGAGTCTTGACGGCTTGTCCATGACTTCCGGCGGGATGAGCAGCTTTCCGATATCGTGAAGCCACACGCTCATGATGAGCGGTTCGGTGTTCTCCGAAGTCTTGCCGGTCAGCTCTCCGTGCGATGAGAGCCACTCGAGATAACGTGTCGCATACCTGACCATGTTCCTTGTGTGATTGGCGTTGTAAGCGGATTTTTCTTCGATCGCCGTTACCATTACCTCGACAAATGAGTTCATGAGGGCGGTTATCTGGGTGGCAAGACTCTGGTTCCTGATGATGAGATTCGTTGTCTCGGTCTGATCGGAGATTACGGCTATCAGGGCTATGTCTATGCCGTCTTCAACAAGCAGCGTAGTGGTGACTTTGAGATATTTTGTGGTGTTGCCAATGTGAAAAGATACTGTCCTGGATATCTTTTTCTTTTCATAAACTGCATTAATGAGAAGCTCGAAAAAATCATTGTTCGCTTCGATCTCCAGCATCAGTTCGGCAATGCTCTTTCCGATGGCTGAGCCGGGTGATATTCCCAGGATCGAACAGGCAGAATCATTACAGGTGCTGATCTTGCTGTCAAAACCTATGACGATCACACCGTCAGAAAGATTCTCGAGAGTATTCTGGTAGATTTTCTTATCGCTGTTTACCATATGCAATATCCCGTTATCTAAATACCTTATTCCAAAACCACTTTTTATTATACGATAAAAATGCCGGCGCCTCTATTATCTTAAAGCGGGGTATAATAATTGAAACTGCTGTTTCGAAGGAATATGACATGACAGACATTCTGATCGTTGAAGACAATGAGGAACTCGGAGCTCTCATAAGGGACTTCCTTATCCGAGACGGATATTCGGTCATCTGGAAGACCACCGGCGAAGAAGGTCTTGCAGTTCTTAAGGAAGAGAAGTTCCGTCTTATGCTTCTGGATGTCATGCTGCCTGGTTTTGACGGCTTCGAGACACTGCGCATCCTTCGCAAGGATATGGGCCTTCCGGTCCTCATGATGAGTGCCAAAAATGACGATCACAGCAAGATCTTAGGTCTTGATGTCGGTGCCGACGATTATATAGAGAAGCCTTTTTCGTTTCCTTTCCTGTCATCCAAGATCAAGGCCATCCTGCGACGCAATTACAGCATGACCGAAGAGCACAAAGAACTGTCTTATAAAGACATCACTGTCGATCTTGATGACATGACCGTGCGGAAAGGCGATAAGATAATTCCGGTTAACGGCAAGGAACTCGATATCCTGATTTATTTTCTTAAAAATCCCGATAAGGTCATCCGCAAGGAAGTACTGTTCAATGCGGTCTGGGGTTCGGATTGTTTTTCCGAGATATCGACGCTGACAGTATACATCCGCTGGCTCCGTGAGAAGATCGAGGACGATCCCAAGGAACCGAAGTACATCCATACCGTGTGGAGAGTCGGTTACAAGTTCGGTGAGGCTGCAGGCTGATGCGGAAATATATTGGCAAGTACATTCTTCTGTTTGTCATTTGTCTCGCCATGGGAATATCGGCATGGCTGTTCATTTCTGCCGGGAATGAAAACGCGGAAGGCCGGAGAAATACGTTGATGAACCGGGTCGCCAACGAGCTTTCTTCAAAAGATTCCGATGACATTGATGCCGGTCTGGCAATCCTTCTTTCATCCAATGACTGGGAGAAGGAATACGGAAAGAAAAACGTTCCTTCAGATATAAGATTCATCAAAGCGGATAACGGCGGCGCGTCTTATTCGCACATGGGAGACGGAGATTCAGTCTGGAGCATCTCGCAGGACGGCGTGATAAAAGGCTTTCTCGTATTCTCGTTCAGGGATGACCATGTGGCAGAGACCATCATAATCAGCGAAGTCATTGTCGCGGCCTGCTTTATTATCACAATGTTGTTCTTCATCTATATCGACAGAAAGGTCATCATGCCTTTCAACACTCTCTCGGAATATCCTGAAAGGATTGCCAGGAACGAGAATGCCGATGCGCTTCCGGAATCAAGAAACAGATATTTTGGCAAATACATCTGGGGCATGAACATGCTCCGTGACCGGCTGTCAGGGGATACCAGGAAACTGCGCCAGCTGGAGAAAGAACAGCTCACTCTCGTATCGACCATTGCTCACGGGATCAAGACTCCCGTTGCTAACATCAAGCTATATTCCGAAGCGATCAAGAGCGGTCTATACAGGGAAGACGGAATCCCCGACAAGAAGGACGCCGAAGTCGCGGATAAGATTACGAAGAATGCAGACGACATCACAGATTTAGTCAAAGAGCTTCTCGACAGCGCTTCAAAGGGCGTCGTCGTTTTCGAGCCGTCAATCGGGACCTTCTACCTTACAGAGATCGAGGAATTCATAAAGCGCGAATACGATAACCGCATGAGCGTTCTGAGGATACCTTATAAGATCGACATGAAAAGCCGCGTATTGATAACTTCCGACAAGAGCGGAATTACAAGGATCCTTACACAGCTCCTCGAAAATGCGATCAAATACGGTGACGGGCGGGGCATCACCATCACGGTCGATAAGAACGAAGACGGTTACATATTCTCCGTCCGGGACGTCGGAAGCCGGATCCCCGACAGCGAGATGCCGTATGTGTTTAACAGTTTCTGGCGCGGCTCTAACGCAAGCGAAGTGGAGGGTAACGGTCTGGGTCTTTACGAGGCTTCATTTATTGCCGGAAAACTCGGAGGGGATATAACAGCGCGTTATCTTGAAGAAACAGAAGAGACTGAGTTCGAGGTATTCTTACCGCTCTGAAAACGTGCAATTGTTCACATTTTCGTGGTGACATTCAAAACAGGTTCAAAGGTATAATTATTATATTGACAGTCACGCGGCATTTTTATCGATAAAGAAAGTGTGAAAATATGAAAAAGCTGATTTCCGTAATTATTATCTCTGCCATGATGCTCTCTCTGGCAGCCTGTGACTCTGATAATGGCAAAGACAGTTCAGGCAGTCACGGCCGTAACACGAAGAATACCCAGGCATATAAGCCGGAAGGTCCTGATCCTATATTCATAGATGAGACTACGACACAGACGACGGAGGCAACAGAAACGTCAGCTGCTGTTACCACGGAAGCTACCACGGAAGCCACTACCACGACAACGGCTTTTTCGTTCGGAAAAGTAACAGATTATGTGGTTGATGCGCGCGCCGATTATCAGTATCTGGAGATCTATGGTGAATATCATGTACCGAAGCTCCTGTTTAATTCCTCATATGCTGACGAGATGCAGAAAGAGATCGAAAAATGCTTCTCCGTCTACATCACGGAGCTCGAAGAATACGGAAACACACACTACTACAGCACGGATTATGCCGCATTCCTTACTGATGAAGGCATCCTCTCGATAGTCTTTGTAGAAAATGGTGAATGGGGCGACGATCTTTACCATGTCTGGAATTTCGACGTGGCAACCGGAAATAAGGTCAGCAATTCCACGATAGCCGAGATCGCCGGCGTCAGGGACATCAGAAAGACAGCCATGGATGCCGCACAGGCTTATCTTAACAACAACGGAATGATGGTAGTTGAAAACTATGAGCTGGTATCCCCCGATGATGATTACTATGTTAAAGCCGTAGAAGATACCTTCTCTGAAGAAAGGCTCAACGATAACATGATGATGGGTCTTCAAAGTGACGGAACGGTATTCTTTGTCTCAGGCATTGCTTCGATCGCCGGAGGCGAATGGTATTACAGAATGTACGATGCCAAGGGCAATGATCTGACTTACGCTTCAGGCTGGGTAAGATAATTTTTCAGGTCACTGTATGTAAACGATAGCCGTCCGCCTGAAGGAAGATATTATGTTGAGTATTGAAGTGTAAATAACGCCGGCACAGTAGATGTATACCGGTATTTCTACGTGTTTGATGAATATCAGGCACAGTGCGACCAGCGTGATGTTTCCGAAGAACTGTGCCAGATCGATCTTCCAGCCGGGGTTGCCGTCGCGCTTGTTACCGACCGTGCGGACTATATTCAGCACTGCCGCGATGAGGTGGCAGGCGACAACATAAATGACCAGTATCGCCTGTGCCTGGTCTGCGAGAGCAGAAGCGAATACTCCGGCGTCGAATAAAAGAAGTCCTATAAGCAGGATCCTCTTTCCGCCGACCATGTGATTAGCATGCGTAATATAGTAAAAGATGTACCCAATGCCTTTGAACATAAGCGTCAGACCGACTAGAGCCGCGATCAGTATGAATCCGTATTCGGGTACCATCATCATGGCCACGGCTCCCAGGATCGCCAATATAGCGCCGATCACTTTAAAAACGCGTCTGGTCTTGCTCATGATTCCTGCCTCTTGCTTTCTTTAACGAGTTTACGGTATTCCTTTATGCCGCTTAACCCGTATTTGCTGTATTTCACTGAGAAACCGGCAAGAAGATTTTTGGAACTGAATATCTTACTGGTGACCATGCTCTTTTGCGAGAGGGATGCCACTATGAACCTTCCGAGAACGGTGTTGTTACGTGACTCTTCCGGGGCATTTTTGTATTCTTCCACATAAGCAGATACGTCAAAATCAGGGATGGCTTTTCCGGACAGTTTCTCTCCGAAGGCTTTCCAGTCTTCAGAAGCATCCGTGCGTCTGACTGTCAGGATATGCATTATCTTTTCTTCATAGAGGCTGATAGCTTCCTCGTCGTATATTCCGGTCTCGAAAACCTCATGAACTCCTCTTAAATATTTCATCGCAAGGATCATCTGACAGAAAGCCTTGCGGTAATCGGAGGGATTATCCTTAAGGCATTCTCTGTAGTTATCCCATGCGGGCATGTATTTGTATCTGATGAAGCTGTAGTCCGGCAGATGTCCCGCGTGACCGTGTCCCAGGTTCAATATGGAATTTTCGATCATATTGAAGACCGTGCTGTTATATGCGGCATTTTCGATGTCATCTTCTGCTCCGGGACTATGCTTAAATGACATCTTGCGAGAAGAGCCGTCATCCATTATCTCGTAAAAATTGTTGTCGGTATTATTGATTACGAGTGACGGCGTTCCAGCGAAATTATAATGTGCCCAGGTATCTGCCAGAACATGCATAGCGATGCCTGCAGCCTGAAGTGACTTGCCCTTGGCAAGATCCACGGTATCTTTTACGAGCACGCCGTTCGGCCCGCAGATAAGCCTGTATTTATTCTTGTAGTTTTTTGTAGCAAGCGGAGTCGGCGCATAAAGATCTTTGGGCAGGAAATGAAACGAAGCCCAGATCCTCGTAATGTCCTGAAGGGATGATATGTCAGATTTCATATCAACGAGCTCAGCCTGCGACTGGCTCGAAGCAGCATGGACGGTTGCTGAAATGGACTTTAAAAAAGTCTTCGTGCAGCAGTCGACCATTTGCGCACTGTAGCATATTTCGAGCGCCTCTTCGTGAGAGTAGCCTGCAAGGAAAGCTGCGCAGTAAGTCGCATAATAGTGAAAATCCGCCTGCAAACTACTTTCCCTCCATCCCGTATTTTTTCCTGTACCGTCTGACACCTATTGTTGCTGCAAAAACTTCGACAGTGATGATAAGTGATGACAGTTCAAGAAGGATTGCCGCGACGTTATCGAAGGGGTCACCTTCTGCCTGTGTAATGGCCCAGAAAACAAGAGCTATGGACAGCACCGAACCTAGGATAAGCCAGCCGCAGGCAACGAGATGCCCGTTACCGAATTTTTTACCGTTGGCTTCACGGTGAGCCCTGAGACCGACATATAATCTCAAAAAAATGTCAAAAGAAAAAAGAAGAACTATGATTACTATCGTAACAGCCATGCCTGCGGGTCCCAATGTCTCAACATCTTCCGGGTCAAATAACTGAAGACCCAGTAAGACCTGAGCTATTGTTTTAATAATGCCCCATAAGCCGAAAGCAATAACGCCCGTTCCCAAAACGACGAGTGTATTCTGGTCTCTGCGGTATTTTACCGATTCTTTGTCATTCTTAAGAATGCTGCTGCATTCCATGTATCAGTTCTCCGATCAGATGCGTTACATGAATTATACTGATAAATATGTGTTTTGTTAAAACTGCATAATCCTGGTTTTTAGGCAATAATCATCCTCAGTGATATAATTTCTTTTGATTTTTATGATGCTTAAGGGGATGAGCTTATGTATGCTGACATTGGCATTTTATTTTTGTTTTGGCTGAAGAACATAATCGTATTTGCTTCTGCGGTTGCCGTGCTTGTTATCGGCATACTTATCGCGGTAAACAAAGTAAAGTCTACAAAGGTGCTTGGCATCAGTTTTATTATTTCGGCAGTCGCTTCACTTACGTCCAGCCTGCAAGACATGTTGATCCGGTATGTAGACATCGAGAAGTATGCACAGTATGTCTCGATCTCATCGGTCGTGACTCTTATTTCATCACTTGCTGCAGCATTATGCATCAGTATTTTCATTCATAAGAGCTATGGGAAGAAATTTATCTACATTCCGGTAATGCTTTTACCCGTAAGTTCCATTGTGGCTAACCTTATAGTAAGAACTGCATTAAACAGTTCTTCAGCGTCCATGTCTGCCGGCGCTTGGGGATATTGGATGACCTTAACGGGTGAGATAAACAACCTGGTTACGGGAACAGTTTCTGCGGTCATTATTATCACGGTTTTATATAAGAACAGAAACACAGAGAAGGCAGTTCCCAAGTTGTGGTTATTTAAGACCATATCTTTTATTGTGGGCTGTGTGCTGGCCTGCTTCAGAATAGTCTCTTACTCGATGATGATCGCAGCAACCGTGAACGGTAAAAGTAATATAAGTGTTTTAGCACAGCTCTGGACAGGGAACCTGGAAACGATTGCGTTTATGACTCAATTATTTGGTGCGCTTGCAGCTCTTATCATTCCGATATACGTTCTTATCTCGGTAAGCGATGTTTCCCGGAAAGGCAAGCTCGAAAGCACTCACATATAATAAGGCTTATTCTCGTCAACGGTCCTGTCACCGCGGAATCTTGAATCGGTATAAGTGCCCGATATCTTACCGTAAGAAATGATGTTTCCGGTGGTGCCGTCTTCGCCTGTATCAACCATCTGAATGAATTCGTCAAGATTGGGATTGACGCTGTTTACGGCGCCTTTAAGCTGCCCTGCAGAGGACTTTACAGCAATCACGTATATGTCGAAAACGTGCGTGTATCCGTGGCCTATGTGAGGTCCTGCATATTCGACCGCAGAAGCCCATCCCTGAGGAAGATCGGTAGAGGTGACGTCTCCGGATTTCCAGTGAAGAAAACCGTTCGTATTTGAATCTACCATGTAGATCACATAAGAATCCGCGCCCTCTACGGGTGACCAGGAAAGCTGCGGAGAACGGTTCTCGCCTATGTCTGTTTTCGAGATGATATCTGCCCAGACACCGTCGTTAAGATCAGACGATGTTACTTCGAAAGTCTCATATTCTTTAAGAAATTTTCCGATCGCGTTTTCGGGTGCTTCAGTAACACCGGATGACAGAGCCTTCTGATCTTCTGCAGATGCTTCAGACATGCCGGCTATCTCCGAACAGCCGGGAAGGACGGCGATCGCGGAAACGATTAAAAGCGATGCGATTAGCTTAGAGATCTTCATACTGAGGGATTATTCCTTTCCGTTTACTGTGCCGGCAAGATTATAGCATTGAATATCGAAACGGCAGGCACCCCCCATCATTTTAGTACCGCTTTACAAAACCGGCGGATTAAAAAGTGCACAAATTAAGCCCCGTTTTTTGTTTGATTTTGAATTAGCACTCTCATCTTGACAGTGCTAATCAGGGGACTATAATGCAGTCGGAACAAAGGAACGAAGATCAATAGATCAGACCTCCGCTCTAATGCTCGGATAACAACGATCAAAGGAGATGATTATTATGTTGATGTCCGGTTTATTTGGAGAAGATTTGTTCGATGAGTTTTGGGGCTTCCCTACGCATGAGTTGGCGAATATCGATAAGCACCTCTACGGGAAGAATGCGCGTAACCTCATGAAGACCGATGTCCATGAGAATGAGACTGATTATGAGATGGAGATGGATCTTCCGGGATTTAATAAAGACCAGATCAACGTCAAGCTCGAAGACGGTTACATGACCATCAGCGCAAGCAAGGATCAGGAGACCGAGAAGAAACATCACGGCAAGGTCATCCGTCAGGAGAGATACTGCGGTTCAATGCAGCGAAGCTTCTATGTCGGTGATGCCGTTAAGGTCGAAGACGTTAAGGCTAAGTTCGAGAACGGTGTTCTTAAGCTCAGCATCCCGAAGAAGGAATTAGAGGCTCTGCCGCCCGCAAACAACACGATAGCCATTGAAGGCTGAATCTGAAGATAAGGAACAATTACTAAGGGGTATCCGGGAAGGGAACCCCTTATTTTTGCAATCTTGTGTTTAAAACTTTAGTGTACATTTTTCGCGTTTTTTCGCGCGAAAATTGCATAAAACAGGTCTTTTATGCAATTTCTTCCTTATTTTTTCGGAGAAATGTACAACCGTGTTTTACGGATTCCGGTAATGATTTTTGTTTTCCCGCAAAGTAAAAGGGGCTGTCTCATAAAGACAACCCCTTTGCATTTTTGTGAATACTTAACTGAAAAATCTATCAGAAAAGATTTACGGACTTGCCGTTTGCATCGAAGATCTTCTTCTCTGCAGCTACGACATAGACATCACCGCCGAGCTTAGCAGCTTTCTTCTCGATAGCCTTGATGTCGATCTGCTTGCCGTCGATCTCGAAAATGATCTTTCCGAGCTTCTTAACAGGAGCCTTCTTTGCAGCGGGCTTCTTAGCAGCAGCCTTCTTTGCGGGAGCAGCTTTCTTTGCAGCAGGCTTAGCAGCAGCCTTCTTAGCAGGTGCAGCTTTCTTTGCAGCGGGCTTAGCAGCAGCCTTCTTAGCAGGTGCAGCTTTCTTTGCAGCGGGCTTAGCAGCAGCCTTCTTAGCGGGAGCAGCTTTCTTTGCAGCAGGCTTAGCAGCAGCCTTTTTAGCAGGAGCAGCTTTCTTTGCAGCAGGCTTAGCAGCAGCTTTCTTAGCGGGAGCAGCCTTCTTAGCAGGTGCCTTCTTTGCAGCAACCTTCTTCTCTACTTCCTTCTTTGCAGCAGCAGCTTTCTTAGCTACTTTTTTTACTTCTGCCTTTACTTCTTTCTTGACCTCATCGACCTTTGCGATGATCTCATTTTTCTTCTCGTCTGCCATTAAAAATTCCTCCGTATGGTATTGTGCATTGAGATTTTTTTACGTTACATATTTTGATTCTACCAATCTTTAAAATATCGTCAATAAAATAACTGTTAACATGTTATTGTCCCATTAACGGAAGTCACATTCTGATAAACTTTAGATAACGATTTTTTCGGAGCGGAACGATGACGGAAAGGACATACATAGCGATAGATCTTAAGTCTTTCTACGCAAGTGTTGAATGCGTGGAGAGAAGACTTGATCCGCTTAAAGTTAACCTTGTCGTTGCAGATCTGACGAGAACAGAGAAGACAATTTGTCTTGCCGTATCGCCTTCTCTTAAGAGTTACGGGATCTCCGGAAGAGCGAGATTATTTGAAGTTGTACAGCGTGTTGAATACATCAACAATGACAGAAGATGGAAAGTACCTGGCAGAAGACTTAAAGGCAAAAGTTTTTTCGATCCGGATCTTAAGTCAGATCCGTCGCTTGCAGTCGATTACATTGTTGCTCCTCCGCAGATGTCTCTTTACATGAAGATCAGTGCAAAGATTTACGGCATATATCTTAAGTATGTCGCGCCGGAAGATATCTTTGCTTATTCGATCGATGAAGTATTTATCGATGCGACGAATTATCTGAAATTATATAACACCACGGCACATGATTTTGCGCGCATGATGATACAGGAT
The DNA here is from genome assembly GCA_016288885.1 of Saccharofermentans sp. Classification (GTDB taxonomy): domain Bacteria; phylum Bacillota; class Clostridia; order Saccharofermentanales; family Saccharofermentanaceae; genus Saccharofermentans. Next base: position 77,681 of record JAEFAV010000001.1, read on the forward strand.
GTTCTGAAGACCACGGGCATAACTGCCACGGCAGGCATCGGGACGAACATGTTTCTTTGTAAGATCGCGATGGATATCGTTGCCAAGCACATTCCGGCTGATGAGGACGGAGTGCGCATTGCCGAACTTAATGAAGAACTGTACAAAGAAAAATTGTGGGATCACACTCCGCTTACTGATTTTTGGAGAGTGGGAAGAGGCACTGCATCAAGGATAGAAAAGATCGGTCTTTATACCATGGGCGATATCGCGAGATGCTCATTGAACAGACAAAGTGTGGGTCAGCTTTATAAACTGATGGGGAAAAATGCGGAACTTCTCATCGACCACGCATGGGGTATCGAACCCGTAACCATTGCCGACGTAAAGGAATACAGTCCGGATAATAACAGTGTCTCCACAGGCCAGGTACTGAAGGAACCGACGGACTATGAGACGACGCGTCTTATCGTTTGGGAGATGGCAGATATGTTATCGCTCGATCTTGTAAGGAAAGGTATCGTTACGGACCAGTTAGTCCTGACGATAGGATACGACAGGGAGAGTCTTTCGGGCGGGAACTATACCGGTGATACCGTTATGGATTACTACGGCAGGGAAATACCGAAGCACGCGCACGGAACCATCAATCTCGACAGACACACATCATCAACGAAGATCATTACCGGTGCGGTAATGAAGCTCTTTGACAGCATTGCAGGGAAAGGACTTCTGAGCAGAAGGTTATGCATCGCAGCGTGCAATGTCATCAGCGAAGAAGACATTCCACAGCATGAGAAGTACGAACAGATGAGCATTTTCGACTTGGAAGAAAAAGCTGAAGATCAGGGCGCGGAAGAAGAGAAGCTCGCGAAAGAAAGAGCGCTTCAGGAAGCGATGCTGGAGATAAAAAACAAGTATGGAAAGAATGCCGTTGTCAAGGCGAAGAACCTGAATAAGGGCGGTACCGCGATCGAAAGAAACGGCCAGATAGGCGGGCACAGGGCATGAGAGATTACGAAGACATAAAGAAGATGAGAAGACCTCAATATGCGGATCTCCCGCCTATGTCGATCCATGACAGGGCTGCACAGTTTGCGCCGTTTGCCGCGCTTGTGGGATATGGTGATGCAGTCGAAGAGACCGAAAGACTTACCGAAGGAAGACGCGAGATGGAAGAAGATGAGATCGGTGAATTGAACCGGCGTCTGGCAGAACTTTCCGAAAGACTTAAAGAACGTCCGAAGATACGTGTAACGTACTTCATTCCCGATAAGAAAAAGAGCGGCGGAAGATATGCATCTAAGATCGGCAACGCAAGAACGATCGACCTGTATGACAACCGGATCATTTTTACTGACGGTGAAGCGGTTGCGGTAAAAGATATGTACAGTATTGTTTTTATCGAAGGATCCGTCGGATCTGGGGATTTAAGATGATGCGTTCTTTACCTTCTGTATAAGATCATTCTTAAGTGTGACCATATCGATCTTTCCGTTTGAAAGATAAGGAAATGATTCATACACGAACCTCTGCTGGATAAACCTGCGCTGTTCGTTAAGATTATCTAATTCCTGCTGATCTTTTCTCTTGGTCTCTTTCCTGAAATAGACATTAGATTCAATGCTATGGGCCTTATCGCTGATCTGCTTCTGGATCTCTTTGTACTGCATGTTTAACAGGCTCTCTTCGATCCTTTGCTTGAACAAGAGGTATTCCCGGTTAAGCATTTCGTGGCTGATGTTCCTGCTGAAAAGTCAAGATTATCTTTACAAAATCTGCATTTTAGTGTCGGCATAGGAAACTTCCTCCATCATGTGAACCTTTGATAGTATTAACATATCGCAGAAATATTTTACATATTAAGACGCGTGTGCGCGTAACTTCATATATATAGGTTTGATGACTTATATGCACCGTTTTTGGTTTAAAGTACGTTTTAAGTTGACCTCATATAGTATAGTCATACAACCGAACGGAGGTTATAAAAATGAACAGGAATAAATTCATAAAAATATTGGCACTTGCTGCGGCGGCTTCGCTCGCATTTTCAGTTACAGCATGCAATGCCGTTAATAGTACAGAGACATCCGGCACAAGTTCTGAGACCACGGAGGCCGAGACTTCCGAGACGGTTTTATCTTCTGAGACCGTCACGGAGACATCAGCTTCGCAAAAACCGGTCATCACAGAAGCCGACATAACGATCAATGAAGAATTAAACAATTCCAACGACAGCGAGCACGTCATTGAAGTTGACGGGGAGACGGCTTCTTATTCCAACGTAAGGGTCACGAAAACAGGTAATTCGGATGAAGGCGACAAAGCTGATTTCTATGGAGATAATGCAGCGATCTTTGCTACGAACGGATCGACGCTTACACTTTCAGAGATCATAGTCGATACTGACGGAACACATGCCAACGGAGTCTTCTCTTATGGAGAAGGAACTACGGTCAACATCAGCGATTCCGTGATCACTACAAGCGGAAACTGCTCAGGAGGTCTTATGACGACAGGCGGCGGTACGATGAATGCCGAGAACCTTAACATCCATACGACGGGTAATTCATCGGCTGCGATCAGATCAGACCGCGGAGGCGGAACCGTTAACGTATCCGGCGGATCATATGTGACTGACGGAAAGGGTTCACCGGTAATCTACTCAACTGCAGACATCACGGTAAGTGATGCGACGATGGAATCGACATCTTCCCAGGGAGTTGTAGTAGAAGGAAAGAACTCCGTCACGCTCAATAACGTCACCCTGACAGCAGATAACAACAGCAAAAACAGCGACAAGTCATCTTATTACCAGGCCGTCATGATCTATCAGTCGATGTCCGGCGACGCAGCAGAAGGGCGTGCTTCATTCACCATGACAGGCGGCTCCCTGACTAACAAGAACGGTGACGTTTTCTTCGTAAATAACACTGTTACAACCATCACTTTGGAGGATGCGGAGATCATCAATCTGGATGAGTACGGCATCTTCCTGAGGGCAGCAGCGGCAGGCTGGGGTTCCGAAGGTTCCAACGGCGGCAAAGTGGACCTTTACCTCAAAAACCAGACTCTCGAAGGCGACATCATCGTTGACGGAGTATCAGGTCTTAACATGTATCTTTCCTCCGGAACAACATATACCGGAGCTGTTAATTCCGATAATGAAGGCGAGGTCTACGTCGAGATCGAGAGCGGCTCCAAATGGATACTCACCGGCGACTCCTATATAACATCTCTCACCTGCGATGCAGATGCCATCGACCTTAACGGTTACACGCTTTATATAAATGGAACTGCTTATAGCAAGGGAAGCGCTTCTACGGGCGAAGCGGTCGTCTTTGCGTCATCATCAGGCAGTCACGGCAGTTCTGACGGACAGCCTGGTGACAGACCGGACGGTCAGCCGGGTGACAAGCCTCAGGGCGATCCGCCGTCCGGCGGCCCGGGCGGAGACGGCGAACCTCCTTCAGGCGGCCCCGGTGGAGACGGCGAACCTCCGGCAAAGCCAGACTGAGATAACTGTCAAAAATGGTGTGTATCTTTTTTCGAGAAATATGAAATAAAAAAGATACGCATCAAGCTGAAAAGTATCTTTAAATATATTATTTCACGAAAAAAAGATACATTTCATTGCATTAAGGTGTTTTATCATTCAATTGCATCTCGATAATACTGGCAAAACATAGGGTTTGTATCTTTTATATTCAAAAATTGAAAGAAAAAGATACACCCCGTCAGATATTATCCTGTCAGGTTCGAATTGTTGAACCAACAAGCAAAAATAGAGGCTGCCTTTCACAGACAGCCTCTTGTATTTTCCCCGGATTTCCGGTTCATGCGGCGATCTTCTCATATCTTTCGGACATGAGGACGCTCATCATGAACTTGTATGGTTCAAGTGTGCCTTCCTTGAGCATCTGGAATATCTGGGGAGATATGCCGGATACAAGAGCGACGCCCTGGTCGTTCATCTTGACGGGCTGCTGGCGGTTTCTGCTGTTAACGTTCCAGAAGATTACCTGAGGTAATCTGAAGCCGTATTGAGCATATCTTTCAGCAGCGTTCTCGAAAACAGTCTTCTCAGAGCCGCCTGCGCACCAGTCAAACTCCATGTCGGAAATGATGTAGAGCTTTGAAGGCATGTCGGACTGCTTCATTCTGTTCTTGACCGCAGTGTTCAGGATGAGGTCGAAAGTCTTCTCGAGGTTGGTGTTGCTGCACTCGTTAAAGCTCATGCAGTAACGGACCTTCTCAACGATGTCCTTACCCTTGATCTCGATGAGTCTCGGGTTTGTGGAGAACGTGATGAAGTGGTTTCTGAACTTACCCTTGTTGCGCTCTGCAAAGTAGATGCCGAGAGACTGGGCAACGGCTGCAGGACAAGGATTGCTTGCCCAGTACATGGAGCCGGAGCCGTCTACTACAACAAGAGCGTTGTCGGAACCTGCGAAGTCCTCAAGCGCATTCCATGTTGCGTCCATTGCCTTTCTTTCCTTAGAGTCGATCTCGTTTCTGCCGTTGTTGCTGACGACAGGAGCGATTACGTCATAAGGAGTAAGTGTGCCTGTGTGCATTACGGAAGGGTTCTCGATAACCTTGTTGATAAACTCAACATATCTTTCCTCATCCCATCTGATGAAGGCCTTTCTGTACTTGTAGAGAGCCTTTGAAGGCTGCTTCTCGTAGTCGAAAGAGTAGTCCAGTTCTCTTAAGTTGTTCTCGATGATCTTTATCTTACTTCTTAAAGCAGACAAAGTCTTTCTGTATGCTGCTTCGGACAAGCCGCAGGCCTTGGCGATCTTTCTGCCGTTCTTTTCAGTCTCAGCGTTGCTTGCGTTGACTGAAGGGAGCCACTTTGCAAGGAGTGATACGGCCCTGTCTTCGGAAAGAGCCTTCATGTCCTTTTCGAGCATGTCCTTGATATACTGCATGCATGCCCACTCGCAAGGTGTGCCGATAAGAACGAGGATGTCGTCATATCTGCCGTATTCGGCGATGTTGGCTATATTCTTGATGACAGTTGCAGATTCATTTACTGCAAGGTATTCCAGAATGACCTTGAAAAAACGTCTCTCACCCAGGCCGCCTCTGATGTCTCTTGCAAAGAAGAGAGTCTTCATGGCGAGGTCTCTGTCTTCGGCGAATGCCTTGATGAATCTTGATATGATCTCTTCGTCTGAAGCGGATCTTAATGCGCCTGCCGTAGCGAAAAGGTCAAGGCAGAAAGACTCTGTGCTTACATAAGCTGCAGCGCCGTTCTCTGTGCGTGTTCTGTTAAGTTCTCTCTTCAAAAATTCTAACATTGTCTTCTTTTCCTCCTTTATAAGATCAAGGTGCTTCCGGATTTGCACCGGTTAGTTTTACGTGACAGGTAAAATTTCGCTCTGAAATTGCTGTATGCACCTTTTGTTGTAACGGATCTTCTAGACACAGCCCCGGAGGGCTTTTTGCGGCAGGATTCGAACCTGCAATTAACCAATCACAACCCTTTTAATTGCTGTATGTGTCTTTGGACCACGTTGCATCCTTATGTTACCCCGGCGATATGGGTTCTTAAAGATGCAGATTTGCGCGAAAATATAACCCCAATTTCAAGGAGTAATTGCGAGAAATTATGAAAATAAATGAAAAATCACAACCCCAACACGGAGATATAAAAACTGAACAGATGCCTTTAGAGCCTGTTCATTTTCGCGATCGAAGCTAAAGTCGGAATGTTCATCGGACAGACTTTCTGACAGGCAAGGGACTTTGAGCATCCTTTTGCAAAATGCTTTTTATAGTCCTTTTTGATCTTGGTTCTTTCTTCCTTACTGCGTGAGACGATAAAGTAACTGTCATTGGCAAAGAGCGGGCCGAAGAAGTTATCTCCCTTCACGTAATTGGGGCAGACTTCAAGACAAAGGCCGCACTTGAGACATCTGCCGATCTGATATTCGAGCTCGGGATCTTTCTCGGTCTCCTTATGGTATTCTTCTATGAATGCATCGACCTTTTTCAGGTTCTCCTGGATTATTCCGCGGTCAACGACAAGGTCGCTTATGACTGGAAATTTCCTGAGCGGTTCGAGGGTTATCGTATCTCCTTTGAGGTCCTTTACGAAAGTATCGCATGCCAGACGCGGTACGTTATTTATGACCATTGCGCATGCTCCGCACATTCCCTGAAGACATGAACATTCCCAGGATATCTTGTCGGCGGGATTTCCTTCCGAATCGGTGATGTCATCCCTGTAATTTATGCTGTCAATAACAGCTGCGATGGATGCGTTCTTATCTCCGTCGTAGTCAAATGTCTGCCAGTACGGTTTTCCGAACGGGCCCTGCTGTCTTAATACTTTAACCTTCATAATCGTCCTCACCGGTAAGTCTCGTCGAAAATCTGCCGCTGTCATAGCTGATAATTGTTGCCGCCTTGTAATCATCAGAGCTTTCCGGATGATCTTTCCTTTGATGGGCGCCTCTGCTCTCACATCTGCTCTGTGCTGCGATCAGAGCGGCTTTTGCAATTGTCAGTATGCCTTCAAGACTGTAATTGAAATATTCGAGTTCCGACCTGTCGTAATTGATCTTGTTCGCTATACCGAGATAGTAATCGATGTCTGTTATGCCATTATCAAGAGATGCCTTGTCACGTACGATACCGAGTGAATTGCTGACCGTATCAGCAAGCATTCCTCTTACGTACATGACCGGGAATTTACTTGCCGAACTTCTTTTCTGAATGAGTTTTTCATTCTCTATCCTGATATCTTCGCTCCAGTCGGGGGAGTCTGTCTTAAGGCCATCCAGATCGCCTGCGGCGACTTTGCCGCCATATATGGCAGCCAGCATTGAATTGCCGCCGAGCCTGTTCGCGCCATGATAGATGGAAGCACATTCTCCTATCGCATACAGGTTTTTGATGTTCGATCTGTGGCGGGTATCCACCGCGATACCGCCCATAAAAAAGTGGACGGAAGGCGTTATGGGGATGGGTTCTTTTGAAATGTCGATATTCTTATATTTCCGGCAGAGATCGTCTATTTCGGGAATGCGGTTCCTTATCTTGTCTTTGCCCAGGAAAGTAACATCCAGATAAATCTGTCTGCCGGTCTCATAAATGCACTTGGATACTATGTCTCTCGGCATGAGATTGCCGTTGGGGCCGTAGAGATCTTCCATGAAATAGACCCTGTTTCCGTTATCCTCATAAAACAGTCTTCCGCCTTCGCCGCGCGCCGCTTCTGATATCAGCATCTTTTTCTGGTCTGTTTCGATGGCCGTCGGATGGTATTGGATGAATTCGAGGTTCTTCAGATCAGCTCCCTGCATGAACAGTTTTCCGGCCGTATATCCGTCACACAGTGTGGATCCCGTGGTCTTCCCGAAAATAGCATTCTGTCCGCCTGTCGCGATAACTAATGCATCTGCCGTGACAGCTTCTATCGCCCTCGTTGCTTCGTTATAAAGCATCGCCCCGTAGCAGATACCGTCCTTTATCAGACCGGCGTAGAAATCCATCCAGAAACGTCTCTCGATAAGCCCCATGCCCTCGTATCTTCTGGCTTCCATGACGAGCGCGGTGACTATCTGCTTGCCTGTTGCCGTTCCGGCATAATGAGTTCTTGGATAGCTCTGACCGCCAAAAGAGCGCCTGCTGATGCTTCCGTCTTTATCTCTGCTGAATACGGTTCCGATGCTCTCCAGCCATCTGACAATATCCGGTGCAGCAGTGCAGAGGCCGCGCACTGCTTTTTCGCCTGCTATGTAGCATCCGCCTTTAAGCGTATCGGCAATATGCTGTTCTATGCTGTCACCGTTTTCGATATTCAGCACGGCATTGATTCCGCCTGCAGCGAGGACGGACTGCGATCTTTCAGACGGGAAAGGTGATACGAGGATGACATGATTGCCGCGGGATGCTGCAGTGATCGCACAGGTAAGACCCGATATACCGCTTCCGATTATAAGTACCTTACTCATACCGTACCTCCCGCAAATGATGGTGAGAGCATTATGAGCTGTGACCTGACGATGACAAATGAAGCTGCGATAAACAGCAGAATGCATATGGTGCTTACGGTAACATCAAGTCTTTTGCGGGCTTTCTCTGATGACACGATACCCAGTGTAATGAAAGCGTTAGTTGTTGAAACGCTGATATGGAAAAGAATAGCTGCATAGAAAAGGATCTGCGCTGTCATGACTGAAGCAAAGAGAAACATGTTGGTTCCATATGATTCCTTCAACAGAGAAAACGTTTTTAAATGGGGAAACAGAAGAACTACGATCGCTATTGCGCTTATACGTTGCAGAAGGGTCCTGATATTGAGCTTAAAGTATCGCATTCCCATGCCTTTGTCGTGTGAAATGAAAACTATGAAGGCGCTGAAAAGAATGTGAAGGACCGCAATGCTCATTGCCGAATCTGCGATAGCCCTTGTAAAGACAGGGTTATAGTAAAACGTCAGATAAGCAAAGATCTCATATATGATATGGATCAGAAATGCAGTGACTAAAATAAGTCCCAGGACCGCGTTGATCTTTTTACTCATAATTCCTGTTTACGGCTGCTTCTTCTGTCGTGCTCTTTGTAGTATGCGTGTTTGTCTTCGTACATGAGAGCATCGATCTCTTTGACTATTTCGGACAGGTTCTCGTTATTGGGATCAAAGCATTTTCCGCCTATGGCTGCAGCGAGTTTGTATGGTTTGCCGGAACTCTCATTATATTCATCGAGTTTTGCGCGGATACGGTCTGTGTATTCATTAAGATCGATCTCAGAATATTTAAACATCAGTATTATGAATTCATCACCGGCAAAACGGATTACCAGTCCTTCGGAACCCGTGACTTCAGCAAGTATGCCTGCAAAGGTTACCAGGGCATTGTCGCCTTCGTCGTGGGAAAATTTGTCGTTGATGGATTTGAAGTCGTTTAGATCGAGCATCATGGCATAAAGCCTGCAGTTACGTCTGAAGTGACGCTTCTTGAGGATCTTGTCGAGCTCATAGCGGTTGTAAACGCCGGTGAGCTTGTCGATATAGATGCACTCGTTCTGAAGGGAGATAACTATTGATGCGAAAGCAATGGCAAAGCTTACAGGCAGAAGGGAGATTCCGTAGATCTTCATCTGTACGAGATTACCCACAAGGATAGGTGTCAGGAACTCGGTGACAGGGAAGTACCGCAAAGACGGATTGCGCAGCTTGCTGATAATGTAGTAGGCATAACCGTACAGGATCAGGATGAAGCCGCACACGATGAAGAGCATGTAGTAATCACCCCTGTGATAAATGTTATGATCGTCTATATCGAATACGACCGGGATAAAGAGATTTACTATAAGCAGTGATATCTCGACAATGCACAACAACCAGAACATGATCATGTGCAGTCCTGTCGTCTTGCGGTCAATGTGTTTGACTATAAGATAGATGATACCGATGCCTATTACGACGTTATACAGATAGAGATAGGTGTTGCCGGTTTGCAGGATTATGTGATAGCCGAATCCGGGCTTGCCGTCAAAAGCGAAAATTAAGAGATCTGCTATGCAGTTTACGACTGATACGATCAGCAGGACCAGCATGATGCGGCTCTCTTCCTTGCGTGCAGGAAGGATCCATCCCCTTGATACCAATATGATCACAAGAATGGCAACGCCGACTAAGTCGGTGACATACACCGATTGCATGTTGATAGCAGTTTCCATAAAGAATACACCCTTTAAGATCCCTGACGACTACATATTTTTATTATAGCTTTTGAGATATTAAAGAGGTATTCCCGTTGTAAACATTTCGAAAACAAAAGTGAAGAAAGGCCTATTTTGCCGTGTATTTTCCGGTTACGCGCCCGACCGCTATTATGTTTCCGGTATTTCCGTCAGCATCCGTATTCAGTGATTCCATGAATTCGGGAACTTTGGGAGAGATCGAATTAATGCCGCCTTTTACCCTTTCGACGGGATTCTTAAGAGCGAAAACGTAGACGTTATAATGATGCGTGCTTCCCGGCGGCGGATATGGTCCGACGTAATCGGATGAGGGAGCCCAGCCTTCGGGAAGTGACGTCTCAGTAATGTCGCTCGATTTCCAGTGGATGAAATAAGCGGTGTCCATGTCGATCATGTAGATGACGTAGGTCGTGGCTCCTTCCACAGGTGCCCAGGACAGCTCAGGCGAAGCATTCTTACCGTCAACGGTATTGGCGGTTACCTCGTCCCATTTGCCGTCGTGAAGGCTTTGCGAAGTGACTTCAAAAGCAGGATATGCGCTTACGAATTTGTCGCCGCTGTTGTCCGCTGCAGCAGCGGCGGCTGACTCTGCGGCAGCCTCTGTTACGGGAATGTTTGCTGAAGTTTCTTTTGTTCCGCATCCCGTGAAAGAGAGTGTTAAAGCCGCGCATAAGATAAGTGCTGACAGTTTTTGTTTTTTCATGATGATTTCCTTCCCCATATGATCTCTTATGCTCCTCTACTATCAGCAAAATTATATCAGAACTTACCTGTAACCGTAATATAGTTCGGGTGACGTGTATGGAGCCTTGATGGTTCCGTATGCAAGAACATTTCCATAACTTCCGTCTGATGCTTTATTCAGAAAATCGAGCTTTGAACGGATGTCTCCGCCTAAAGCATCGATCACGAAGCTCAGGTCCTGCGGATCGGTCCTCAATGCGACTATGAAAAGTTCATATATGTGTGTCTCGGCAGGGTAAGGACCGGCGTAAACGGAAGGGTCGGTATATTCGCCCTCATCAAGGTGAGTCTTATCGACGATCGTAAACCAGCACAGCCAGTTGCTCGTGGATGTGTCGATCATGATCACCGCATATTTCGCAGCACCTTCGTAAGGAGCCCATGTCAGTTCAGGCGATTCATTTCCTTCCTTAAGTCCCGACGGTTGTCTCCATTCACCGTTTTCGATGCTTGTGGTGGTTACTTCAAATACGGGAAGTGAATCCATATATACCTTCGAATTGTCTACTTCTTTGCCTGTGGCTTTATCATATTCCTGTTCTGGAATGTTTAAGGCATCTGTTCTGAGATCAATAACGGCGTTTCCGCAGTCTGTGGTGAAGACGAGAAATAAGTCTCCGTCATCGGTTACGGAACCTTCCGTTATGGTGATGTTCTTTTCGATGATGCCTGAAGAACCGGCCCAGACCGCCTTTGCACCGGTTCCGACCGTTCCGAAAAACCTTTCGGAGGGAGTGTTCTTTTCGTTGCTCAAGTTAAATGCAAACTGCCCCATCTTCTTAAGAAAACGGAAATATAAAACGCCCTGTTCACCTGAAGGGATCTCATCTCCGAAAAGAGAAGCCAATGTATCCGGTGAGAGGAAATCACATTTCCAGCAGCTGCCGGGAAGCTTGGAATTATCGACTTCACAACCGGTCGTTTTCTCACCCGTGAACTCCCACGTTTTTGAGGAATTTCCCAAATGGTATTCCAGGTCTTTTGATACCGTCTGGGGAACGAGACCGCCGATATCGTCGGTCATATATGTGATGCTGATGGTGTCTTTTGCAGAATATCCGCCATCTGAAAGATTCTCGATATTATGAGCTTTTACGGAAACGTCGCGGCCGTAGGAACTGATGACATCTGCATCAGTAATTTCCCTGACGGTCCCCGATTCCGAACAGCCTGAAAGGAACCCTAAGGTCATGAAAGCCGTTATGATACCTGCAGTTATCTTGTTTCCATACATCTTAAGACCTCCGACCAGATCCAAAGTTTTTTAAATCTTACAATCAGAGGGAAATAAACGTTAGAAAAATCGACATGGAAAATAGTAATATCTGCACGATATTACTGTTTTCTGTATTGGGAGGGGGTATATCCCGTGCAGTTTTTGAAGAACTTGGCGAAATAATTCTGATCAGGATAGCCTACGCGGGAACCGATCTCGCTTATAGGCAGTTCCGTTCTGGTAAGAAGGATCTTAGCGAGGTCGATCCTCAGGTTCTGAAGGTAATTAAGGCAGGTCATGGATGACTGCTTCATAAACAGATCATTGAGCTTGTTGCGGTTGATCGCGAACTTTTTTGTAAGGACGTCGATAGTAATACGGTCAGCAATGTGTTCGTTAAGATATTCGGTTATCTTAGTAAATTCTTCCTGTTCCGGATCGTCAGTGCTGTCGGGACTTACTTCCACATATGAGTAGATGATCAGGTGCAGCATCTCCATGAAAAACGATCTGCTCCTGCAGGGCCAGTATCCGTCGAGCTGCCCCCGGAGTTCTTTCTCCATAGCTGCGAAAAGTTCTTTCAGGCGCTTAAGTCCGTTAAGCGGAAGAGAAATGATTTTATTGCATACGTTCGGGTACATTCCGAATGGTCTGACTAGCAGATAATCCTGGAAGACTGACTGTCCTTCCGTTTTCCCGAATTCTCCGGAATCGATCCTCCCGAACGTAAACTCATCGCGTATAACTGAAGGCTTAAAGAATACGATACAGGCTTTTATGGGTTGATCTATCTGATATTTGAGCCTGTCTTTTTGCGAAAGCATGATAAGCGCAGGTGCTTTTACTTCACGCGCAGAACCAGCGCTCCTGATCCCTAGAATGCCTTTTTCGAGAATGATGATCTTATATGTCGAATCATCATTAATGTATTCTGGGAGGCATTCACATCTCTCAGTGTAAATGTCAACTATCCTGTCCCAGCCTTCCCAGTGGCATTCGGTGTAGAGCTTCATTTGTTTTCCGTCCGAAAATATCAGTCCTTTAATATCAGGGTTATTATAGCGTAAACAGTCATGTTGTTGATTATCAAAGATATTATCTGTTATTCTTAATCTGCGTATCCGCACATGATCAGGGGGTAATAATAATGAAAAAACACGTAAAGATCATATCATTGGTTCTTACTTTTTCGATGATTCTTGCAATGTGCTCATGCACGTCAAAACCTTCTTCGGGTTCGGGAATCGTTCACAACGACGCGCAGAGCAAGCCTGAAAAGCCTTACGGCGTGATCGTAGATCCGGTTCCGACGGCCACTGATCCTACAGATTCGACACCGACGCCGACTCCGGCAACAGCCCCTGATCCGGATGATATTGACATGACCCTCTCCGATCTTATGTACATTTCGGACCTGTGCATCGGTATTACACCGGATGCTGCTACCGAGCTTTTGACGGCTGTTCTCGGAATAGATAAATATCAGACTTATGATGATCATTATGGTTCTTCAGGACTTCCCATGGAGCGTACCTTAAGAGACCTCAATAAAGATGTCGTTGTAAATGGTGTCGTGTTCAAGAGCATCGGAATCTACAGCAATGATTCCGGTATTGTTCTCGGAATACAGTATACCGTAAGAAAAACAGCGATCTTTGAATCTAACGAGGCTTTTGACAGCGAACAGTTTTATAACACGCTTTATCCCGTATTCTGCAATAACTTCGGCGATCCGGACGACGGTTATGCCGCTTCCTGGGTTGACTTTGATAAAAGCGGAAATTACGGATGGAGATACGGTGATGATTGCTGGGTATCCATGTTCTGGGGTGTGAGCTGCCAGTCTGTAAAAGGCAATGATCAGTTCATAATCGAACTGGAGTGTACGGATCCCGAAAACCACATTTCCGGAATCGCAAATACAACGACGACACCGGCACCCACAGTCGATCCCGAAGATCTGACCGATAATACCTATGAGGATGTTTACGAAATGATCGGCAGTGTTGTTGGTCTGGACATCAAATCTGCAGAGAACAAGGTCAAGGATTTCTTCGGTTTTGATATCGGAAAAGCTTCCATAAATGAAGGCGAGTCAGGCATCTCGACAGCATATTCCTACAACGTAAACGTCATGATAGAAGGCGTGGTATTCAACCAGATAGAGCTCGATGTAAACATGGACGGAAAGGTCTTCTACGTTGGTTTCTTTAACAGCGTGGATTCAGATGAACTCCTGATGGATTACTGTGCGTATTTCAAAGAGATACTCGATGATTTCATGGGTGATCCGGATATGGAGTATCCTCTTGATGACGACAATACCATGATAGAGTTCTACGATTATTATGTAGACGGCCAGGTTTATGTAGCCATCGGCGCATACTACAGCGGTCTGGGCTTCAGCAGCCTCTGGCTTACATACAGTGACGATTCTTTAAGGTAATTTAGTTAGCGGTCTTATTCTTCAAAAGATCTGCCTGCATTTTCTGCGGTCAGGCGTCTTTTCTCGAGAGTCTTATTGAACATCTCGTCTGCTGCAGGCGGAAACATATCGTAGATGACACGGGTGCCCTCTTCGGTAATTCCGCCTTTGGTCGCGACTCGTTCCACCACCTCGTCGAATGAAAGGTCTTTAATAAGCATCAGGTCACCTGTCGCGCTCATGGTGTTCAGCACCATCTTAACTATCTGTTCGCGGGGAATATCCGTATGTGATCCTGCTGACGTGCAGATGACGTCGAAGATCGAAGCTATGAAGCCCGGCATGCAGCTGACAAGCTCGGAGCCCATGCCGACTTCTTTTTCGGGCAGTTCGATGACTTCACCGATGGTGCCGAGAAGTTCACGGAGAACATCCTTGTCACGGTCTTCAACCAGACCGTTAAAGCATACGATGGTCTGTGAACGGTCGATCTCTGCCGTGAGGCTCGGAATGACTTTTGCGGTTTTATGGTCAATGACCTTTTTGATCATGTCGAAAGTGATGCTGCCGTTAAGCGTAACGAGCAGAGCATCGCTTTTAAGGCACGGGCCGATCTCCTGAAGGACTGATTTCATATCGGCAGGGCGGACGCATACAAAGACGATGTCGGCTGCAGATGCCAGCGCTTTGTTATCGCAGATAACGGCAATGTCTTTTGCCTCTTCAAGCTTGTCAGGTGTCCTGTTTGCAACAAGCAGATCGCTTTTGTCGATTTTGTAATTTGAAGAGAGCTTCCAAAGAAGCATCTTACCCATGCTTCCGTAACCGATAATTCCGATCTTCATATTATGAGCCTCACTTTTATCTTATATGTCCTTCGCGGTATATTACGATCCTTCCCGTGTCAGGATTTGATACCAGTCCATGACCGGAAGTTCCTGTGCCGACAGGAGAGTATTGGATTATGACATAGTTCCTGATATCACCTGCACCGACTTTGTCGAATGCAAGATGCACAGGAAAGTCGTCGAGCGAATAATCCGGATCGTGTGCATCTCCGACCTTCATCAGAAACCATTTCGGGTAATAGTCTTCGCCTTTTGATCTGTATTCTGCGATCAATAGATTAATGAGTTTATTGTAATCATCTTTTTCAAGTGTAAACGCGCAGATATAGAATGAACCAAGACCGGTGTTCTTGCAGTAAAAACGCTGGTACTTTGCGTTTTCCGGTATATCAACGGGAAACCTTACGCTGAAGTTTTTGCTGAATTCTTCGTATGAATCATACTCCCATTCTCCCAGCTTCATTCCGAATCTTCCGAATAGAACAATGCCGATAACGGCGAGAACTATGATTACGGGTATGAGGATCTTTTTGTTCATTTGGGACCGTTCTTTTCCTTAAGATACTCTATAGCCTTTTCGAGGACCTCGATCGTTCCGGGCGACAGGTTGTCGGGAAGGCTGTCTATAGGGAAGAAGGCCTGCTCGATGACTTCCTCTTCCTGCACCTTCATCTCGCCGGAGTACTCGAAGCACATGTAGACGGCACCTGCGAAATAGACTTTGTCCTGATTGGGGTATTCGTAGTAAGTGTCTTTGCCTGATCTGAGCATGAGAAGATCCAGATCGCCGCAGAGGAGCCCCGTCTCTTCCTGTACCTCTCTTCTGGCGCACTCTTCAAAGCTCTCGGCAAGCTCCATGGAACCTGCCGGATAAGCCCAGTAACCGTTGTCGGCACGCCTGCCGAGCAGGATCTCACCCTTGTCATTTACAAGGATCACGCCTGCTCCCGTAAGGATTATAGGGTCATGTCCCCATTTTTTACGTATGTCGAAAATATATCCCAAAGTATTATTCTCCTGTTCTATGCGTAGTAGTGATACTGGCTTGCGATCCATATAAAAATGAATGCAGACAATATTTCAGTTGCCAAAAGAATGCCGGAAATGACTATGCATACGGTTGCCCATTTGCTTTGACGGTTCTTTATCTTCGCTATTACAGCAAGGATGATGCTTCCGATCATGCCGCATGTGCAGCAAATGACCATTACGATCATGGCATCGATCACGTCCGTATCCTGTTGTCTCTGAGTGGCCGCATCAAGCCATATCACCATGCCCACAGGAGCGAGCAGGTTGCTGATGATCATCAGAGCGGTGGAAAGCCCGCACAATAATCCGGAAAGACCTTTGCCTTTTTCAGTGGACATACCGGTACTCCTCTCAGTCTTTTCCACATTTTACCATTGTTCCCGAAAACGTTTTCAGGTGGTTCCGTAAGTGTTCATGAGCCAGACGAAGAAAAAGGCGACCAGGAATGATTTCACCATGTTAATGCTGATATAAACTATGTTTGCCACGGCCCATCTGCTTTCGCGGTATTTGACCTTGGCAATTATCGAAAGGACCAGGCTTCCCACTATGGCAGCTCCGCAGGTTATCAATATGAACGTAGACTGGTTTATGTATTCCTGAGTTCTCTCTAATACTGCCATCATGTATAGCAGAACGCCGAACGGGGTCACGCCGAAGAACAGGCATGAGATGCCGGTTGCTATGCCGCACAAAGTCATGGCATTCGAGATGCGGCTGTCAAAGATCAGATAATTGTTGTCTATGTGATCATACTTATGTGTATACTTTTGTTTTTTCTTCTCTTTTTTCTTTTCCTTATCGGTTCCCATATTCTTTCAGTCAGCCTGTTCCTCTCACTTTTCTATCCTGATATTGGTAATCGCGCACTGGTCTCCGGTGAGCGCAACATAAATGTTCTTCGGCTCAATGCTCAGTTTGGTAAGTGCCTTTATTGATATTCCTCCGTTTTCGGTGGTGGTGACGATATCATTTCCTTCTCTTACGATGTTGACCGTAACATCATAACCTTCGAGATTAAACTGTTTCCAGTAATTCCAGTCCTTGAAATCACTTGTTTTGGTGACTTTAAGATCCAAGGTGCTGTCCGGATCTCCTTCCCAGCATTCACCGTCAAGTCTCATAAGCGCAAACTCCCTGTAATCCTTTCCGTCAACTGTGCCGGTTTCAGAATTGAAAAGGCAAATAAAAGGACAGTGCCAGACAAGTCTTGCGGTCGGAAGGCTCATCGTGTGGAATGAGATCTTCAGTTTATCTTTAAGAAGTATACCGTCTGTGGAAGAAGACCTGTATCCGTCAGCCTGAACATTCGGCACGTCGCCTTCAGGAACATTGATGTAACTGATCTTTTCGGCGATCCTCGGAATGTAATCCTCAGGTTCCGTGTGGTCAGACTGCATGAGTTGGATGTCACTGAAGAGACAGTGTTCTCCGGTGAGGGCGAGATATAAGTATCTTGAACTGTCCGGAAGCGCGATTATCGTTTCTGATGCCTGTCCGTTGCCTTTGATCCTTACAAGAGCATGATCTTTTATCCTGACGGCTTCGATCGTGTACTGACCGTTTTTGGCTGATGTATCTTCGGTGATCTTAGACTCCATTTTCCGGGCACCCGAAACGGTGTGATTTCCATTGAACCAAATCTCACCGTATTCGAAGTCGAGCATCTCTTTTTTGTCTTTTTCGATCTCATGCATGTGTCCGTCCAGCGAGTCGAACAACAGCACCGACGGCTTGGGAGTATTTCCGGAACCGGGAATATCAGGACTTATACGCACTTTTATGGAAGTCATGTTCGGACTGAGCAGCACACCGGGTGATATGGTACTTCTGCGGTAGCTTATAAGGATCTCTTTCCTGTCGCGGAGTTCCTTGTTCTCTTCGCGGTCCTTCATGGCGTACTCGGCATCGAGATCTATGAGATGAAGCATGTTTCTTGCGAATTCAGGGTCGAACTGCGTGCCGATGCCTTTTACGAATTCCTCACGTACGATATGCTGCGGGATCGGATCACGGTAGCTTCTTCTTGAAGTCATGGCATCGTACGCATCAGCACAGGCGATGATCCTCGCGATCTCAGGGATCTCTTCACCCTTGAGTCCGTTAGGATAGCCTTTGCCGTCGTAGCGCTCGTGATGGAAATGGGCGCCTACGCTGAGGTAGGAAAATGCATCGATCTGTGAGAGGATGAGGTTGCCCTTTTCAGGATGCTGTTTGATGATGTCGAATTCATCCTTGGTGAGCTTGCCGGGCTTATTGATTATGGAATCCGGTATGCCTACTTTTCCAACGTCGTGAAGAAGTGCAGTGAAGTAGATCTGCTGACATTCCTCATCGCTCTTGCCGGCCAGCTCGGCGATCTTAACCGCGTATTCGGCAACACGTGAGGAATGACCGTTTGTATAAGGGTCTTTGGCGTCAACCACCTGGGCGTATGACTCAATGATCTCCTGAAGGATCTTCTGGTCTCTGTCCTGCTGTTCGGAAGAAAGGTCGAGTTCGTCTGCGTGGCGGGTATAAGAAGCGACCATCATGCCGACGAGTCCGACTCCTGTCAGGAATATAAGTGAGATGACTAATACCCAGATCGTAAATGCGTTGGTATATGCACTGATACCGAGCATCGAAATGTCGGTTCCCACATATCCCTTGCACTCACCGGCACTGTTGATGACCGGTACATAAGTGGTAAGAAGCCATCCGTATTCGTCATTGGTCTCAATAATATCGATACCTTTGCCTGACAGAAGATCGGGGATATGTTTTTCAAATGACTTATCAAAAGGATATACATGACCGATATCAAGCTCACTGGGCTCCACTTCCAGGTAATCGGCCAGCTCTCCGTCTGACGTCGTCAGATCATAAACGATGTGGAATCCGTCCTCGTGAGCCTGGACCACATACAGGTATTGAAGGAACGGTGTATTGTCCAAAATGTGCTGAAGTTCTTCTTTTGTCTCGAAGTATTCTTCGTCCGCTCCGTTTTCGAGCCAGTAATCTATCTTGTCAGGATCGATCTCGGAGATTGCAAGCCTGGCAGCTTTTCTGAGTGTTTCTTCCCTATAGGAGGTGGCATTTTTTTTGAACATCGTGATGCTCGTGAAAAGACCTCCGCCTACGGCTACAACTGCAAGAAGCACAAATACCATCAGCACACGGATATATCTTTTACCGCGTGTGGTCTTTAATCCTGATCTCTTTCCCGTTTCTTTTGAATTCGTCACTTGCCGTTCCTTTGCTCTTCCTGTATGGACACAAAATTACAAATTCTATACTATCTATTTTATCTTTTTCTTTTGAGGATGGGTTTATTCAATGTTAATAATAAGAAAATTGTGTATTAATCAGGAATGCGGATATAAAAAACGGGGCTGCCTGTATAGACAACCCCGTTTTTCATTCGGGAAGTGAATTGTTTCAGATCTCTTCTACTCTTACATTAGTGATATGGATCGTAGCCGTGTCACCGTGCTTACCCATGTTGAACTCGAGACGTCCGTTGTTGTCATCCTTCTCGGTCATGTCGAAAGTGAATTCGAAGGTCTGCCATTCGGTCGTTAAGTCGATCGAAGTATCAGGGAAGTAGCGGATCCAGTCGACATTCGGAGCTGAGACGCACACTATGCATTTTCGTGGCTCATCCGCTCGGATATCGAAGGTTATCTTGTACTTGTGACCTTTATACAATGGCAGATCCGGATGGACAAGCTGGACGGAGTATTCCTCCGTACCGCAGTTGGTCGATGTGATGATCATCTCGCCGTCCTTGATCTCTGCAGCGCCTTCACCCTCGAAGAAGAGGAGGAACTTCCAGTCGACATCGTCAGTCAGGTCTTCTGCCACGGAGAAGTCACCGTTACGGATGAAGTTACCGTCGGGAAGCGCTTCGCGGAATGACTTTGTAGGCTTGGTTACGTTGGTGTCGTACTCTGCCTTCTGATAAACACGGACGTAATCAACGAGGAATTCTGCTTTCGAAAAATCTGTTGTAGCATCAGGATTTCCGGGCCAGTTCCCACCGACTGCGAGGTTCATCTGAACATAGAAGGGCTGGTCGAAAGGTGCAGGATAAGGCTTGTCGTCTGCGCCTGCAACTGCCGTAAACCAGTCATTTACCGTAAGTACGAGTTCGTCGTCCGTGTAGAAACGCATTTCACCGGGCTCCCACTCGACTGAGTATTCATGGAATTTGGCGGAGAAGCTCTCATCTCCGGTCTTGGTGATGGTACCCTGCTGTTCAGCGTGGGGCTCGCCGTAGTGGATCGTAGAGTAGGAGATGGAAGTGTCGTTGCCTAGAGATTCCATGATGTCGATCTCTCCGCACTTAGGCCACTGGCCATATTTGGATTCCTGGTTCGGCATCATCCAGATAGCGGGCCAGAGTCCCTGACCCTCAGGAACCTTAGCTGAAACGACAACCTTGCCGTACTGGAAATCAGTCTTGTTCCAGCCTGTGACTTTTCCGGAAGTGTAATAATCCGCACCGTCCTTCTGGGTCTTTACTGCCTTGAGAACGAGATTGCCGTCGCGGACGAAAATGTTCTCGTCAGAATTGGTGTATTCCTGAAGCTCGTTGTTTGTCCAGCCGGGTTCGTGAGTTTCACGGTTCCATTTGGTCTCATCGAGCTTCTTGCCGTCGAACTCGTCGCTCCAGAGAAGATTGTAGCCTTCAAGCTGTGGTGTTTCAGTCTTCTTTGGCGCACATGCTGCCATGGGCAGGAGCATTGCAACGGCTATGAGCGAACTTAAGATCTTCTTGCTCTTCATATATGCCTCCTTGGATTAATGTCCTTATCTGCCCTCAAAATATCAAATCCACCCCGCGCCATTATTGCCTTTTGTTATCTTGTTTTTGCTTTTTCATGCTATAATGACTGATGTAGAGCCCGTTTATCACGCTTATTTGACATATATGTCCGGAGGACAGAAAATGCCCGTTCAGCACAAGAAGATCTCATATCAGGAGTTCCTTCACAGAGAGTATGAATTCTTCCGGGCTCCGCTGGCACCGGAGATGGATTTTTACGAGACGATCCGGTCAGGAAATCTCCGTAAGGTGCGTTCGCTCCTCAATGAGCCGTTCCACATGAAGAAAGGCCTTGGCGTCCTTTCCGATGATCCGCTTCAGAACCTCAAGTATCACCTGACGATCACGACGGCCCTGATCGCCCGTTTCTGTATCTCGGGAGGACTCTCGCAGGCTGAAGCGTATTCTTTGAGTGATTACTACATACGTCTTGCTGATGAAGCGTCAACGCCTGAAGAGATCTCCGAGATACATAATGAGATGTGCCTTCATTACACGAAGCAGATGCAGAACCTTCAAAGGAGCACCGTCACTTCAAAAGCCGTCAGCACCGCGATCAACTATATTTACGAGCATCTGCACACCAGGATCACATTGGAGACACTGGCGTCTGTTACCAATCTGTCGGCGCCCTATTTTTCGAGACTGTTCAAGCAGGAAACGGGGAATTCCGTCAGCGGATACATCCTTGCAAAAAAGCTTGAGACTGCCAAATCAATGCTCGCGTCATCTTCGTATTCGATTGCGGAGATATCTGCGTCACTGGCGTTCCCCAGCCAGAGCTATTTCACGAATGTGCTGAAAAAAGACTGCGGCCTGACACCCAAGGAGTACAGGGTTCAGAACCGCAATATTAATTTCTATCTGCAGCGTGCGCTGAAAAACTGAGGCAGTGTAATGCAAGGTTGAAACTTTATTCTTTACAGATACAACTCCATATCAGTACAGTACCATTGACCAAATGGAGTCTCTACAGTGTGTGATCCATAGTCTTTGAAACCGACAGATGAATAGCATTTCTTTGCTTTAGGGTTGTTCTCGAAAACACCGAGATCGACTCTTGTTGCCGTCAGATTATCTTTTACATAATCTACTGCAAGCTTCATAAGCTCGCGTCCGCAGCCTTTTCCGCGGATGTTCGGATCTACGATGACAAAACCGATCCTTACCGAAGAATCGTCGTTTTCATTGGGATATCTGATAATAAAATGACCGACGGGGCGCCCTTCGTCATCTACAGCTGTCAACGGAATGAAACGGCCGCTCTTCATGGCATTAACGTAGTTGTCATCGATGCTGTACGGCAGGAGAGGGTAGAAGCCGTAGATGGAAGCTGACCACTGATATAATTCCTTTTCCGTTCTGACCCACTTCGCGATGACCGGTGAATCTTCTTTGGTATATGCACGTAATCTCATAAGTCACCTCCGGCAGAATGCCTCGATCTCTTTTTCCAATAAACGGTAAACATTTGCCACCAGAAATCCGTCGGCGACCGCATGGTTCAGACGGACGGTGAGGGGCATCATAAGCCGGCTGTCTTCTTCTCTGTATCTGCCCCAGTTGATGATCGGCGCAAGGTAGATGTATCCGTCGGGCAGCTCGACATTCAGAGAGTCATAAGACAGCCACGATACATAAGATGCATCGAACCAGTTAGGATGGTTCTGAGGATCGAGCAGATATTCACGCGTGTTTTTTGCCATCTCGATATCGGAGGACGCATTCTTATAGAACTCTTTATAGTCTGCCGAATAGTTTGTGTACACAGGTGTGCAGGTCTCGGTGTCCTCGTGGAAAATGTATTGTATAGGATTTATCACGTCGTAGCAGACCAGCTCATCAGTCTGCCAGAGATAAGCCATCTTGTAGTCATCTCTCGAATTCAGGACCTTGCATAAGAGGTATAGGAAGTTGATGTAGAACTTGGTGTCAGTTTCCTTCGAATATTTAACGAGATCAGTCACGTCGAGGCG
The DNA here is from genome assembly GCA_016288885.1 of Saccharofermentans sp. Taxonomy (GTDB): domain Bacteria; phylum Bacillota; class Clostridia; order Saccharofermentanales; family Saccharofermentanaceae; genus Saccharofermentans. The sequence continues at coordinate 100,434 of JAEFAV010000001.1, forward strand.
CGCAGTCATTGAGACTGAGCATTTGCAGTCTTCCGTGAAATGACGGAAAACGCCTTTGCGGTAATATGTTTCTTTATCTATGATTTTGTAATTCATTTCAGTAATCCTTTTCGTAATAAACTATATCCATCCGGTCGCTGATGTGGTCCACGCGGCCCGTCTGATGGTAGCCCATCTTCTCATAGAGATGGAGGTTGCCTTTTTCCTGAAGGATGGTATCGAGGCACCAGTGATCAGCTCCGTAGATCTCTTCGACGGCGAGGATCGCGTCCTGCGCATAGCCCCTGCCGCGGTATTCTTTCATGATCCACAAGGGAGAGATGCGCTTTCTTGAGCCGTCCTTTTTGTCGACTATCCTGATCACGCCGACGTCAGCACCTTCAGCTTCAATGAAGTAGTATGTCGTCCAAGGCTGCTCGAACCGTGCAACGATCTTATCTATGTTTTCAGCACCGGGGCTTATGTCATAGTCCTGATATGTCTCGAGAAGGTCGCGAAAAGCTTCGATCTGCATCTCCCAGATCGTCGGAAGATCCTCTCTTTCTGCCTGTCTTAAAGATACTTTCACTTTTCCCTCGTCAATACCATGCATTCTGTGGAGTCGGTAAATCCCAGGCTCTCATAAAGCGGTCTTCCCATTGTGGTGGCATCAAGACTGATCTCCGTAGCGCCTCTTTTCCAGGTTTCATCGATCAGCATCCCGACCATCTTTCTGGCGATACCCTGACGGCGGTATTCGTTTCTCGTGTAAACATTCATGAGGTGGGCGCGCTTTCCCGTCGGATGCGAGAATGTCGGCATTATGCGCATGTAGCTCATGGACGCGCAACCAATGACTTTACCGTCATCTAATGCGAGAATTGTCGTCTGGTCGCCGTTAAGAAAATAGTCGCGGCTCTCATTCACGATCTCATCCGAATATTCGTAATCGTCAGACAGACCGTTTACGACACGGAGCATCTCAAGCCTGCTGCTCATCAGGAGGTCAATATCATCTTTTGTTGCTATCCTGTATTCGATCATAAGTCTTTCCTTTTAAGAACAGCGATAGCCGCGTAGTGAAGCACATCAAAATTATCAGGTGCGTCCTTGAGGAGTTCCCTGTGTTCAGCATCCCATCTGGCAAGCTCTTCGTGAGACAATGATGCGCCGACTCCTCTGCACGCGAACATGCGGCCATGCCATGATTCTTTCGTGAACGGCACTTTTACATCGTATTCCTCGTGATCTTCCATATCGAAATAGTCATACATAACATCAGGTATCCAGATGGGATGTCTTGTCTCTTTGCCGCCTGTCCAGGCAGGATTGTATTTCCGGACGAGATCCTCGCTCTTTCCGGCGATCTCATCTTCAAAGGGAAGCCACGCCATATAAAGGATCACGAGCCTTCCGTCCTTTTTGAGAATGCGGTGGAATTCGGGTGCAACTTTCTGGTGGTCAAAATACCAGAAGCACTGGCATGCTGTTAACACGTCGAATGTTTCTGAAGGGAAGTCTATCTTCTCAGCTGATACTGTTTTGAATTCAATAGTCATGCCGGCTTCCGAAGCAAGCCTTTTTGCCTGTTCTATCTGTTCCGGCGAGATATCCGTTCCGACCCATTCTGCACCGAACTTATACATGTTCCGCGGCAATACTCCTGTGCCGGTACCGAGATCCAGCACTTTCTGTCCTTTGACGCAAAGCCCTCTGTCAGCTGCCTTCTGATAAAAAACCGGCGGGTATATGTCCCTGTATTTAGCGTATTTTTCGGAGGTTTTTCCCCAGTCAAATGCCTTTCCCGCATCGATCCTGCTGTCTTTGATTTCCAAAATGATCACCCCGCATATAAGTGTTTTCTACCATGAGATTATACCGCAGTATGTATTGAAATTATGAATAACCGGTAACATGCGTGTAAATGAGAAATATTTATACGCGTGATAAAATAAAGCTATCTTTGAAAGAGGCGGGTACAATATGAGAATAGCTTTATCAGTGATCTTTTCCATACTGATAATCTCACTTCTTGTCTGCATGGTTTTTTCCATGTGTTCGAAAAAGCCCGTCGGAAAAGCAGTTGCATTTCTTATAGCAGGAATGGCTACACCGGTTCTGGGAAACCTGATACTCATTATCTCATCTGCCCAGCTTATCTCCACCATAGGTTATTACATCTATTTCATAGGCATGGATGTTGCAGTCTATTCGTCGTGGTACTTTACACATATCTATTGTGATATAGGAAAACCTAAGAAAACGTTACAGATACCGATCCTGATCTTCTTCGCTTTAGATATGATCTTATATACCCTGAATCCGTTCTTCAATTGTTCTTTCTCGACCGAACCGATCATGGTCGAAGAGCGTGCATATTTCAGACTTGTTCCTTATCTGGGTCAGACATACCACAGGGTCATATGCTACGGATTATTCTTTGCCATCCTGATCATTTTCGCTGTTAAGACAATAAAGGCAACCAAGGTCTACAAGGAGAAATACAGGGTAATCCTTTTCTCTATGATCGCTACGGTTGCGGTCGAATCATATTACATATTCTCAAGACAGCCGCTTGATATCTCCATGGTAGGCTTCGGAATATTCGGACTTCTTGTATATTTCTTTGCTTTGAAATACAGGCCGCTTAAGCTTTTGGACCGAATGCTCGCCAGTATGGCGTCAGAAATGCCGGATGCACTGTTCTTCTTTGACAGAAGCGGAAAGTGCATATGGGTAAATGAGCCGGGTAAAATGCTTGTCGGTATCAACAAGGAAAATTACGATGAAGTAAAGGCTGATCTTAATTTCCTGTTTGATGACATAGATCTTAGCGGCAGCGGCTGGTCAAAAAGAATAACGCTCGGAACAGGTGATGAGGCAATGTATTATTTCCTCTCGATGAAGTCCGTAGTTAACGATAAGAAAAAAGTTATCGGTTCATATTTAAGCGTCCGCGATATTACTGAAGACCAGCGTGAGATGAAGCGCGAGATGTACAGGGCAACACATGATTCGCTCACGGGCATTTATACAAAGGAATATCTCTATGAGAATATAAGAAAAAGGCTCGAAAATGATCGTAATACAAATTATATGATCGGGTTTATCGAGGTTACCAATTACAAACTGATAAATGACGTATTCGGAAGTGAATTCGGAGATTATACGATCAAGCACATTGCCGACTATATAAGCAACAACACCAGCAAAAAAGTATTGTACGGCAGATTGTCTACTGATTCTTTCGGCATCCTGCTCGACAAGGATACCCTGAACCTGGATATCATTGAGAAGAGGCTTGAGAATTTTACGGTTAAGGATGATAACCTCGAGCACCGCATTCTGATCCACATAGGAATCTATGATATAAATCCGGATGATGAGACAGACATTCCTTTGTTCTTCGACAGCGCAAGGCTTGCTGCGACTATGATCAGAGATGATTACAAAAAGCACATAATCTATTATGACGATAAACTGAGAAATGAGCTGATCCATAACCAGCTTATTTCCAACCAGGTCAAAGAAGCCATTGAGACAAGGCAGATACGCCCTTATCTACAGCCGATCGTAGACTCGCGCGGCATGCTCGCCGGAGCCGAAGCACTAGTAAGATGGATACATCCTGATGAAGGCTTCATGAACCCCGGAATGTTCATACCTGTATTTGAGCGTAACGGCCTGATAGCAGATGTGGATAGGCACATGTGGAGATGCGTCTGTGAGATCCTCGCTGACTGGAAGAAAAGAGGCATTGATAATTTCATCTCGATCAATATCTCACCTAAAGATTTCTATTACATGGATGTTGTCTCAGAACTTAAGAAACTTGTAGAGGAGTTTGGCATCGAACCTGTCAAGCTCAGGGTCGAGATCACGGAGACTGCCATAATGACGGGATCGATAGACATACTTAAACTTGTAAAAGAACTCCGTGAATACGGATTCATAGTCGAGATGGATGACTTCGGAAGCGGTTACTCATCTCTCAATCTGCTTAAGGATATGGATATTGACGTCATCAAGATCGACATGCAGTTCCTTAAGGATTCCGAAAGCAACATAAAGGCAAATACGATCATCAAGAATATTATCAATATGTCGGAAGACCTCGGGATAGATACGCTTACCGAAGGTGTAGAGACGGCAAGGCAATATGAGAAGCTTTATGCGATGGGATGTAAGCTCTATCAGGGTTATTACTTCTCAAAACCTGTACCGTTGGAAGATTTCGAAAAACAGTGGTTCGATTAACGCCTCATTAAGAAAGACGGGGAAAGAATGATGATCACCGATCCTGACATTTTCAACCAGATAGCTTTCTCGTTCGCGGGACATTTCGAATGTGTTTACTATGTGAACATAGAGACCGGGCATTATATAGTCTTTGCCGAAGATGAATTCCTGGACAATTCGGAATTTCCGGGCGAAGGCAGCGACTTTTTTGCCGATGCCGTTAAGAATGCGCATGTGTTCATCCATCCCGGCGATCTTGATCTCATGAGAAAGGTCTACGACAAAGAGAATGTGATCAAAAATCTCTCGGATACCGGAAATTACACTGTTAATTTCAGAGCTTTGGTCGGCGGCAAAGTAATCCATATGCGTCACATTGAGATAATGTGCAAAGACAAGAAGCATGTCGTGTTCTGCCTCGAAAACGTGGAGAGGGAATTCCTCGAAAAAGAGGAACAGAAGAAGGATCTTATGTCTGCCGAGCTTATGGCAAGACGCGATGAACTGACTGGCGTAAAGAACAGTAATGCTTATAAGGAATATGAGGAAAAGATCGACAGGAAGATCAGTTCAGGAGATGAAGATCTGAAGATCGGAGTCGTCATGTGTGATATTAATGACCTGAAATACATTAACGATACAATGGGTCATAACTTTGGCGATGAAGCGATACAGGCGACGAGCAATCTGATATGCAGTGTATTCCAGCACAGTCCGGTCTTCAGGGTCGGCGGTGATGAATTTGTCGTAGTGATAAAAGACCACGATTACGAGCACCGTGAGGCTCTTCTGGAAAGATTCAGAGAAGAGGCAGAGGTCAACAGAAAGACAAGAACAGGTCCGGTCGTGGCATCCGGAATGGCCGTATATGAGGAAGGTGACAGGAAACTTGCGGATGTGCTGTGCCGTGCCGATCATCTTATGTATGAGAACAAGGGTGATCTTAAGTCCAGAAAGAATGATTATGCTTCAATGGGCATGGAATCATCCGGCATTCCGATTCCGGATGAGAGACGCCGCAAGCTCAATGCCATGTTCTCTGCTCTGTTTACCGTGGCAGGTGGAGGATATATCTATCTTAACGATATGCGTTACGATTTCTCGCGCTGGTCCCTGTCGTTCACTGATGACTTCGGAATTGAATCCGAATATATGTATCAGGCAGACAAGGTCCTGCTTAAATGCATACATCCCGATGATGTGGCGATCTTTAATCATGCTGTTGAGACGGCTTTGCGCGGAAGTGCAAAAATGCTGCCGATCAGGTACCGGGCCCGCAGGAAGGATGGCAACTATGTCGTTCTTTATACAAGAGGATTCATCATTAATGACGACAACGGCGTTCCCGAATACTTCGGAGGAATCGTTATCCCCGAGGAAGAATGAGGACCGCTGCCTGAATCTTAAAGAGTCTTCAGGAACGCGTCTGCCAGTTCAGGCCATACACAGACTTCAGGGTATTTCTCGGCATCGGGATCGTAGGGCCATGGCTTCAGGAAATCCAAAAGGCTCTCAGCCCCGTTTTCAGGTGCATCTATGAGTCCCGCTTTAATGGCATTGACGAGGGCAAAACTCTGTTCTGCCGTATAGGGTTCGCCGTGCTTTCCCCGGGCCCAGTCATCTGTGGGAATGGACAGACCGTGGAAACCTCTGGGGAAGGTCTTGTATTCATAACGGACGCCCTTTTCCTTCAGCGCTGCGGCATAAAGATAACTGTTCTGAACGGGTACCAGATCGTCAGTCTCTGTCTGCCAGATAAAGCAGGGAGGATTGTTCTCCTTGACGTGCTTTTCGAGTGAATATTTATCCAAAAGAGTTTTTGCTTCAATGTCATCACGGTCGTAAATATCCGCGCCGAGAAGGAAACGGAATGAATCCTGATGTGCATATTCGCCTGAAGTGATAACGGGATAAGAAAGGATCGCAGCATCGGGACGGCAGGATATATCGCTGTATTCGGGATTGGGATCCGTGATCTCGTCCCAGTAATCGCAGACTGAAGCGCATACGTGCCCTGCAGCTGAAAAACCGCAGACAAAGATCTGATCAGCCTTAACGTGATAAAGGGAAGCATTCTTTCGCACAAACCGGATGGCCCTGGCAAGATCTTTCATTGCCTGATCCATTACCGGGGAGCGCATGAGCTGGTTTGTCGTGTAAGTCATGACAAAACAGCTGTAGCCGAGTTCGTTAAACCTTTTTGCCACCAGTTCACCTTCTGGAGGAACCACTACGGCATAACCGCCGCCGGGGAGAATAAGGATGCAGGGGTGATCTTTACCGTCTTCTATCAGGTACGGTCTTAAGTTCGGTGCAAATTCAAAAGCTAAAGGATAATTGTATTCACCGGCATCCCAGATATCGATCCTGTTCATCTAAAATCCTCTTTTCTTATCCGTCAGTGGATCTGTTCCGTTACTGCACGGATCTTATCTTCGGCATTCAGGAATGCTTCTACGATCGCGGGATCGAAATGCTCGCCGGAGCTTTCCTTGATTATTGAAATAGCCTTTTCAAACGGCATTGCAGGTTTATATACACGTTTTGCTACCAGAGCGTCGAAAACATCTGCAACTGCCATGATCCTTGCGGACAGAGGGATCTCTTCGCCCTTAAGACCGCAGGGATAGCCCTGGCCATTCCACTTTTCGTGATGGTAGTGAGCCATGTTCTCGGCCTCGCCCAGATAGTTTTCCTTGAGCTCCTGATTATCAACGGTCTTTTTGACCGTGCGGATGATCTTGGCGCCTTCTTCGGCATGAGTCTTCATGATCTCATATTCCCAAGGTTCGAACTTGCCCGGTTTATTGAGTATCGTGTCAGATACTTTGATCTTGCCGATATCATGCATAGGAGCGGAAGAAACGATGTTGTTCTTGAATTCCTCGTCAAGGATGTCGGCATATTTACCTTCCTTGATAAGTTCGTCACAGATGATCTCGACATAAGATGAAGTATTCTTGATGTGTTCTCCGGTTGACTGGTCACGGCTCTCGACAAGGTCTGCCATTACATTGATCATGCCGCTCTGGAATGTCGAGATGGCTTCATTCTTGCGCTGGGACTCGTTGATGTAATTGACCGTGTCAAAGGTTGTTTTAGCGATGGAATTATAAAGATGTTCGATCTCGTCTCCGGTCTTGATCTCAAGTTCCTTGATACTCTCGAGCGTGCCCTCGCGTGCCTCATCATCAGTATAGGCAAAGTCGCTGGTTAGCTTGGCAAGACTGTTTACAGGAGAGACGATGAAACGCTTTGCGAGATATACGCTCAAAGTGAGGACCATGACAAGGAATCCCAAAAGGATGGTCGTGATCTTGAATGTAAATGTTCTCTCTATGTCTGAAATATTAGGCATCGATACGTCTACGCATACATAGCACTTACATCTGTTGTTGCTGTCATATACGGGAACGTAAGATGAAAGCAGCCATCCGTAGGTGTCGTCGGTAATAATCGGATCGATCTCTTTTCCTGCAAGAAGATCATCTATATAGGGAGCGAAGCTCTCATCAAACGGGATGACCGTACCGGTCTCGGAACCCGGGGTGTCGGGAGTATCCACGTCAAAGACAACATGACAGCCGTCTTCCTGGATCTGGTAAACATACAGGTACTGGATCCTGTCCGAACTGTTCCAGATCAGGCTGTAGTAGCGTTTGATACGGAAATATCCTTCCGCGCTGTCCTTACGCCTCAGATATTCATCCACCTTGTCGCCGTCGATCAGTGTTGCCGCGAATTTCGCGGTATCAGTAGCATACTGGGCCTCAGAAGATACCAGAGTATCCCTGAACTGGTTAAAACTTACGTAAGTTACGACCGCTGCAGCCATTGAGAAGATAAGGACGACGGATATGATGATCTTTCCGCTCAAAGATATGCCCTTCTGGGCAAGTGTTGCAAGATTAACTTTGTCTTTCTCGGGTTTGAACTTCTTGGGATAGAGCTTATAGAGAATGAAGGCAAAGATAACGCTGATTACCTTATCCGGAATATCCATAATGACTCCTGCGTACATTTGCGCCCAGAAAGCATCCTGGACTACATTGGTATAGATCCTGCCTGCAAGAGATGAAGCAAGCTCATCGCCCATTGTGTTGCCGTAAAGTCCCCATGTGATGACGGAGCCAAGACCGCCTCCTATGAGGATAAAACAGATCGTGGGGATTATCAGCTTCCAGGTTATCTTCCTGAAATACTTTTTCTGCGAAAAAGCCGCTGCGACAATGGCGATAAGGACGTTAAGGACCCCGTAATAAAGATTGGAGGTATCTGATAAGCTGCTCAGGATATTTGTAAAGAATCCGACCAGAACCGCAGGCATGAAACCGCCGACGATCGCAGCTAAAATAGTGCCGATGCAGTCAAAATATAAAGGGAGACCTAGCAGAGTTACAATTTTATTCAGGAGCAGGTTGATAACAAGTCCGATGACAACAAGCCCGACCAGCTTAATGTCTTCGTGGGACTTATTGAACTGCAGATCAAGCCTTATGGTATTGGCATCTTCCTGTTTTCTTTTGTTATCAGACATATTCAGATTCCTTGTAATTCAGCCAATATCGCTTCTATTCAACCTACGCAAATATCTAAAATAATAAATATATGCTAACAAAATGGTATGTTAACTTCCATTAACATAATGTAAAAATTTATTTATATCAAGCGGGAAAAATCAGGAAAAATTTTTTCAGCCGGCTGCCCTGACAATAAGGCTTATTATGATGTCTGCGATAAAAAGGCCCGCCGGTATGAAACACAAGGCAAGCCATGCGTTCTTCGGCATCTTATTTTCGAGCTTCTCAAAGACCGGCACCACCACAAACCTCAGGAAAATGCCGGAAATTCCGAAGAAAAGGACAGATCTGGCACATACGAACCCGCCGATATTGCCCCAGTTAAGGATCTCTTCGTTGTAATTCCAGAGTCTGATGCCCCAGACCGTCAGGATGACCCAGCCGGTAGCAAGTTCCAGGATGCCGGAAGCTACCGTCGCCAAAAGGCAGACAAGAAAAGGGTTCTTTCTTACCTTGTAGGTCAATCCGAGGATCAGTATCCCGCCGAACCCGTAGATCGGGATCCAGGGTCCGAAAGTAGTGCCTCTCTTGACCCATTCCCCCAGATCGAAACGGTAGAATATCTCCTCATAAATGAATCCGAAAATACCGCCGAAGGCGAAAATGAGCATCAGCATCGGAAATCTGTTTTTGAGATATTCTTTATTCATCTATATTCCCTTATGTCACGCCTGCAGGGCCTTTTTGACCGTAAGACTTAAGATAATGTCCAGTATGAACAGTGCGAAAAGAGATATGGCGATCACGTTAAACACCTTCGGATGCTTATCCTGGAGTTTTTCCACAGGTGTCAGAATGACATACATCAGGATCAGCGCGAACAGTCCCCACGTTATTACCGATCTCACGCATATATAACCGTTAAGATTGCCCCAATTCAGTATCACGAGAGAGTAATCCCACAGTCTGATGTGGAAAAACTTATCGAGCACGAATCCCGTTGCCAGTTCCAAAGACCCGCAGGACAGCGCGCTTACAAGGAATACCAGCCAGGGTTTCTTTCTGAACCTTACCGTCAGGAAATATATAAGAAGGCAGCCGAATCCGTAGATCGGTATCCAGGGCCCGTAAGTCGTGCCGCGTTTGACCAATACTCCGTCATTGATGTAAACGCAGATCTCCTCATATATGAAGCCCAGAAAACCTGCGATAGTGTATATCAGCATGAGCAATGGTATGAGCTTTTTGAGGGCTTGATTGTTCAAAGCATGGCTCCTTTAGTCTGGGGCTTTTATGACGGCGCGGCAGTTTCTTCCTTTGGCCTGTACACATAATGTATTTTCTCATAATTCGAGTTTTTTGCACTCTTTGTCATGGCTTCGTAAGCCTGGTTGCGCAGGGTTTCCTTGCGCCTGTCCATCGGAAGGTCCATATCGGGGATGAAAGGACCGTCGACGTAAACGACCGTTCTCGCGCCGGGGAGCAGCTTTCTCTTCTGCCAGGTCGTAGTGAAAGTGAAGACGGGTTTTCCGGTCTCGGCAGGGTAGTGGAAGGCAGCTGACCTGAAAGGCCGGATGCCGGTATATTGGTGCCAGATATGCGCTTCCGGGTAGAGTGTAACAATGTGACAAAGCTCTGAATGGCGGCGAATTGCCTGCGAATACTTCTTAAATCCCTTTCTGCCTGAAGGAAGGGCTATTCCGCCGAGATCCTCCACGATCCTTCTTATTCCGGGGATCGAGAAAGCATCCTGTCCTGCTACGATATATGCCTTCTTAGGCCACACCAAAAGTCCGGGGCAGTATGCGTCCCCCATCGTCCTGGTGTGGTTGCCGTAGAGGAAGAACCCGTCCTTGCGGTAACCCTTGAGCTTTTTCCGGCCGACGATCTTCTCACCGTAAACTATTTTCTGAAGAAACCATACCAGTGGACCTGCCGCATGGTAAAGCGCGCACGAGAATCCGCGTCTTAGGGCTGTTTTAGGGAAATAACTGTAATTGTCGGGAAGATCTTTGGTGTTGATATTTGTTCCGGCGAAATCGTCATTTAACAGATCCGAGTAATAGACCGTTCTTTCCTTCATGGATCAGGCCTCTTTCTTGCGCATTTCCGAAGCTTCAGTGAGCATCTCTTCCATTTTATTCATGCATTCGGTAAGCCTTGAGACATTCGCCTGGGCCCTGTATTTTTCCTTGCAGGCGCTGAGCTCATCAGGGTTATCCATGAAATATTCGATCTTATTTTTCAGATCCTCGGAATCCCATTTTCTGTAAAGACATCGGTCATCCTGAGCGAAAAACCTGGCAGCGCTCCTCTTGGAATTGCAGATGATGGGCACAAGTCCCGTAACGATCGCTTCCAGACATGCGATAGACTCGAGCTCCACATATGCAGTATGAACATAAAGATCTGCGGCATTCAGCACTTCCTTTAGCTCTTCGTGCTCGATGAAACGCATCTCGCAGTCAACGCCGTTTCTTTTTGCCAGACGTCTGTAACGCTTGCCTTTCGGACCTTCGCCGGCCATGATCAGCTTGATCCTGTCCTTATACTTTGATTTTGCGATGGCTTTTATCAGCACCTGCTGGGCTTTCTCGGATGAATATCTTCCGACGACCACGATCGTGAACTTATCTTTGTTCTTCGCTTTCTGTCTGTTAACTGCTTCCGCCGGAGCGGGTTCAAAGAATGATTCCGACACACCGTTGGAGATGACCATCGAAGGCACGTGCTTTTTGATGTTGCTCTCGAAATCTTCCTTTATGAATTCTGTCGGATAGTGCGTCAGGGCGCAGTGACTGTAGACCTTTTTGTAGAAGTATTTATAGACTTCCTTTGTAGCGAGGCCCGACTTCATCAAGCCGATGTGACAGGTAAAATTCTCAGCCTGCACATGAAAGCTCGAAGTCATCGGAACGCCGTATTTCTCGCATATCTTTACCGCCTTCCACGACAGAGGGAACGGCATCAGGAGATGAACGACATCTGCGCCTTTGATCGCATCTTCAAGGATCGCGGCATCCGCTTTTGCAGGCACCACCTCATTTCGAGCCAGAGCCGCATTGAGTATGGGTCCCAGATTCAGAGTCGGAACGATGCGGAACCCGCTCTCGCCCTTCTTATCGGCATCACAACATACGACAGTGACATTGTGTCCCTGAGACTTCAGATGGTTTATGAGATTATATGCTGCTACGCTCGTTCCGTTATTGGGCTCACCGAGCACATCACATATGACCGTAATGTTCATTGTCGGACCAAACACCCTTGAATTATTTGCTTCTTGTCGTGTTCATTATACATTAAGAAATGCAATTCAATTCTCTGATAATACTTTTTCAGTGCACAAAAGAAGAGATTTTGTGCATTGAAAAAGTAATAAAGCGGCTGAATACCTTTTCAGAGCATAAATGAGGTCGATTTAGGTACTGAAAAAGTATTGAAGGGTAGTACGGGGATGAAAACGCCGTATGACGCATGAAGAGCGTGGTGACAAAAAACGACAAATAAAAGGCGTCTCCCGAAAAGAAAGACGCCCGCAAAACACTTTTCGAATCTGTCACGACTATTTAAAATCTTCCCAGGTCCTGTCATCTTCCTTATAGCCGCTGCCGGATTTGATCTTGACGATCAGTTTGACGATGAGGCCGGAGCAGAGGATGAGGACAATGGTGAGCCAGCCGAAGATGATGTTGGCCTTGAGCGAGTAGCCGTCAGCTGCGCCATAGATGCCGCCGCCCTTAAAGAGGTTAACGAGGTTCCAGACGAACAGTCCGATGAGAACGACGGGTGAGATGAACTTGATCGAAGGAAGGAACCACCAGGAAGGCATCTTGAAGCCTTTTGTGTTACGGTTCAGTTCGTCAAGGATCTTGGTGGTCTTGAAGAACCAGCCTGCAGCGATCATCTCGAGTATTCCCGTGATGATGAGCGTGTAGCTGTTGATGAAGTAGTCGACGATATCGAGTACGGCAAGACCGGCACCGGTTACATAGATAAGGCTGAGGACACCTTCGATGATGCAGATCGTGAGCGTCGTTTTCTTTTTATCGAGCTTGAACTTGTCGGAGACTGCGGTCGAGATGCCTTCGATGATCGAGAACAAAGAGTCAATCGCGAGCGTTATCAGGCAGAAGTAGAAGATGAACGCAAATATCATATTGAAGACACTGCTGCCGGAGATCTTTACGATTGCCTGCGGATAGATGATGAATGCGGTTGCGATTCCGGAAGCAGACATGTTGTCGAGCATTCCTACGCCTGCCATGGTCGTGAACATAACGATGCCTGCGAGGATGCTTATGAACAAATCCGAGAAAGCGATGATCATCGTATCGACAACGATGTTGGATTCTTTATTAAGGAAAGAACCGTATGCGAACATGATCGCCATTGAAGTTGAAAGTGAATAGAATACCTGGCCTATCGCATCGACCCAGAGATTGGAATCGGCAAGAGCGCTCCAATCGGGAATGAAGAGCTTTGCGAATCCTGTCATGGCATTGGGCATCATGAGTCCCCTGACAGCCATGATGAGGAGGCAGATAACAGGAAGTGAGACCGTGAACTTAACGACTTTGCCGACCGTGGTCGTACCGTTGCGGATGCATACATAGCAGAGGATCCAGGCTACGATAAGACAGCCGACGACCGGCCAGGATACTGTAGTGAATCCGGAGGTCGTTCCCGTGGTCTTAATGGTGGTTGCCCAGAGAGAACTTGCGGCTTCAGTGTCGCCTGTCATTCCCATGAACTTATAGCTCATGAAGAACATTAAGATGACCCATGCGAAAACAGCCGCATAATAGATCGAGATACCGATACCGTTGGATACTGCAAGCCAGCCGATACCTTCGACCTTTTTATTCATAGCACGCATGGATCCGGGCGCGCCCTGCCTCGTGTATCTTGCTACTGAGATCTCCATCATGAGAAGAGGTACGCCGATGATCAGCATTGCTATGAGATAAACAAAAAGGAAAGCTCCGCCGCCGTATTTGGCAGCCAGTCCCGGGAATCTCCAGGCATTTCCGAGTCCTACTGCGGATCCGATCGATGCCAGGATAAAAGCTGATCTTGATGACCATTTTTCGCGCATATTAAAACACCCCCTCGCACAAAGATAATAATACTTCTTAAACATATGGCAAGTCAAAAACAGTTGATAGTGTGGTAAAATCGCCACAGGAGCAATGGGGGTAATTAATTATGAATAAAGTAAAAGCAGCGGCTTCAATAATGGCTATTGTCATGTTTGCCGGAATACTCTCCGGATGCAGTAAGACAACTAAGATCCCGACAGACAGATTTGTTAAGGCATGTGAAAAAATGGGCCTTGAGGAATATGATCCCGATGACGGAAGTCCGGAACCGGATGAACTTGAAGACGGAATCTATTTTGATGCTGATGAGGATAATATCGGGAAGATATTAAGAGAATTCAGCCTTGACGAAGTCATTGATACGGATGACGTAAAGTCCATGGCGGTTGCAGCCAGATTCAATGGAGCCGATGAACTGGAAGATCTGACGGACATAGAAGACCTTGCTGATGTAAAGGCTGAAGGTGCATTTGCCGTTCAGATGGAACTTAGCGAAAACTATACTGATGACGTCATGGATTATGTTGACGACTGGCTTGATTCCTTAGATATCAGGAAGAGAAACCTTACTGACAAGGAATACTATTCTTCGAAAAATGAAGGGTATCTGAAGTTACATATTGATATCGCCGATGCGGCAAAGATCATTTCGGATGATGACGATTTCATGGATCTTGCAGAAGAAGCTTTCGGCGAGGGTTTTGAGGATGTATTAGAAGACATTTCGGGAGACATTGCAGTCACTATCGAGATCAACGGTTCCAATCTTTTCCTCCTGGCCGGTGGTTCTATGAATACAAAAGCATCGGTCTATAACGATTTTGTAAAAGCAATGGGCGTATCTTCCGATCCCATGAATATCCCTACGAATAAGAACGTGGTAAAGGATCTTATCGGCAGCCCCGAAAATCTTTTGAATAACATCCCCGTAAATCCGGGTTCTTACCTGCCTGATGACGGTAATAACGTAATGTTTTCCGAAAACCAGGTCGGCATATCACTGCCCACAAAAGATCTCATGAGATGGAACAGTGACGGCGAAAGGATGAGAAGCGAACTCGAATCTGACGGTTATAAGGTCGATCTTCAGTATGCTACGAACGATATCAACACGCAGAAGGTACAGATCCAAAGCATGATCGATTCAGGCTGCAAGGTGCTAATTATTGCTTCTATCGATTCAATATCGTTGAAAGATGAGCTGGCGATGGCAAAAGAGAATGGCATTGTGGTCATTGCATACGACCGTATGATCATGGAAAGCGAAGACGTTGATTATTATGTGTCTTTCGATAACTTCCTGGTTGGTGTGCTTCAGGCAGAATATATAGTGAACACATATGGAATAGACAATACCAAAACAACATATAACATGGAGATCACGGCAGGTGACCCGGATGACCAGAATGCAAAGATGTTTTATAACGGAGCTTACTCTGTTTTAGAGCCTTATATTGATTCGGGCAGGATCAATATCGTTTCCGGCCAGACCGGTTTCATTGATGTTGCTACTCCCGGCTGGAGTACGGATCGGGCCCGGGGAAGAGCCGAAAATATTATTGGCACATATTACCCTATGGGATCGATAATCGATGCCTGGCTTTGTTCGAATGATTCAACGGCCTTAGGTGTTACGGATGCACTTGCAGCCGTTTATCGCGGACCTTATCCGATCGTTACCGGCCAGGACTGCGATATTGCAAATGTCAAAAACATAATCAGCGGCAAACAGGCTATGTCCGTTTTCAAGGATACCCGTACCCTTGCTTCACAGGCGGTAAAGATGGCCGAACAGATCCTGGAAGGACAAGACGTTGACGTTAATGACACATCAACATATAACAACGGCGCAAAGATCATTCCGGCATACCTCTGTGATCCGATATTTGTTGATGCCAATAACTACAGAAATGTGCTCATCGACAGCGGATACTATACAGAAGCCGATCTGGACTGATCAACAAATCCCCTTAAAAGCTGGGTTTTAGTGGAAATGCGGTAAACAAGAACAGTGAGCGGCATAAACAATAGATATTCTACATATTAAGAAATAAGTCAAAAGGATATGATTTTGTGGTAAAATTCGGTTATTCCTATAAGGAGGGTACAATTTATGAAGAATAAGGTTATAGCTTGTGTGCTCGCAGTAACCATGCTTGCCGGCATTTTCGCGGGATGCAGCAAGACAACAAAAGTTACTCAGAAAAGTTTCATTAATGCTTGCAAGAAATTAAAGCTTGAGGAAATTGATCCCGAAGATGCAGATCGTAATTCCGGCATGGAAGCTCTTGAAGACGGTCTTTACACGATCAAAGACGGTGACTACCTTGAAGATGCACCTGAAGAGGTTGCTGACTACCTTGAGTCATTTGGTCTTGATGAGATCATTGATGTTGACGACGTTAAGTCTGTATCAATTGCTGCAAGAGGTAGTGGTTTAGATGATCTTCAGGATATGAGCGATCCGGAAGAACTTGAGGATGCTAAGACAGACATAGCATTTGCCATGCTGATCGAGCTTGATGAAGATTATGTTAAAGACGTCATGGATTATGTTGAAGATCAGTTGGATACATATGATATCACCACAAAGAATCTTTCAAACAAAGAATATTTATCTTCAAAGAACAACGGCTATTACAGACTCCATGTAGATATTTCCAAGCTTACAAAGCTTCTTCTTGAGAATGATGATCTTATGGAACTTATCGGTGCTTACTATGATGAAGACGATTTCGAAGACCTCTGCAAGGCACTTTCTGGTGATATTGCATTCTCGCTCGAAGTCAATAAAGACAGCATCTTTATCATTGGCGGCTTCTCACTTAATACAAAGCCTTCAGAACTTAATTCATTCTCAAGCGCATTCGGTGCTTCCAACCCGGCAAAGATTCCTATGAACAATAAGTTCGTTGAAGAGGTCATTGAAAATCTTATTGCCAATATGGGTAGTCTTTCAAAGAACCTTGGCGGTTTGCAGGATGTCGGAATGGACGATGATTATTATGATGATGATTATGATGACTATGATGACTACGACTATGATTACGATGATGAGGATATCTGATCGTTGATCTGAATTTGAGATTATTAATATGGAGCTGCCTTACATCGGGCAGCTCCTTTTTTGTGTTGCTTTTTGGAAGGAATGGTAACAGCTCAGAACATTGAAGGCGGGAATAATCTCGAAAGGATAACGAATGTCGGCCCCAAATTTGAAACATCCAGAAGAACACCGCTGAAAAGGAACGCTAGGATGAGGTAGACCGGAAGCATTGATGAGAACAGCCTTGAACGTGTGGAACGGATAGGCAGTAATGTCAACATTGTTCCGAAAACAAATGCAAACAGGCTGACTGCGACCGTATAGACGATTACCCGTACCGGACTGAATTCCGTTCCTGATGCAAGAAAGCATATTAACGAAATGACAAATGCAGGGAAAGTAAAGACGAAGATCTGGATGAGCCCCAAATAAATACGCTCGATAAGACGAAAACGAAGATATATGCGGTTATCCTGATCGTTAAGGAAGGCGAGAGTTCCCAAAAGAGCAGCCGTGAAGATAAAGAATCCTGCGAACTTGTAAAGCGGGATAGGAACCTTCTCGGAGCGCGTGATGGCATTATAGTATTGACCTTCAACACTTTCCAATGCGAACAGGGTCCTGTCGGAAACGTATTTTCCGAAAAGGCGTTCTATATCAGGATCGTGAGCATCTACTTCGTATCCGTATTGGGCGAAAGTATCACTTATGATCTCTCTGGCACAGTAAGCATAGACTTTCCTGAAGACCTCATCTCTGGAAAGAAAAGAGAAAGTAGAAGCAGGTGTCTCCACTTGTCTTATGTCGTAGCGGGTGCCGTTGTCCAAAAGATGTTCTGAAAAGCCTTTCGGGAAGATATATCCCGTATTTGCTTTCCCGGAAGCAAGATCTTTATAGAGTTCGTCTTCGTCGAAAACTTCATAGAAGTGGAATATCGAATTCATCGTGACAAGATCGTCCATGATCCTATTGGTATCTGAAGAATTATCTTCATTTAATACGGCAACGGGAACATAGACAGAGGTTTCTTTTTCCGGCACAAAGATTACGAGGAGGGCCATGACGATAATTACGGCACACATGACATACATCGCAGGATTGATAAGGCTGCGTTTGGTGAGTACCGATAATCTGTTCAGAAATAATCTCATAGGAACATCGACCTCGTAAAGAGCGTGATCACGTAGTGCATGGGGTTGTAATCTGCAATGGCCGTAAAGAAGTGCGGCATATATTCAAGTGGAAGGAGACCTCCTGAAATATACATTAGACCGGTTACGGCTCCGAAAGAGATATAGGATACTGTGGAAGGGCTCTTGACCAGATAGCACAGAGCGGTTCCGCAGGCTGCGATCAGAATGAAGAAAGGTATAACCGAGAACAGGGCAAGCAGATTCATCTCTCCCAATAATGCGAACAGACATATAAAAACCAGAACATAAAGGAAATAGAGCATGAAAGCAGCACACCCCGTTTCGATAAGGAAAAGCTTCCATGTTCTGATCCCGGAAAGCTTTGCCCTCGCACGGAAGACATCGTTATTTCCCTTGAAGAAGAAAGAAATAACAAAGATCGACATCATGATGATGTAAAGCGTATATGATGCAGTGAGCTGCTCTTCCAATTTGTATTTTGCAACCAGATCATCAGCATCGATCTTTTTGAACAAAAGATTCCTGGCCATAACGTAGCTATAACAGTTATTCATAACAGCGATCTCAATATCATATGCCACCTGATAATCTATGTTGTTTTCTTGGGCATATTCACGTGCTGTGATGATCGCGCATTGCGAGAGCCCCAAGAAGTCACTCATAGCGTAAATGATATCGTTTACGACATGCTCTTCGAAGGTATCTGCATCACGGTAAATTATCGATCCCGATACTGCATCCTCGGTTCCCATTGTCTCCACAAAACCGTCAGGGATTATCAGGGCAGCAACAACTTTCCCACCTTCAACAAGGCGGACCGCTTCTTCCGCATCTGTTACGACTTTAAGGTTAACGGTATGTTTTACGCTGTCCACATTCTTTATGAAGTTCAAACCCAGACGGGTGTATGTCTCTTCATCAGGAACACAGATTGCCATTTCCACAACGTTTTCAGTGCTTTCGTCAAAAAGGAATGCCGAGGCATTCATGGCAATTCCCATCATGGCGATTCCGATTGCCAGAAAATAGCAAAGCAGATATGGAAGGAAAAGCAATACTCTTTTGCAGTATGCTCTGATCATTTAAGAGCCTCCGCAGGTGAGATACCGGCAGGCAGAAGGTTAACAGAGCCGTCTTTCAAAAGATATACTTTGGAGCAATGTCTGAACAGTTCTTCGTTGTGGCTTGCTACAAAGATCGTGCCGCCCTTGTTCCTGAAAGTGTCCATGAAGTCGATTATCTCGTTTTTCGCCGGTATATCGAGAGATGCCAAAGGCTCATCCATAAGAAGAATATCAGGTTTGGAAAGTAGGACAGATGCAATGGCGAGGCGTTTCTTCATG
Organism: Saccharofermentans sp.; assembly: GCA_016288885.1. Classification (GTDB taxonomy): domain Bacteria; phylum Bacillota; class Clostridia; order Saccharofermentanales; family Saccharofermentanaceae; genus Saccharofermentans. The sequence goes on from JAEFAV010000001.1 coordinate 119,817, forward strand.
CCTCCTGACATGCGTTTAACTTTAAGATCTATGAAGTCTGCGACCTTTAATATGGACAGTTCGGTGGTTGTCAGTTCGTTTAAGATTTCCTGTTTGCCAAGAGGAGTCCACATCTTAAGATTATCCATGGCTGTGAGTTCATCTATCAGGGCATTCTCCTGAGTGACAAAGCCTGCTTTACCATTTATCTTGATAGAGCCGGAAGCAGGTTTTCTGAGACCGGCAATAGAAGAGAGCAGAGTGGATTTTCCGGATCCGTTGAGACCGAGAAGGCCGATGATTTCGCCTTTATCGGCACTGATGGAGACACCTGTCAATACGGTCTTCTTATATTTTAACGAGACATTCTCGATAATAACGATAGGATCAGCCATAAACAGCAAGCACTCCTTTATTTAATAGGGAGATTATAGCATAGAGAAAGAACAGTTAGGTAAAGGGTATGATTCAGAGATTAATTGTATTTGGCAATAAATAACTTTAGATCATCAGAAGAGATGGCCGGACCCATGAACAGACCCTGGAATCTGTCGCAGCCGCTGCCGGCGAGGATATCGAACTGGTCCTCCTGACCAACACCTGTTGCCGTTACCGTGATGTCTATGTCATGCATGAGAGTGATGGCGGAGCGTGTCAGGATACGGACTGTCGCATCCGTGGCGAGCCTTGAGGTAAAATTGCCGTCGAGCTTTAATACCGAGACGGGGAGGAGAGGTATTGCATTAAAAGACGAGTAACCTCTTCCGAAGTTATCAAGAGCCATCTTAACGCCTGTCGTGGCAAGCTCCTCGATCGTCATGCGGATGTCTGAAAGACTCGTGATGAGGCTCTCTTCCTGAAGATCGAGAATGAGGTTATTTACGTTGCAGTCAGTCGAAGATACGATGTTAGAGAACGACTGGATAAAGTCCGGTTCTCTGAGCTGATAGTTCGAGAGATTGATGTTCATGGTGAGTTTCGGATCGATCTTGTTGATCTGCGAAAGGGCACCTAATGAACTTTCCATCGAAAAACTTCCGATCCTTCTCATATACCCGGCGTTCTCGGCAGCTGCAAGGAATACCTGAGGGGGGATGGATTTATCGTTCTTGTCAAATCTTAAGAAAGCTTCGAAGCCGGTGAGCTTGCGTTCTGCCGTAAAACACGGCTGGTAAACCATATGAATATTACCGTCATCGATAGCCCGCTCGAAGATGGCCACGATCTCTTCCTTGGACTTGTTTTTGAAAACTTCCGAACCGGGAAGTTCAGTCTGTTCATCAGAATTGTTTTTATTGTCCGCACTTGCTTTGGCAACTATGCTCATGCGTTCTTCGGCTTTAGCTATTATCTCGCCGGCATGACGCGAATCAGTCGGATAATGCGCGAACCCGTAATGAATGCTTGCATTCATCGAGTCGATCCCTGCCGCGAAGGCTCTGGAAGCTTCTTTGGCAAGCTTGTCAGCATATTTTATCTCTGCTTCCTTTGAGAGGACTCTCTTGAAAAGGATAACAAAATCCGCATCGTCGATCCTTGCGACCATGTCCGTGGGGTCTGCCGCCTCACGGAGACGGTGTGCCATATTCTGAATGAAGAGGTCCATTGACTTGTGTCCGATGGCTCTTGTTATGTTGTCGAAATGATCAAGCGCGAGATAGATCACGGTGAAGGGACGGCAAACAGAATCCGGTCTGTCGCTCTCCTGCATGTTCGCAATGTCTTCTCTTATGAACTTGTCTGCACGTTCGGTTATCATGTCACGTCCGGGGAGTGTCGTAAGAGGATCGATTGAACTCGTGAGGTTACGTCCTATGGCTTCGCTCAATCCCTGATGGCTTCCCATAACCTCGTGGTTAACGATAAGGGATGTTCTTGAGAACATCTCATCTTCCAGTTCCTTGCGGATGGCCTTGCCTCGTTCAATACGCTTGGCATCCTCAATGCCCTGTATCTTTCCTGCGACCTTGATGACGTAATACTGCAGGAGAAGATCTATGAACATATTGATTATCGTCATGACGATAAGCATCGGTGCTGATTCGCTCTGCAGCATGATGTATTCGTATGTGTAGATCATGAACTGCACGAAATTCAGGGCGAACGAAATGTAGTATCCGAACTTGCCTTCGAATATGTTCATCAGGAATGCAAGAAGTATCAGTGCCGCACCGATGAAATATCTGGTGGATGTCACACCTGAAAAGATCTGGAAAGCGAGCAGAACTATAAAGAGCACAACGCTCACGAAAACGACGGTGACATAAACCGCGTCATTTTTTATGAATAGTCTGCTGTCATTATTTTTCATACGCCTTATTATCCTATGTTTCAGGTCGGAATGTGTTACTCGAGTATTAATATAATATTAAAATTAGGCGATATTTGTCACAGTTCATATTTTAATATATAAGACAACAATTTGCTTTGATTTGTTTGCTTGAGTATAATCTGTATGCAACAAATCCGCTTATTCATCTGTATATAGGGTGAAAGCGGTGAGTAACTCAAGGGAATAAATGGAATTAACTTACGAAGCCAATCTACCGCTTTTAAGAAAGCTCGCAATACTGCTTGCAGTGTCGGGTCTGGATGACGATAATCCGTTCACCCTGTCCGGCAACGGTCCTGCAGAGACTTTTGACGAAGTGCCTTCCTCAGGGGCATCCCGCAAGTCTGACGAGCAGATAGAAAAGGAAGCGGAAGAGATACTTGACCTTCATGGTAATTCCATCCTGCGTCTTGCAATCTCTTACCTTCACAACAAGGAGGACGCGGAGGATATACTTCAGGAGACGATGATCAAGTTCGTCACCGTAAGACCGGATTTCGAGAGCGAGGCACATCGCAAAGCATGGCTTATGAGAGTTGCATCTAATCTTGCAAAGAACCGCATTGATTACAACAAAGTCCGTGACACGATGGAACTCAATGAAGAGATCGCCGGCGAGGTACAGGAAGATCTTGATAAGGGTGACGAATACAAAGCCATCTGGGATGCAGTAAGAAGTCTGCCCGTCCATCAGCGTGAAGCAATCCACCTTTTCTATCAGGAAGGTTATCAGACCTCTGAGATCGCCGCATTAACAGGGCGACGCGAGGCCACAGTGCGCTCAGATCTTAAGCGCGCCCGTGACAAACTGAGAGAACTGCTGAAGGAGGTGGATGATTTTGTCTAAATATAACGAGATCATGAATAACATAACTGTTGATCCTGAGATGAAGAACAGGATCATGAGTGCTGTGTCCGCCGCCATAAAGGAGCAGGGAACCGGCACGGGATCAGCAGAAACAAGAAAAGCACACGGAACCGTAAGGACAGCCAATGTACATGAACCTGCAAAAGTTACGGCCATTCCGGCAGAAGAGGCCAAGGCTCCGGTAAGAAGAAAAGCTAAGAAGACACCCATTATTGTGATTTCTTCCATCGCTGCAGGCATAATCGTTATCATGGGCGCATTGTTCGTGTTCAACTATTTGGGAATGTCAAGTTCGTCACCAAGTTCAACGATGTTCAAGAGTTTTGATGTTTCCGGCGGCCACGCGAACAGTGCTGCAGAAGCTACCACGGCAGGACGTTATGATGCAGCTGAAGCCTGCGCAGAAACACAGGCAAATGATGCCGGTGAATATTCTCTTGATGCTGAAGCTGACGAGAACGATTACGACATTAAAGATGACATAAGAAATGCAACCGGAGACCAGAACAAGAACACTTTTTCTATCGGGACCGTAAGTGTTGATATTCATACTGATGCAAGCGAGGGCATGGGTGATGCGCGCATTGACGGAATCTCCAGAGCTCTTCCTTTTGACATGAAGGGTTCGGGATCCGGTAAGTACTCCGATACGATCAGCCAGGAAGTGTTCTTTGGCGATAATGGCGAGAAGGTAATAGTCTTTACGGCACCTGAAGGCACGGATCTCTTAGGTGAGATAGCTCATATCGACAGCAGTGCGGGCGTTGACGGAACTACACCTGCCGGAATCCCCGCCAGGTTCTACCGCATTAAATTTGGCAACGTTTATGAGCTTGCTGAAGGTGAGACATCGGATGAGGTCAATGCCATTGTTTTCAACAAGGACGGCATGACATACCTGATCATATTCTCAGACGTCCAGCCTGTTGATGTTATCGGCAGAGTTGCTGATGCGGTGTAACGGAGATCTCTTTAAGGAAAGCTTTATAACCCGTCCAATCTCTTTACAAGACAAGGGTTTGCTTGTGATAAAATGAACGTATCATCTTATCCGGGTCTTCATGCCCCGGGGAAAGGATACGATTATGTTTTGTCCCAATTGTGGTAGAGAAAATCCTGATGGTGTTGCTTTCTGCGCAGGATGCGGTTTGGCATTCGGCGGCAGTCCGGTCCAGTTTGCATCCCAGGCTGCTCCGCAACCTGCACCCCAGCCTGCTCCACAGCCGGCAGCAGCTCCGGATCCCCAGCCTGTTATAGCGCAGCCTGTAAATGCTCCGGCACCGCAGCCCCAGCCTCAGCCGAAGGCAGCTCCAAAGCAGCCTTCTTCAATGCTTCCGTTCGGCCAGCATTTCAAGAACCTCATAAAGGCTGCAACTCATCCTGTTACGGGTCCGGCTGAGATCTCGGATCAGTACGATAAGATAGGCAATGCACTGTTTATTGCGGGAATCGTGGTTGTAATATGCTGGATGGTCGGATTCTTCTCATCCATGACAATAGACCTGATCCACTTTGCCAAATATCACAATGACAGTATCGGAGGTCAGATTGTCAAGGATTTCTTTTCCCCGTTCTTCTATTATGCGATCCGCGTATTCGGATGCGCAGGCGTCTTTATGCTCGCAGGTCTTATTATCAAAGAGAGATGGTCTTTCCCGAAGCTCCTCGCCATATCAGCCATGGCGACTGCTCCCGCATTCATCGTTTCTGATTTTTTGGGTTCGTTCGCAGGACTCATTCCTTATGTAAGATTCGGTGCGATCTTTACTATCGCGGCATATGCTTATTATCTCCTGATGCTCTTTGAGGGCGTGACCGCGATTACAAAACTCACAGGAAACAAGAAGGGATTTGTTCTTGTTATCTGTGTTGCCATCACCGGATTTATCGCGAACTATTTCTGATAAAAACGTTTTTCTTAATTCATGACGGCGGAAGGCTTTTCAGGCTTTCCGCCGTTTTCAGTTGATATCGCAGAAGAAAAAAATATTTGATATAATTGTTTTCGGGCGCGAAATGCGCACGTTTGAATGAGGGTAGGGATAGAGAATGCCAGATGTAATTGCTACACCGGTTTCTTTAAAATGCAAGGTATGCGGAGGAGATATTAAGAACGATTATCTCGCCGGTACATGTGTCTGCATGAATTGCGGGACCAGATGGTCCCTTGCTGACGTCATTCCCGACTATGCCAAGTATTCCAAGATAATTGCCAACATCAACAAGGCGAATGACATTATCGAGAATGAAACCAAGGCTGCATCAGCAAACGAGGCGAAGATCATCTTTAAGACCACCCAGATGGAATGCAACAGGATCAATGATCATGTTGCGGCCGATCTTAACAGGATCTGTGATGAAGGCATAAAGCGGGCTGATCAGTTTTCATACTACATCAAGGGTAAGTACAACTACGATCATAAATCTTTCAGAAGCGCCATTCATGATCTCTCTAAAGTTCCCGGATACAGGGATGCCGACGAGATCGTCTATAAGTGTAAGATGGAGATCGAAGCAGAGCGCAGGAGACAACTCCCGTGGGCTGTCGTATTCAGCCTTATCATTCCTGCTGCATTTGGTCTGTTCTTAAGAGAAACATTCAGATGTCCGTGGGCCGTATGCATCCTGCTGTTTCTTGCCGGTTCGGCAGGACTGGGATACGTTTTGTACCGCGGCGGAATACCTGCAGTGATAATCAAGGTCATCTCGTTCTTATGCGCGACACCGCTTATCGTCTATTCGATCCTTAAGTATGCATTAAATGTGCCTACGGTTCTCTCGGTCATCATAGCGATAGTCGGTCCGATCGTGTTGTTTATTCTATTTGCATCATTTACGGAACAAATAACGAAGAAAAATAAATAGAAAGGAAAGAATAGGAAATGGTTGAAGCTATTAGTGTAATCAAGTACGAAGGCAGTAATGACGTACTGGCTCACAAGCATGAGAAAGAAGACTTTACGATCGGCTCCCAGCTGATCGTCCATGAGACCCAGGAAGCGCTTTTCTTCCGTGACGGTAAGGTTTTCGATCAGTTCACTGCAGGCAGACATACGCTCGTTACGAATAACATTCCCAAGGTTCGTGACTACATGAAGCTTGGTACCGGCGGAGTCAATGTTTTCCACTGCGAAGTTTACTTCATCAACATGGTTACCCAGATGGGTATCAGATGGGGTACTGACAGTAAGGTAAGACTTTTCGATCCCGCTTCAGGACTTCATGTCGAGATCGGAGCTTCCGGCAACTTCAATATGAGAGTTACCGATTCCAGCAAACTGGTCTTAAAGCTTGTCGGAACGACCGAAGGACTCCTCCAGAGCGATGTTACGGGCGAAGGTAAATCCTACGGAACGGGCATGTTCAGGGCTTTGATCATTAACAAGGTCAAGGCAAATCTCGCACGCATCATCAAGGAACAGAACCTCAATATCCTTGAGATCGATGCTTATCTCGACGTATTGTCATCGCAGCTCATGGTCGACATAAATGCGACTTTGGAAGAATACGGTCTCACGATGCCCGAGTTCTACGTAACATCCATTGTTACTCCTGATGATGATCCGAACTTTGTACGCCTCAAGCAGCAGTTTGCCGACAAGACTTTGAAGGTACGCGAAGAGGAAGTCAGAAAGGCTGAGGCAGAAGCTGCACAGCAGAGAAAGATCGTCGAGGCCCAGACCGAGGCCCAGCTCAAGGCCGTAAACGCCCAGGGAGACGCAGAAGCAATCCGCATCAAGGCCCAGGCTGAAGCTGAAGCATACAAGATGAAGGCTGAGGCAGAGGCTGCCGAGATGCAGATGAAGGGCTACACATATCGTGATGAGACAGCCCGTCAGGTCGGTCTCGAAGCCATGCAGAACGGCATCACCGGCGGTGGTTCCGGCGGCGGCGCTTCAGGCGGTATCGGTGATGTCGCAAGTCTCGGCGTTACATTGGGCGCCATGGGCGGTGTCATCAACATGACAAGGGATGCAATGGCTCCCATCATGGGTGAGTCACAGAAAGTCGGAGAAGGCTTCGGCAACGTTGTCGCAGGCAATACACAGGCTCCCGCAGGCACACCTGCTCCTGCAGCACCGGCAGCACCCGCAGCTCCTGTTGAAGGCGCATGGAATTGTCCTTCTTGCGGCAAGACAGGCATTACCTCAAGGTTCTGCCCTGACTGCGGTCTGGCAAGACCTTTACAGTAAGTTGTTGATTTAGCAATATGGTATTTACGGCGGATGGCATTGGCTTTCCGCCGTTTTAGTTATGGAGACAAGTCAACGAATCCTGTTTTCGACCGGATGAACCGCTAAACGTGCCGCAGTGCTGGTCGATCCACGGTTCAAAATGGCATTTTGAGGCCAAACTTGACGAAAAACATGCCGTAGCGCGGTTCAATCTACGGGTCAAGATATTGATAAATTATGATTTAGAAGCTTCTTTTTTCACACCCATCTTAAGTGCTTTGTGCGGGCAGGCATTTACACACTCTCCGCAGCGGATGCACTCACAGCTGTTGGGGGAAACGCTCGGATCGACATTCATCTTGCAGGCTTTAGCGCACGCTTTGCAGCCAACGCACTTGTTTGCATCAAGATGCAGACGGTAAAGGGCGATCTTATTGAAAAAGCCGTAGATCGCGCCCAGAGGGCAGATGTATTTGCAGAATGGTCTGTATATGATGAGGCTTGCTGAAAGGATAAGACCGAGTATCACGAGTTTGAGACTGAAAAGATTTCCGAGCTGGCCTGCCACCTGTTTGTCAGCAGAAGCGAGCCATATTCCGGCGATGGTTCCCGAAGGACAGATATACTTGCAGAAAAACGGTGTCAGCTTGAAGCAGAATGGCAGCATTAATACAAATAAAGCGAGCACGATGTATTTAAACCACCGGAGATATTTGTCTATCCTGAATTCGTTTTTCTTAAAGAACGGGATCTTATATATCAGATCCTGGAGAAAACCGAAAGGGCAGAGAAAACCGCAGACCGCACGGCCGATCAGGGCGCCGATGAAGATCAGTATGCCGACAACGTAGTATGGCACACGGAACTTCAATCCGCTGAGATAGTTTTGGAGAGAACCTATGGGACATGCTCCGACGGCACCGGGACATGAGTAACAGTTAAGACCGGGAACGCATACGGATTTTACAGGTCCCTGATAGATCTTCCCCTCCAGGAAGCCTTTGAAATTGGCGTTCTGAAGCAAGGTGGCAACAGCCTGGATGGAATGTCTTACCCACTTCTTAGCCAATTCCGATACACTCCATGCAGATTCTTGCTGCCTTCGATAAAACGGATTCAGGCTGTTTTAAAGCTATCCCCACAACAATGAGGATTATTCCTGCGGCTATCAGTGATATTGTGATGATGCGTTTTCGCATAAGTACAGTTTAAAGCAGTTTTTCTATGATCTTTGCCCAGTCATTGTAAGTCTTCGAACCGACGACACTGTCTTCGCCCTGAACTGTCAATATATGTCCTTCTCCGTCAACGAAGATCGTTGTCGGAACATAGCCTGTCTGGAACTTATCGAATTCGGAAGAATAGTGAAGAATTGGGTATGTGACCCCGCTGTCACGGATGATCTGGTCTACTTCGCCTTCCATGGCAGTTTCGGAATAAACGCCGATTATCTGAAAGCCCATGTCCTTGTAGTCTTCATAAAGCTTTTCCAGATCCGGGATCTCGCCTACGCAGGGTCCGCACCATGGTTCCCAGAAATTGATCATGGTGAGATTATACGAACTGAAAACGGATTCATCCCATGTATTGCCGTCACGGTCTGTTACGGAGAATGTGAAATCAGGATCGAAATCAGCGTTTACCGTTGTGACCGGCTTATCAGATGCTTCCGTCACGGTAATGCTGTCAGAATCTATTTTCTGACCGGAATGCGTCTCGTCATCACGTCTGGTCCTTCTGGTCTCATCCGTGGAATCACAGGCCGAAATAGCCAGTATCATGGATGCGATAAGTACTAATGATATAATCTTTTTCATACGATTATCCCCGTTTACTATAAGAATTCTGAAAGATTATATCATTCGAAGACCCGTCATTTGAGGCATATGTGAGTAAGTGCAACATTTAGGGGCGCTGTTCTGTTTATAGGGCATAAAGCAAAATGAGTTTTACCGGAGGAACCGAAAATGAAGATTTGTTCAAAGAAAGGCATAAAAGTCCTTACAGGAGTACTTGCAGCGTCAATGCTCCTAGGAGGCTGCACTTTTACAACAAACAAAAAACCCGTTAAGAATGACAACAATGCAAAGACTGAGATCAACCTCAATGAGATCAAGACGACTCAGTTTGATCAGGAAGTCATGGATGAGCAGTACAGAAGATATTGTTTCGATCTTTTAAGCCAGACGATCAAGGATTATGGAAGTGAAAGCAATGTAATGATATCGCCCGCATCGGTCATGATGGCTCTGGACATGGTTGCGGCAGGAGCTAAAGGAGATTCTCTGCAGCAGCTGACGGATCTTTTTGCCGCAGGCCAGGGACCTCTTACACAGCAGGCATATGCTTCCGCGCTTATGGATAAGATCAATGAGGCAGAGCAGATCGATTTTTCCTGCGCTAATGCCGTCTGGAGCAACAAGACCATCCTCGGTGACTCGGTCAATGCCGAATATGTTGAATACATCCAGGATACTTTCAATGCCCAGTACAATATCAGTAAGTTCAGCAGCAAGACACCCGACGAGATAAACAAGTGGGTAGACCAGAACACTGACCACATGATCAAGAAGGTAATAAACGGTCTGGAACCCGATACGGTCATGGTCCTTGTAAATGCGATCTCTTTTGATGCCAAGTGGGCAGAACCTTATGAGGAATATCAGGTAAGGGAAGACAAGTTCACAAATTACGAAGGCATAGAACAGCGCGGTGATTTTCTTTTCGGCACGGAGAAATGTTATTTCGAGACTGAAAAGGCTACCGGGTTCATGAAGCATTATAAAGGCGGACAGTATGCATTCCTTACCATACTTCCTACTGATGAGACCATCAGTGCAAATGAATTCGCAAAATCATTTACTGCAGAGGATTATGAGAAGTTCATCAGCAGCGAATCTTACGCTTATGAAGTAATAACAAGGATGCCCGTATTTAAATCTGATTTCGAATGTTCAATGAATGATACGCTTAAAAAACTTGGTGCTGAAGATGTTTTTGATCCTAAGACAGCTGATCTGTCCGGAATCGCAGGCGATCCCGGTGACATCTACATCTCAAAGGTCATTCACAAGACTCATATTGAAGTCGATGCAGAAGGCACGAAGGCAGCTGCCGTTACGGCAGTAACCCTTGATGCGGGATGCGCCATGCCGGAAGAAGTGGAATACCGCTATGTAGAGTGCGTCAGACCGTTCGTATATGCGATCGTTGATACAGAGACGATGACACCGATCTTCATCGGAACGGTTAACGAGATTTAATAGTGATTTTTAGAAGGAGCACGGAAATGAAGATCTGTTCAAGGAAAGACATAAGGTACATAACGGGGATCCTGGCAGCGTCAATGCTTCTCGGAGGGTGCGCGAGGAATAATCCGTCAGTCAAACCCCTGCGGAATGATCCGTCCATTAAGGCAGGGATCGATCTCAAAGAAGTTAAGAATACCGGATACGATAACGAACTGATGGATGAGCAGTACAGGAGATACAGCCTTGATCTGTTTAACCAGACTATAAAGGATTACGGCGGTGACGGGAATGTGATGATATCGCCGGCATCGGTCATGATGGCTCTGGACATGGTTTCTGCAGGTGCGAAAGGTGATTCTCTGGAGCAGCTGACGGATCTTTTTGCAAAAGGGCAGGCACCTCTTACCCAGCAGGCATATGCTGCCGATATGATGACGAAGATCAATGATGCCAAAAAGGTGGATTTTTCCTGCGCGAATGCAGTCTGGAACAACGGTTCTTTATTAGGCGACAAAGTGAACATGGAATATGTTGACTATATCAGGGAAACGTTTCTGGCTGAATATACAGTTACGGACTTTGATGAAAAGACACCTGACGAGATCAACCGCTGGGCATATGACCATACCGACCACATGATAAAGGAAGTGATCGACAGGCTGGATCCCGATACGGTCATGGTCCTTGTCAATGCGATCTCCTTTGACGGGAAATGGGAAACGCCCTATGAGGAAGATAAAGTCAGGGAAGGAGATTTCCATGCTGCGGACGGAAGCGTACAGCAGGCGACTTTCTTAAGCGATACTCTTTCGGCTTATTATGAGACCGATAAGGCAACGGGATTCATTAAGACCTATAAAGGCGGTGAATATGCATTCTTTGCGATCCTTCCTTCTGATGAGAATGTCAGTGCAAATGAATTTGCGAAGAACTTTACCGCAAAAGACTATGAAGATCTCATAGACAGTGTCACATATAAATATAAGGTCTATTCCAGAATGCCGGAATTCGAATCGGATTTTAACATGCTGATGAATAAGCCCCTCATGAATCTTGGAGCAGAAGATATATTTGACGCCGGCAAAGCCGATCTGTCAGGTATTACCGGAGCGCCCGGTGACATCTTCGTATCGAAGGTCATCCATAAGACCCATATTGAAGTAGATGCAAAAGGTACGCGCGCTTCAGCGGTTACGGTGGTAACCATGGAGAAGAATGCCGTAATGGAAACTGAAGAAGAATACCGTGTCGTTAACTGTGACAGACCCTTCATCTATGCGATCGTTGACACAGAGACGATGGCTCCTATCTTTATCGGAACAGTAAATGAGGTTTAATGCATAATTGATAGCCAGATACAGGCATTGCGTGTAAAAAATGTAGTAAAAGTCAATCAAATATCGGCCTTTCACGGGTTATAATATGCGGAGTGTTCAAGGGGTTGATGCCCATGGTCCCTGACACTCCGCATTATTTTTTAGGAGAAATGGTTTTGGATAAGCCCGAAAATAAAAGCCTTATAAAGAAGATACTCCACGTCATCGTGACGCTGCTGCCGATGGCTGTTTTCATGGTTATATACATGCCGGTATTCTTCTGGGTCGAGAGCCTTAATCCTGCAGGCGGATTCCACATAATCCACACGGCACTAGATGACATGATCCCTGTTGTCGAAGCATTTGTCATTCCATATTTTCTGTGGTTCCCGTACCTTGGCGCCGGCATGATCGCCATCGCCGTAAGGAGCCGTTCAATATCACGCAAAACAGCTTATATGCTTATGACGGGCATGTCTTTGTTCATCGTGATCTCAGTGGTTTATCCCAATGCGCTTGAACTCCGTTCCGCCATTCCGGACAGGCAGAATATCTGCATGGATCTGATCAATTATCTCCATTCGATCGACACACCGACTGATGTATTTCCGAGCCTTCATGTTTATGATGCGCTGGTCGTAGCAGCAGGTCTCCACCTCGCATTTTCAGAGAAGAAAGTTCTTCTCATTGCGAGCGACATCATGGCATTGCTTATAGTTCTTTCCACGATGTTTATCAAGCAGCATTCGATCATCGACGTAATCGGTGCGGTAATTCTGTTTATCATTGTATTTATTGTTATCTGTTTTGTGATAAAGCCTGTAAAAATGAAAGAGGCAGAAAAATAAGGCTCTTTGGAAAAGTTGGGGGATATATCACCATTACAGAAAAAGTACAATATTTGCCCTGAAACAATGACAGAATCTGTAATTTCACAGCAAATTACTGAAAAGTTAATGATCGGGACCTGATTTCAGTATTAATTCAGTAATGCGAAAATATACTTAAGGCAGTCCGACTTTGCGATAGATTAATGGCATTTTCAGCAAAAGTATTCGTATTTTATAAATACACAAACAAAGGGGCTGCCGTTTGAGGCAACCCCTTGATGACGTTTGTTTATCTGATCACATCAGTTCTCGAACTCGACAACGAGCTGTGATACCGTCTGCTTAGCATCGCCGTAGATCATTACGGTGTTATCCATTGTGAACAGCGGGTTCTCGATACCTGAGAATCCTGTACCCTGACCACGCTTGAGAACGAATACCGTGCGTGCTTCGTAAGCGTTGACGATAGGCATACCGTAAATAGGTGAAGATTCGTCGTTGATAGCTGCAGGGTTAACAACGTCGTTAGCGCCGATGACGATGGCGATGTCCGTGTTAGGCATCTGGGGATTCATCTCGTCAGCTGTCTTGAGCTGCTCGTAAGGAACGTTAGCTTCTGCAAGGAGAACGTTCATGTGACCCGGCATACGTCCTGCAACGGGGTGGATGGCGAAGTTGACTTCGCAGCCGTTCTCTTCCAATACGTCGCAGAGCTCCTTAACTGCATGCTGAGCCTGCGCAACAGCCATTCCGTAACCGGGTACGAATACGACGCTCTTTGCAGCTTCGAGGATAAGGAAAGCGTCCTCGACGGACATTGACTTGGGTTCCTTGTGCTCGCCTTCAGCAGCTGCTGACTTCTTCTTTGTTGTCTTGAAGAGGAGAGCTACAAAAGTCTTGTTCATGGCCTTGCACATGATGAGCGTGAGGATGACACCGGAGGCGCCTACGAGACAGCCGGATACGATGAGTACCGTGTTGCCGATAGGGAAGCCTGCGAATGCTGCAGCAAGACCAGAGAGAGCATTGAGGAATGAGATGATGACCGGCATGTCGCCGCCGCCGATCGTGATGACCAGTGTGACGCCCAATACCAGAGATGCGATCGTTGTTATGATGACACCTGCAACACCAAGACCGCTGTCAGGCGAGATGCAGATGAAAAGGATGCCGAGAACAGCGACAAAAAGAATGCCGGCATTGATGAAGTTCTTGCCGGGGATAGAGATGTTCTTCTTGAACATCTTAAGTCCTGCGAGCTTGCCCCAGGCAATAAGCGAACCTGTGAAGGCAACGGCACCGATGAGGATCGTGAGACCCAGAGTAAGTCCGGTGAAAGCATCCTCCGTAACCCCTGCCGTGAATTGGGAAATAGCTACGAGCATTGAAGACAGACCGCCGAAGCCGTTGAAGAGTGCAACGAGCTGGGGCATTCCGGTCATCTCGACCTTCTTGGACCAGATGAATCCTACAACGCTTCCGCCTGAAATCGCGAGGATAATGAGAAGATAGCTTATTAATCCGCCGTCGATAACGTCCTGCGAGATGAGGACTGATACGACAGCTATGAGCATACCGATCGATGAATAAAGGTTACCTTTACGTGCGGTATCTGCTTTTCCGAGTTTTTTGATGCCCATGATGAAAAGGACACAGGACACCATGTAAAGTACTATGCAAATATAATCACTCATTTCTTAGGTGTCTCCTTTTTCTTGAACATTGAGAGCATTCTGTCGGTTACGAAATATCCGCCGATAACGTTGACCGTAGCGAAGAAGATCGCGATAGCTCCGAGGATGATTCCGAAAACATGGTTTCCGGACGCATTGATGGCCGTAGCTGCGATGGCTCCGACGATCGTGATTCCGGAGATGGCGTTCGTACCGCTCATGAGAGGGGTGTGAAGCTGTGAAGGGACCTTCGAGATAAGCTCGACGCCTAAATAGGCAGCGATAATAAAGACGAAGATCAAGAGCATAATTGTATCAGTGGTGATCTCCATATATTAAGCCTCCTTAAATCTTTCGTGGATGATTGCTCCGCCCTGTGTGAGAAGGCAGCCCTTCATGATCTCATCAGAAAGGTTGACCTCGAACTCCTTCGACTCCTTGTTATAGAAGTGTGTAAGGAATGCGGAGATGTTACCGGAGAGCATTTTCGAAGCATCCCAGGGAACCTGGCGCTGCAGTTCGTCACCGGGAAGGATGATTACGCCGTTATCCGTAACGACTTCCTTGTTCGGATCACTGCCTTCTACGTTACCGCCGGTGGAAACAGCCATGTCAACGATGATCGCACCTGACTGCATTCTCTCGATTACGTCCTTCTTGATGAGGACCGGAGCCTTACGTCCGAAGACCTTGGCGGTCGTGATAACGATATTTGCTTTTTCACAGACCTTTGCCTGTGCTTCCTGCTGTTTTGCGATCTGTTCGGGAGTGAGCTCTTTTGCATAGCCCTGGGCGGTCTGTCCCATCTCTCCGAGATCGATCTTGACGAAATTGGCGCCGAGGGACTTAACCTGCTCTTCAACTACCGGTCTTGTATCAAATGCATCAACACGCGCGCCGAGTCTCTTTGCGGTCGCGATGGCCTGAAGACCTGCAACGCCTACGCCGATAACGAATACTCTGGCAGGATTGATGGTTCCTGCAGGAGTAACCATCATCGGAAGGATCTTGGGCATGCGGGCAGCTGCATTGAGAACCGCAACATAGCCGGCAAGTGAAGTCTGTGATGACTGAACGTCCATCTTCTGTGCGAGGGTAGTTCTGGGTATCATCTCAAGAGATACAGCCTGAATGTTATTCTTGGCGAATCCGTTAAGAAGATCCTTCTCGTTAAAGGGATCCAGGAAACTGATATGAACCGTATCGGGGTTCATGCCGTCAGCTGAATCGGGCTTGAGGATCCTTACAACGATCTCGGCATCGGAAAGACCGTCTTTTTCTTTCTTAACGATCTTTGCGCCGGCTTGTTCGTAATCCGCATCTTTAAAGCCGCTCTTAAGACCGGCACCGCTTACTACCGTGAATTCAAAGCCCATACCTGAGAGCTTTTTGATGTCATCGGGGATAAGGGCAACACGCGTCTCGGCAGGCAGACTTTCCTTGCATACCAGAACTTTCTTCATTTGCACACCTCTTCTGACTTGGATTGTGTTGAAATATAAATCGACACTTTAAGCTTTTAAAGTATAAAACAAAGCCTCGCCGATTTAAAGGGCAAGGCTTTATTTAATTAAAGTTTATTTATGAACTTCAGTTTCAGGTTTACCACTTGTCGAAATATTCATCCCAGATATCTTCGATTCCATCTTCGATATCCTCAGAGAGATGCTTGAAATCACGTTCACTCATTTTTGTTATTTCCGTGAAATTTCCGGGAACATTAGGTGCAGGATCATGTCTGTCTAAAGTGATGGTCAGTTCCAGAGACTTGATGTCCGGAACCGCTTCGCCGTCCTCTCTGATGTTTGTAAGAACGAAAATGTACTTGTCACCCTTTTCGAGAAGGCTGCCCTTAATAACGGTGTCATCCCACTTATCTTCATACTTGACTACGAGATCGCCCTTTTTCTTGTCCCATTCGACTTTGATCGTTGTTTTGGTCGTATTTATGTATTCTTCACTGTCTTTGTCATCGTAATCGTAATAATCGTAATCGTCGTAATCATAATAGCGGTATGATCTGTTGCGTTCTTCAATCTCCAGTTCAGCTTTGTAGAGTTTGCTGCTGTCCTCACTTACTTTATAAGTAATGCAATATGACTCACCGCTCTGCTTGTCTTTTGCGGTCAGGCTGATTTCTTTTGATTTGGAGACGTTCTTGCCAAGAACAACGGAGAACTCCATATCTTCCTTGCCGTATTCCAAATCTGCATCCAGGCGGGCAAGCCTTCTGCCGGATCTTGTTATAAAGAAATCGAGAGAGATCTCTAAATCTTCATCGGCAAGATCTTCGATATCGTCTCCGAGCTCATCAAGATAGTCGTAAAACTCGTCAACATATTCATCGGGATCATCATATAAGGCGCCGTTTGAAGCAACACGATAGAGATACTTTTCAAGGACTTCATCGTTATTGGCGTAGTCGATCATTGCCTGTGTGATAAGAACTGCAGCCTCTTCATCCACACTGACCGTTACTACGGTGCAGGGGATCTTCTCACCGGCGACTGTGATCGTATTGCCTGATTTTGAAACACTGCTGTACTTCATGAGCTTCTCAATAAACACCAGCCTGTACTGTGCTGCCAGTTTCTCGAAGTCATCCTGGAGGTTCCGGTCTTTCTTGACTGTATCCTGAAGGTTCATAAAGTATTCGTATTGTTCGTCATCAAATGAATAATCTGTCTCTTCATCCGGGTCGAAAATGGATCCCGGAAGGTTTTTGCTTAAGTTCTTGAAATTAATTCCATATGTACCGTCGAAGAATTCGGGACATTTCATGGCAACTTTATCCTGATTGAGGAAGACACTTGTCTGAAGAACAGTCTCATCGTCTTCAGAAAGCTTTAATTCACCGGCTCCTTTTACGTTTTTTGCGTCAGTATATAACTTTGCCTGAACCGTTACGTCGTCATTTGCAAATTTTTCAAGATTAGCTGAAACTGCGATCGAACCGCCATTTATGACATCCTCAGCCACGTCATACACTTCGATCCTCTTAGCGTCATCTATGGTATTTGCAAAGGCTCTTACGATCAAAGCACTAGGCCTGTTCGCGAGCGCAATTGATATGATTACCAATGCGGCAAGTGCGGCACCCCCGACCGAGCCGCCGATGATAAGGAGCTTCTTATTCTTGTCCATATGAGTCCCTCCTCTTATTCAAATGTAAAAAAAGTATAACACTATATCGGGCAACTTGCTTGCAAGTTGTCAAGAGCCTTAAACTTGAAATCATTTGTTGGCAATATTATTATTTATTAGAGGTATTAGGCATTCTCCGGAAGGGCAGGCTTTTTAAGTCTGGGGGAAAGCTTAGGAAGCGGGTTGTTATGACCGAAAAAGGAAAAGAAACAGATATCAGAACAAGATATGAATTCCTGATCGCAGGAATCGTGGTTATATTACTTTGCATTTTTGCATTCGCGGCATTCAGGATCACGAATTATCTTAACGGAGCAAAAGCTCCCGAGAATTCCGAGACTACGTTTGAAGCCAGCGACGGCACGGTTCTCATTGAAGTAGAGATAAGAGAGACCACCAGCCCGGATGAGACAGCGGCAGAGCCTTCAGAGACGGTTTCCGAATCTGATGCCGCCATCCTTAACGAGCATGATGATATCCATATCTTTACGGTAACGCCTGTCGGCAATAACTATTACAAGTCCAAGATGGGCAGGCTGGATCTGTTTGCCGAACCGAAAGACACAGATGAGGAAAGACCTTCACTTGTGGAGGATGCAGCCTTTGAGGTCCTCGGTTTCAGCAGAGACGGCTGGGCTGCGATTGAGTACGGCGGTCAGAGATATTATGTTAAGAGCGCCGATATCGTTCAGACGGATGCTCCGGAAGATGCTTCTGAAAAACATAAGGATCCCGAGGATTCGCAAAGTGTAAGATTCTTCGTTCCCAATTCAGGTGATATAGAGTATGTGGCCACAATGAACACAAAGGCTTTCAGCCTTCCTGACGTTATGAGTAGCGGTAATTCCATAGATCTCACCAGGGGAGAGAGAGTAATCGTTGTAGCTACAGGCGGAAACTGGTTTAAGATCATTTACATGAATGCCGAGTATTATATGCTCGGATATATGGCAGCAAGGGCAGGCTTCATTGCTGAATATCCTGATGAGGACATCGCGGATAACACCGGATATCCGGCGTCAGGAACAGCTGAAGCCGTAATAAGCGCTGTTTCTGCCGGCGCTGCGGATACTGCGACTTCAGAAGGCATTAATTCAGAAGGAAAGGCTGCCGGTTCCTATAATTCCATTAACCCTACCGTTCCGACCGAACCGACTGACGATTCTTACGCTTATTACGATCCTTATGAAGAAGCAAATGCCACAGCTCCGGAGGGTTATGCCAGGGATATCCTTACGATGACAAATGCCGAGCGTGAAAGGGTAGGAGTAGAGCCGCTGGTATGGGACGAGACACTGGCATACTGTGCCGCCGTCCGTGCTGCGGAACTTCCACAGCTCACTTATGAACAGAACAGAAATCACTTAAGACCCGACGGTTCCGAGTGGTATACGGTAAATGCAGACGTAATGTATGCGGAAAACATCTCATACGGCCAGAAATCAGCCGAGGAAGTATTCGATGACTGGCTTAATTCCTCATCAGGACACTATGAACACATGATCAATCCCGAATACAGAACATTTGCCGTTGCCCTTTATCAGACGGAGAACGGATATAAGTATTACTGGATAGAGGAATTCGGATACTGACCTGACCCCAACGCCTTGTCCGGCAGAAGGTCTCTCCAGTGCTTTCCTTCGAGTTCGTAGATCATTGATACTGCGGCACACAATTCCTCTTCAGTATCATCTGAATCCACCATTGCAAGAAGCCCTGCTATCTTTATCATGTCGATCTCTATCGATTTAAGGAAAGTCCCCGGGGTAGTCTCTATCCCGCCGAACTGACTGTATGAGAAATCAACGGCAGCCAGTGGATAGACAAAACTCTCACACTGGTCGTCCAGGACCTGCGGCAATACCTGAATGAGAGTAGAAGACACTTCTTCCGGAAGATTTGCGATAACGTCCCATGTAAGTTCGATCTCGCCATTCGAATCTGATCTTATGTATTCGAGCAGATCGCCGTGCATGGCAAACTGTCTTACGAAATCCTGCTCTATGGGATCGAAGACTCCGTCTGCACAGGCGACGCTGAGAAGAACCCCCTGCAGTATCATGTCAAACTGAGCCAGTGTGAGTTCAGCGTCATAATTGCTTCCGGTGACATTCTGAAAAACGCCGTCCATGGCTCTGATAGTCGCTTCCGCATGATCGTATGCTTCCGCCGCCTTATCCAATATGTCTTGTCTGTCGTATTCCATATGACATCCTCTTTGGGAGTTTATGGCGATATTTTATTCCTACCGGACGCGATATGCAAAAAAGGAAAGTAAAACCGTGATGTGCTATAATTCTTTGTTAGAAATTATATAAATGAGGGAGTCAGAACCAATATGGCATTTTTCGGAAAGAAAAAGAATACAGATGCTCAGAACAGCGAAGCCGCAGAAAATAAAGAAAGTAACAATGTTACAGAGGAAATGAAGATCATCCTTGCGGCACGCGAGGAGGAAAAACAGGAGAGGCAGGCCAGAGCCGAAGAAAGACAACAGGCTCAGGAAGAAGCCGATAAAAAAGAGGATCTCAATGAAGAAAATGCCAGAAAGGCTGCCGAGAGAGTCCTTTCCGGAAATACCATTCCCACGGGGATGAATTTTTTCCTGCTCTGTGATGAGATCCCCATGACCGCTGCTCCCGAGAAAGAAGGCAACATCATTGTCCGCGGTAATCTCAGGGGAACGGTAAAGAGGGACAGCGAAGTTTATCTTTATCAGGGAAGAGGCAAAAAATTTACGGTCAGGATCGAGAAGATCAGGAATGACAACAGGGTTTTTGTTGACGAGGCATCTTATGAGAGAGTCGAGCTTGAGATAACAAGAGGTGACATCCCGCTTCCGCAGAATCCCGAGGATGATTCTTCAAGACCGATCCAGAGATATGCAGTCATTACCGATGCCAAGGGCATAGAGGATATGGATGATCCCGCATGCAAAGGAATGGCAATCGCGGGCAACCCCAGAACGATCGCCATGCTCTGCGAGTACGGAAAATACAGTAAAGAACCCGTATTCTTCGGTACGACAATGGACTGCCTTATGACATCTGAGTTTGTTACTCTCGCCAAGATCACCGGATCAAAGAACGGAAAGAGTACCGTGGCTTTTATGGGGCTCAGTGTAAAGACTAATCCCGGAGTGCCTTTCCTTCCCGTATTTACCGATCAGAGACTTGCCAGGATCGCGGCAAAGAACGGTTTCGGCAATAAGGGCGGCGGTCCCGATCAGACATTCATAATGAGCTTTGCCCAGGTCGCCAAGATCTCCAGAGACCAGTTCCATCAGGGATTTATCGTTAATCCCGGCGGTCCCGTTACGATAACGATCCCAAAGGACCTTGTCGACAAAATGATCGAGACAACTATCTACAGGGAAAGATTCGGTTCAGAAGAAGGCAATATGAACCCTGATAATGTCATAGCAGGCGGCGGGTCTGACGTTCCGGGCGCTAAGAAGTTGCTGGTAACAGATCCTTCGGGCACACCTGAATTCTCAGCTGTCGGGAATGCCGTCAGAAAGTATTGCGGTGCTCATTCTGACATAGCCAGGGCAATGATCCTGATAACGGCTCCCGCAGACAACCGAAAAGACAGATCTTATATCTGCATCATGGATTGTTCGGAAGAGTCGTTCGAGAAAGAATGCAAGGGTCTTGCTGAAGCCATAAGACCTTACCTCAAAGGCGTCAAGGGAATCCGTTTCCAGCTGTTCTCCAAGATGAATAAGGAGGGCTTCCCGAGCGATGTCAAATGGCTTTACTCAAAGCTCCCTCAATGATAAAAGGAGCCTTAAGGTAAAGACGTAATCTGGCAGCATATAAAAGAAATCGGGAATAAGGGTTTATGCGTGTCATGAACATTCTGAATCAGTCGGATTTTTCCGATAATTAACAGATATTGTAAAGAAAGTTCATTTCGCGCGTGATAGAATTTCAAAGGTTATGCTTCAAATAAGGGATATACGTAAAGAATATAAGACCGGAAGCCTCGTTCAAAAGGCTTTGGACGGAGTGTCTCTGAATCTCAGGGACAATGAGTTCGTTGCGATCTTAGGACCTTCCGGATCCGGCAAGACGACACTTTTAAACATTATCGGAGGTCTGGACCGTTACGATTCGGGCGATCTCATCATCAATGGCGTTTCCACAAAGCGTTATAAGGACAGGGATTGGGATTCTTACAGAAACCATACGATCGGTTTTGTTTTCCAAAGTTATAATCTGATCCCTCATCAGACCGTTTTATCCAACGTTGAACTGGCGCTTACCATCTCAGGTATTTCCAAGAGGGAACGCAGGCAAAGAGCGCTGGATGCATTGGAGCAGGTAGGACTTCGCGAGCAGGCTCATAAGAAACCGAATCAGATGTCCGGAGGCCAGATGCAGAGAGTTGCAATTGCAAGAGCTCTTGTAAATGACCCCAAGATCCTTCTTGCGGACGAACCCACCGGAGCGCTTGATACCGAGACCAGCGTTCAGGTCATGGACCTTTTGAAAGAGGTCGCAAAAGACCGCCTTGTCGTAATGGTTACGCATAACCCTGAGCTTGCGGAGGAATATGCGACGAGGATCGTCAAGCTTAAAGACGGTAAGATCACCAATGACAGTGATCCGTATGAGCCCGGAAAAGAGCAGGAGCAGGGAAATCCGGTACATAAAAATCTCGGAAAGGCATCCATGAGCTTCTTCACGGCGCTTGCCCTGAGCTTCAACAATCTTTGGACAAAGAAGACAAGGACCATACTGGTCGCTTTTGCCGGATCTATAGGTATCATCGGCATCGCCCTGATATTGTCCATGTCAAACGGAGTCAACACTTACATCGACAGGATCGAGGCCCAGACATTGTCACAGTATCCGCTTTCGATAGAACGGTCTTCAGTATCATTTATCTCGATGATGATGGTGTCGACGGATACCTGGGAGCCGGCAGGTGAAGGCGAGATCACTGAGGTTCCTTCTGTCGGGCAGATCCTTTCCACCGTTCAGACAAACGATCTCGTCTCTTTGAAAGAATACTTTGACAGCGATAAAACGAACATTTATGAACTTACGAACGGCGTCGAATATACATACGGAATTGCCCCCCAGATATTCAGCTATAACAAAGGGACAAAAGAGTACAGACAGGTAAACCCCAATAATGATTTTGCCTCGATGGGACTCTCCTCTTCAAGCGTATTCTCATCTGCTTACAGCATGAACGTATTTTTCGAGATGCCTGAGAACGAGTCGCTCTATATCAACCAGTATGACATCAAGGACGGAAGATGGCCTGAAAATTCACAGGAGGCTGTTCTTGTCCTGACGCAGAACGGTGCAGTATCCGATTATATTATCTATGCGTTCGGCTTAAGGGATACTGAAGAACTCGACAAGATGATCAGGGATTTCAGCAACGGTCTTGAAGTTGTAACCGATCAGGAATATTACACATGGCATTATGAAGACTTTATGGGCACGACGTTCAAGGTGGTGCCTGCCTATGAATTCTACAAGTATGATGAGACCAACAAGATCTATACCGATATGAGAAACGATAAAGAATATATGCGTGGTCTTTTGAAAGATGCGCAGGATCTTAAGATCGTAGGAATTGTCCAGCCCAAGGAGGGAGAAGATATCTGGATGCTTGATTCCGGCATCTATTACGGAAAGAATCTGGTTGAAGAACTCAGGGATTCTGCGGAAAACGCAGATATCGTTAAGGCACAGCTTGCTGACCGCGAAGTAAATGTTCTTACGGGTGTAAGGTTCGATGAAGAGGAATCCGATTTTGACATGAGCAAGCTGTTCTCCATTGATGAGGATAAGATCCAGAATGCTTTTAAGTTCGATGAGAGCAAGATCACCATTGATGAAGAAGCTTTTGGTGATATGAGCGGAGTGGATCTTTCCGGCGCGTTCGGAAACGCAATGCCGGAATTGTCATCTGATGATCTGATGAG
Source organism: Saccharofermentans sp. (assembly GCA_016288885.1). Classification (GTDB taxonomy): domain Bacteria; phylum Bacillota; class Clostridia; order Saccharofermentanales; family Saccharofermentanaceae; genus Saccharofermentans. The sequence continues at coordinate 143,332 of JAEFAV010000001.1, forward strand.
CCTTCTTGACGGAGTCGAATTGAAGATTGATTTCGAGGCTCTGGGCAACGGTATGTCAGGTCTTTTTGTTGACTATATGGCTTATGCGTCAGAAAATCCTTCGACAGACTATGCCAAGCTTCCGGATGCTATAGCGCAGTTTATCTCTTCACCCGAAGGCAGCGCGATCATCAGGGAACAGCTTTCCAGGATCATCAGGGAAAGCGGGATAACCAATATTGACAGGAATATCATCGGAGAAGCAGGTGAGGCAATATCCGACGGATTTGTGAAGTATGTTATTGCAAATTACGGGGTCGAAGCCATAGCAGACATAGATCAGGCAACGTATTCCCAGTATTTCCGCGAGTATCTCGAAAGTGAGGAAGGCCAGAGGATCCTTGACGAGCAGACCCAGGCCATAATAACGGAAATAACTGATAAGGTGGAGATCACACCCGAAAATGCCCAGGATATCGCAGATGCCATCCTTGACGGATACAGCAAGTATGCGACAAAGAACAATCTGCCTGACCCGAAACTGCTCCAGAAGTCACTTACTGACTATCTCGGAACGGAGAGGGCTATGAATATCATTATGTATACGGTAACCACCGCTGTAAACGTGGATGAGATCACTTCTGCGGTAATGTCAAATGTTTCGGGGATCATGACTGACATAACCGGCCAGATAGCCGTCGGCATCGAGAACGCGCTGAACATGGTTATCGAGCGTATAGCTTATAACATGACCAGTGCGCTTCAGAGCACTTTTGAAGACTTCGGAAGCGCTTTGACGATCGATCAGGATGCGTTTGCTAAAGCGTTTAATATCAATATGGGAGAAAACGAACTTCAATCCTTCATGAGCGAGTTCATGACCGGAGGAGCTTCTTCTGCCGAGGGTAACCTTTCCGCATTCGGATACTGCGATAAGGAAGATCTCCAGTCGATCACTATCTACCCGAAAGATTTCGAATCAAAAGACGAGATAACCACGATCCTGAAAAACTATAACAAGATGGTCGAAGATGCAGGCGAAGAAGATAAGAGCATTGTTTATACGGATATTGTCGGAGCCTTAATGAAATCCGTCACCAAAATCATCAATACGATCTCTTATGTACTGATCGCGTTCGTAGCCATATCTCTCGTGGTATCTTCGATTATGATCGGCGTCATCACATATATCAGCGTCTTGGAGCGCCGTAAAGAGATCGGCATTCTTCGCGCCATGGGTGCGTCCAAGAATAACGTCGCACAGGTCTTCAATGCAGAGACCATGATAACGGGTTTCCTTGCAGGGTTATTCGGTGTCATTATTTCGCTTATCCTGCTTATTCCCATAAACGCTCTGATCCATAAACTCGCAGAGTCAACGGATGTCAGCGCCATAATGCCCTGGCAGGCTGCCATTATACTGGTAGTGTTGAGTATTTTCCTGACGCTTATCGGAGGTCTTATCCCGTCCAGATCAGCTTCAAGACAGGACCCTGTTACCGCGCTGAGAACAGAGTAAAAGACGTTTATTTAATCTGAATCAGTTTTCAGGCAAACAGGCTATTCCGGCTCTTTCTCCTGTTAGCAGTCTTTTTTGCATCATCAGATGCTTTTGCTGCTTTTTCTGAAAGCTCATTATGCTTTGAAATGAGATAATCCACGACTTTTTCGGCGCCATGCCCCATGTTGCACCAGGTCTGTTCACGGGCAAGATCACGGCCTTTTGCAAGTTCTGAAGCATCGGAACCGCTGATGCAGTCTTCAATGAGAGAACCGATGTTCCCGAAGTTTTCCTGTGTAAGTTTTCTGCCGATCTTCGGGAGGATCTGATATGTCCACAGTTCTTCAGTATCCCAGGCGCAATCGTATTGAGACCAGTCGTTGCTAGGCTCTGTATAGATTACGGGTTTATTGAAAACCAGAGAGAAGTCAAATAATACGCCCGAAAAATCTGAGATAAGGATATCGGCTTCATTCAGCACATTGAAATTGTCCGGATCCCGGTTCCATTTGAGCTTATCAGACTCAGGGAACCGTGCCATAAGTCTGTCTATCAGCTCTTTTTCGGATGTAAAGGACTGGGGATGAGGTCTGATTATTATTTTGTAAGATGTCTTTATTAGGCTCTCAATAAAAGATGCCCCGTAGGCTGTCAGAATGCCGTTATTTCCCCAGGAGGGTGCGAGAAGGATGGTTTTTTCTTTGTTGCTGCCGTCAGACTTGGAGAGACCGTCGAGGCGCTCTTTCATCTTATCTAGATAAGGAATACCGGTAAGAACGATCTCCTTAGCGGGAATCGATCTGATCTTTTCAAGTCTTCTTATCTGTTCTTCCTGGTATTTTCCGGATACGAGGACAGCATCGTAAAAATCCAGACCGAACATCTTATATGTGGTTATATCATTGGGCATGTGAGGGATATGAACATAATAAGAAGCGCTTTTCGATCTCTTCCATTGGAATACATCGAGGCTGGGAGTAGTGGACAGTATCAGATCTGCATTTATAAGGTTCATCTTCGAGATAGCTTTATTGCCTTCTCCGATGAACTCGGCATTTACATGCCTGTAACCTGCCGAAAGAGCCGGATCATCGGAACCGGCAGTAAAGAACCTTACGTCTTTACCGCGTTTTTCGAATTCATCCAAAACAGGTTTAAATACATTCCAGTATCTTTTTCCTTCGGAGAAAATGCAGATGGGGATACGTTTACTGTTGCTGTTCGCTGCCCTTCCTCCGAGTAAGAGGAATTTTAGTTTTATTATCAGTGCATGTCCCACGAAGATAAGCACACCGGCGATGCCGATTATTATCGAAAAGAGCATGCTTCCCGTGCCGGGATCTATATACAACAATTTAAACATCATAAAAATAATTATAAATCAATCCTAACCGCAAGCAACCGAAAGAACAGGCATATATAGTCAAAATTCATTTATTATTCACCCAAAAACCAATCGGATTACTCTATAATAGATTTATGCTTTCAGGATGGAAGCGTACACAGATTGAGAAAGGGGGATGACATGAACGGCAAAGTTATGTACAACCTTACTTATGGTCTCTTTGTCCTGACGGCTAAAGACGGCGGTAAGGATAACGGCTGTATCGTAAACACGGTATCTCAGGTTACTACTGAACCGAACAGGATATGTGTTGCGGTCAACAAGCTGAATTTCACGCATGACATGATCCATAAGACCGGTGAGTTCAATGTATCGATCCTTACTGAAGGATCCAGGTTCGAGACCTACAAGCACTTCGGATTCCAAAGCGGCAAAGATATCGACAAGTTTGAGAGTATCGAATTCCTACGCGCCGCAAACGGAATAGCTTATATTGCACACGAGACCAATGCTTATATCTCGGCCAAAGTTGTCAGCGAGACTGATCTCGGAACTCATACTTTATTCCTTGCAGACGTAACTGACGGAGAGATACTGTCAGATGATCCCTCGGTTACGTACGCTTTCTACCAGAAAAACATAAAGAAGAAACCCGGAGCAAATGTCACGGCGGACGGAGCTTCTGCGCCTAAGAAGGGCTTTATCTGCACAGTCTGCGGATATATCTATGAAGGCGACACGCTTCCTTCTGATTTTATCTGCCCCTGGTGCAAACATGACGCAAGTTATTTTATCCCGCTCGAAACGAATGCGTCCGTAAAAGAATCAACAAAAGAAACAAAAATAACCAATACTCAGGAGGAATCAAAAATGAGCAAGTACGCAGGCACACAGACAGAGAAGAACCTTCAGGCAGCATTCGCTGGTGAATCTCAGGCAAGGAATAAGTACACATACTTTGCTTCTGCAGCTAAGAAGGAAGGCTACGAGCAGATCGCAGCTCTCTTCCTCAAGACAGCTGATAATGAGAAAGAGCATGCAAAGATGTGGTTCAAAGAATTAGAGGGCATCGGATCCACAGCTGATAATCTTGCTGCTGCAGCTGACGGTGAGAACTTCGAATGGACAGACATGTATGAAGGTTTTGCCAAGACTGCTGAAGAAGAGGGCTTCCCGGCACTCGCAGCTAAGTTCAGAATGGTCGGCGCCATTGAGAAGCACCATGAAGAGAGATACAGAGCACTTCTTAAGAACGTTGAAGCTCAGGAAGTTTTCGCCAAGAGCGAAGTCAAGGTATGGGAGTGCAGAAACTGCGGTCATATCGTAGTCGGCACAAAAGCACCCGAGATCTGCCCCGTTTGCGCTCATCCCCAGAGCTATTTCGAGATCAACGCTGAGAATTACTGATACTTTTTCTAATACTGAATTTGAAGGGGCTGCCGCGAGGACAGCCCCTTTTTCATTGCCGGAATCTCAACAGCCTCTTACTTCTCCATGAACAGCAATCCGAACGTTCCCGGACCGCAGTTGACCGCGATGGCAGGCGATGCCTGTTTGAAGTAGATCTCATCGAAATGCATGGTCTTCTCGACCTGATCGCGGATCCAGTCGGCTTCGCGCTTGGAGATGCCTACGTAAGTTACAAAGAGCACTCTTGTGTCAATGCTGGGGCTGCGTGTCAGCGCAGAGTTGATATAAGCTTTCCAGGCACTTTCACGCGAGCCAAAGTAAGTATTTCCGACACCCATCTTACCTTTGCGCAGAACAAGAACGGGACGTCCCATGAGGGATTTGACGACATTTGCCATGCCGTTTCCGACCTGACCCGCGCGCGCAAGGAAATCAAGATTGTCAACGATGAAGCTTGTATGGATCTTTTTCTTTGTGACCTCAAGTTCCTTTACTATCTGTTCAGCAGTAAGGCCGGCCTCAGCCATTCTGCATGCCATGAGAGCCAGGATTCCCTGACCGCTTGAAAGGTGGGCGGAGTCGACTACGAAGACGTTATCAAAAGATTTGGATGCTTCGCAGGCCGGTCCGTATCCGGTGTTTTCGATCTTGCTCGAGATCGAGATGTGAACAACGTTATTAGCGTAGGTCAGCTGCTTTGCAAAGAATTCTTCGACCTCTCTTACCGTGGGACTCATGGTAACGACTGCGTGATCCGGATTCTCCATATATTTAAGGATACCGAGAGTCTCGATCTCCGTACCGTCTCTGAAAAGACCTTCTTCAGTACGGACTTTATGAGGAAGTATCTGGATCTGGTATTTTTCAATGAGCTCAGGCGCCAAGTCAGCGACGCTCTCCGTCGTGATGACGATGCTCTTACGTTTCTTGGAGCCATTCATCCAGGAGATGGATTCCTGGGCGATCTCGCTTCTGTTACCGGTAATGCGTACGATCTCCTTCGGGAGATGATTATATAGCTCATTTTCCAAAGAATCGCCGCTTACGGGCTTGGTGAGATAACCGTCAAAGTTCTCACGGGCATAAAGAGCTCTGTTCTCTTCATCGGCGTTTGCCGTAAGGATGACGATGGGAGTTTCACGGCAACGGCCGCCGGTCTGGTCTTTGATGTTTCTTCTGCATTCGACGCCGTCCATTTCGGGCATCAGGTGATCCATGAAGATGACATCATACTTGATGTTGAGAGTCTTCCTGAGAGCATCGCTACCGCTTGTTGCAGTGTCAATACGGACCTTGGTGTCGCGAAGCAGTTTGCTGACGACCATGAGGTTTGCCTCATTATCATCGACGACCAGGATGCGGGCTTCGGGAGCTTCAAATTTGGGAAGGTAATCCTTTTTGCGTCCGGAGCTGCCTGCTTTTGAGAAGTCGTATTTGCCGACAGAACCCTCGCGGTCGATCCTCTGGGGAATCTCGACGATGAATGTGGAGCCCTTCTTATAAACACTGTTGACGGTGATCTTTCCGCCCATGAGATCCACAAGCTGTTTTACGATGGAGAGCCCCAATCCGGTTCCCTCTATGTGTTTGGTTGTATTCTCGTCGACACGCTTAAATGCCGAGAAAAGATAAGGAATATCTTCAGACTTGATACCGATACCCGTATCAGAGACCATGTAGATCATCTTACAGGTCTTATCAGCCATCATCTCGCACTGGACGGTGAGGGAGACAGATCCTTCCTTCGTGTATTTGATCGCATTATTGATGACATTGATAAGTATCTGCTTGATCCTGACTTCGTCACCGACGAGCTCGGCAGGGATATCAGGTGATACATCCACATTGAAGTCAAGCTTCTTATCCTTTGCCCTTATCCAGAGCATTCCGACGATATCAGATAACATATCTCCCGTATGATACGGTTCTATGAGGAGTTGCATGCTTCCCGACTGGAACTTGCTCATATCGAGGATATCGTTGATGAGGTTAAGGAGAAGCTTACCTGCAGCTTTAATGTTGACTGCATCTTCGATGACTTCTTCGCTGACGTCTTCACGAAGGATCATCTCATTAAGACCTATGATCGTATTGATAGGTGTTCTGATCTCGTGGCTCATGTTCGAGAAGAAGCTGTTTTGGGATTTGTTGAGCATCTCGATCTCTCTGCGCTGGCTTTCCGCATTAACGAGCTGCTGGTTTAATCTGTATCTCGTGTAGGACATGATAACGCCCATTACAACCTGGAATACGGAGAATATCGTGAAGTTGGCAAGCTCATTTACCTCAATGGCGCCCTGTGTGACCATATAATAAAGGAATACGGCCATAGCTGCATTTGAGAACAGAGCAGTAAGGACATAAGCAGACGGACTGAAATAAACGCAGAGAGGAACTACCAGCGCAACTGTCATGAACAACGTGGTGTCAACGGTACCGCGTGCAAGAGAATTAACGATTACAAGAGATATGACCCACAGATACAGTGATATGCCCATGAAATGATTAAGGACATATATGTTACGGTATTTAGCCGAAAAGTCTTTCAAGGTAGACCGGGCACCGATCATCCAGATAATTACGATGGAAAGCAGCCATACATAACATATCTGATGGTATAGAACCGTTGTTCCGCCAAAATACGGAGGATAAACGAACGTGATCGTAAGGAAGATAGCCGCAGCAAGGAAAGATATGATCATCGTTACATGCGTCGGACCTACAGATTCGTAGTATGCGGACTTTATTGCTTCGGGATCATTAGTTTCAGGTTTGAAAAGATATCTTAATATGTCTCTCATGCCTTATCACCTCCCTCACTCTCGGGTGCAAACTCGAACACATCGTCATCGATCCCGCTTTCCTCAGACAGGAGCTGATCCTTGATGTTTGCTGAGATGCGGCCGTAATCACGGATCATGTTCTCGTGATTCTCAAGAATGTAGGCTTCGTTATTTTCTTTTGCGGCCTGCTCGAGAGCTTTGGCCTTCTCTGACAGATCGGAGATACCGATCATCTTGGATGTGCTCTTTAATGCATGGACGAAGATCTCATAATTATGCCAGTCGCGGATGTTGTAATAATTCTTCATTGCCGCGATCTTATCGGCAGATTCAGTCGCATATTGAGTCAGGAGCGACTTATAGAAATCCTTGTCTCCGACACAGTATTTAAGACCTGCTTCAGTATCAATGCCGCTTTTCTTAAGTTCTTCGATGAAATCTTTTTCTTCAACGGAGGATGCAGACTCTTCTTCCACATATTCAACTTCTTCTGCCGAACCGTCATCTTCAACGTATGTAACAGATGATTTGGGAAGCACCTGCCGTAAAACACGTTCAAGTTCTTCGACCTCGACAGGCTTGCTGACAAAACCGTCGAAACCTTCCGAAAGAAACATCTGTTTAGCGGAGCTCATGGCATTAGCCGTAAGCGCGACTATCGGGATAGAACCGTTAAGACCTGCTACATCGGTCCTGATCCTCTTCATGGCTTCGACGCCGTCCATACCGCTCATCATGTGATCCATGAAGATGATGTCAAATACTTTCTCACGGCAGACATCGATCGATTCCGGACCTGAAGTCGCGGTATAGACCTTCATGCCGTATCTTCCGAAAATACTCCTGGCAACAACGAGGTTCATCGACTCGTCATCAACAACGAGTGCCCTGACGCCGTCGCAGCGCATCTTCTTGACTCTTTCTTCTTTGCTGTCGACCGTGGAATTCAGGATGGATACGACAGGGAAGCAGTAGAAAGGCTTTTCGAGGACCTTAACATGCGTATTTTTGGGAAGAATAATACCTTCGTTTGCTACAACTGCAACGACCATGGTCTTCGCGAGCTGTTCGATATAATCCACGTTATCGTTGTATTCTTCTTCTGCGATGAAGAGATGCGTAAGGTGTACGGAATCTTTTAAGAGTTTTAAGTTATCCGCGTTATTAACACGGTGCATCTGGACACCGAGACCCCTTACGATATTAAGTACCATTGAGTTGTAATAATCTCTTACTGAAGGGTTCTCATATTTCTCAAAATGGAGGAAAGCTCCGATACAGAGCTTATCAGGTGCAGCGACCGACATGCAGCTCAACTGGTCGATAACACGTTGAGGAAGACTGACGGTAACTGTCGTACCGACATCAGGCTTGCTGTCGATCGTCATGAAGCCGCCCAACAGCGATACAAATCCGGAAGTGATGGCAAGTCCCAGTCCCAATCCGCCGCCCTGACGGGTGCGGCTGGAATCTGCCTGATAGAAGCTGTCATAAACCTTTTCGAGTTCATACTCGGTCATGCCCTTACCGGTATCCGTTACTTCGATGTGGAGATTGATGCCGTACTCATGGCTTACGGTAGTGATCCTTACGTATACGCCGCCCTTTTGAGTGTACTTAAGGCCGTTTGTGATAAGAGCCTTAAGGATCTTCTTAAGCTTGGAAACATCGGAATTCATTACCGCAGGGATCGAAGGATCAACGTCGATGATGAGCTCGACTCCCTTTGTCTTATACTGTTTAACCTCGGTAACAAGATCGTGAAGTACGGAAGACAGCATGTAGTCTTCGTTATTGCAGACGGCTTTCTTACGGTCGATCTCGGAATAATCAAGGATATCGCTTATCTGATCGGCAACTTTACGGCCGGCATCCCTGACGGCGATGAGATCGCCTTCTACTTCACGGTGTCTTGATTTGTCGATGCAGATGCTTGTAAGTCCTATGATCGCATTAACAGGTGTTCTCAGCTCATGAGATACGTTCGCGAGGAAATCATTGAGATGGATCGTGGCTTCGGTGAGCTGCTCGATCTCATCCTGGGATCTGTTCATTACCTGCATCCATTTATCTATGATGATCTTGGCGAATCTGCCGATGAAATATACCATGCACAGATGGAGAAGAGAACGGGTTATTATAAGCGCATCAAACATCTCTCCTGCAAAGAACATGTTTACCAGTTCATAGACCATCGTTACGTAGAAAGTGAACTGGCAGAGGGTTATGAGGGATTTCTTTCCGGTCATTGTATTAAGCATTATGATGGCTGCCATTACGAGAGCAAGATCGAAAGTGCTTGTCTGGTGAATACCATAGAAGAAGTAACAGCCCATCATGAGTATCGCATATACCCATATTCGGATGCTCGGAGGAGTGTTGTGTCTGATATGAAGGAACCAGGCCATGCTGATACCGACGATAACGATCATTATTGCCCATCTTTCCCATCCCAGAAGGAGAGATTCGGCAATAAGTATTATGGCGAAAACCGTGTAGCTGATAAGGAGCGTCAGATGGGAAGTCTGGAACGGATCATTGTTTTCATTAACTGTGCTCATAATGCTTATCCTCTGAACTTATAGTCTTTGTCTTCTTCAACGATCTCCAGCATGATCTCTGCTAACTTGGGGTCGAACTGTGTTCCCATTCCCATCCGGAGTTCGTCTTTTATCATCTCCTGTGTAAGGTGTGTTCTGTAGCTTCTGTCACTCGACATTGCGTCATAAGCATCAGCAACGGCTATTATCCTTGCCTCCTCGGGGATCGCATCGCCCTTAAGGCCGGAAGGATATCCCGTACCGTCGTATCTTTCGTGATGGTGCATTGCGCCCAATTCAAGTTTCGGATCATTATCTATGTTCTTTAAGATCGCAGCACCCATCTTTGAGTGTCTTTTTATCAGCTCGTACTCTTCATCGGTGAGTTTGCCGGGTTTGTTTAATACGGGGTTCGGAATGCCGATCTTACCGACGTCATGCAGGATCGCTATCATGTACATCTCGTCCTGTCTTGCATCTGAATAACCAATCCTCTTGGCGATCATTTTCGAGTATTCGGCAACGCGGCTGGAATGTCCTTTCGTGTATTCATCCTTTGTATCGATAGCTGCTGCAAGCGCACTGACTATCTGTATGAAAAGATTCTTGTTCTCACGGGTCTTCTGTTCGACCTCGAAATAAAGCTGGTTCTGAAGGGTTACGAGCTCGATAAGATTGTTTACGCGTAGTCTTAATACTTCGGGTACGAATGGCTTTCTTATGAAATCCATAGCGCCCAGCGACAGGCCTTCTCTTTCGGAACCTTCGCTCTCATCTGCAGTGAGGAAAATAACGGGGATCTTCGAAGCAGATGACTCGAGCGAATGGAGTTTCTTAATGGCATCAAAGCCGCCCATGCCGGGCATCTTAACGTCAAGAAGGATGAGATCAGGCATTTCTGCTTCTTTTTCGAGATAATCGAAAAGAGCTTCAGCTGATCTCAGTGCCACGACATGAATTCCGCCGGAACTTAATATCTTGCCTGCCACCTGAAGATTGATGACGTCATCATCAACAACTATTACTTTCTTGACCTTATCGGTCTTAACGTGTTTTGAGTTATTGCCGATGAATTCGGTCTCATGAGTGATCGTGATGTTAGGGATCTTTTTGGCATTCCAGTTATCGACCAGATGCGAGACGACCTTGTCTACCGAATCGGCTCTTATGTCAGTGAGGAAAACAAAATACTGGTTCTTATTGTTCCTCATGAATATGTCGGATTTACGGAGCGAACCCCTTATGTGATTGCCGAATTCATCGACACAGTCATTAAACTCAGTATCAGCCTTACCATTCTCAGGAGACAGCGTGAAAAGGACTTTACATGCATTGATGTGATGCCTGATTATGTATCTGATGACATAACGGTATACAGGTGAGAAGGAGTCCTTGTCAAGCTGGAGAGCGATGTCCTGGATGGAGCGTTCGCCCAATATCTCGGATATGGCCTTAATGTCAAAAACAGATGTCTCATCTTCGCCTTCCGTATCATCGTAGAGACCGTAGCCGTGCTTGCCGTTCTTCTTAACGGTGTAAAGAGATTTGTCCGCGAGCTTGAGCAGGGCATTATAGTCATTTCCGTATCTGGGAACGAAGATGCCGCCTATCGAAGCTCCGAGAGGGATGCTCATATCATCGCCCATGAGTTCTTTGGCTCTTCTGATGATATCCTCATTGATCTTGACCGATATGTCGCCAACTGCTTTCTCTGTGGTAACGCCGACTGCGAAAGCCGTAAATTCGTCACCGCCGATCCTTCCGCATTTGCTTCCCGACGGAACATTGCTTTTGATTATTTCGGCGCAGGCGATGAGGACCTTGTCGCCCATCTCATGTCCGTAGATATCATTAACGAGCTTGAATGAATCGAGGTCGATCATCATGAGGCATCCGGTCTTGTCTGAGCACAGCTTGGAAAGCTCCACGCCTGTCGCAGCCTTGTTAAGAAGTCCCGTCAGCTTATCTATTGTGGCTTCACTCTTAAGGTTCTGCATCTCTTGGGAATTGGACATGATATTATCGATCCTTCGGAGGAGAACGTCAGGATTAAAAGGCTTTCTTATGAAGTCGGATACTCCCACCTCAAAGCCTCTGGTCTCCGTGTCGACGTCTTCGTCGGCAGTCAGGAAGATAACAGGTGTCTTCATGAGACCTTTCTGCTGTTCGAGCTGTCTTAACTTGCCGAGCGTCTCGAAACCGTCCATAACCGGCATCTTGATATCAAGAAGTACCAGATCCGGCATACCGTTTTCGTTAACATATTCGAGAAATGAACCGCCTGACTTAAGAGCGGTAACGCGCATATTGTTCTTGCTGAGAATGTGACCTGCCATCTTAAGATTAGCAGTATCGTCATCGACAACGATTATCCACTTCGCCATAATAGATCACCCCAATTACCATAGTAAAGCACTAGTATTTTAAATAATAACATGAAGGGTAGATCATTTCTCTATAAAATATCGTTTTTTATAAAAATATATCGTTTTCTTGATAACTGTACCTTAACGCTGTCTTAATTTGGTCCCGGATGTATTGAAAAGCGGTTTTCCTAATGGCAAACTAGGCGAAGGTTAATTCTGGGGGTAATTTAGAATGTTAGAAGTAATAAACGTGACTAAACGTTACGGTAAGAATATTGCCTGTAATGATGTTTCTTTCACACTTGATTCCGGAACGCTTACTGTCCTTTTGGGACCAAACGGCGCCGGCAAGAGCACGATCATCAAGTCTATAATCGGCTTCCTGAAGTATCAGGGAGAGATCACCGTCAACGGCATAAACAATAAGACCGTTGAAGCCAGAAAGGTCCTGGGCTACATTCCCGAGATGCCGTCTCTTTATCCGACGCTGACGGTCGTTGAGCATATGGAGTTTATCGCAAGAGCATATAAGCTCACGGATTATAAGGACAGGATCAATCTTCTGCTCGAGCGTTTCGAGCTTGATGACAAGCGCAAGAAGTTCGGCGATGAGCTGTCCAAGGGTATGCAGCAGAAACTCAACCTCTGTCTCGGTCTTTTACCGGATCCCGACATCATCCTTCTGGACGAGCCTTTGCTCGGACTTGATCCTCATGCGATAAAGGAGCTTAAGAATTACATCGAAGAGATGCGCAGGGCAGGCAAGACGATGCTCATAAGCACGCACATCATCGACAGCGTTGACATGCTCTGGGACAGGACGATAATCATGCAGAACGGCCAGATAAAGGCCAATGTCACCAGAAGTGAAGTCGATGAGAGCGGCAAAACGCTGGAAGATCTGTTCTTCGAAGTTACGGAAGGAATTGATAAATCATCCGTAAGCGGAGAAGGGGAGCCGCAACAATGAGACTGTTCATTTACTATATTACGCATACTCTTCTTAACTCGATTAAGAAGCTGATGAAGACGTGGGTTGCCTTCATCGTGATCATCATGATATTTGGTGCCATGATGGGTTTTGTCGGATCCCTTTTCAGCTCGAAGGACAAAGATCATGATGCGGAAGATACTTCCGTTTCAACGGAACAGAACGCCGGTGAAGATGACGAAGAAATAGAGATCGATATTGATTCCTCTTTGGACGAATGGCGCTTTGCCAACCTGATGGCAAAGCATGACCTTAAGACTGAACAGATAGTTGATATTGCGATCTCTGCAGTATTCCTGCTCTTACTGGCAACAAATATTCTTAATGCCCAGAATTCGAGCAAGATCTTCCTGCCTGCAGATGTTCCGATGCTGTTTGCTTCTCCGTTAAAACCACAATCTGTTCTTATGTTCAGGCTTTTCTGCACATTGGGAACATCATTGTTCGTCTCGCTTTTCATGCTGTTCCAACTTCCTAATCTGATATCCAATGTAGGTCTTTCCGTCTGGGCAGCAGTATCTCTGGTCATAGTATATGCGCTGATTCTTGTATTCAGCACTTTAGTCCAGGTTGTTTTCTATACGATTACATCAAAAATGGATAACGGTTCCGGAAACATAAAGAATGTTCTTGCTGTTTTCTACGGAGCTATCGCTTTGGGCTTTGCAGCATTTACATTTATCAACAAGATGAGTTTTATCGACGGTTTGTTTACCTTTTTTGCCAGCCCGTCAACGCACTGGATACCATTCTGGGGATGGCTCAGAGGCATCTCTTACTATGCTGCTGTCGGCGATACAAAAATGTCTCTGATATATCTCGGTCTGTTTATTGCAGCATGCGCTCTGCTTATCCTGTTTGTCTGGAAGATGAAGGCAGACTTTTATGAAGATGCGATGTTCGCTGCAGAGCATAAAGCCGCCCAGATAGAGAGCGCCAAGACGGTATCTAAAGGCGGTGTCATGGTAAGGAGTAAGGAACGGAAGGGAAAGATCGACAGGGAAGGCTTCAACTACGGAAAAGGCGCGAATGTATTCTTTTACAAGGCAGTCTTTAACAGATTCAGATTCGCAAAGCTGAAGTTCTTTTCTACAACAATGATCGTTTACACCGTTATCGCAGGTGTTGTTGCATGGTTTGCGAGGACGGCTCCTTTCGAAGATCCTTTTTTCATTCCTGCCGCAGCGCTCGGAGCAATGGCTTTCTACAGGACTTTGGGCGATCCCATCAGGGAAGACACGTCGCGTGATTTCTTCGTGCTGATCCCGGAGAAGCACTATGCCAAGATCATTTATTCGCTGTTAGGCTGTCTTGCAGTTACCGCGATCGATCTGTCGCTTCCTATGGCCGTATCGGCAATAATAGTCGGTGCGAACCCGGCAAACGTCATCGTATGGTTCATATTCATCCTGTCTATAAGCTTCTTTGCGACGGTAGTGGGTACTCTTATCTCGCTTTCGCTTCCCAAAGACCAGATGCAGACGGTATCTTTTATGGTCCAGATGATGTTCTTCTATTTCGGTCTTACGCCTTCGGGAGCAGTTGTAATTTTCGGAGTATTGACCGGACATATTACGATAGCGGTTCTGATAGGCGCCGTAATGAATATTGTCATCGGTTTCCTTGTGTCTTTGCTGCTTCCGAAAGTGCTTGGAAGGAAATAAGCCACAAAAGAAAAAAAGAATACACCGTGTTCTCTAACATATAGATGACGGTCAATATAACGGGATATGTAACAATTAATTGTTTTACATATCCCTTTTTTGAAGTTAAAATACAGGCGTTACAACTTGTTTGTATCAGGATATGGAGCGCAGAAAGATATGGATATTTTCTCGTTTGTTACACTTTTCGGAGGCCTTGCATTCTTCCTTTACGGAATGCGGCTCTTGTCCGAGTCCTTGAAGAAGACTGCCGGCGGCAAACTCGAAAAGCTGCTTAACAAGGCAACAGATAACCAATTCAAAGGACTAGCCGTTGGTGCGGTAATAACTATTGCCATCCAGTCTTCTTCTGCCATGACTGTCATGCTTGTCGGTTTTGTCAACTCAGGCATCATGGACCTTCCCCAGACTGTCGGCGTAATATTCGGTTCCGATATCGGAACGACGCTTACCGCATGGATCCTGTCTTTGGCAGGCATCGACAGCGGCGACAACGTCTTCTTAAAGCTCCTTAAGCCTTCCTGTTTCTCGCTCATATTCGCACTGATCGGAATAATACTTATCATGGTTGCCAAAAAGCAGCGCCACAAGGATATCGGAACCATGCTCGTCGGGTTCTCCATACTGATGCAGGGAATGACGATGATGTCAGCATCGATGGAGCCGCTCAAGGAGATGGACAGCTTCGTTTCCATCATGACTGCATTCAAGAACCCGCTCCTGGGCGTTCTGTCAGGTGCGGTAGTTACGGGCATCATCCAGAGTTCCGCAGCTGCCATCGGTATCCTGCAGAGCATTTCCATGACGGGAAAGCTCACATACGGCATGGCGATCCCGCTCGTAATGGGTGCGAACATCGGAACCTGCATGACTGCCATCCTTTCTTCAATCGGCGTTAACAGGGATGCCAAGAGGGTTACTGTCATCCACGTCACGATCAAGCTTTTGGGAACATTTATCTGGCTTATCGTGTTCTACATTGTCAATGCGCTCTTCGACTTCGGTTTTATGGATAACACAGTTAGCATCGTCGGAGTCGCTGCTATACACTCGGTATTCAACATAGCGAATACTGTCCTTTTGTTCCCCTTCAGTAAGCTCCTTGTAAAGATAGCCCACCTTATCGTCAAAGAGACGGATGAGGAGCAGGAGTTCAAGCTTGACGAACGTCTCATGCTCACGCCGACGATCGCTGTAGGTGAGTGCCGCAACATGATGATCAAGATGGTCACCAAGGCAAAAGAGGGACTCGACAAATCGATGGATATGCTCAAGAACGGTTACAACACCGCTGATTTCGATTTCATAAAGAAGAATGAGGAGAAAGTCGACGGTTATGAGGACCTTCTGGGCTCGTATCTCATGAAGCTTACGACCACACAGCATCTCAGCGTTGCAGATAAGAACAGGTCTTCAAGGATCCTGCAGGCGATCGGAGAAGTGGAACGTGTTGCAGACCATGCAAATTATCTTTCCGACTCGGCTGAAGAGATAGAGACCAAGCATCTGGAATTCTCTGATGCGGCGCGTGAGGAACTTAACAAAGTGATACCTGCCGTTCACGACATATATACGATGGCTCTGGATTGTTATCTGTCGGACAAAGCAGCGCATGCTGAGGATGTCGGACCGTTAAGGATCGTTATAAGTGAGATGTGTGATGAATTCAAGGCGAATCATGTTGAAAGACTTGCCGCAGGCATATGTACTACGGAACAGGGATTCGTTTTTAACGATATCCTCTACAGCTGCGTAAGGATTGCCGAGCACAGCCTCAACATCGCTGCCATTGCATACAGATTCAAATCTGCTGAGGCTACTAACGTTGATACATACATCCATGACTTCAAGCAGCGTAAAGACAAAGACGAGAAGAAGTATCAGGAATACGTTAAGAAGTACAAGGCTTGAGGGCAATACTTGAACAATGTCTGATACATCGAACAGGAAAAGCATATTTACTGTCATAAAGGACAGGACAAAGAGATTTTTCAGCGATTTCTGGTTGTTTCTGAAAAATGTCCTGGTTCTGTTCAAGCAGAACTTCAAGGAAGTAATGCTGTTCATTCTTATTTGTTCCGCATTTACCATGACGGCCACGTCAGCTCTCAAGGCTGCCCTTGTTGACGCGATCATGAAAGCTGCCGGTGAGACGTACATCGTTCCTGCGAACCTGAAGCAGATCGTATTAAGTCCGATATCGATAATCCTGATCATTATCTTTTCCATACTGGTAACATTCATGTCGCTGTTTGAGATCGCAGGCCTGCTTCACGCTTTTTCGATGGGACAGATCAAACGTGATACAAATCTTCCGAGCATGTTTTATGCCGGAATGAGAGCCTGCAGGAAAGCGCTTAACCCCAAGAACTGGCTTCTTACGGTCTTTATTCTGGTGCTGTTTCCGCTTACAAAGCTGCTGCCGCTCTCGAGCTCCACGTTCAAGCTCATCCTTCCCGGATTTGTCGATCAGACCATTGATTACACAAAGAGCCTTACGGTACTTTACGATGCAATCTATGTTGTTCTTATTCTCGGCCTGGTTGTATATCTTTTCTCGATCAACAGTTTCGTTATGCAGAAGAACTCGTTTTTCAGGAGCTGCAGGGAATCGAGGATCATAGGAAAAGGACATTATATTGAGACGCTCCTGACGCTGGCACTCCTGACAGTTCTTGTTAATTTTCTCATCAATTCGGTCTCTTCCGTAATAGTCGTAAACTGGACTGAACTTGTAAACATGATCAAAGGAAACAGCAAAAACATCGTATTCAAATCCGAAGCGGTCGGAACATACACTTATGCCATAAGGCAGCTGCTTAAGAGCTTCATATCGCCTGCGATCAACAATGCCGCGCTGACCGTGCTGTTCTACCGTTATATAGATGAGAAGGACATGCTGAGGACAATAGATGCCAGGACTTTCAAGGCGCACAGGCCATCAAGGAAGAACCTTATTCCGTTTATTGCCGCTCTTACGCTGTTTTTCGGAATATCATCAGTATATCTTCTTAACAGGTATTCATTCCTTTTCGAAGAAGTGGACAGACCACTGGTCTGCGCACACCGCGGGGATAACGTAAATGCGCCTGAGAACACGATGGCTGCATTTGAACTTGCGGCAAGCGAGAATCTTGAATGGATAGAGCTTGACGTCCACCAGACATCTGACGGCATTATAGTCTGCAATCACGATTCTTCTATAAAGAGGGTGACGGGACAGAACCTGTCGATTCATAACCACACTTATGAGGAACTGACAAGACACGAGTTTGGTTCGTGGATGCCGGGCAATTATGAACATGTTGTAATTCCCACGCTCAAAGAAGTGCTTGTGTTTGCCAAAGAGAATGACATGCATGTACAGGTTGAACTCAAAGGTCATGCCGAAGACAGGCATTTCGAAGAAAACGTTTTAAAGGTAATAAACGAGACAGGCATGAGGGATAACGTAATGGTAATTGCCCAGGATGCCACGCGCTTGCAGCGCCTTATGGTGCTTGATCCCGACATAACCCAGGCTTACTGTATCTTCATCGGTCTCGGAAACCTGGAGGACATAGAGTATTCGGACAACATCTCGATCGAAGAGACTTATGTCACTCCGGAACTCGTCCACCGCATGCATGCCCAGGGAAAGAAAGTATTCTGCTGGACAGTTGATAAGGACGATACGGTTCAGTATCTCGTCAGCTGCGGCGTTGACGTAATCGGTACGGATGATCCCATGCTGATAAGCAATGCTGTCGAAAAAGCGGACTGCTCGGGCGGATTTATGAGGATAGGTCACATAATCATGCACATCGTTGCAGATATGGATAAGTGACCGTCAGACAAGACAGTATTTCACATCGTATCTTCCGTCTTCTTCCATATCCATTATCATGTATCCGCGCTTTGATCCGCCGCGGGGAAGAGATATCGAGCCCGGATTAAGTATTCTCGGACCGGACACGCAGCCGTATCCTGAATCGTAATATCTGTTGAAGTCTGATACCGCATCACCGAAGCTGTCGTATGGGACATGAGTGTGGCCGAACATGCAGATGTCGCAGCCCTGTTCCTGAGCGGTAAGTGACAGAGTAAGAAGTCCGTAGTTAACACGCTGTCTGTGTCCGTGAGCGCAGAATATCTTATGGCCTTTAAGCTCGAAAACAGCTATATCCCTGACTATGGAAGGGTCGCAGGAATATGTATCGCAGTTGCCTTTAATGAAGATACAAGGCGTCTTGGGAGAACCGGCCCATCTTGCGATCTCCGACTGGGGATATTCCGCATCACCAAGATGAATGAGCATGTCGGGAGACTCCCTCATTATGACTGTTTTCAGAGGTCCGTTCATATCGTGTGAATCGCTTACTATCAGTATCTTCATATATCCCTCATCAGATAAAGTAGAAATCGGTATCCCAGCCCGGGATGCACCTTGTATGGCGCATATAGACCTTATAATCCGGTCTTATCGAGAGAACTTTACGGATAAGCGTAAAGACATCTTCACTCCGGTGATAGCAGGCGATCTTCATCATGGGCCTGTCCCTCAGGATTGTTTCTCTTGCCCCTTCGATCGCCTCGAGTTCGGATCCTTCTACGTCGAACTTGATAAAGCTGACCTTATCAAGATCTATCGAGTCAACGGTTACTACGTCTATGTCAACGACTTTTTTCAATGCCGCATTGCTGTTGGAGACAGCCCTTGTGCCTCTCCCTCTTGCATCAGACACATGTTCCGTCCCAATTCTGCTTCCGGCCAGAGCATTGATGCAGGAGATGTCAAAACCGTCAGATGCGAGTTCTTCAGCGCATGCTTTGAGCTTGGCGAATGAGTGCCGTTCAGGCTCGACGGCTGCCGCCTTTTTCAGGGAAGGAAACTTTTTAAGATAACGCTTTAATGTATCACCGTAGTAAGCTCCGAGATCAATGAAAGCTCCATCGGGAATATCTTTAAGAAGTTCATATTCATCATCGGGAGCTGATTCGCAGCCGGAGAGATATGACATTTTTCCCGTGAGCTTGTAGTCGATGAAATTCGTGTAGCATCTGCGCGAAATTTCATCAGATAGCCGGGAGTATGCATCTGCCATGGAAGAGATGTTGGATTCGTAAAACTTACGGTTGAAAAGGATGTTTCCGTACACGGGAACGTCAGGAATGTAAAGCTCTCTTTCGGAGGCGATCTTTTCCACCTGCGAAAGGACTTCGGGCCTGGATGAGCCGAAACATACAAGAACGATGAAGTTCTTGCCGGCAAGAGCTTCGCAGCATCCTGAATAGGAAGTTACCTTGAATCCGTGGAACGTTCTGTCCCTGACAAATCCGTCGCTCGCAAATACCGCAGCGATCAGATCTTTAAGTCCGTAGCTTTCAAGAACGGATATGATCTTGTCAGCGCCGTCGCCCGTACCGTAAAGTGCGATGGGGCGCCGTACTTCTGAAAGGTATTCCCAAAGGTCCTGTGTAAATTCCGATATGCTCATGTTACGAAAGTCTTTATAATCCCAAAGCTTTTTCCACCAGCGCGAGAGTCTGCTCTATGCTTCTGTTTTCGTCGCGTTGAATAACGTTAAATCCCGAATATAAAAGTTCATCGTATGATTCCTTGGAGCAGATCAGTTCCAGACCCTGTCTGTAGTTTTCCAAAGCCTTCCCGGGATCAGGTTCTTCCAACATGAGTTTATAGAGGAACTGTTTTTCCGGATCGGGTCTGTCGAAGAACCTTCTGATAGAGATATCGGGATCTGAAAGAAGGACGACAGTGTGATTTTCCGGAGCGATAGAATGCAGTGTTTTTATGGAGATGTTGGTATCGACAAATACCGGTTTTCCCTGACTGCAGATATCAGGAAGCATCCGGAGCTCTATTATCTCGCATTCCCTTTTTGCACCGTCTATCCAGTCTTTATATTCCTGCGGAGTCCTTCTTATAAAATCATGCCAGTCTTTCAGATCACGTGTATAGGTCAGGCACGGGAACTCTTTAGGATCAAGTTCTTCCGGATAATTATCATGATAGTTTTCTTCACATGCTATGCCGCCGTGCTTTTTGGCAAGCTCCTTGACCATGGTGGATTTGCCGGCATAAGAAGTGCCGATGACAAAATATGCATTTTCGAAATATGGTCTGTTTTCCATATCTTTAACTCCCTAACAACTTTTCGAGTTCTTTTAATGTCAGGCCTTTTATGAGGATGGCATCATCATTGCTGTCGATAATGTATTTCTCTAATCCCGCGATCGTTTCATAGTAATCACGATCTCCCAAAGCGTCGTCTTTGGTTAAGCTTACCAGAACCATTCTCCAGTCAGAGATATTATATTCTTCATTGGAAAGAGCTTTCACCGGATCTTTTGGCAGGACCGTTCTTGTAGCCTCGGTTATTGCATATCCGCCGAAAACCGTTCCGTCAGGCATTTTGAACATCTTAGGGTTCGGATTGTAAGCTTCTTCCCAATCTGAGGCGGTATACCCTCCGGATGCTTCTTCCAAAGTCTCTGCTTTTCCCGTGAGAAGTTTTGTCTTAACCATCTTTGCAGTTTCAAGGCTGTGACAGGATACCGGCAGTTCGGATTCGGCCAGAGCGATCTTGTAACCTGCTTTGTTAATGACGTCCTGATATTCATTGATCTTATTTAATTTTGCAGCGAGCGTTGCCATTTCAAGAGCTTTCAGATTCTTCTGAGCTTTTCTTTTTGTGATCATATGCACTAACTTGGCAAAGATTAGACCTGCAGCGGCAGCTCCGATAAAAAGGCCGGCCGTTATGGGAAGTTCATTGTGATAGTTAAGACTGCTGCTGAACGCAACACGGATCGCCAGAGCAATGACGGCAAAGACACCCAGAAACGGTGTAAGAATCTTCACAAACGGAACGTCAAAACCTGACGGATCGACTTTAAAGACCGAATCAACTTTACGGATGTTTTCCTGAGCCTCAGCTTTCGTTTTCAACGCATTTATATATTTATCAAGAAGTTTCAGTGATTCCTTTTTATCCATATCATCGCCCAATAAAAAACAGTATCAACTATCAAACGTATTCATTATAGCATTCCGGGGGATTTAAACATGGGTGGCGGAGAACGTTAACGGGAAGCTGAAGAAAAATATATAAGCCGGGTGCAACATTTTGCGAACGGTCTCTGTATTGATGATAAGAACGAAGGACAGAGAATATGTCCATAACGGAGGGTATGAAAATGAAAAAGAGAATTATAGCCGCAACGGTCGCAGGTATTCTTGCGGTATCGATGATCGCAGGGTGTGCCAAAAGCAAGTCTTCAAGAGAGCCTGCACGCGCAGATACCGAAAGTGCGGCTTATGACACACCATATATGTCAGGGGCAGCTACAAACGACAGCTTAGGTTTTTATAAAGGTTATGAGGCCGCTGATTACGAGTATATGGAAGAGAGTTTTGAAGGAACACCTGCTGCAGGTTCGGTCAATCCCGCTCCCGATGTAAACATAGATCCTTCACTCGGAAGACTTCTGATCAGGACCGTATCGATCACGGCCGAGACAACGAAATACGTAGAGGTAGCATCTAACCTGGAGAGCCAGGTTAAGTCATTCGGCGGATACATCGAATATTCGGCAATGAGCGGAACAGGCAATAACAGGGATCTTCGCACCGGAACATACACCGTAAGAGTCCCTGCAGATAAGCTTGACGCACTCATAGCAAGCGTGAGCAGCTCCTGCACGGTAACGTCTTCCAATGAAGGAACGACGGATGTAACCCTTGAATATGTTGATACAAAGGCAAGGGTTGAATCTTTAAGAGTAGAGTACAGCCAGCTTCTCGAGCTCCTCGATAAGGCCGAAGATCTTGATACCATCATCATCCTTCAGAACAGACTTACTGATGTCAGATATCAGATCGAGAGTTCCGAATCCAGGATCAGAGTCCTTGAGAATCAGGTCCAGTATGCCACGCTTACTCTCACTTTGAGGGAAGTTCTCGAGGAGAAGGAAGTCGAAGAAGCTCACGTAGTAACATACGGCGAGAGAGTCATGAACCAGTTTAAGGATATGTGGGAAAACACTGTGGAGTTCTTCCAGGATCTCCTTCTCGGAATCATCGCGATAATCCCGGGTCTTGTCTTTATGGCAATAATCGCAGTCGTAGTCCTCATCATAATCTTCTCGATACGTAAGAAGAGAAGAGCAAGAAGGGCAAAGGCTCTCGCTTTAAAGGAAGCTGAAAAGAAAGCAGAAGAAAAGAAATCTGAAGATAAGAAAGAAACAAAGGAGGATAAGAAGGAAGAAAAGAAAGAAGACAAGAAAGAAACTTTAAAAGAATAATCCCAAAAAGCATAGATATATTCTGTAAATGGAATCTGAACGGGGGCCGTAGATCAAGGGGAAAATAAGGAACAAGAAGGAATAAGAGGTTAATCAGAATTCATATACAGAGAAGTCACACCCGGCTGCGAAGCTCTCCCATCCCCTGGGACCTCCGCAGCCGATGTCGTCATATACGGCACAGGTAAGGAAACCGCCTGCTTTAGCGCCTTTCATGGCCTGCGGAACGTCGTCGAAAACCAGTGCCTTATCAGGTGTTATGACGATACCTGATGCAGAAACATAATCCGTTACGCGGAGGAAAACATCAGGCGAACTCTTATCGATCTTGTTGCCGAAGTCTTCCAGTGTGATTATGCAGTTGAACATTTCCTTTATGCCGTTATGCATAAGTGCTGCTTCAGCATTTCTGCGTGATAGGGCAGTAGTTACGCCCAAAGAAAATCCCAGTCTCTTTGCCTCATCGAGATACTCACGCGCGCCATTTTTAAGGCAGACTTCAGAGCGGTAGAAATCATAGACCATCGATTCCCATGTGTCTGCGATCTCTTGCCAGGTAAGCGGTATGCGGTATTTTGTCTGCGTGTATCTTGCCGCGTCTTCTATCGAGGCACGCTTTACTACGTCGGTGTATTCGGGCGTTACTTCATAACCGTAACGTCCCAGGAATTCTTTATCGACATCGTGCCACACGCTCATGGAGTCCAGGAGCGTTCCGTCGAGATCGAAAATGAGAAGTTTAACACCATCTTTCGAAAGTGCTTTAAGTTCAGGATAAACTGCGGCATGAACAGACTTTTCAGATCGCATTTTTATTCCATGAAGGAGAGCTTGCCCTTGAGGTTTTCCAGTGCCTGCTCTCTTTTGGTGTTGAATTCGGTCTTGTTGTTCTCGATCAGGTTGTTGCCGTATGAATCGATCGATACGATCAGGGGTCCGAAGCGATCTGCCTTAAGCTTCCACATGGCTTCAGGCATTCCGAGATCGAGCCATTCTACGCCTTCGACATCGACTACTTCTTCGGCTGCCACAACGGCGCATCCACCGGGGAAGATGGTGTGTATCGCGCAGTTATCGATGCATCCCTGAGTGGTCTTGGGACCCATTCCGCCTTTGCCGATGATGATCTTTACACCGGTCTTCTTGAGGAATTCAGCCTGTGCCTTTTCCATGCGCATTGATGTGGTGGGGCCGACGCTGATGACTTTGTATTTATCGGGTTCGTCTTCAGAAGAGATCTTCTTCATGATGGGACCCGCGTGGAAGATCGCCTTGCCTTTAAGATCAACTGGAGGTTCCTTGCCTGATATGACTACCCTGTGATGAACGTCATCTCTTCCGGTGACAATATCGCCGGTGAGGTAGATCACATCACCGATATGCACCTTTTTGATATCTTCTTCAGATACGGGTGTTTTGAATTCGAAAGTGCTCATAAGACTGCCCCCTTATGTGTGAAGAAATCATATGTGAAATCAGGCTTTATGCGGATGGCCGCTCTTCTGTGCGCCCAGCATGCAGTGGACATTCCCATCGCAAGAGTCGCGGGATGTCTTGATGCCTGCTCGATGTTTACACCCATTACGGAAAGCTTGCCGCCGAATCCGCCGGGCCCGAGACCTATCGAATTAAGACCGTCCTCGAGGAGCTTTTCCATTTCCGCAGCCTTAGGATTGGGATTGTGCGAACCGACCTGTCTTAAGAGGGCTTTTTTCGAGAGCTTGGCAGCGACTTCGGATGAGCCTGCGATACCAATGCCTACGAGGCAGGGAGGGCAGGCGTTTACACCGTATGTCGTCATCTGCTCGAAAACGGCTTTCGCGATGCCTTCATAGCCTTCAAGCGGCATAAGGACTTTGGAGAATCCGGGCAGGGAACAGCCGCCGCCTGCCATATAAAAATATACCTCCAATTCATCGCTGTCCTTTACGATCTCCCAGTCGATCCATGGACTGTGGGTGCCTATGTTGTTGCCTGTGTTTTTTTCGTCGAAAACCTCTACTGCGTTAGGCCTTAGCGGTGCTTTCGCAGTGGCCTCTTTTACTGCATCGACAAGCGCATCTTCAATGATGTCCATATAAGGCCATTTCGATCCGACGCGTACGAAAAACTGAGGAATGCCTGTATCCTGACATGAAGGTCTCTTCAAGGAATCTGCGAGCTGCATATTCTTTTCCATTACGTTATAGATATCGGGAGCAAAGCCCTCATTTTCTATCTCTTTCATCTGCGAAAGCCTGAGCTTTACGTCATCGGGAAGATGGCCTGCCGAGTAACTCATAAAGGCTGCGATGAGCCCGGATAACTGTTCGCGGGGTAAGTCAGCTGACATATATAACCCTCCGTAGGATAAATGATGTGTCAATTATATAACATAGCAACTATATGCTTTGAAATAACTTTGAAATTTTTTATAATAAACCATATTTTATACTGTTTTTTAATATCAAGAGGTAGTTTGGAAATGTCAGACGGAGCTAAAACGAAGACACCGGTACTTGCAAAGATCACTTCCGATAAAGTGTTCTGCTATTTATCGATGGTCCTTCTTGTTTTCCTGCCGGTAGCAGAGATCATTCAGGAGTTATTGAAGGCTACCAAGAACAAGGTTTTCAGATTCATGTATCCTTCATATTACCAGCCCTATATCGTTGCTGTATTCGGCATTGCGCTGACAGCACTGGTAATTCTCTCGTTTATCTCCAGAGCGGTATCCGGAAAGTTTAAGTTCTGTATCGCTGACGTATTTTACTTTACGCTTCTGGCATTCATGCTCATATCGATGTTCTGCTCCGTTAATTTCGGAGTCTTCGCGAGCGGCTTAAGATACTATATGGAACATCCGCTGCATTTCCTTTGCTATTACGGAATGTTCTATGCCGGCAGCATGATCGAAGATTCGGATCTTCGCAAGAAGCTGGTATTTACATACATCATCGTTGCGGTCATCGAAGGCGTTGTGGGTTTCCTTCAGACACGCGGCATCCAGATCAATTACTGTCTGTATCTTTTTGACATGCCGTCTGACAATGCGGCATACGGAACTCTTCAGAACACGAATTTCTTCGGTTCGCTCTCATGCCTTCTCACCGCTGCTTCCTCGGGATTCTTTATCTTCAGTTCGAAGCTTACAAAATCCAAGGCTCTGAAGTGGGGTTCTCTCGCAGTAGCACTTGTCAGTTTCTACACACTGATCGCCAGTGCCGCACGTATGGCATGGATCGGCATGACAGCAATGATCTTAACTTACATCATATCCCTCATCGTCATGCGCAAAGGCGCGATCGATAAGGATTCATTAAGACAGATCACCATAGATTTTCTTACACTGATAATCGGTTACATTGCCGTTATCATCATAACGATCATCTTCGACGATTATATTTCCGACAGAGTTGAACAGACCATGGATGACTCGCAGGTAACGACCAATGTGGCAGCCGGAGAAGAAGATCTTGGCGATCTCGGCAACGGAAGAGGCAAGATCTGGAGAGCTGCGCTGATGAGCGTTCCCCATCACTGGCTCACCGGCATCGGACTCGACAATCTTGCACAGGCATTCAGGGAAATGCCCGGCTGGCAGCAGGGCGATTACATCCAGGACAAGGGCCACAGTGAATTCATTCATACCCTTGCTACCCAGGGCGTATTTGCTTTCATCAATTACGTGGCACTGATCATCTATGCGACTGTCAATTCCGTCAAAGCGATCATGAAAGAAAAGGACGATGTTAAGCGCAGTCTTTTGTGGCTCTTCTTTGGAATGTTTGCGGCATACCTGACCCAGTCTCTGGCAAGCAGCAGCATCATGAACGTCGCACCTTATTTCTGGCTGGTATTAGGCATACTGACACCGAGGACAAAACCCATTTCTTTGAAGAAGAAGTGACATCAGGAAGGAGGCTTCCCCATGTTCAACTCCTTAATCCGATACAAAGTCGAAAAAGAGAGGCAGCTCTTCATAAAGAATTGCACGAACTTCGACACACCCAGGCTCGAGAACGAGGTCTTTCCTGCGGACTGCAAAGCTGAAACGGACATAGTTTACAAGGAAGGGAATAAGCCCCTGAAGCTTGATGTATATACTCCTTTCGGATGCGTCGGTGCAAAGGAATGTTTCATTCTGATTCACGGCGGAGCCTTCGTTTACGGTTTTAAAAAACTCGATCAGAATTTTGGCATGCATCTGGCGGTAAAAGCAGGTATCCCTGTCGTCAACGTCGACTATACGCTTGCTCCTGAATCCGATATCTCTCAGATAATCACAGAGATATTCAAGGCGATGAATTTCGTCTACATCAAATATGGTTTTAAAACATTCCACACGGTCGGTGATTCTGCAGGCGGTTATCTTGCATTTATGGTTGCCATCTCTGCACGGAACAGACATATAGCCCACAAGATGTGGGTCTTCGAAAAGCTTAGAGGGACTGTCGAATCCGCAGGGATGATATGTCCGGGCATAACGAATAATCATAAAAGTTTACCCGGCTTCTATTTCGAGAAACATGTGGACAACGTGACCGAACCGCAGCGCCTGCCTGAATATGCCTATGACCTTAATCTTCTGGCAGAGCATGACAACAAGCTCAGGGTGGCAGTGGTAGCCGGCGAAGATGATTTCCTTCTCGAACAGAACAGGACGTTCAAAGATAAGCTCACCAACGTTTTGTATTATGAGGCAAAGAACGACGGCGAACTGAAGATGCATCACGTCTATCCCATAGCACACCCCGAGTGGCCCCAGTCCGTAAAGGCGATAGAGATCATCGCGGAGAATGCGGTGGGAAGAAGGTAAGTGAAGGCCTGAGATATTTTCATATTCGCAGATGATATGTTTGCAAGAAGATGTCTGTCTATCCTTAAAGATGACGTATGATCATAGAACTGATAAGAAAATCATACGATGGTAACATCGAATTTCAAAAACCAAATGAATCCTATGACCTGTCAGTTCCTGACATGCTGAAAAGTGTTCTTGCCAAGTCTGATGGAATACTGGAAACCATGCTTGTTCCAAAGACCGGCAAAAGAATTACCATAGGCTGGATCATATATCCTTATGAAATGATTCAAAAGGAAACGGCCTTTTTCAAGGAAGAATACGGAATCGACGGAATTGTTTTCTCGGATGACGGAGCAGGTAATCCTTATTACATCCATGACAATAAGATCTTTCAGTTCAATCCTATAGATAACGAAAGTGAACTGATAGCCGGTTCACTGGAAGAGTTTTATAAGAAGTAAAACCCTTCCGGTGAATCCATGGTATCCGGATCTTGATCCTGTTGATTTGGAAAAACTTACCCTTTAGCTTTCTCGTGCGTCTTATCGTAAGTCTTGTTGATGATCTTTGAGATCGGCTTGTATACGAAGAATGTGATGAGACCTACTACAGTTCCCTTGAAAAGATTGAAAGGAACGAACACTGCCAGGAGCAGAGAGATCTTGTCCTTTACGAGCGGGTTTGCTGAAGCGCTCATTCCGATGATGGCTTCGATGGGGAAGTTCATCATGGATCCGTACAGTGGGAGCGTGATGAATGCATTGACGGGGATGGCTATTATTGCAAGCACGACCGTTGCAATAGCCATCGATGCTGCTGCGCCTTTCTTGGTGCGGAACTTGCGGTAGATAAGGCCTGCGGTTCCGACATAGATCACTCCCGTGATGAAGTTGGACAGCTCGCCGATTCCCATCGTCTGTGTAACGGGAAGGTGAATGAGATTCTTCAAAAGTTCGATAACGATGCCCCAGACAGGACCCAATGCGAATGTGCCGATGAGCACGGGAAGTTCTGCAAAGTCGAACTTCAGGAATACCGGCATGAACGGGAGCGGTATCTCGAGATACATCAAAAGCACTGCCATGGCAGTAAGGATCGCACATGCGGCAATGCGACGGATCATGATCTTGCGCGCAGCGCGAGAATCCGTCTTAACGGTTACCTGGGTTTCAGTCATATGAAAAACACTTCCTTTCTTCCGGACTTTACCGTCGGCCCCGGAATCACACCGGGTCAACCTCACCTGTAGATTTTTATGAGGCTTGCGGGCTTGCGGATTAACGCTCACCGCCGGTCGGAGAATCACACTCCGCCTTGGACGCTTCACATTATACACTCGGGGTGTGAAATGTAAATATTGGTTTTAAGCTTTGTACTGTTCGGAGTTAACCTGTTTTCGGAAAATCGGATTTTGAGTTAAGATTTTCGGCAGATTTTTAACGCAATATTTCATATTCGGAATTTGCGTTAAGGTTTTTGTTAAATTCTTAACCTTTTTTTCGTATACACAGATTTGCGTTAATTTTTCAGCTCAAATCTTAACCTATTTTCTCAAAAACAAAATTTGCGTTAAATTTAAGTCGGATGAACGGCCGTGAACGGACAACCCCCACTCTTCTGTGACTCACTATCAATATAATGATATAATTACGCGAGTTAAGATCATTTGGGAGGAACCGGTTTCTTGATCAGCAGCAAAAAACTTTATTCCACAGCTTTTCCGGAATATTTCCTGAATGATGACACTCTCAAGAGGATGCAGAACGAGCTTTTCAAGATTCTGCTCGATGTTAAGTACATTTGCGAAAAATACGATATCAAATACATGCTTAACGGCGGGACGATGTTGGGCGCCGTACGGCATAAGGGCTTTATCCCGTGGGATGACGATCTTGACATCATGATGAAAAGGGAAGAAGCAGCAAAGCTCACCCAAAGATTTCGCGAGGAATTTCCCGATAAATATCTTGTGGCAGAACCTCTGTGCGATGAAAAGTATGTTGTCAAGTCCATAAAGATCTTCAAGAAAGGGACAAAATATATTGAGATTCCTTATGCGGGGATCGATGCGTTCGATATGCTGTTCATTGATGTTTTTGTTATTGAGAACGTTCCGGCCAACAGGTTTATACGGAACATCCACTGGAAGATCTACAACTTTTTTTATAAGGCAGCCAGCGTTTGTGTCGATTACAAATACCCGTCGCCGATAATTGAACAGAAGGCGAAAGAGAATGAAGAAGTCGCAAAATACGTGAAGACCAGAAGGAGACTCGGCAATTTCTTTTCACATGTCGGAGGAATGAAGTTCTATCTCAAACAGTGCGAGAAGATCGCAAACATAAAGCGTCATACCGGTTGGTCCGGCATTCCTTCTGACAACGATATCAATGAGATTTTTCCTGAGAATATGTATAGTGATACTGTTATGGCAGAATTTTGCGGTGTTGATTTCCCGATACCTGCTGCTTATGACGAGTTCCTTACAGCTGTCTTCGGAGATTATATGAAGATACCTGCCCCGGAAGACCGCGAGCGTCATGTGGCATATGTGGCAGAGTTCTGAGGCAAATCGGTTACAATCATTGACTCTTGTTCAAATTTAGTGTAAAAATGTCCCATATTAAACATTGGGAGTTTTTATGAACCTGACTAGAAAACAATTTGACGTGTTAGAGAAGATGGCCGCCAAAACGGCTCCTTCTACACAAAGAGAGCTTGAAAATCTTACCGGTTACAGCCTTGGCACCATTAATAGGGTCATTAAAGAGCTCACGGATGCCGGACTTGTTTCAAATAGTGTCATTACCGCTGAAGGAATGAACGCATTGGAGCCCTATAGGGCAAAGAGAGCCGTTTTTATCGCTGCAGGTTTTGGTTCCAGACTGGCACCTATTACGTTTAATACACCCAAGCCGCTTGTAAGGGTAAAGGGTGTCAGGATAATAGACCATCTCCTGGATGCGTGCCTCGAAGCAGGCATCGAGGAGATTTACATTGTCCGCGGTTATCTTGCTGAGCAGTTTGACCAGTTGCTTTATAAGTACCCCATGGTCAAATTCCTGGAAAATCCGGTCTATAACGAAGCCAATAACATCAGTTCCGGAGTGATCGCAAGAGATCTTCTGTCGAACAGTTATGTTTTCGAGGCAGACCTGCTCTTATCCAATCCGAAGATCATTACCAAATATCACTATACTTCAGACTTCCTAGCAATAAAAAAAGACAGGACTGATGACTGGTGTTTCGAGGTAAAGGACAGGGTAATCACAGAAGAGAAGGTCGGAGGCGAAGACTGCTGGCAGATGGTTGGTATCAGCTACTGGAACGAAGAGGACGGAAAGAAGCTCTCCAAGGACATACCTGAAGTCTATTCGATGCCCGGCGGCAAAGAAAGATACTGGGAGCAGGTTCCCCTCGTTTATAAGAAGAAAAATTACGCTGTCGAGGTCCGTGAGTGTTTTGAAGAAGACATAGTCGAGATAGACACTTTCAGGGAACTGAAGCAGATCGATCCCACATATGATGTTTAATTTGAGGAGCATGGTTATATGGAAGCAGTAAAAAGAAACGTATTGTTGAACCCCGGTCCGTCCACGACGACGGATACGGTAAAGTATGCGCAGGTAGTCCCTGACATCTGTCCCCGCGAAAAGGAATTTGCAGGGCTCATGAAGGGCCTTCGCGAAGATCTTGTTAAGATCGTTCACGGTGATCTCGAAAAGTACACGAGCGTGCTTTTCTGCGGTTCCGGCACGATCAACATCGACATCTGCATTAACAGCCTTCTGCCTGAGGGCAAGAAGGTCCTTGTTATCAATAACGGTGCTTATTCCACTCGTGCGGTCGAGATCTGTCAGTACTACGGACTTCCTCACATTGATCTGAAGTTCCCCGTAGACCAGAGGCCTGACCTTGAAATTGTGGAAAAGACACTGCAGGATAATCCCGATATCGGACTGGTCCACATCACCCATAACGAGACAGGTACGGGACTTCTTAACCCTATCCGCGAGATCGGTGCTCTCGTTCACAAGTACAATGCGATCTTTACAGTTGATACGACTTCGACATATGCGATGAGACCCATCAATATCGAAGAAGACAACATCGACTTCTGCATGGCATCTGCACAGAAGGGCCTTATGTCATTTACCGGTCTTTCATTTGTCGTAGGCAACAGGGCGATCCTCGAAGCTTCCAAAAACTTCCCCAAGAGAAGCTATTACTGCAATCTCTATCTGCAGTATGAGTGCTTCGAAAAGACTGGAGAGATGCATTTCACGCCTCCGGTACAGACAATATATGCGACCATCCAGGCGCTCAAGGAATACTGGGCAGAGGGTGAGGAAGCAAAGTGGGCCCGTCATACACGCGTGTTCAATGCGATCAATACCGGCCTTGACGAGCTTGGATTCAGGCAGGTCATCAAGCCCGAATGGAGAGCCGGACTCGTATCTTCGGCGATCTATCCCGATGATCCGAACTGGAGCTTCGAGAAGGTTCACGATTACTGCTATGAGAGAGGATTTACCATTTATCCCGGAAAGATCAGCACGACCAATACATTCCGCCTTTGCTCTTTGGGCGCGATCGATGAGGACGACATAAAGGATTTCTTTGTCGTATTTAAAGAAGCGCTCGTATCAACAGGCGTTCAGATACCCGTAAACTATAAGGATTGAGGAGATAAAGATGAAGACTGCTTATACATGTTTTTGCACAGATGTTATTCATGAAGGACATTTAAACATTATCAATGAAGCTAAGAAGAAGGGCAGGGTCATTGTCGGCTGTCTTTCCGATGAAGCGCTTATCCGTTATAACAAATTCCCGACCGTAAGTCAGGAAGAAAGGATCAGACTCTACAGGAGCATTGATGGTGTAGAGGAAGTCGTTATCCAGAACGATATGATGTATGACGATGTCATCACGCTCATAAAGCCTGACTATGTCCTTCACGGTGATAACTGGAAAGAAGGACCTGAGAAGTCGATCCGCGATCATGTTGAGTCACTTCTCAATGCATACGGCGGTGAGCTCTTAGACATTCCTTACACATATAACGAGAAGGTTAAGAAGATCGACATGCAGCTCCGTGAGAAGCTCGCTATGCCTGAGTACAGAAGAAAGAGACTGCGTCAGCTGATCGCCATGACACCCATCGTTAAGGCAATGGAAGCACACAGCGGTCTTACGGGACTGATCGTTGAGAAGACGGTCGTTGAGCACGAAGGCAGACTCGATCAGTTTGATGCAATGTGGATTTCTTCTCTCTGCGATTCCACAGCGAAAGGAAAGCCCGATATCGAACTCGTAGACATGACTTCAAGATTCAGAACGATCGACGATATCACGGAAGTTACGACAAAGCCGATCATCTTTGACGGTGATACAGGCGGACTTACCGAACACTTCGTTTATACTGTACGTTCGTTGGAGAAGATGGGCGTATCTGCAGTCATCATCGAAGACAAAAAGGGACTTAAGAAGAATTCCCTTTTCGGTACAGAGGTAAAGCAGACACAGGCTACGATCGAAGAGATGAGTGCAAAGATCGCTGCCGGTAAGAAGGCACAGCTTACGGATGATTTCATGATCATCGCGAGGATCGAGAGCCTTATCCTCGAGCAGGGAATGGAAGATGCCCTGAAGCGCGCTCACGCTTTCGTAGCTGCTGGCGCAGACGGTATCATGATCCACTCACGTAAAAAGGATCCTGCCGAGATACTGGAGTTCTGCGATAAGTTCAGGGCAGACAACAAAGAGACACCTATCGTAGTCGTTCCTTCGAGCTTCAATACCATTACAGAAGAAGAGCTTTCAGCTCACGGCGTAAATATCGTCATCTATGCTAACCAGCTGACCAGAAGCGCTTTCCCTGCAATGCAGAAGACAGCTGAGGACATCCTCAGGTATCACAGGGCAAAGGAAGTCGATGACAGACTTATGTCCATCAAGGAAATAATCACTCTGATCGATGAACTTTGATCAATACATAAACGGAGATAAATATGAAAGTCGAAAAACTTGTTGAGATAATCGGAGCAGATTTTTATTCGGGAGTACCGGACAGCCAGCTTAAGGCGCTTTGCAATTACCTGATGGCAACATACGGGATAGATCCGCATCATCACGTGATCGCTGCAAATGAAGGTAACTGCACGGCGCTTGCCGCAGGATATCATCTTGCCACGGGTAAGGTTCCTGTAGTCTACATGCAGAATTCCGGAGAAGGAAACATCATAAATCCTGTTGCCTCACTTTTGAATGACAAGGTCTATGCGATCCCGATGGTATTTATCGTAGGCTGGCGCGGCGAGCCCGGAATCCACGATGAGCCTCAGCACATCTACCAGGGAGAGGTTACCGTCAAGCTTCTTGAGGATATGGATATCGCCACATTTATCATCGGCAAGGATACGACCGATGAGGAAGTCGAAGCAGCTATGGCAGGCTTCAGGGATGTTCTTGCAAAGGGAAAAGACGTAGCTTTTGTTATCCGCAAGGGCGCTCTTTCTTTCGACGGCAAAGTTGAATATAAGAACGATAACAAGATGGTCCGTGAAGAGATCATACAGCATATCGTTAAGGCTTCCGGAGAAGATCCGATCATTTCCACGACAGGCAAAGCTTCAAGAGAGCTTTTTGAGACGAGAGTCGCAAACGGACAGTCACACAAATACGATTTCCTCACTGTAGGATCGATGGGTCACTCTTCATCGATCGCTCTGGGCGTTGCGATCAACAAGCCCGACATGCGCATCTGGTGCGTTGACGGTGACGGAGCGGTGCTCATGCACATGGGTTCCATGGCAGTCCTTGGCGCCAATAAGCCTTCAAATCTCATTCATGTGGTTATCAACAACAGTGCTCATGAGACGGTAGGAGGAATGCCTACTGTTGCAGGTTCCATTGATATCGTTGCCATCGCAAAAGCATGCGGATATCCGAATGCTGTCTGCGTCGATAATTTTGAGGATCTTGATAAAGAGCTTGAAGCAGCCAGATCACGTAATGAACTCTCGCTTATTGAAGTAAAATGTTCTATAGGAGCCAGAGAAGATCTCGGAAGACCGACTACCACGGCACTTGAAAACAAAGAAGGATTTATGGAATACATCAAATGAGAATACCTTTCGTATCATTCAAGCCTCTTGAGGAAGAGATAGATCAGGATTTAAGGGCGGCGTTTGACCGGGTTCTTACAAGATCCTGGTATATCGAGGGCGAAGAGGACAAAGCCTTTGAGGAGGCTTTTGCCGGATACTGCGGAGTCAGTTACGCGGTCGGCGTGGGCAACGGACTCGACGCTCTCATGCTGGCGCTTAAGGCATTGGGAATCGGTGAGGGTGATGAGGTCATCGTACCGTCAAATACTTATATAGCAACGGCCCTTGCAGTCACCTATGTCGGCGCAACTCCGGTCTTCGTTGAACCCGTTATCGATACCTTCAACATCGATCCTTCTCTGATCGAAGATAAGATCACTTCAAAAACAAAGGCCATAATGCCGGTACACCTTTACGGTCAGGCCTGCGACATGGATCCGGTCATGGAGATCGCCAAAAAGCATGATCTCTTTGTTGTCGAGGACTGCGCCCAGGCGCATGGTGCCACATATAAGGGAAGAAAAGTCGGAACATTCGGATGTGCTGCAGGTTTCAGTTTCTATCCCGGCAAGAACCTGGGTGCTTTAGGTGATGCAGGAGCTGTAATAACAAATGACAAGGAGCTCGCAGACAAGGTCAGGGCTCTCGGAAACTACGGTTCTGATTATAAATATCACCATATCTACAAGGGAAACAACAGCAGGCTTGATGAATTGCAGGCTGCTTTCCTTGCAGTAAAACTTCCTCTGCTCGATAAGGTCAATGAAGACCGCAGAAGGATAGCAGATGCTTATTCCGAAGGCATTAATAACGACAAGCTCATTCTTCCTTATGTAAGAGAAGACTGCGTTCCGGTATGGCATATCTATGCCGTAAGATGCAAAGAGCGCGACGCTTTGGAAAAGCACCTGAACGGTCTCGGCATAGGCACGAATAAGCACTATCCCATTCCGATTCATCTTCAGGAATGCTATAAGGATCTCGGAATCGCTAAGGGCTGCCTGCCAATTGCCGAAGAAATAAGTGCAACTGAGCTTAGCCTTCCGTTATACTATGGCATGACCGATGAACAGATAAGATTTGTTATCGATTCCGTAAACAGTTTCTAAGGAGACAGTAAATGCACCTAAGACAATTGGAACTCAGAGATGCCCCGCTCATGCTCGAATGGATGCATGACAGCAGTGTTGTGGGTCTCCTCCGTACGGATTTTGCCTCGAAAACGTTAAGTGATGCCGAAGCTTTCATATCGGCCAGCCTGAACGGCTGTAAGGATATCCATCTTGCCATAGCTTCTGATGAAGATGAATATATGGGAACCGTCAGTCTCCGCGATATAGAGAACGGCAGTGCAGAGTTCGCGATCACCGTCAGGACAAAAGCGATGGGAAGAGGCTACTCATGGTACGGAATGAAGGCCATCCTTCAGAAAGCTTTTGATGAACTTGATCTGAACAGCGTTTACTGGTGCGTAAGCAGAAAGAATACCAGGGCCGTAAGATTCTATGATAAGCATAATTTCCATGAGGCGGTCGATATTCCTCCGGTCGTGCTTAAAAGATATGAAGGGATCGATGACCTCAAATGGTATTCGGTCCTTAAAGACGATGATTTTGATGCCAAAGAGACAGTTGCCGGATGCAAAGTGGTTCATATCAAGACCATTCCTACCGTTGATGCGGGAGAACTGTCGTTCTTCGAGTCAGATCACGATATTCCTTTTGACATCAAGAGGATATATTACATTTCGAAAGTTCCTGAAGGTGTAAGGCGCGGATTCCATGCCCACAAGGAACTGAAGCAGTTATTATATTGTCCTTACGGACGCATCCAGCTTATCCTGGAAAATGCCGGCGGAAGGGAAGAGATAGAATTATACGATCCCTCGATAGGCGTTCTCATCGATCAGCCGACTTGGCGTGAGATGCTGTGGCTGCAGAAGGATTCCGTCCTTTGCGTGGCGGCATCAGATTACTATGATCCTGCGGATTACATTAGAGATTATAATGAGTTCAAGGATTATATTTCGGGGTAAGTTATGTCAGCAATAGTGGAAAAATGGCGGAAGATGCCGCAGACGGTAAAAGCTTCAGCAGCTTATACGGTCTGCAGCATTTTACAAAAGTGCATTTCTTTTATCACGATGCCTTTTTTCATGAGAATGCTCTCTACCGAGCAGTTCGGTGAAGTAACGCTTTACGGTACCTGGTCAGGCATCATTACGATATTCCTTACCCTGAATCTTGCGTACGGTTCCTTCGCTACGGCGATGGTCAAGTTCGAGAATGACAGGGACGGTTATATCTCTTCAGTACAGGGAATAAGCATTTATCTGTCGCTGGTCTTTCTGGTAATCTATCTGCCTCTGAGAGACAGTTTCAATGTTGTTTTTGAGCTTCCCACGCCGATAATCCTTCTGATGATCGCAGAGATAATCACGCTCAATTCCTGGATGCTGTGGTCAGGCAAAAAGAGATTCGAATACAAGTGGAAGTCCATAGTCGCACTGACGCTTGTTAATTCACTTTTATCACCACTTCTCGCTTTCATCATCGTATTTAATACTGAACAGCGCGGTCTTGGAAGAATATAC
This sequence comes from Saccharofermentans sp., assembly GCA_016288885.1. Taxonomy (GTDB): domain Bacteria; phylum Bacillota; class Clostridia; order Saccharofermentanales; family Saccharofermentanaceae; genus Saccharofermentans. Next base: position 180,706 of record JAEFAV010000001.1, read on the forward strand.
GGTTTTGCCATTCCGGGCATTGTGATAGGTCTGGTACTGTTTGCTATAAACGCAGTGCGCGGAAAGAAAACACTTAACAAAGAGTATTGGGAATACGCGCTCAGATTTAATATTCCCCTTATTGCATATTATCTGTCGCAGATAATCTTTAACATGAGTGACAGGATCATGATCAGCCACATCATAGATACCGATGCTGCCGGAGTTTACGGCGCGGCCTATACGCTTGCGATGATCCTGACGTTTGTATTAAATGCCATCAACAACTCTTATGAGCCATGGTTCTTCTCTCAGCTGAAGGCAGGAAAACACGACGAGAACAGAAGCGTATCGCTTGCGATCGCCCTGCTTATGAGTCTGCTCCTGTGCGGGATCATCTGGTTTGCTCCGGAAGTCATATTCATATACGCGGGAGACCAGTATGACGGCGCAGTCTATGTCGTTCTGCCTGTAGCGATGAGTCTCCTGCTGCTCTTCTATTCACAGTTGTTCATCAACGTTGAATTCTATTATGAGAGAAAGAAAGAGCTCGTCTGGGCTTCCATCGGTTCAGCTGTCATAAACATAGTTCTCAACTGGTTCCTCATTCCGAGATACGGAATAGTTGCTGCAGGATATACAACATTTGTCAGCTACATAGTATTTGTATTCTGCAATTATCTGGCGATGAAAAAGATACTTAAGCAGGAGAATGTCAAAGACGACATGTTCGATTACAAGAAGCTCATTCTGCTGCTGGTGGCATTCTGCATCATATCGGCAACGGGAGCTCTTCTTTACAGCTTCCTGTGGATCCGTATCGTGGTTGCTGTTGCCGTTCTGACCGCAATGATCATTAAGCGTAATTACTTCATTGATATGTACAGGAAGATCAAGGGGAAATAACGGATGGCGGATTCGTTTGTGGTAAGAAAACTGAGAGATATCAAGCACAAGGGAGATGATGCACGCTCCGGCAAGCTCCTGCGCAAACTTGAATCCAAGCCCGTTAATATGATCCTTAAAGTGGGCTTTATCGTCCAGATGCCTGAGATCTGGCATACGGAAAAGTCCGTCTATGAATTAATGTGTAATGACAGCCGTTTTGAACCGTGGCTGATCATCGTTCCTGCTCTTGATATATCGACCATGGAGCTTGATGATAACGTCGGCGATTATTACGTTAACGAGTGTAAGAACGGCAATATGATCATTGCCAGGAAAGACGGCAAATGGTGTGACATAGATCTTGATTCCTTTGATTATGTCTTCTACCAGAGACCTTATAACTATTATCTTCCCGAACACCTTCAGAACAGTCAGGTAATAGCTCATTCCAGGGTATGCTATATTCCGTACGCGATCGAGGACGTTAAGAATGCGGGGCTTTTCGAAGATGATTTCTTCAGAAACGTATATCTGGGATTTCATGAAAGCGATGACATAGCAGAACTTTTGAATTCAAGATATCCGTCCAGGACCCGGAAGAGATTTTACAGCATCGGCAATCCGACGCAGGAAAAGGCCATGAGCATTAACAAAGAGTGTGGTTATTCCAAGGTCATGTGGGCACCGAGATGGAGTACGGATCCTGTCATCGGAGGAAGCCATTTTCCGGATTATCACAAACAGCTCGAGTGTTTTTCCTGGGGAGATAACAAGCTGATCATAAGACCTCACCCTCTTATGTGGGATAATTTCATCAGGAAGAACATAATGACTGAAGATGAGAAGAACGGCGTAATTGCCGGATGGAAGGAAAAAGGCATCACGGTCGATGACAACACGAGCATTTTCGATACTTTCAATGATACCGATATTCTTATCTCTGACAGATCATCCATCATGTCGATCTTCATCATGACCGGCAAACCGATAATATACTGTCCGTTCGGAAGTGATTTTTTCGAACTCTTCGATAAGACGGTTTCAGGGTGCTATACCGCCAATGACTGGAATGAACTCGAAAGCACCCTCAGGATGCTTTTGTCAGGGGAAGACCCGCTCAAGGAAAAGCGTCTCGGGATTTTAAATGAGCTGAATATGAAGTATAATCACTCTTCAGAAGCTATCGTGGAAAAGATCTTTGAAGATTCTGCCAATAATGAGAAAAAGAGGTAAAGGGAAGTGAAAGGAATAATACTTGCAGGCGGTGCAGGAACAAGATTATATCCTCTTACAATGGTTACGAGTAAACAGCTTCTGCCTGTTTATGACAAGCCGATGATCTATTATCCCTTAAGCACTTTAATGCTGGCCGGAATAAAGGAAATTCTCATCATCTCCACTCCTGCTGACACGGAAAACTTCGAAAAGCTCTTAGGTGACGGAAGCCAGTTCGGGATCAGCCTGAGCTATGAAATACAGGAAGTCCCCAATGGTCTCGCACAGGCATTTGTAATAGGCGAGAAGTTCATAGGAGACAGTTCCTGTGCAATGGTATTGGGAGACAATATCTTCTATGGCGGCGGTTTTTCCTCATTCCTGCGCGATGCGGTAAGGAATGCCGAGAACGGTGATGCAACTATATTCGGATATTACGTTAATGATCCGGAGAGATTCGGCATCATGGAATTTGATGAGAACATGAATATCCTCTCTGTTGAGGAAAAGCCTGAGCACCCCAAGAGTAATTACTGCATCACGGGACTTTATTTCTATCCTGCAGGTGTCTCGGAGATGGCAAAGACCGTTGAGCCTTCCGCCCGCGGAGAGTATGAGATAACCACACTTAATGAGTTATATCTTAATGAGAAAAAACTGAAGGCTCAGATCCTGGGCCGCGGTTTTGCGTGGCTTGATACAGGAACCATGGACAGCCTTATCGAAGCCGCAGAGTTTGTCCAGATGACGGAGAAGAGGCAGGGAGTTAAGATCTCCGCGCCCGAAGAGATCGCATTCCGAAAAGGATGGATCACGAAGGAAGAATTATTGGCTTCGGCAGAAAAATACGGAAAATCACCATACGGCAAACATCTTGAGAATGTTGCCATGGGAATAATGAGGTACTGATATATGAACATTATCGTAACAGGCGGTGCAGGCTTCATAGGCTCTAACTTTATCTTCCACATGCTGGACAAGCATCCTGATTACAGGATCATCTGTCTTGATAAATTGACATACGCAGGCAATCTGTCCACATTAAAGAGCGTGATGGATAATCCGAATTTCAGATTCGTTAAGCTCGATATCTGTGACAGGGAAGGAGTATATAAACTCTTCGAAGAGGAGCATCCCGACATCATCGTTAACTTCGCTGCAGAAAGCCATGTTGACCGCAGCATAGAGGACCCTTCCATCTTCCTTCAGACAAACATCATTGGCACCAGCGTGCTTATGGATGCGTGCAGGAAATACGGCATAAAGAGATATCACCAGGTATCCACGGACGAGGTTTACGGAGATCTTCCTTTAGACCGTCCCGATCTGTTCTTTACCGAAGAGACGCCTCTTCATACGAGCTCACCTTACAGTTCATCGAAGGCAGGAGCTGACCTTCTTGTAATGGCATATCACCGCACGTTCGGTCTGCCGGTTACGATCTCTCGCTGCTCTAATAACTATGGACCTTATCACTTCCCTGAAAAGCTGATCCCTCTCATGATCGCGAATTGCCTGAACGACAAGCCCCTTCCGGTATACGGCGAGGGTCTTAACGTCCGTGACTGGCTTTACGTAGAGGATCACTGCAGGGCGATAGATCTTATCATCCATAACGGAACCGTAGGTGAAGTCTATAACGTCGGCGGTCACAACGAGATGAGAAACATCGATATCGTAAAGCTCATCTGCAAGGAACTCGGCAAGCCCGAATCGCTTATAACATACGTTACAGACCGTAAGGGTCATGACATGCGCTATGCGATCGATCCTACGAAGATCCATAATGAACTCGGCTGGCTTCCTGAGACGAAGTTTGCTGACGGAATCAAGAAGACTATCAAGTGGTATCTTGATAACCGTGAATGGTGGGAAGAGATCATAAGCGGCGAGTACCAGACATATTACGAACGCATGTATGGCTAATGTCGATATCTCGGTAATCGTATTAACCTATAATCCCGATCTTGGCGATCTCAAAAGAACGCTCCGGTCCATTATTCTGCAGGAAGGAGTAAGCTTTGAGATCGTTATTGCTGATGACGGCTCAAAGAATAACCTGTCAAAAGAGATCATTGAGTATTTTGAAAGATCAGGATTTACCGGTTATCAGTTAGCATTGAATGAAGAAAACCACGGCACTGTAAAAAACATAATAAGCGGTGTAAGCATCAGCCGGGGCAGATACATCAAGCTAATCAGTCCCGGCGATTATCTCTATGATGAGAAATCTCTTAAAGATCTCTATGAATGCGCAGAGCAGAATAAGGTTCCGCTCGTGTTCGGGGACGTTCTGTTTTTCGATTCCAATAGAGAAGATTTCTCGGTGATAAAAAAGTCTGCACTGCCATGCATCACCAAATGCTATGAAGCGGACAGCTATGATGCGGATGCAGTAAGGCGCAATTATCTGATAGTCTATGACAACATTCACGGGGTATCGACGCTTGTGGAAAAAGCAGCATTCGAAAAATATCTTAAGATGATAGAAGGCAAAGTCATATACTGCGAAGATCACTGCTACAGGCTTATGGCATATGACGGATCGAAAATGATCTATTGCAAAAGGCCCGTCGCGATGTATGGTTTCGGGTTCGGAATTTCGACCGGCACAAATGATAAATGGGCGCAAAGGCTCCTTAATGATCTCAATGCATCCAATGAGATAATAGTGTCGATGATCAAAGACGACAACCGGTTCGACCGTTTGTTGAAACAGGCATTTGAAGAGCGGTTCAGCGGGGACAGCAAAAGGACAAGAAAGTTCTTTATAAAGCACCCGGTATTGATGCTTAAAAGGATCAAACAGGACAAGTTCCCGAGAAGCTCGACAATGGAATACAATGAATCATTCGTCAAAAAAGTGCTTGATGAGGCGTATTATGACTGACTTTAGTGTATTAATGTCGCTTTACATAAAGGAGAAACCTGAATACGTCGAAGAGTGTTTTCAAAGCCTCTTACGACAGACTGTTCAGGCAAATGAGTGGGTGGTCGTGGAAGACGGCCCTCTTACTGACGGTTTATATGAAGTTTTGGACAAATACGGGAAGGAATATCCGGGTCTGATAAAAAGGGTGCCCCGTCCGGTAAACCAGGGACTGGGAATGGCTCTTCAGGCAGGTGTCCCCGAGTGTTCCAACGAACTGATCGCCAGAATGGATACTGATGATATCTGCAGGGAAGACAGATTCGAGAAGCAGCTTGCAGAGTTTGAAAAAGATCCTGACCTGGATATCATCGGAAGCTGTATCGATGAGTTTGAGGATACTCCCGAAGATATCGTTGCCAGCAGAAATGTTCCTCTGACAGATGAAGAGATCAAGAAATACCAGAAGAGGCGTGACGGGTTTAATCACATGACCGTCATGTACAAAAAGAGCGCGGTTCTCGGAGCGGGAAACTACCAGCCGTGCCCGCTGATGGAAGACACTTATCTCTGGGTGCGCATGATGAAGAACGGTGTAAAGTGCAAGAATATCGGAGAACCGTTGGTATATGCGCGCATCGGAAAAGACATGTTCAACCGCAGGGGCGGCTGGGCATATTTCAAAAAATACAAAGCTGCTTTTAAGATGGTTTATGCCACGGGATATATCTCGAGGTTTGATTATTTTTCCGTCATATCGGTCCAGTTCATTGTTGCCCTGGTTCCGAGAAAACTGCGCGGATGGATATTTAAGAAGATGTTACACGGGAAGAAAAAGTCATGAGGATACTTCACATTGCATATCTTGACGGCGATCCGTACAGCGGTGTCTGCGTAGTCGTTCCGCAGCATATCAAAGCCCAGCAGGCACTGGGCCATGAGACTGCCATTTACAATGCCTGTGACGTGAAGATCGAGGGAGTCGACTGCCAGATCAGCGACATTGATGATTTTAAAGATCCGGACATTGCAGTCTTTCAGGAATGCTACAGGAAGGATTATCTTAAGCTCGTCAAAAGGATCACTGCGAAGGGTATCCCTTATGTGATCATTCCTCACGGCGAATTAAGTGACGAAGCACAGAAGAAAAAGCATCTGAAGAAGATGATCGCAAACCTTCTTCTTTTCAACAGGTTTACGAACAGGGCTGCAGCCATACAGTGTCTGTCACAGCGCGAATTTGATACTACGCATTTCGGCAAAAAGAAGTTCATCGCCACCAATGGCGTCTTCATGCCCGGAAAACGCAAAGAGAGCTTCAATTCCGGTAAGACTAATATTGTCTATATCGGGCGCCTGGATGCTTTTCACAAAGGCCTCGACATCCTGATAGATGCAGCGAAGATCAACCATGAAAAGCTCATCTCTTCCAATACTGTGATTAATGTTTACGGACCGGATTTTGAAGGAAGGCTTGCCCACCTGAAAGAACTGGTAAAAGCTGCAGATGTCGGCGATGCAGTTAAGCTGCATGATCCTGTGTCAGGTGATGAGAAGGTGAATGTTCTTTTGGGTGCGGACTTCTTTATCCAGACGTCGCGTTTCGAGGGAATGCCTCTCGGTATTCTGGAAGCGTTGAGTTACGGTATACCGTGTCTTGTTACGCGAGGTACCACGTTGGGCGAGAAGATCGAAGACGGCGGATGCGGTATCATGGCTGAAACAGATCCTGAAAGCGTTGCCGGGAAGATGATGCAGATGATCGAAAGCAAAGACCGTTATAAAGAGATGTCGGATAATGGTATAAAATTTGTAGAAGACAATTTCTCGTGGAATGCGGTGGCGCAGGAAACGGTCAGGCTTTATTCCGGGCTTTTGAGGTAGAACAGATGACATATGAGGGATTCAGATTACGTCTTTTGTCATTAGACAGAATGCTCTTCCGCAAGAGCCGTAATAAGAAACTGACGAATAAGGACTTTACGATAATTTCCAATAACTGCTGGGGAGGCATGATCTACGAGAGTTATGGCTTGAGGAAGGATACTCCTACGGCAGGTCTGTTCTTCATGGCTGACGATTACATAAAGTTCTTAAGCGATCTCCGCGGCAATACCTCAAAGGAACTGACGTTCATAGATCCGAACACTTCAAGATATGCGGATGAGCTCAGGAAAGATGCCAGATTCGGCTCATATCCGATCGGAAAGATCGATGATATCGAGATCATGTTCCTGCATGTCCATTCCGAGCAGGAAGCAAAGGAAAAGTGGGAGCGCAGATGCAAGAGGATCAACTGGGATAAACTGATAGTTAAGTTCAACGATCAGAACGGATGCACGGAAGAACACGCGAAGAAATATGCCGAGCTTCCTTTCGAACACAAACTGTTTTTTACGGTACATGACTGGTCTGTAAAAAAATGGGACGGACTGATCGTCGTAAAACAGCGCACAGGTGAGGACTTTGTTACCACTTCGCACGAGCCTTTTGTAGGCAGTAAATATATCAATATTACCGAACTGATAAACAGCTTATGATCACGGACAAAAACGGCCAGCAGAATAATGATCCCAAGGTCACGGTCATCGTGCCCGTGTATAATGTTGAGCCATTTCTGGAAGAATGCGTTCAAAGTATCCTGGCACAATCGTATGAGAATATTGAGATCGTTCTTGTTGATGACGGCTCTACGGACAATTCCGGAAAGATGTGTGACGGGTTCCGTCTGAAAGATGACAGGATAGTTGTAATACATAAGGAGAACGGAGGGCTTTCCTCTGCCAGAAATGCAGGGATCGAAGCAGCGACCGGTGATTATTATCTCTTTGTCGACAGCGACGACGTTATCTCTCCGTCCATGATAGACACGATGGTAAGCAAAGCCATTGAGTATGATACAGACATAGTATCTTCCCTGATAACCGAGGACATGGCTCTTCTGGAGACCGGTGACAGAGAGAAAGTAAAGACGTTTACCGTTCCTGAAGGATTGAAGAGTATCTTTTCCGACGGCCTTGTGGTTACTTCATCCAGCGGGAAAATGTATGCTGCCAGTCTGTGGGATGACATCAGGTTCCCGACGGACAGGATCTTTGAAGATTTCGCAACCATTTACAAGGTGATAATGGCATCGAAAGGAAAGATCGTTTCTTTCGAGGATTACAATTACTATTACAGGCCTAATCCCAACAGCATAACAAAGGCGTCATTTTCCCATAAGAGAATGCAGTTCTATGATGTTGCCTCGAGCGTAATGTCTGATATGCAAAATGAATACTCAGGTCTCGTCCCCGTGATCAGAAAGAGAGTCACAAGGCAGTCTATCTCTTATTACAGGGACATGTCTAAAAGCGGATATGACGATAAAGAAGACATCCGCTATGTTATAAGGATGGTAAGAAAGGGCGTATTTAAATATCTGTTCTCTTCATATAATTTCAAAAGCAAAATGTATGGTGTTATGATTGCATTGTTCCCCGGATGGGCAAGGAGTTATGCGAAGAAGATATGAATAGTCCGCTCACATACATGGGAAAGATCAGATTAAGTTCATGGCTGTTTGCCGTGTATCTTCTTTTCCTGCCCGTCAGCACTGCAGTCTCCGGATTCATCGTCAGCACATCGATAATATCGATACTGGGGATCCTTTATGTAGGAGTCTCGGTCGTCGAGATGATCAGGGAAGATAAGTTCGTGATAGACCGTTCGATCATATTGATCATGATCTATTTTATCTACACGATCCTAAGCAGCCTTTGGTTTACGTCATTTACTTTCGACTGGTATTTCCAGCAGTTCTGTCTGACCGCTGCCATCGTGGTCTGCACCGTAATGAGACCTGTGACGGAAGAAAAGATATGGCTTTATAAGGCCGCTATCTATCTCAGCATAGGAGTGTCTGTCGTAGCGTCAATATTTAATATTCCGGAGAAAGGACACCGCCTGGTCATCTACATTACCAGTTATATGGATCCGAATGATTTTGCCTGCGGCCTGGCAATATTGTCATCGCTGTTCTTTGCAAACATCTTAAAGAAAAAACAGGTGGTAATGAATGTTGCCCTGATCGGCGTTGTAGCTTTCCTGATCTATTGCACCGGTTCACGCGGAGGCCTTCTCACACTGTGTGTCGTTGCCTTCGTATTTATTCTGAACATCAAAGGTATCGAAAAGCAAAGGATACTGGTGATCTTAGGCGGACTCATTGCAGCATTCCTGATCCTTGCCGAAAGCGGGATCGACCCGAAGATCCTCGGAAGGTTCAGTATTTCCAATATACTTAAAGAAGGCGGAGCAGGAAGAACACTGATATGGAGCGCTGCTATAAAGGCATTCCTTTCTTCCGATCCTCTTCACATATTATTCGGTTACGGTCACGGGAGCTTCGGAACTGCCGTAAGGTATGTGGCAATCGGTCATGGTGATACTTACATGTCTCATAACATGTTCGTAAATGCCCTGATCGAAGGCGGAGTTACGGGCCTTGCGCTGATGATAACGGGATTTGTATCTTTGTTCTGGCATACCATCAAAGTGAAAAATCCTTTGGGAATGATGGCTCTCGCAGGTTTTCTGACTGAAGGCATCAGTCTTGATGCGCAGGTGTACAGAACGTTTGCGATCGCCATAGTTCTGGCGTTCCTGGTAAAGAGTGAAACGGTGGAAAATGTGTTATACTCGTCAATTAGTGTATCAGACAGGAGGAAGGACGAATGCAATCTGACAACATCATAAACGTAAGTTTTAAGGAGTTTTTCTGGTCTGTCCTTGAGCAGTGGAAACTGATGCTTTTGGTCGGAGTGGCATTTGCGCTTCTCTTCCCTTTCCTCCTTTCCCAGAAAGAAAAGAAAGCTGCTTCTGAGAGGATCAGTGCAGAGGCACAGTATGCCGGCTTAAGCCGTGAGGAAAAGCTCGATCAGCTGGATGATGCATCACGCCAGGCAGTCATTACGGCTGCATATCAGGCCCATGTCATATCAAGCATGGATAACTATAATGCGAACTCACTCCTGTCACACATAGATCTTAACAATGCCAGGACATTCCACATGAAACTTCTTATAGCAGATACCGATAAAGCAGCTGCACTTGCTGCTTCATATGGTGCGCTCCTATCTGATTCAGACACTATAGCCATGATCGGACAGGGAATGGGAGATTCTTTTAATGGCATTGAAGAGGCATACATAAGAGAATTGGTCAGGACGGAAGCTGATGACAATTCCGTTGATCTTTGTGTATTTGTTCCGCAGGGTGCAGATGAGGACGGTCTGGAGAAAGCAATAACCGAAAGATTACACAGCATCAATGTCACTCTGGCAGGCATGGTGGGCGACCACCGTCTGGTAACGCTTGCAATGGAGACCGTTTATACCAGCAATCCCGATATGATGGGACAGATCCTTGCAAGGAATAATGATCTTCAGTTATTAAGAGAGACATATGAAGCAAGCCTTCTCACTTTTTCGGATCTTCAGACCAATATCCTCAACAGTCTGATATTTGGAAGTGACGATAAGGCGGAAGTGTCAGGCAGCCAGACGCCATCACCGGTCTTTACAAAAGGAAGGGTCGTGATCGGTTTTGTGCTCGGGATCTTCATTTATGTCTTTGTTCTGCTCATGTACACGCTTTTCAATTCAAAGCTGCAGAGCGGAGAGCATCTTGATACGACATACAATGTCCGTCTTCTCGGGAAGAGCAGCAAATACGGATATACGGGAATAAAGCGTTTTATCCACAGTAAATTCGTCTATAACATCCACAACAAGGCATATCAGGATGACAAGACGGCAGACCGTATCGCGGCTTCAGTAATACAGAGCTGCAAGCACAATAACGTAAGCAGGCTTTCACTTATCGTGATCGGTGATATCAAGGATAAGAAGAGAGTGGATCTTTTCGCCGATAAACTCAAAAAAGAGAACGGTCTCTCCGTTAAGCTCTTAAACGGTGTTGTCGAAGACAAATCTCTCGAGAACACTGATGCAGTGGTATTCCTTGTCGGTCAGAACGTAACGGATCATAAGGATATCAGAAATACTCTCGGATTATGCTCAAGCTATGACCGTAAGGTCATCGGAGGCATCTGCCTTATCTGATAAGGTGCGCTTTTTGCGGGCATAAAAGAAGATTTCAGGTCAGAAATAGTATGTGTGGTTTACCCCGTTGACGATGCCTTCCAAAGGATCAGTCCCGGGATTCTCCATTAGTGAGCTTAAGACAAAATCTGCCATCTGGAGCTGTTCTTCCGAGACGTAGTAGCCTCTTCCGTTTATTGATACGGTATAGTTTTCCGGCTTGCCGGGATCTTTCGGCAGGATCTTGATCTCGAGGTTATCTGAGATAATGGTGATCTCTGCTATGTAAAGCTTCAGCTCAGAACCTTTAGGTGTCTTCCAGTTGCCGATTTCCTTATATCCGGAAAAGTTGACCGAGGTGTCTTCATTATAGAAGCTCAAAAAACGGTAAGAATAATCAAGAGCATTCATATCAAAAGAGTCTTCCACGTAATAAACGTCTATCCAGTGACATGAGACGTTTCTGGCCCCGTAGTCATAGATAGTCGCATCTTCAGGTTCTATCATCATCGATATGTCATTCTGCGAGTGAAATCTGATGTTCCCCCTCAGAAAGCCATAAGAACCGTAGCCAACATCCGTGTCGGTGCCTTCAGCTGATTCGTCAGAAGGGAGGGTATCCTCTCCGGAATCATCAGAAGACGAAGTGTCTGAAGTGACAGTAGACTCAGCCGTGGTTTCTGCGGTGGTTTCCGTCGTGGTTTCAGATGTTTCGGAACTTTCAGGAGCGGTAGTGGTGGTGGTCTCAGGCAGGACAGTAGTTTCCTGAGTCAGTTCCGCGCTGCTTTGGGATGCGGTATCAGAAGGCAGAATATCACAGGCGCTGACCAAAACACCTGATAAGATCATCAGAGCCAAGGCAGATTTCAGATTTACAAGTTTTACCTTGCGGTCCATAAAGCACATCCCCATCCTATTATCCAAACATGTGCAATTATATACCATCACAAGGGATAGTCCAGTTGAGATTACCGGAAAAAGATTATTTGAGGATATTTCCGGAAGGCTTATTAAAGAATATCTTCTCAGCAGTAAAACCCAGGACGACACTGCCGTTCCTGAAGAATGAGAATACCGAGGAAGACTTGTCCTTTTCATTCCTGACGATAAGCTTGTCAAAAGTGCCGGCTTCTCCGGTCTTGGCAAGGTAGTCCAGAGCATCGTTGCCGAATTCTCCCGGGATGGAAAAATCCAGTCTGTCGCAGAGTCCTGCGCGGAGGAGCCAGGGCTGGACCGACAGGGACAGCGGCGCATTTACGCCGGGGAAAATTGAATGACGCTTGAGGGATACCTTATATCTGTTGCTCTTAAGCTTTTTTACATTTACGGTGTAATAGGCAGGGAACGGAGGCCCCGTAAAGTCATCGAAAACATCCGAGATATCATCAAGTCCAAGCCTCTGCCAGCCGGAATTGATCTTAACGGGATCATTGCCGTTAAATTCATTGATGGCCTGGTCGACCTCTGCCTGAACGCTCTTCGAGAATTCGAGATCTGTATAAAGCTTATTGGTCTGATAACGGACAAATGAAGAGTAGGCAGCTTCAAGCAGGAGCTTAAGCCGCTTGGTCTTCTGCTCGGGGAAAAGCTTAAGGGCCCTTGCTATCCTGATAGAACTTTCAGGAAGGTGGGCATTATAATCTCCGGATTCGAATCTGATCCTGGCATCGTGATATACCTGGAGGTAGATGTTATATGCAAGGATGGGATCCGGATTGCCGGCATCACCGATAAGGAGCATGTCGGCAAACTTGAGCTTGGCTTCCGTTACGTTGTAATTGGAAGCTACGGCAAAATAGGCGAATGCTTTATCATAGTCAGGTTTACCTGTCAGTTTCCCGTCGTAGTAAATAAATCCGAGGGCGTTGGCTGCATAACCGAACCCGAACTCCTTGAGAAGGATAGTTAGAAGCCTTACAGCCTCCTTATAATCGCATTTGAAGACGGAGTTGCCGCCATTGCATGCGAACGCCTTGATCTTAAGGGCTTCGAAAACATGCTGTTCACATAAGATATCCGTAAACTCCATGAAATGCGCGATGACTTCGCCCGGCGCATCGGAAAGGAGCAGATCATTGTCCCAGTGATTTAGGAAAACGAGCATCTGATCCCTGGTATATGTCCTTTCCTCGGGAGGAAGATCCTTATTATCTTCGTAATTGTCTATGAGATTAAGAAGATCCGGAATGCCGATGACATCAGAAGCCGTGCCTGTTGGGAACTTACCGTCATCATCTATCGTGTCGGCGATCCTGGCGATCCTTATCAGGATAGTGATGATCATGTCCTCATCGGTCTCGGGAAGAGGAGGAAGAGGAAACTCACACATATTGTCCGGATCTGGCCCCAGAAGCTCATCAAGACAGAGATCTTCATAGAAATAAGTGGTGATGGGACACCACCAGTCAAAAGCAAAGTCCTTAAATGAGGTCTTTTCTTCTTCGAAATGCGAAAGCGCAATCTTCAGATCCGATAAGAGCATCGGATATTCGTTCTCACACTGGACATCAAAGCCCGTCTCCGGATAGGCATCAAGATCGCTGCCTCCGACTGTCTCGATCCAGCCGACGTCATACCGGCAGAGATCGATCAGCTTGTCCTGTGTCATAAAGATGAAAGGTTTGCGTTTTTTCATGGGTATATTATAAACGCGCCGGAGGGCGTATTAAAGACTTGACAACTCCGATAATGGGACAGAAATCGGAGCTGCCTTAATGTGTTTCTTAACTGAAGTCCGGATATTACTCTACCGTAACGCTCTTCGCGAGGTTACGGGGCTTATCCACGTCAAGACCTCTTGCGCAGGATACGTAGTAACCCATGAGCTGGAGCGGAACGACGGCAAGAGAAGCGGCGAAGAGTTCGTTGATCTTTGGCACATAGACCACAAAATCTGCCGAATCCTCGATGGCATAGTTGCCGAATGACGTAAGAGCCATGAGATAAGCGCCGCGGGTCTTGGTCTCTACCAGGTTGCTTAAAGTCTTCTCGTAAAGACCGCTCTGGGTAAGAACGCCGATTACAAAGGTGCCTTCTTCAATGAGGCTTATCGTACCGTGCTTGAGCTCTCCTGCCGCATAAGCCTCACTGTGGATGTAAGATATCTCTTTCATCTTGAGGCTTCCTTCAAGACAGATGGCATAGTCTATGCCGCGTCCGATGAAGAAGATGTCCTTCTGGGCAGCAAGCTTGGATGCGAACCACTGAAGACGCTCTTTGTCCTCTAAGACCTTATTGATCTTTGAAGGAATGGACATTACTTCAGAAGAAAGTTCACGGGCAGTTTCCTCGGTAATGGCACCCTTGGTGAGCGCCAGCTTGATTGCCAAAACGTAGCAGATCGCGAGCTGGGCGGAATAAGCCTTTGTCGTGGCTACCGAGATCTCAGGTCCTGCAAGTGTATTAAGAACGTAATCAGCTTCACGTGCGATGGAAGAACCGATGACGTTAACGATGGCAAGAGTCTTGATTCCTTTGGTTTTAGCGTCTCTTAATGCTGCAAGGGAGTCAGCAGTCTCGCCCGACTGGCTGATGATTATGCAGAGGGCATTCTTATTAAGAGGCATGGTCCTGTATCTGAACTCTGATGCAAGCTCGCATCTGACGGGTATGCCTGCAAGTGATTCGATGATGTACTGCGTGCAGCAGCCGACATGATAAGCCGAACCGCAGGCAACGATGTAGATCTGTTCAATGCTCTTGATGTCCTCGTCAGTGAGATTGGAAGCCGTAAGGTCGATCTTGTAGGAATCGCCGTCCGGTACCATGACAGAGCTTAAAGTATCGGAGACTGCCTTGGGCTGCTCGTGGATTTCCTTCATCATGAAGTGCTCGAATCCGCCCTTCTCGGCAGACTCAGCATCCCAATCGATCTCCGTGGGTGTCTTCTCGATTACGTCGCCGTCAAGGTTATAGAAAGTGACATTGCCGGCTTCGAGACAGGCCATCTCGAGATCGTCGATATAGTAAACGCTTCTTGTGTATTTCAATATCGCGGGAACGTCAGATGCCACATATGCCGCATCCTTATCGTAACCGATGATCATAGGGGAATCCTTGCGGGCTACGAAGATCTTGCCCGGATGATCCTTGAACATAACTGCGAGGGCATATGAGCCCCTTACACGTACCATTGTCTTGGCAAGAGCTTCGATCGGGTCGTGCGTGTACTTCTTGTAGTAGTAATCAATAGTCTTTATGGCTACTTCGGTATCAGTCTCGGAATAGAATTTATATCCCTTGCGGATCATCTTATCTCTCAGTTCCTGGTAGTTCTCGATGATTCCGTTATGAACGCCGACTACGTTATAGTCATCTACGATATGGGGGTGGGCATTGTTCTCGGTCGGTTCGCCGTGGGTCGCCCATCTGGTGTGGCCGATACCGCAGGTGCCCTTAAGAGCCGCGCCGCCGTCAGTCTTCTCAGAGAGGACTTTCAGTCTTCCTTTTGCTTTAACGACTACGGGATTCTTATCGCCGTCTCTTACCGAGAGTCCTGCAGAGTCATAACCTCTGTATTCTAGTTTTGCCAAACCGTCCAAGAGGATGGGAGCAGCTTTTTTCTTTCCTGTATAACCGACTATTCCGCACATACTGAATGAGTCTCCTCTAATTTAATCTATATATTTTATCATATGGATTTTGACGTATTATACTCTTTCAGCATGACAACCATTCCCAAAACTTTTCATCACATACCGAAAATGACCATTGATAATTGTCTTTAAACCATTTAAAGTAAATTGGTTTATTAGAAAGGGAGGAAGTTCACATGCTTGAATTGCAGAACATCAGCTTCCATGCTGATGACAAGGACATCCTTAAAGATATCAATCTCAAGATAGACGACAAATTCGTCGCCATTACGGGACCTAACGGAAGCGGTAAATCCACGCTGCTCAAGGTTATCATGGGCATCATAACACCTACATCCGGAAGGATCATTTTCGACGGTCAGGACATTACTGATCTTGCAGTCAATGAGCGCGCAAACCTCGGCATGAGCTTTGCTTTTCAGCAACCCGTCAGATTCAAGGGACTTAAGGTTATAGACCTGCTGAAGATCGCAGCAGGAGAAGAGGGGAGTGCATCAAAGATCCGTTCTTACCTCAAAGCGGTAGGTCTCTGTCCGATGGATTATCTGAACAGAGAGATCAATGACACCCTTTCGGGCGGTGAGATGAAGAGAATAGAGATCGCAATGGCAGCGGCAAGAGGCGGAAAGATGAGCCTTTTCGATGAGCCGGAGGCAGGGATCGATCTTTGGAGTTTCCAAAGCCTGATCGAGGTTTTTGAGAACTTAAGAAACGTTACAAACGGAAACATCCTCATAATCAGTCATCAGGAGAGGATCCTGGAGATTGCAGATAAGATCATTTATCTGAAGGAAGGTACAGTCGACAGATATGACGAATCGGCTAAGGTCATGGATGAACTCAATATGAGACGCAGAGGCGGTTGTGACTGCGCTCACGGACAGGGAGGAATTACTTGCAATGGATGAATTAGAGAAGCGGATGCTTAAAGAAGTTGCAGAATTAGACAGCCTTCCCGTCGGAGCATTTAACATCAGAAGCAATGGTAAGAGTGAGGGAAGGAACTCGACAGCCAACATTCAGATCGAATCCAGGGAATCCGGTGACGGCATAAATGTCTATTTCAAGGATGGTACGAAAAACGAGTCTTGCCACATCCCGGTCATAATAAGCATGTCGGGACACAAAGAGTGTGTCTATAATGATTTCTTCGTAGGCGAGGACTGTGACGTTACCATCATCGCAGGCTGCGGAATCAGCAACTGCGGCGGCCATGACAGCCAGCATGACGGAATCCATACTTTCCACATCGGCAGGAATTCCAAGGTAAAGTATGTCGAAAAGCACTACGGGGAAGGTACGGGAACCGGAAAGAGATTCATGAACCCGACAACCGTCGTATATCTGGAAGAAGGCTCCACTATGGATATGGATACTTCCCAGATCGCGGGCATCAACGATACATACAGGATCACCAAAGCGGATATCGGTCCCGGTGCCACACTCATCATGCACGATAAGATCCTTACAAACTTCGATCAGACAGCTAAAGCTGAGATAACAGTAGACCTTAATGGAGAAGATTCTTCCTGCGACATCATCAGCCGCGGCGTTGCCAAGGGAGAATCAGAGCAGGATGTTATCATTGATATCTCGGGAAATGCAAAATGCAAGGGTCATGCTGAGTGTGACTCCATCATCATGGATAAGGGTATTATCGTTGCAACGCCCAAGCTTAAGGCTACCTGTGTCGATGCATCCCTGATCCACGAAGCCGCAATAGGTAAGATCGCAGGCGAGCAGATCGTAAAGCTCATGACACTGGGATTAAGCGAGCAGGAAGCAGAACAGAAGATAATCGAAGGATTCCTGAAATAAGCATTGCTTGCTGAAAATTTTTTCCAGGCCACCTGTATGGGCGGCCTTTTTGGCGCTTTCCCCGCAGACATCTTTTAAAACAATATATCTTTGAATGTGGTAAAATTACTTTAACATTTATTCCGGAGGAACCGCATATGGGACTTAATTTCCGCAAATCTATCTCTTTGGGCAAGGGTTTAAAACTCAATCTCAGCAAGTCAGGACCCAGCGTATCGTTCGGCAAGAGCGGATTCAGACAGTCCGTCAATCTTAAGGGGCAGGCAAGGACCACAGTTGGTATTCCGGGTACAGGAATCTATTACACAAAGACAAATAACGTAAAGAATCTGGTCGGAGGTCTGACCGGAAATAAGGATACTGCCGCTAAGGGCAAGAAGGGTACCGGCAAGGCTGCTGATGCAAAGGGGTCCGCAGGTAAGGGTACCGGCAAGGCGGCAACTGTTAAGGCGGCACCTGCTGCAAAGCAGGTAAACGAAGAGCTCATCGCCCAGTCCAAGGCAAAGCTCGAAGAGTTCGCAGCAGGGATCGAAGCTCTCAAGTCCGTCCACAAGCAGTCTGACGGATACATTGACTGGGAGGCAGTCGCAAACGGCGCTGTATCAGGCCAGATCAGAGAACTCCAGCCTTTTGCGCAGAGTGTGCTCGCAGGTGATATAGATGCATATTTCAAGGTTATCGAGCAGGTAGATCCTTTCGATGATCTTCTTGAGTATGGAAGCGGTTTTGAGGTCGGCACCGACGATCCGAAGATGATGGAGATCGAATTCCAGGTCAAATCCTCTGAGATCATCCCGACAGAGTATCCGGATATGAAGGCCAGCGGCGAGATAGTAATGAAGGCTTTCAGCAAAACGGCTTACTATGAACTCGTTCAGGACTATGTTTCGAGCACGATGCTCAGAGTAGCAAGGGATACATTTGCGCTTCTTCCCGTTCAGCAGGTCATTATCCATGCCGTGGACAAGGTGTTGAATCCCGCTACCGGCAATGATGAGGAAGTCACCATCTGCTCAGTCAGGATCAAGAGAGATGCCATGGCAACGCTGAATTTTGAGCGTATCGATCCTTCAGACTGCGTCGAGAGCTTTGAGAGCAACGTGAAATTCAGGAAGACCACAGGATACGCTCCGGTAGACAGGATCCTTGCCTGAGGCAGCATCAGGCAACTGCTTTTATTGACAGAATGTAAACTTTTGGTTTGTATCCTGATAATTAAAGCCTGGATTTATTGCTTTTCACAATAGTGCTTATTAGACTAACAACATAAGTGTTTTACTGAGAATATGGATTTGACGGTGAGGGTCCCCTAATGGCTGACCGTAAGAGAATAGCTTTACTCGTAGCTCAGGCTGATGAATATTATCAGTCCCAGTTTATCGAGGGATTTATCGGCAGGGCTTTCGAGCGTGACTGCGATGTCCTTGTATTCGGAAGCTATCTTAAGTATCAGAACAACATGGGAAGGGAAGTCGGTGAGACGTCGATCTTCTCGATAGTGCCTTACGAACAGTTTGATGCGGTCGCCGTTATGGCAGATACGCTGCAGTCACCGGGTCTTGCCGACAGTCTTGAAGAGATCATTCACTTAAGATGTAATTGTCCCGTTGTCTTTATCGATAAAGAGAGCAAATACTTTCCCTCCATATTCCCGAATCACTACGGAGCCGTAAAGCAACTCATAAATCACCTTATCGAAGATCACGGATATACGGACATCGCTTATCTTACGGGTAAGGCCTGGCACCATTATTCCAAGCAGAGACTTCAGGCATTTATGGATGCCATGTCCGAGCATAATCTGTCGGTAGGCAGGGACAGAGTTTTCTACGGAGATTTCTGGTACACGAGCGGTGAGAGTCTGGGATCCAGGCTCGTTAAGAAGGGGGACAAGCTTCCTCAGGTCATAGCATGCGCTAATGACTGTATGGCGATCGGTCTGGCCAAGGCCCTGGAAGAGAACGGTGTAAGGGTCCCCGAAGACATTGCCATTGCTGGATATGATTCCACTGAAGAAGGAAGATATTCTCCGAAACCGGTCACTTCGATCAAGATTCCTGCCAAGTCAATGGGCGCTTATGCTGTCGAAAAGCTGTTTAATGACATGGAAGGCCGTGAGACTGCTCCGTTCGAAGATTACGGTGAATTCTTCTGCGGAAGGACCTGTGGATGCGGTGAGGATAAAGTCCAATATGAGACAAAGCTCCGTAAGGTATGGGATACCGATACATCGCACAACAGCGTATTCTCTTCCTTCAACCATCTGGACGAAGATCTTGTAATCCAGAATGATTTTGACAGCCTTACGAAAACAACGTTTTCATATGTATTCCAGATAAGAGATTTTGAGAGTTTCAGTCTCTGTCTCAATGATAACTGGCAGCAGAAAGCAAAGATGCTTGCCAATAACATAGACGATTCAAGGATCTCACCTGAGAGACTGTCTGATTCCGAAAGGTTCTATACGAAGAAAATGATGCATGTCATTGCATGCAGACCGGAAAGTCTCGGATGCGACAGAGTCAGCGATGATGTTTACTTCGACAGGAGCGTGCTCATTCCGAGACTTGATACTGAGAGGATGAAGCCGGAGGCGTTTTTCTTCACGCCAATGCATTTCGAAGAGCTGACTTTCGGTTATGCCGTCATCTCCTTTACGGAACCGAGATCTTACAAGAGGTCTTACCGTTTCTGGCTCCACAGCATAATGAGAGGTCTCGAAAATTACAGGAGATATGATGAGCTGATCACCATCAATAAGAAGCTTGAGGCGAGCCTCATCAGAGATCCTCTTACGGGTATCTATAACTATAACGGCTTCCTCCAGCAGACAGAAGACATGATAGTCATGAATCCTCTGAGGGAAGGCGAGAAGATAGGCGTTCTTGCCGTTGATATCAAGAATCTTTCCAAGATCAACAATGACGACGGAAGAATAGCCGGAGATAATGCGATCATCAGTGTCGGACGTTTCATGGATGAGGTATTCTCACGCGGAAGGATCTACTGCATGGGTAACGGCGAGATGGTCGCTCTCGAAGTTATGGAAGAAAAAGACGATGTCTTAAAGGTTCTCGAAGACAGAGTAAAGGAACTCTACGTTAAGATCGAATCATATAACGATTCTTTGGGCGAAGGAGCGAGAAAGCTCGAAGTTTATTACGGTACTGCTGAAGGAAGACCGAAAACAAAAGCTGATTATGAGAATGTCGTAAGTGTCGCACTTTCCAGGAAGAACGGCCAGAAACTCAACTTCCAGAAGATGAATGCCGGCGGTCTTGATGATGATCAGATCGAGGAAGCCAAGGTCGTTAATGAGATCCTCGACAAAAACAAGATCAATTATCACTTCCAGCCTATCGTCAGTGCGCGCACAGGTGAGATATATGCTTATGAAGCCTTGATGAGAGCAGATACCACTCCTTATGTCCAGCCGATGGTCGTAATAAAGTATGCAGGCCTTTTCAACAGGCTTTATGACATTGAGTATTCGACTTTCAACAACGTATTGAGTTATGTTAAGGAGCATGCCGACAAGTTTAATCCGGAAGCAAAGATATTTATCAATTCTATTCCCGGACAGCGTCTCAAAAAAGATGACATGGAAAACATATACAGGTTGGCAAAGGATCTTTCAGGCAGGCTGGTAGTAGAGTTTACAGAGCAGTCCGAGATCGATGACAAAGAACTGGCCGAAATGAAGAAAGAATACCAGCAGTTCGGTTTCGAGACTGCGGTCGACGATTACGGAACCGGTTATTCCAATGTAAGCAATCTTCTCCGCTACATGCCGAATTACGTCAAGATCGACAGAGCTCTTCTGGCCAATATCCATGAGTCTCCTCAAAAACAGCATTTCGTAAAGGATATCATCGAATTCTCGCATGATAACAATATCATGGCGCTGGCAGAGGGCATTGAGACGACCGAGGAGATCGAGACAGTCATCAATCTCGGCGTTGATCTGATCCAGGGGTATTATACTGCCCGTCCGTCAGAGAACATCATCAAAGATATTGCGCCCGAGATCAAAGAGGAGATTGTCAGATACAGTGCCGGAAAAGCGAAGAACCGCACGAGGAGAGACTATGTCGCGGGAAGAGAAGCAAGGATATCACTTCCTCTCCTCATCAAAGACGGTTACAACACCATTCACGTTACTTCCGGACATGTTACCCACAGGGATCTGCTCATTCTGGGCGTTCCCGGAGATGATGCCGTCATCAGTCTGGAGATCGAGAGCGGATACAAAGGCAAGATTTCCATCGAGAACTGTTCATTTACGGGCAGGATGCATGATGCTGCGATCACAATAGGAGATAACTGCGAAGTTGTTTTGTCCCTTACCGGCGAGAACACATTGAGCGCAGGCGGAATCAAAGTATCTCCCACGTCATCGCTGACATTCGAAGGTGCCGGTAATCTCTCGATAAGCTCTACGGGCGTAGAGACGTTCGGCATAGGCAATGACATGGATTCCTATCACGGAGACATTGTCTTTGATCAGGACGGAAGGATAGAGATCTCCGTCAATGCGAATAAGAGTGTTGCTATCGGAAGCGGTCTTGGCGGACATCTGACCGTCAGAAGAGGTATGTACAAGCTTAATCTCATGGGACAGACCTCCGTCGGAATCGGTTCCATTTCAGGTGACATCGATCCGATCATCAGCAACTGTTATATTGAAGTGGCCAGTGTAGCTCTTACCGGAATCGGAATCGGTTCTCTCATGGGAAGGTGCGACATGATGATAGAGCACTCTTCGATTAATATGGATTTCAACGGAAATGACGTAATCATGGTGGGCTCGAAGCACAGCGAAAAGCTCCAGATAAGCATCTACAGCGCTACCATAAACATGAAGTCAAAAGCGCAAGATATCACGGCTTTCGGATCCGGCACGGCAGGACCTACGAATATCGTTATTGACCATGTTTCTTTGAGAGTGGATCTCGGAGGCAGACAGGCCGGAATCTACAGGGGCATGGATAAGAAGGTCAGGATCAGGATATCGAATTCCAAAACGGAAGGAAGCATCTTTACGGATCTAGATATTCCGAAACATGCAGACGAAATGGATTTCAAGGTCACTGGATCACTTACGAACCTCGATATCAACGGTCACGCTCTGGTAGAGAATACGAGGGAAAATCCTTAAATATCCAGATAGATCGGGCAATGGTCAGATCCCATGATATCAGTCATCATGTTTGATTCCTTAACACGGGAATTAAGACCTCCGGTAGTGAAAAAATAATCTATTCTCCAGCCTACGTTGCGCTCTCTTGCAGCCGTCTTGTAAGACCACCACGTGTAGCATTCCTTATCATCGGGATGGAGCATCCTGAAAGTGTCGGTAAGACCCCTTTCGATAAACTTGTCCATGTATGCGCGCTCTTCCGGAAGGAAACCGGAGATCTTGGAATTTGCCTTGGGGTTCGATAAGTCTATCTCCTTATGGGCGGTATTTACGTCGCCGCAGCATATGACTTCCTTACCCTGTGCCTTAAGTGCGTCAACCTGATCCAGGAAGCAGTCGTAGAATCTGAGCTTGAACTTAACGTATTCATCTCCTCTGCCGCCGTTCGGGAAGTAGATGTTAAAGAGCACGAAGTCGCCGTAATCGGCTTTGATGACCCTTCCTTCGTGGTCGAATTCTTCTACGCCGAAACCGAAATCGACGCTGAGAGGATCGATCCTGGAATAAAGCGCGGTCCCGGAATAACCTTTCCGCTCAGCGGAATAGAACCAGCTCTTATAGCCCGGTATATCCGTTATCTCGGGTCCCAGCTGTTCCTTCAGGGCCTTTATCTCCTGTATTCCGATGATGTCCGCATCTATGGCCTTGAGGCTTTCCGCGAACCCTTTAGTCGCTACTGCTCTTATCCCGTTTACATTCCAGCTCGCTATTCTCATACGTTACCTCGTGAATTATAATTATTTTGATTTTACTCTAAAACGGCTTTGGAAGGAAAGGGATATGCGGATATTAGGCGCCATGCTCGGAGGGACCATTTCCTCTTATAATATCTCGGGTACAGTCAAGCTCGGAAAGCCTTCCTTTGCACGTAAGATCCTTATGGAAGATCATCAGGAACACGAGTTCGTTTTCCCGGAATTTGATACCTATTCTTCTGAAGATGCGACCCCTTACATGTATCGCAAGGCGTTGAAAAAGATCATCGAAGAGACCGGAAAGAACAGCTTCGACGGGATCCTCATTACTCACGGAACCGATACATGTGCTTTTTTTGCCCAGCTTGCATCGAGAGTCCTGGCTGCTTCGGGAATTCCTTTTGTCATTACGGGTTCTGTCAAAGCCCCTGACGTTGATCCGGGTGAGGCTTCGGGCAACCTTGATCTTGCTGTCAAATGCCTTGAAGAAGGAAAGTCCGGCGTCGTTTTCAGAGACAGGGAGGGGAATCCCAAGCTTTACAGGGCGCACCTTATAACATCTCCTGATATAAAAGGGATCTATTCCGAGTATGAGGACGGCATAATGCCTGAGATCAGGGACTATTCTGATTTCCTTAACAGAGAAAGACTTCCGGAGGTGCTTGTAATACCCTCTGTTCCGGGAGCCGTGATCCCACGGGACGGTTTTGACAGAGTGCTTATCTGCTGCAATCACTCCGGTACTGCTGCTTCGGATCTCGAATCTCTCGTCGGTAAATGGACTTCGGAAGGAATAGAATGTTTCATGGCCCCTGTACCTTTGGATTCGGGAGTCTACGAGAGCAGAAAGAGATTAAGGGATAAAGGCGCGATAGAGCTCCCCGGAATGCCTTTTGAGGGAGCATGGTGTGAGGTGATCTTAAGATGAGTCAGCCGCCTAAGATAGTTGATAAATACGGCATAGAGTCGTTCGGCGGAAGCCAGATGTGGCTTCCTGATAAGATGCTCCTTAACAGCGGATGCGGAATAATAGCCGGGCTTGACGCGATCATGCGCCTTAAGGGTGAAGAACGCATGCCCAGGGAAGAATATTTCGACAGATTCTTTGATGCGAAAGACTACATAAGACCGATAACGGTCGGTAAGAACAGGGAACCAAGAAAGCTTTTCGGGAAAGAATTCTTAGGCAGCCTCGGTGTCAGTGCCGGAAGATTTAAAAAAGGCATAAAAAAGCTCGCCGTTAAAGAGGGCCTGAACATCAGGGTCAAACCTTTCAGGTTCAAATGGTGGGAAAAGGTCCCGGGATACCTGGAAAGCGGAGATCCGCTGGTCATGCTCGTCACGGCGCCTTTCGAGAACGTTTCGATCGAAATGCCTACGGGAACCAAGGGAAAACTGGGATTCCACTGGGTCACCATCACTGACATCGACGGCGACGAGCTGACGGTCTCATCCTGGGGATACAAGTGCAAGATGTCAGTCAGGGAACTTCGCAAGTTTAACGTAATTTTGCACTTTTATTCCGTATCGTTGGAAAAACAGAGCAACTTAGTGTAAGGTTATTCAAGAACTTTATCTTTTAAATATATTCAGGAGGGTTTTGGAAATGAATAATGAGATTGCCGAGCAGATCAAGGGTATGCTGGTTGAAAGACTCAGGATCCCGGCTGACGAGCTGGAGTACGATTCCGAGCTTTTCGGCGAGGACATCGGACTTGATTCCATCGATTCCATCGAGATCATCGTAGGAATCGAGAACCTTTTCGGAGTAGATCTTTCAGGTTCAGGCGCTACAAAAGAGGATTTCCGTTCCATCGAGACACTTACGGCATTCGTAGAAGCACATAAAGAGGGCTGAAAATGCTGATGAACGAGAAGCGTTGCGTAATTACGGGGTTAGGCCTCGTTTGCGCAATCGGAAATGATACCGAAGAATGCTTTCGGGCAGCTCTTGACGGCAAGTCGGGCATAGCTGACGCCGCAAGTTTTGATACAACAGAGTGTTATTCCCATAAGGGTGCAGAAGTAAAGCTTACAGACGAAGAGCTTGCCGGCGGAAAATACGACAGGACGACTGCACTCGGCATAAAGGCAGCAGGAGAAGCGATCAGGGATGCCGGAATCGATATGGATTCCGAAGATGCTTCCGAGATTGGAGTTCTCCTTGGAAGCTGTATCGCCGGCGCTGCCTGTGTTGATAAGTATTATAATCAGAAAGAAGCCGGTGAGAAGGGCGACCCGAATGACATCATGTCCATCTCAGCGACGGTAATAGCCGGAAATGTCGCCGATTACTACAATGCGGGCGGAATCACGGCAAATATAGTAAATGCCTGCGCTGCAGGCACTTTGAGCCTTGCGCTTGCCATAGACCTTATCAGAGGCGGAAAGGGAGAAATCTTCCTGGCAGGCGGATGTGATTCATTCTCTTCTCTCGCATATGCGGGATTCCATGCATTAAGGGCTTTGTCTCCTTCAGACTGCTCACCTTTCAATCACAGTGACGGAATCACGTTAGGCGAAGGCGCCGGTGTGCTTGTCGTGGAAAGTTACGAGCATGCCGTTAAGCGCGGTGCAAAGATATACTGCGATGTTCTTGGTTCAGGCGTAAGTTCCGATGCCTACCACATCACGGCTCCGAGACCCGACGGTGAGGGACAGATGAGTGTCATCACCCGTGCAGTAAAGAATTCAGGTCTTAAGTTCACTGATATCGACTATGTCAATGCGCATGGTACCGGAACAGCCAAGAACGATGAATCCGAATTCCTGTCTTTGAATACTCTTTTTAAGGACAATAAGGATCTTTATGTAAGTTCCACCAAATCGATGACAGGACACTGTCTGGGCGCTGCAGGCGCTATCGAAGCCGTACTTACGGTTAAGGCCTTAACCGAGGGAAAACTCCCTCCTACTACCGGATACAGTGAAGAAGACCTCAAGGTCCTGGAAGAAAAGTCCGGAGATATCAATTTCATTGCCAACAAACCGGTTCAAAAAGAGATTAATTATGCGATGTCGAATTCGTTCGCTTTCGGAGGCAACAATGCGAGCATCGTATTTGCGAGAGATCCCAATATACTTAATCTTTCATGCCCTAAGCAGAGTCTTTATGTTACGGGCATCGGAATCGTAAGCGGCGAATATGACGAGACAAAAGGCGACTTTATCGCAAAGTTCGATACCGAGACTTTTAAGAATTACGGAATCAAGTCCGCGTTCTTAAGAAAGCTCGACAGACTGTCGCAGCTCCAGCTCTTAAGCGGCATCAGGGCTCTTGAAGATGCCGGCGTTACCGTTACTGAAGAGAACGAAGGAATAATCGGCATCTGCATCGGAACGAACGACGGACCGATGACCGAGATAGCAAATTTCCAGAAGGGCATCATCAGGGAAGGAATCGAGAAAGGAAGCGCATTTGCTTTCCCTAATACCGTATACAATGCGGCAGGCGGATACCTGAGCATTGCTACGGGAATCAAGGGTTATAACGTCACCATCGCGAACGGATACCAGTCAGGACTTCAGAGCGTTTGTGCCGCAGCCGGCGCGATCATGTTCGGATATGAGAGCATAATGCTCGCATCGGGAACCGACGAATGCACCGAGATCGATGATGAGATCTACAGTGACCTTGGCCTTACGGGCGAAGGCGGTATGAAACTCGGTGAAGGTTCCATAACCTGTATCATCGAGAAAGATTCGAGTGCCGCCGAAAGAGGAGCAAAACGTTATGCGAAGATCGCCGGATTCTCTTCTGCGAGAGACACTTCCGGTGACAGGACCAATAACACCAGACTGTCGGAGAAAGCTCTTACAAAAGCCATTATGAACGTTTTGGAAGAGGGCGGAATGAAGGCCTCTGACGTATCATGCATCTATGGTTTCGGAAACGGAATAAAGAGCATAGATAATTTCGAGATGGAAGTTTATAAGAAGATCTTCGGAGACGGCATTGAAGTTAAGCTCGTTAAGAAGGAATACGGCGAAGCCAGAGCGGCATCATCTTCGATGCAGTTCGCAATGCTTGCCAGGGATATCTACGAGGGTAAGGTAACAAACGGTATTGCTGTGTCATATGGAACCAGCGCTCTTTATTCGGCAGTGCTGCTGACCAAAGCATAAGAAAGAGGACACATTATGGGTAAGACAGCTGTAGTCACAGGCGGTTCCAGGGGAATAGGCAAGGCGATCTCATTAAAGCTTGCCGGCGAAGGATATGACATAGCACTTAACTATGCAAGCAATGACGAGGCTGCGAAGGCTGCTCAGGAAGAGATTACCGCCCTGGGTGTCCGCTGTGAGATCTACAAGGCTGACACGTCTGACATTGCACAGGTCAAAGCAATGTTCAGGGAGATAAAGAAGAGCTTTGAGACGATCGATGTTCTGATAAATAACGCAGGTGTCGTTGATGATGCTTATCTTCTCATGATCAGACAGGAATCTCTCGAAAGAAGTCTTGCCATAAACATAGAGGGATATATCAACTGCGCCCAGGCTGCAAGCCTTAAGATGTGCTCGCAGAAAAGCGGAAAGATCATTAACATATCTTCCGTAAGCTCTGTTCTTGCAGTTCCGGGACAGACCGTCTACAGCGCGACCAAGGGTGCAGTCAATTCGATGACGCAGACCATGGCAAAAGAGCTTGCTCCGTACGGGATCCAGGTCAATGCGGTTGCTCCGGGCTTTATCGGCACCGACATGATCAAGTCCATTCCGGGAGACCTCGCGGAGAAGTATCTCGATGCGGTTCCCATGAAGCGTTTCGGCACGGCTGAAGACGTTGCAGACTGCGTCGCCAGTCTTCTTACCGGCGCGTTTGCGTACATGACGGGTCAGGTGATCGTTCTTGACGGAGGCCTGAGCCTCTGATAACAGAATCCTTTCGAGGCATGATTAATTCAAATGAAAGTACTTATTCTTAACGGCAGTCCCAAGCTCGAAAAGAGCAACACGCTCAATGTGACAAATGCTTTCGTATCAGGTTTTCCCGAAGGTACGGAAGTAAAGAAAATCGATATCTATTCCAAGGACATAAAACCATGCAGAGGGTGCTTCGCATGCTGGGCATCGAAGGACGGCACATGCGCCATAAAAGACGATATGCCGGAGATAATCGCTGCCATTAAGGAAGCTGATGTCATTATCGAGAGCTTCCCTTTGTATTTCTACGGAATGCCCTCACAGCTCAAGGCAGTGACCGACAGATGTTTATCTCTTGCCGAGCCCTATATGGGAGGCAGGAGTGATGACGGCCAGACCTTCAACAAGATGAGAGACGATTCGATATTCGAAAAGAAGTTCGTGATCATAAGCTCCTGCGGATATGTTGAACTTGAGCCCGTATATCCGGCGCTCCTCGCCCAGTACGATCTGATCTGCGGCGGCAGGGACAGATATACGGCCATTCTGTGCGCCATGGGCGAGATCTTCATGACGGGAAGAGCCAAGAGGCAGATCAGAGTCTATCTTGATGATGTCAGAAAAGCCGGAGCCGAGTACTGTGCGAACGGATTTAAGATCAGCGCGGAGACGATCCGCAAACTGCAGATACCTATCCTGTCGCCTGAAGGTTTTGAGAATCTCACGAGTTCGCACATGAACGAGGGCGGCTGGGCAGCCGGCAGATTCGAAAAGCAGGGAGAATAAAGGGGTTCTTTAGAGAGTCCTATTTGATGCAAGAATTCAGATGATCGATCGGCTTTGATCTTTGTGTGTCTTTTTATTTCGATTTTGATTAGAAAAAGATACAATAACCAAGTTTTCTAACCCATTTTCGAAGAAATATACGTTTCAAACTGTCTTTCAAAATGAATATATATCTTTTTTCTTAGATTCCTTTTCAAAAAAGACATGTTTTCACCAGATGCGTATCTTTTTCCTAAGAATTTGAACAGAAAAAGATACAAGCACTTTTAATGCTCTCCAATGAACAAAGATCATGTCAAAACAATAGAAAACCTGCATTTCGCAAATTACTTTGAGTATCAAAACACTTGACAAATCAGGTGTCCTTGTGTGATACTTTGACAATCAAACTATTTAACCTGTGGGACTACTATGTCCAAATATAGTTCCAAATAAGGGAAGATACAGAGGTTGTTGAACAATGACAGGCAGAATTATAGGGCTCGGATCTTATATCCCGAAGAAAGTCGTAACTAATGATGACTTCGCGAAATTTCTTGATACCAGTGACGAGTGGATAACCGAGCGTACAGGAATAAAGGAAAGACACATTGCGGATCACATTACCGAGAAGCCGTCCACGATGGCGGTCGAGGCTGCTAAGAAGGCCATAGAGGACGCAGGAATTGATCCTTCTCAGATCGACCTTATCGTAACGGCTTGCACGACGCCTGATCTTGTTATACCTTCGATGTCTTGCGTGGTTCAGGAAGCGATTGGTGCTACCGAGAACTGCGGTTGTTTTGACGTCAATTCGGCTTGTCCGGGATTTGTTGCCGCGTGGAATACGGTTCAGAGCTTCATCGAGACCGGCAACGCGAAATATGCGCTTTGCATCGGATCCGAGTGTAATTCCAATTTCGCGAACTATCAGGACAGAGGAACCTGCATCCTGTTTGGTGACGGCGCCGGTGCCGCAGTGCTTAAGGCTGACGAAACCGTTAAGCCGAACCAGTTCATCATGAGGTCTTCAGGCGCAAGAGGCGGATGCCTTCACTGCGAAGCTGCAAGACAGCCTGACAGATGGGAAGAAGAAGGTTTTAAGACGGCTACTTCCTTCTACATGCAGGGCAGAGAAGTATTCAAGTTTGCGGTAACGGAAGTTCCCCAGATCATCAAGGATCTTTCTGAAAAGTACAGTTTCGATCTTGATAAAGATGTTGACCTTTATATTCTTCATCAGGCAAATGCGAGGATCATTGAAGCCACAGCCAAAAAGCTCGGCATTCCCCGTGACAGATTCCCCATGAACATAATGAATTTCGGCAATGCGTCATCGGCAAGCATCCCGATGCTCCTTACCGGATTAAAGCAGGAAGGCAGGCTCAAGCCAGGAATGAAGCTCGTCATGGCAAGTTTCGGAGCCGGTCTCACATGGGATGCAAATTATATTGAATATTAAATTTGAATAATAAAGATCAAGGAGACTTAAGATCATGACAAGAATCACAGATTTGATCGGCATTAAATATCCAATCTTCCAGGGCGGCATGGCCTGGGTAGCTGACTGGCATATCGCTTCTGCAGTTTCAGAAGCAGGCGGTCTTGGCATCATCGGTGTCGGCGGAGCTGACGAGAACTGGCTCCGTGATCAGATCAAAAAGTGCCGCGAAGCAACCGATAAGCCTTTCGGCGTAAATCTCATGCTCATGAATCCCAGAGCTCCCGAGATCGCGAAAGTCATCGCAGAAGAAAAGGTTAAAGTCGTAACCACCGGTGCGGGTTCTCCTGAAAAATACATGGCAATGTGGAAAGAAGCAGGAATCATCGTTGTTCCCGTTATCGCAGGCGTTGCTCTTGCCAGGAGAATGGAACAGTGCGGTGCCGATGCGGTTATCGCAGAGGGTACCGAGTCCGGCGGACATATCGGTGAATCAACGACAATGACACTCGTTCCCCAGGTAGTAGATGCCGTATCTTTCCCTGTTATCGCTGCAGGCGGTATAGCTGACGGCAGAGGCGTTGCAGCAGCTTTCATGCTTGGTGCGGAGGGCGTTCAGTGCGGAACGGTTTTCTGCGCATGCGATGAAGTCAACGTTCATCCTAACTACAAGGATATGGTCATCAGGGCTAAGGATAACTCCACGAGAGTAACCGGCAGATCATACGGTCACCCCGTAAGACAGATAAGAAACTCTCTTTCCAACAGATATCTTGAGATGGAGCAGAGCGGCGTTACATTCGAAGAGCTTGAAGGACTTACGGTAGGAAGCCTCCGCAAAGCTGTTGTCGAGGGAGACACTAAGGAAGGAACATTCATGGCCGGTCAGATCGCAGGCCTTGTAAATGAGATAAGACCTGCCAAGGTCATCATCGAAACGATGTTTGCCCAGGCAGATGAACTATTGGGAAGGAAGCTTGAAGCGTAATGAGTATTGCATTTTGTTACCCCGGCCAGGGCGTCCAGCACGTCGGAATGGCCGAAGAATTTGTTAAGTCAGACAGCCGATATGCCGGTATGATCACCGAAGCATCCGAGGCTGCTGAAGTAGATATGAATAAGCTCCTTTTCGAGCCCAACGAAGACATCAACATCACGGAATTCACACAGCCTGCATTGGTAACGGCCTGCTGCATCATTACCGATGCGCTCCTGAATGCAGGAATCAGACCTGACGTAACTGCAGGACTTTCTTTAGGAGAATACTGCAGCCTTTATGTTGCAGGTGCTTTAAGCTTTAAAGATGCTGTAGCGCTTACAAGGATCAGAGGAAGGCTCATGTCAAATGCCGTTCCCGCAGGCGAAGGCACGATGGCAGCCGTAATTGGTCTTACACAGGAGCAGGTTGAAGCAGTAACCGATACGATCGAAAACGTATGGCCTGCAAACTTTAACTGCCCCGGTCAGATCGTCATCACCGGTAAGAAGGAAGCGGTTCATGAAGCAATGCCGAAGCTCGAGAAAGCAGGTGCCAAAAAGGTAGTCGAACTCAATGTGTCCGGTCCTTTCCATTCACCTTTGCTTGAAAGTGCAGGAGAAGAGCTCGGAAAAAGACTTGAGAGCGTGGAGTTCGGTGATCTGAAGATCCCTTATTTCGCAAATGCGAATGCTTCGAAGATTACTGATAAGTCACAGATCAAAGATCTTCTTGAGGCACAGGTATCCAGCCCCGTCAGATGGGAGCAGACCCTTTACGAGCTCGAAAAGATGGGCGTTGATACGATAATCGAAGTCGGTCCCGGAAAGACCATCGCAGGATTTGTAAGAAAGACGGTTCCGTCTATCAAAGTCATCGGTGTGGCAACACCTGAAGACGTAGATTCATTATTGGAAAAACTCGGCTGATCAAGGAGGTAATAATCATGTCAGAAAATACCGGAAAAACAGCAATCGTTACCGGCGCTTCAAGAGGAATCGGAAGAGCCATCGCAGTAAGACTTGCAAAGAGCGGATATAACATCGCGATCGTTGACGCATGCCCTCTTGAGATGAGCAAGGATTGTGAAGAAGAGGTCAAGGCACTTGGCGTTGAAGCAAAGGCATATCAGTGCAACGTTGCTGATTTCGAAAAGGTCGGAGAGACGGTTGCACAGATCACAGAAGACTTCGGCGGTATCTATATCCTCGTAAATAACGCAGGAATTACAAGAGACAGCCTGCTCCTCAAGATGACAGAAGAGAATTTTGATGCGGTCATCGCCGTAAATCTTAAGGGTACATTCAACTTTATCAAACACTGCACACCCGTCATGATGAAGAAGAGAGAAGGAAGAGTCGTAAGCATCTCCTCTATCGTAGGCATCGAGGGTCAGGCAGGCCAGGTAAACTACTCTGCTTCAAAAGCAGGCGTCATCGGCGTTACAAAGTCATGCGCAAGAGAGTTCGCATCTAGAAACATCACATTCAATGCGATCGCTCCCGGATATGTCGAGACTCCCATGACAGCCGTTCTCACTGACAAGCAGAAGGACGCTATCTTCGCAATGATCCCGCTCAAGAGATACGGTCAGCCCGAAGACATCGCTAATGCGGTCAATTTCCTTTGCTCCGATGATGCCTCATACATCACGGGCCAGGTATTGAGCGTTGACGGCGGAATGCATATGTAATTTTGGTGCTTTGGGGGCACCTCGAAAATAATAACAACGGAGTAAATCATTAAATGGCAAACAGAGTCGTAGTAACCGGCATGGGTGCGATCACCCCGCTGGGCAACAGTGTTGAGGCTTTTTGGGAAGGTCTTAAAAAAGGTAAGGCTGCAACAGGCCCGATCACTAAATTCGATGCAAGCAATTCCAAGGTAAAGCTCGCATGCGAAGTAAAGGATTTCGATGCTACAAATTACATGGATTTCAAGACCATGAAACGTATGGAACCCTTCGCTCATTTCGCGGTGGCTGCAGCAAAGGAAGCTATTGAGCAGTCCGGACTTGATATGGAAAAGGAGAATCCTTACAGGGTAGGCGTTATCGTCAGCTCCGGAATCGGTTCGATGCAGGCACATGAGAGAGAGCAGGTAAGATATGAGAAATCGGGCAAGATCGCTCCGATGTACATCCCGATGATGATCGCTAACATGGCATCTGCAAACATCGCGATCATGTATGGAATGAAGGGTATCAACACCTGTGTTGTTACAGCCTGCGCTACCGGTCTTCACTCGATCGGTGATGCTTTCAAGGCCGTTAAGTACGGTGATGCCGATGTTATGGTAACAGGAGGATGCGAAGCAGCTGTCTGCAAGACCGGCGTTCAGGGTTTTGCAGCTCTTACGGCTCTTTCGACCAACGATGATCCCGAGACGGCATCAAGACCTTTCGATAAAGACAGAGACGGTTTTGTCATCGGTGAAGGTTCGGGCGTTCTCGTTATCGAGAGCTATGAACACGCCAAGGCAAGAGGCGCGAACATCCTCGCCGAGATAGTCGGATACGGTGCTACATGTGACGCATACCACATCACTTCGCCCGCAGAAGACGGAAGCGGCGCCGGCGAGGCAATGATCATCGCGATGAAGGAAGCAGGCATCAAGCCTTCCGACATCGATTACATCAATGCTCACGGAACGTCCACACACCACAACGATCTTTTCGAGACACGCGCAATGAAGTATGCCTTCAAGGAAGACATAAAGAACATCTCGATCAATTCGACCAAGTCCATGATCGGTCACGTTCTTGGCGGTGCAGGAGGCGTCGAGCTCATCACCTGCGTCAAGTCCATACAGGACGGATTCGTTCATGTTACAGCTGGTTCCAAAGAGTCAGAAGGCGAAATGGATCTCGATTACACATTTATTGAACCTAAGAACCGCAATATAGTGTATGCTATGACAAACAACCTCGGCTTCGGCGGACACAATGCCTCCATGATAGTCAGGAAGTTTGAAGAATAAGGAGGATCCTTTCCATGGCAAATGCGCTTACCACAACCGAGATCATGAAGATCATTCCGCACAGACATCCCTTCCTTCTCATCGACAGGGTAGAGGATTATGTTCCGGGTGAGTATTGCATCGCTTATAAGAACTTTACTTATGACGAGTACTTCTTCAGGGGACACTTCCCCGATTATCCCATCGTTCCGGGTGTAATAACAGTTGAAGCGCTTGCCCAGGCAGGAGCTGTCGCGATCCTTTCGAAAGAAGATTTCACCGGCAAGATCGCAGTATTTGCTGGTATTGACAACTGCAAGTTCAAGGCTGCCATCTATCCCGGTGATACCGTAAGACTCGAGACGAAGATCACTGCCGTTAAAGGCCCTGTCGGCTTAGGCGAAGCCGTTGCCACGGTCGACGGTAAGGTAGCTGTCAAGGCTACGCTGAAGTTTGCAATAATGCAGTAATTTTCTTAAAAGTCCGGTGCATATTTATCCGCACCAAGGCATTTGACGAAAATTTGATGATTATAGAACAAATCCGTCAAGGATTACGTCAAGTAGGGATTGATTTGACGTAATCCTTGATTATTTTCGAGCTTATTCATCAATTTTTCATCAAGGGGTTTATTTATATAAGGTTGACCCGAAGATAGCTGCATTAAGTTTGGCAGACAGATATCGGATATCAAAGGGAAAATCATCTGTGTCATAGGTGAAAAGAATATCAATATCAGGAATTAATCCTGCATTTGTATAATTTCCGTATTTCACTTTAGTGATCCTCAAATAATCAGAAGAGTCTTTCATCCCAAGGTGTTCATGGAACTTACAAGTATCAAGTTCTTCTATATAAAGAACAAAATCCGTGTTGATTGGTTTGGTTAATCCGGATAGCATAATTTTGGGCTCATACTTGAAGGGAATACCCATTTCAGTATAAAAGATGGCTATGTCACGCTCAGCTGAAGAACGATAGTATATCCCGTCGAAATAATTGTTTTTAAATTTCGGATAATCAGTGTTGGCATCATTTTCCAGGTTGTCAAAAAATGATTTATTTAGAATTACATGATTATTTGGGGATGTGCTTAAAGTCCTGATTATCTTATGAGGATTACATTCAGGAAAAGAATAGTCTTTAAAATGGCAATCCCAGATCGTCTCATATATTTTGAGTTGTCTTTCTTTCTCATCACGGTTTTGGCGAAGATTAAGAAATTTTTTACCTGTGTCAGTACCAATGAAATATCGGTGTCTTCCAACTTGGATAACGTCTCGCTGTACTCCGTCTACTTTATGAGTTTGCAGACTTGTCTTAGGCAGCAATTCAAGTTGCTGTCTTAAGTAGTTGATCTTCAGTGCCAGATATTCTCTGGGAATGTATTGATTAAGGTTTTCCATGAAAGGATTATAAGTGGTCTCTTTGTCGGAAAAATGTTAATAAATCTTACAAAATCGACAAGAATGATACTGTAAATCGGTTCCTCCAATAAAAGAAAATATATACAATAAGAACAAGAGAGCCGGCATTTTCCAGAGAAGGCTTTTCAGGTGCCGGGTTTTACTTATAAAAATGCAAAGGAGTGACAATATGAACATCAAGAGATTTCTGAAACAGATGACTATTGAAGATAAGGCAAGACTTCTTTGCGGCACCACGCCGTTCTCGATCGGAGGGTTCGAATCTTCGGCCGGTTTTATTCCGGAAGTCGGAATGCAGGACGGCGGCACGGGAATAAACCTTGAACATCTGCTGTCACGCATGTTTAAGGAACCTCCTAAGGAATACCGTCCTGAAGAGATCTTCCATGTGATCGTATATTTTTATGATCCTGAAAAACTCACCAGGAACGAGAAGATCATCAGGGCTAAACTTAGCGAAATGCTGACAGAATTCAGAGGAGGAATCGATATAGCACCGGGATGCTATCCTCCGGGTATCTTATTGGCTTCAACGTGGAATCCGAAAGTCATTTTCGATACGGGTAAAGCGCTTGGAATGGAAGCGCGTGTCTATCGTGTCGGAGTCCTTTTAGGGACGCCAAACTGCAATATATTAAGAGAGCCTGTTAACGGGAGATTTTTTGAAGGGTATTCTGAGGATCCGTTCCTTGCCAGAACTCTTGCGCCTGAAATGTGTAAAGGCGTTGAAAGTGCTGGTGTTGCTTCCAATGTAAAACATTTTGCCTGCAATAACCTGGAGATAAACCGCAAAGTGATCAATGAACTTATAGCTGTCCGCGCATTAAGAGAAATATACTTTCCTGCTTTTGAAGCATGCGCAAAGGTTGCATCAACTCTTATGTCTGCATATCCTGCCGTCAACGGAACGCACTGCATGGAAAACTCGTGGCTTCTGAAAAAAGTCCTGAGAACAGAGTGGGGATTTGAAGGCGTTACCGTAACAGACTGGGAGGGCCGGATCAAAGATACGGGTGATTCGGTTGCATCGGGACAGGATATTTTCATGCCGGGTCCATGGGATCCGTCGGGAATCATAAAAGCTGTAGAAGATGGCAGGCTGTCAAAAAAGGACCTCGATGAAGCGGCATTAAGAGTACTCGAACTGATAGATAAATTCGGTGATGTTAAGGCACCGCCGGAACTGACGGCATCCAAATACAAAAAGACCGGCGATAAGGCTGCTTATAATGCTGCAGCTGAAGGAATCGTCATGCTGAAGAATAAAGGACATCTGCCGCTTAAGAAGACCTCCAAAGTCGTATTTTTCGGTCCTGAGAAGTTTCAGGATTGCGGCATCGGAAGCGCGGAGGTGCGCACGGACAGAACAACGGATCTCTTCTCCGAATTAAGCTCTGTTCTGAGTGACAAGAATGTTCTGAAGAATGATATTGAAGCATTCCGGAAAGGTGCCACGGCGGTCATAATCGAGACCATCAGATCCGGCGAAGGTCATGACAGGCCTGATCTGAAGATGAACCCAAAGACGGTATCTTTGATCAGGAAACTTGCGAAGAACAGGGGGAAGGGAAAGATCTGTCTGATACTGAATACCCCTGGTCCCGTTGAACTTGAAGGACTGGAAGAGACAGCAGATTCAATATTTGCGGTTTTCTATCCCGGTATGATGGGTGACAGAGCTATGGCTGATATACTCACGGGAAAAGTAAATCCTTCGGGAGCGCTACCATGCACCTTCCCTGTGTCATATAAGGATACTCCTGCGTATCTTTGTTATCCTGACAAACTGACCTGCAATTACGGTGAAGGCATCTATACCGGATACAGAGGTTATCAGAAGAGGGAGATAAAGCCTCTGTATCCTTTCGGATACGGGCTTTCCTATTCGAAGTTTGCTGTTACTGATTGTTGCGGAGCCAGAAAAGGAAACAAGTTCAGCGTTACGTTCACTGTATCAAATAAAAGCAGTATGGACGGTAAGGCGGTCGTCCAGCTGTATGCGTCGAAGTTTAAGCCCCTTATACCAAGGGAGAATTTAAGACTTGTCGGATTTGCGAAGCCGATGATAAAT
Organism: Saccharofermentans sp.; assembly: GCA_016288885.1. Taxonomy (GTDB): domain Bacteria; phylum Bacillota; class Clostridia; order Saccharofermentanales; family Saccharofermentanaceae; genus Saccharofermentans. The sequence continues at coordinate 218,552 of JAEFAV010000001.1, forward strand.
GCGGGGAGCGAAGCGAAAGTGACGGTTTCTTTTGATAAAAAGGAGCTCGCATATTTTGACGAAGAATATGATAAGTTCCTTGTAGAAGGCGGTAAGTATGATCTGTTTGTAAGCCTTAAAGGATGTGAGGATATTATTCCTGCTGGCAGTATTTATATTGCGGACGGATCTCCGGAATTGAAATGCGGACCTTCATGGACATTGGAGCAGATATCCGGACACAAAGAATTAACTGAAGCGCTTAAGAAAGACTGCAATGCTTTGGGGATTCCTTTTAATGCCTTTGAGATAAACCTTCAGTATGATCCTGCCATGAAATTGTGCGATCTCTTTGAAGATACCGGTAAGCTCATGAACTTCGGAACAGCAGCGGCTGAATACAAAGAAGAATGATTACGGGAATCCGGAGACCGATCATGCCTCCGTTTAGTCATTCATGCCAAAATAGTGTATTATTATCGGGACTTTTCGATAATGGCAGGTATTCTTATGGGTGAATATGATTTTCTCATAGTAGGCGCAGGGCTCTACGGGGCAACTTTCGCGCGCCTGGCAACCGACAGCGGATATAAATGTCTGGTAATCGACAAAAGACCTCATGTAGCAGGCAATGTCTATACTGAAAATGTTCACGGGATCAACGTTCATAAATACGGAGCCCATATATTCCACACTAGTGACAGGGAAGTGTGGGAATTTGCAAACCGGTTTGCGGATTTCAACAGGTATACAAACATGGTTATTGCCAATTACAAGGGCGAACTTTATTCAATGCCTTTTAACATGTATACCTTCAATAAGATGTGGGGCGTTGTAACACCTGAAGAGGCCAGGGCTAAGCTCGATGAGCAGATCGCTCTGGGCAAGGTGGATGAACCCGAAAATCTGGAAGAGCAGGCTATTTCGCTTATCGGTCCTGATATCTACAACAAACTCGTTAAAGGTTATACGGAGAAGCAGTGGGGCAGAAAGGCAACTGAACTTCCTGCGTTTATTATCAAACGGCTTCCGGTAAGACTTACATACGATAACAATTATTTCAATGATGATTTTCAGGGGATACCTGTCGGAGGTTATACCGCGTGGATAGAGAATATGCTTGATGGCATTGAGGTGAGATTGAACATTGATTACCTTAAAGAGAAGGATTCTTTGGATAAAATTGCCACGAAAATCATCTATACGGGAATGATAGATGAGTATTATAATTACGATTTAGGTGCTTTGGAGTACAGGAGCCTGAGGTTTGAGACGGAATACCTGCCTGATACCGATGACTTCCAGGGAAATGCGGTTGTTAACTATACCGATGCGGAGACACCTTTTACGAGGATATTGGAACATAAGCATTTTGAGTTCGGAAAGGGCAAAGGAACGGTAATCACTCACGAGTATCCTTCTGAATGGAAACCGGGCGACGAGCCTTATTATCCGCTCAATAATGAAAGGAACAACGGACTTTACAAAAAGTATGAAGAGCTGTCCGCAGCAGATGGCAACGTCTTTTTCGGCGGAAGGCTCGGTAAGTACAAATACTATGACATGGACGATACTATCGCGGCATGCATGCAAGACTACAAAAGGATAACTACATTAAGATGAAAAGATTTGGCGCCATTATACTTTCGACAGCTATAGCAGCAACAATGATCGCAGGATGTAATCAGAAGATTACGGAAAATACCACTGCAGGAACAAATGTAACGAACCAGACGGTTTCCGGTCAGGGCGCGGAGACTTCGGCTGCATACCCTGAACCCCAGGAACCGCAGTCTTTTGAAGAGCTCTATGCTACACAGCTAACGTCTTTCCTTGACCACCAGTATTATTTTGACGGTGAGCCGATCCCGAAGCCGGAAGCAAACTTCTACTTCATAAATGCATTCCTGGATCTGAGCGGATATGCGAGCATGGGTTATTATCCCGCAACAACGCTCGGTTATATCGATCTTGCGGCCGAATACTACGGTGATGAGTATGCGACTTACGGAGACTATTTTGTTAAATATGCCGAGAACTCAATTGAGAGCACTTTCATTCTGGCCGCCCGTGCCAAAGCAGAAAACGTCACTCTTTCAGAGAAAACGCTTGAAGACATTGATACAATGATGAAGAACATCGAGTCTGAAAAGGCTGCCAACACCGATATGACCCTCGATGAGTATCTGCAGTTCTATTATGGTCCCGGAAATGATGAGGCAACCTTCAGAAAGAATCTTGAGAGATATTATCTTGCAGATGCTTACTCAAAGGTATATTGCGAGAATTATCCGTTCACGGATGAAGAGAAGAATGTTCCGAATGTAAGATATGCATTGTTCTATGCTCCGGAAACTGCCGAGCAGTCAGTAAAGGATCAGGCTCTTGCTGCAGCTACGGCAATGAAGGATTCATGCAAGACTGTTGATGATCTTAAAGGTCTTGCCGAGTCCGGACAGGAGGCAGGTACTGTATATGATCAGGGTGATATTTCCGTTGCCAGGGGACAGACGGTTTCTAATTTCGAAGCATGGGTCTATGAAGAAGGAAGGACAACCGGTGATCTTGACGTTATATATGCCCCCGAATACGGTTATTTCGTAGTCGGATACCTCGGATGGCAGGAACAGAGCGCAGATGTTCTTGATCAGCTTGCCATGCAGTATTTAAGCAAAGAGCTCATTGATGAGGTTAATGAAGGAAAACACGGTTTCCATACGGATGATCCGTTCCTTCCTGCTCCTGCAGGGCCTACGCCTACTACCGTTCCCGATATGGCAGTACCTTCAGAAGGCGTTACCTTCGATCCGAACTCGACTGCTGCTACCGAACCCGGCGGTTCAATAGGCGGTCAGACATCCAACACGGATGTGATCATTGCCATATTCTTTACTCTCGCAGGAGTTGCGATCATTGCTGTCATCGGCATCCTGATCTACTCTGCCGTAAAGAACAACAATAAGAGCGGTTCCGCTCCTTCCGGAAAACCATCGAAAAAACAATATGATGATGACGATGACGAGAACGATGAGAAGGACGACAAGGAAGAAAAGGAAGTTAAGGAAGTCAAGCCCCGCTCTTCAAAGAAGAACAGTAAGACTGAAGCGGAAGATGACGAAGAGGAAATCATAGAACATTCCGAAGAAGATGATGATGAGGAATGATAATCACCTGATAAAAAACAAGGATGGCTGTCTCAATTACGGGACAGCCTCTTTATTTACTTAAAATATGCATCATGTTACACTTTTAAGGTTATAGACATTTAGGAAACAGCAGAGTAGGAGCGTAATTTCATGGAGATTACCAAAGATCTGGTTCAGTATCTCGAGAGCCTCGGGCGCCTGGAGCTGAGCCCTGAAGACGAAGAAAAAACGCAGAAGGCATTAGGTGACATCTTAGGTTATTTCGACCAGTTAAACGAGCTGGACACTGAAGGTGTGGAGCCCTTGAGCCATGCGGCTGGTGTCGTTAACGTTACCCGTGAAGACGTTATCGCAAATGAAGATATGAGGGATGCGGTCTTAAGCAACGCGCCCGAGACAAAGGACGGTACGATCCTCGTGCCGAAGACCTTTGATTAAGGGGGCGCCATGACTGATATTGAGATTAGAAAACTGGGCGCGCTCGAGATAGGCGCAGCCATCAAAGAAGGTAAGATCACTTCTGTTGAAGCAACAAAGGCTTTTCTTGATGCCATTGATGCAAAGGATGGTGAGTATAAGTCATTCATCACCGTTATAAGGGATGAGGCTCTCTCTAAGGCTGCCAAGGCTGATGAGGCTATTAAGGCCGGCACTCTTACGGGTCCTTTGGCAGGCGTCCCGATCGCCATCAAGGATAATATCTGCACCAAGGGCATCAAGACTACATGCGCATCAAAGATGCTCGGCAATTTTGTTCCTCCTTACGATGCTGAAGTTATCCGTAAGATAGAAGATGCCGGAATGATAATTCTCGGCAAGACAAACATGGATGAGTTCGCTATGGGCTCTACTACGGAAACGAGCTATTTCGGCATTACGTCAAATCCCTGGGATACCGGGAGGGTCCCCGGCGGTTCATCGGGCGGTTCTGCTGCCTGCGTTGCGGCTGCATTAGCTCCCGTCGCTCTGGGTTCTGATACGGGCGGTTCCATAAGACAGCCTGCTTCTTTCTGTGGCGTTACGGGACTTAAGCCTACATACGGCGCAGTATCCAGATACGGTCTCGTTGCTTTTGCTTCCTCTCTGGATCAGATCGGACCAATCGCAAGAAAGGCAGAAGATATTGCCGCGGTTTTTAATGTCATAAGCGGAAAAGATCAGAAAGACCAGTCTTCGCTGGAGTCTGAAAAGCTTGATCTTGCCGCTGTCGAAAACTACAGCCTTGAAGGCAAAAAGTTCGGCATTCCGGAAGAATATATCGGCGAAGGCATCGACGGGGACGTTAAGAAGGCAGTTCTTGATGCCGTTGAAGTCCTTAAGTCAAAGGGCGCTGAGGTAGAGACTTTCCCGATGCCTATCATCAAGTATGCGATCCCTACGTACTACATTATCTGCACGGCGGAGGCATGCTCGAATCTTTCTAGATATGACGGCGTTAAATACGGCTACAGACCCGAAGGCGTTGAAGACCTTGGCCAGCTCTACATCAAGTCCAGAAGCGAAGGCTTCGGCCTTGAAGTTAAGAGAAGGATCATGCTCGGCAACTTCGTTCTTTCCTCAGGTTATTACGATGCTTATTACAACAAGGCTCTCAGAGTTAAGAACCTTATCAAGCAGGCATTTGACAGGGCTTTCGAAAAATACGATGCCATCTTAGGCCCCGTTGCTCCTACCGCGGCCCTGAAGAAGGGTGAGAGCTTATCAGATCCTCTGAAGATGTATTTAGGCGACATCTGCACGGTACTTATCAATATAGTAGGCATCCCTGCGATGTCTGTACCCTGCGGTTTCACATCGGAAGGACTGCCCGTAGGTCTTCAGATCATGGGCAAGAGGTTCTCCGAAGATAAGATAATAGGCGTAGCTTCTGCTTATCAGAAGGCTACGGCAGATAAAGGGTTCGAGAAAAAGATCCCTGAAAATGCTTTGAGAGGGGAGGGCTAAAGATCATGCAGGATTATGAGATGGTAATAGGTCTCGAAGTGCACTGTGAGCTCTCGACGGAATCAAAGATCTTCTGCGGGTGCTCGGCTAAGTTCGGAGGCGAGCCCAATACACATGTTTGCGAAGTATGCTCAGGCATGCCGGGCACGCTCCCTACGTTAAATAAGCAGGTAGTCGAGTATGCAGTCAAGGCAGGCCTTGCACTTAACTGCGAGATTACCAGAAACAACAAATTCGACCGTAAGAACTATTTCTATCCGGACCTTCCGAAGGCATATCAGATATCTCAGCTTTATTATCCGATTTGCAGAAACGGTCATGTGGATATCAAAACTTCCAAGGGTATTAAGTCCATCGGCATCCACGAGATCCATATGGAGGAAGATGCCGGAAAACTCGTTCATGACCCTGTTACCGGAATGACCATGGTAGACTTCAACCGCTGCGGAGTTCCGCTCCTTGAGATAGTTTCAGAGCCTGATTTCAGATCCGGCGAAGAGGTAATCGCTTATCTCGAAAAGCTCAGGGATACCATGCAGTATCTCGGAATTTCCGACTGCAAGATGCAGGAAGGGTCAATGAGAGCCGACGTTAACCTTTCCGTAAGACCTGTCGGTCAGAAGGAATTCGGCACAAGGACTGAGATGAAGAACATCGCGAGCCTTAAGGCCATCGAGCGCGCGATCGAATATGAGCGCGACAGACAGATAGATCTCATCGAGGAGGGCGGCAGGGTCGTCCAGGAGACAAGACGCTGGGACGACGAGCAGGAGTATACATATTCCATGCGCTCAAAGGAAAATGCCCAGGATTACAAGTATTTTCCGGATCCAGACCTCATGCCCATCAATATTTCCGAGGAGTTCCTCGATAAGGTAAGGGCAGAGCTTCCTGAGTTTGCGGACGCAAAGCGGGAAAGATATGTTAAGGAACTTGGTCTGCCTGAATATGACGCTGAGATAATCACGGGAACACCTGCTCTCGTTAAGGTTTTCGAGAGCGCATGTGAGGTCACGTCAAGCCCGAAGGACTGCTCCAACTGGCTAATGACAGACCTCCTCAAGTTTGCCAAGGACGCCAAAGTATTGGCAGGCGATATTGACTTTGACGGTAAGATCATGGGCAGGATCATAAACCTCGTAAACGAGGGCAAGATCAACCGTAAGTCAGGTCAGAAGGCGCTTGAGGAAGCATTCCTTAACGGTACTGATCCTGAAAAGTATATTGCCGACAACGGTCTCGCTCTTGTATCTGATGCAGGTTCCATAGAACCCGTCATCAAGGAGATTATCGCTGCCAATGAGAAGGCAGTTAACGGATATCTGGCAGGCGAAGAGAAGAACCTGACGTTCCTTATCGGCCAGTCCATGAGAGCTCTCAAGGGTAAGGCTGATCACCAGGTGGTAAGACAGACTCTGATCGATCTTCTTAACGGAATGAAATAATGGACACATTATTAAGCATCTTACTGGTAGTATTCTTTGTGCTCGTTAATGCCTTTTTCTCGGGCACCGAGATGGCTGTCATCTCTCTTAACGACGCGAAGATGCATAAGCTCGCTGAAGAAGGTGACAGGAAGGCTCTGCGCGTTATCAAATTCCTTGATAATCCAGGAAACTTCCTGGCGACGATCCAGGTCGGAGTTACTTTGGCCGGATTCTTATCATCAGCTTTTGCAGCCAACAGTTTTGCCAGCAGACTTGCTCTTCTGTTTGATCCTGATTCAGTGCATGCCTGGATGGAACCTTTGTGGACTGTGATCATCACAGTCGTTTTGTCCTATTTCTCGCTCGTTCTGGGTGAACTCGTTCCAAAGCGTGTTGCACAGAACAAACCCGAGAAATGGGCTTTCGCGGCTGCCAACATTGTAAAGTTCTTCGGTGCCGTCTTAAAGCCTTTCGTATGGTTCCTGACCAAATCAACGAATCTTATATTAAGGCTTTTCAGGATCGATCCGAACCAGACCGACAAGCCGGTTACTGAAGAAGAGATCCGCATGATGGTCGACGTGGGATCCGAATCCGGCAACATCGAAGATACCGAGAAAGAGATGATCGAGAACGTCTTTGAGTTCAATGACAAAGAAGTTTCCGAGATCATGACTCACCGCAAGAAGATAGTGTCACTCCCCATAGATGCGGGTTATGACGAGGTCATGCGCGTTGCAAGAGAAGAGAAGTTTACGAGGATACCTGTCTATAAGGATACGATAGATGACATTATCGGCATCCTTCACATAAAAGATCTAATCGGCATCATGCCGCCGACAGAGGATAAACCCTTCAAGCTTGAAAAGTTCATAAGAGAACCGCTTATCGTGCATGAGACGCGTAAGATCTCCTCGCTCTTCGGCGAGATGAAGAACTGCGGCATGCAGATGGCCGTAATCGTTGACGAGTACGGCGGAACCATGGGCATCGCGACTATCGAGGATATGTTGGAAGAACTCGTAGGCAACATCACGGACGAGTTCGACGATGAGGCAGATGAGTTCGTTAAGCTCTCGAACGGTGATTATATCGTCAGGGGAGACATGACCTTAAGCGACCTCGAAGACGTCCTCGATATCGAACTTACCGATGATGAATATGACACGATCGCTGGCCTTGTCATCTCACAGCTCGACCGTGTTCCCGAAGAGACGGAGCACCCTGTCGTCAACTACAAAAATCTGAGGATCAAGGTGTTGAAAGTGGAAGAAAATGCCATAGCTAAAGTCCTCATACACATAAATCCCGTTGTTCCGCCTGAAGAGGCCGGTAAGGAAGAAGGCTCCAAGAGCGATGAGTAAATACGATCTCGTTTTATATGACCTTGACGGGACACTGTGGGATTCGATCCCGCTGATAATGGAATGTTTCAAGAAGGCTTATGACGTCGTTCTGGGAGGCACAGACCGTACCGATGAAGACCTGATGAGCTATATCGGAAGGCCCTTAGGAGACACTTTCTCGATGTGTGATGATGAGACAAAGGAACGCCTTATTAATGCTTATCTCGAGTATAACTGCGGAAGGCTCAAGGAAAATGCCATTCCTATATTTCCCGGAGTCTATGACTTTCTCTCGAAAATAGGGGATCTTGGCGTAAAACAGGGGATAGTAACCTCCAAGCGCGAATCATCTGCCATGATCACCATTGACCTTCTCGAATTGGGAGGCTATTTTGACACGAAAGTCTTCAGAGAGGCCACAGAGAGGGCAAAGCCTTACGGCGATCCGCTTATCTTTGCGGCAAAGACCATGGGAATAACCGATATGAGCCGTGTTCTTTATGTCGGAGACGCTGTCCCGGACATCCTTTCGGCGCGTGACGCAGGTGCTGATTTTGCCCTTGTAGGATGGACGAAAATGCCCAGGGAAGAATTAGAAAGTCTCGGGCCTGACTATATAGTTGAAGTTCCCGAACTGCTTCCTTGCATTATCAAGGGCTCCGAATTATAATGTTTGGTGCTTTTTACTAAATAATAATAAATAAGGTGGGTAGGCAAAATGGCAAAGTCCTCCAAGTCCGGTAAGTCAAGCAGAAAAGTAGCTTCAGGCGGAATGATTGCGGTAATCGTCATAATCGTTGTTGTTATTATCGGCTTTTTCACATATATTTCCGGAATACTTCCCAAGACTCTTACAGGAGTCGGAATTACAGAAACTCTTTCTGACGGGTCAACAAAGACTGTAAAGAATTTCTCAGTCCTTGAGACGAATTTCCATTTCCAGGAGGTTTATGACTCATATTCCCAGTATGGCATGGTTTCCACAGACCATCTTGACGAGGTCTATGATGCAAGCACCGGCGAAACATACAGAGACTGGCTCTTAAGAGAAGCTGCAAAGCAGCTGAAGACTCTTGCTCTTGTTGAGCGTGCTGCCCAGCAGAACGGATTCATGGATTATTCAAAGGCCCGCCAGCTGGCTGAAAAGAACCTTGAGACATTGGATCTTTATGCATTGATGTATGGCTATCCTTCCGGTCAGCAGTATCTGCAGACTCTTTACGGAACAGGAATGACAAGAAGATCCTATGTTGATTTCAAGGCGCGCGAAGTTCTTGTCCAGGAGTATGGTTACTATCTCCAGCAGTTCGAACCTTCTATCGTTCCTACGGATGCTCAGATCCAGGAAAGATATGACGAGGATCCTAACAAGTGCTATGTATATAATTACAACTCATATTTCCTTGCTGCCGAAAAGGATGAAAACGGTCAAGTAGTCAATTTTGACCAGTGTGTTGCTTCAGCCGAGAAGATCGCTAATGCCGCGACTGATTCCGCATCCTTCAGACAGGCAGTTATGGATTACCTTAAGGAGAAAGATGCTGAGGCTGATCTTGCATCATATGAAGACGGTGCTGATCCGACGTTTGTAGAAAATCAGACATATGCCGGAGCAGGATACATGAATTCCGAAGTAAAGGCATATATCTTCAGCGACAATAATCCGGGTGATGTAAAGGTCATCGAGACAGAATTCGGTGTTTACGTTATCTACATTGCTGATAAGCATCTTAATGATGCAACTACGGTTACATACAGACGCTTTACCTTAAGTACCGGTGTCAAGACAGATTCCACACCTGAAGAGATTACAGCTGCTGTAAATCAGACAATTGCAGATGCTTCATCTTATTGTGTACAGGGAATGGATCCTTTTGCATTCTATAATGTAGTTAAGGAGCACTCCACAGATGTAGATACTGTGCTTAACGGCGGCTTCAATTCCGGAGTTACAGCTGAGAGCCTGAAGCCGGCTGAAGGCGAAGGAGAGGATCCTGCCGAGACTGAGGCAGAGGCCTGGCTTTTCGAGAGCGACCGTAAGCAGGGTGATATCAAGATCGTTGTTTCTGCTGATAATAAGACGATAATGATCTACTATTTCGAAGCATCAAGACCTGCATGGCAGAATGCCATCAGAGATGAGATCATTTCCACTAATTTCAATCAGTGGAATGCTGATCTTGAGAGTAACAATCCTGAATATACCGTAAATGCCGGTTTGGTTAAGTATCTGATTTATAGATAATCTCTTACTTGTAATTAAGAAGTACTGTGGCTGTCTCATATACGGGGCAGCCACGTTTTATTTGTGTTCTTGTTGACATCCTACTGTTCGTATAGTATTTTTATCTCAATTTAATCAAACCGTTGACGGAGAGTGAGTAGCTTTACGGAATACCTGTCATAGAGAGCCCGGGATGGTGTGATCCGGACACAAGGACCTGAAGTGAATGGACTCCGGAGGGCGCGAAGGAAAGGGAATATCCCCGAGTATGTTGCGACGCAAGGCACGCGTAAGTGGCCGGAGATATGTTGGTATCTTGCAAGTGCACGGGTCATACCGTGAATCAAGGTGGCACCGCGGATAAAGTCCTTATTCGTCCTTGACAGAAGATAGCGATCTTTTGTCGGGGGCTTTTTTATTGCCTGTGACATATAGAGAAGCCGGAGGTGACAAAAATGAAAGTAGTACCGTCGATCGATGAGGTCAGGAAATTAGCTGCTACCGGGAAGTATGACATCGTGCCCGTAAGCTGTGAGATACTGTCTGATTTCACAACCCCCATCGAGACCATCCGCATCCTGAAAAACGCATCTACACATGCCTATATGCTCGAATCGGCACAGGCTGACGAGAAGTGGGGAAGATATACTTTCCTGGGTTTTGATCCGAAACTTGAGATCACCTGCATCAACGGTGAGATCACATACGGTGATAAAACAGAGAATACCGACGACCCTTCCAAGATAATAAGAGAGATTCTTTCTCATTTCAGAAGCCCCAGGCTTTCCTATCTGCCGTCTTTTACGGGAGGCCTTGTCGGATATTTCTCATATGATTATCTTGGTTATGCCGAACCCACGGCAAAATGTGATGTCATCGATACTGAAGCTTTCAAAGACGTTGACCTGATGCTTTTCGACAAGGTCATAGCATTCGATCATGTAAAGCAGAAGCTCATCCTCATTTCAAATATGTCTTTGGATGATATTGATGCCGGCTATAAGGAAGCAACAGAAGAACTTGAAGAACTGATAGCTCTTCTTAAGACGGGTGAGAAAGCTGAAGAAACGGACGGAAAGCTTCTTTCTGAAGTAACACCTCTGTTTACCAGGGATGAATACTGCGCCATGGTGGAAAAAGCCAAGGACCACATCCATGAAGGTGACATTTTCCAGATAGTCCTTTCCAACAGGCTCTCGGCATCTTTTGAAGGAAGTCTTCTTAATACTTACAGGATATTAAGGACGATCAATCCGTCGCCTTATATGTTCTACTTTGCAGGTACAGATGTTGAAGTAGCCGGAGCTTCTCCTGAGACGCTGGTCAAGCTCGAAGACGGCATCCTTCATACATTCCCGCTCGCAGGTACGAGACCCAGGGGAAAGACATATGAAGAGGATAAAAAGCTCGAAGAGGAACTGCTTGCCGACGAGAAAGAACTGGCAGAGCACAATATGCTGGTCGATCTCGGACGAAACGATTTAGGCAAGATCAGTCAGTTTGGTTCGGTCGAAGTGGAAAAGCTGAGGAGCATCGAGCGCTATTCCCATGTAATGCATATAGGCTCTACCGTCCGCGGAAAGATCGATCCGAAGTACGATGCTCTGGATGCGATCGAGGCAGTACTGCCCGCAGGAACGCTTTCAGGTGCTCCCAAGATCCGTGCATGCCAGCTTATCGGTGAGCTCGAGAACAACAAGCGCGGCATATATGGCGGAGCAATAGGCTATATTGATTTTACCGGCAATATGGACACCTGTATCGCAATAAGAATCGCGTACAAGAAAAACGGAAAAGTATTCGTAAGAAGCGGTGCCGGAATAGTTGCCGATTCCAACCCTGAAAAAGAATTCGAAGAGTGTCTCAACAAAGCAAAAGCAGTTCTTAACTCTTTGAATCTGGCGCAGGAGGTGTAAAAGATGATACTTCTCATAGATAATTACGACAGCTTTTCATATAACCTCTACCAGATGATCGGCGAGATCGATCCGGATATCAAGGTGATCCGGAATGATGAGATGACAGTCTCTGAGATAAAGGCGCTGGCACCTGACCGCATAATCCTTTCGCCCGGCCCGGGAAGACCGGAAGACGCGGGCGTTATCTGTGATGTGGCAGCATCGATCCACGACATACCGATCCTGGGTGTCTGTCTGGGACATCAGGCGATCTGCAAAGCATACGGAGCAGTTGTAACCTATGCCGAAAAACTTATGCACGGCAAGCAGTCTGATGTCGGACTGTATTCTTATTGTCCTTTATTCAGAGGGATCGGTGACCGAACTAAGGTAGCACGTTATCACTCACTTGCCGCCGACCGTGACACCATACCCGAATGCCTGCAGATAACTGCTGTTGCCGATGACGGCGAGATCATGGGAGTTCAGCACAAAGAGTATCCGATCTACGGCGTCCAGTTCCATCCGGAATCCATTCTTACGCCGGAAGGCAAGAAGATGCTGGAGAACTTCATTTCCAATTGTTAAAAAACTTCGCGGCATAACCTGAAGAGGACCCCTCAAGGAATATCTTTGAGGGGTCTTCTTTTGGCTGGGGGTATTTTCGAGTGTTGTAAAAGGCAAAATCACAGCTAATTACACTGCCCGCTGTGATTTTGTAGTGTAAAACTTTTGTTGCCGAGAAAAAATCACAGCCAATTACACTGCCGGCTGTGATTTTGTAGTGAATTTCCGTGTGCGGGCGCCGGTCAGGAATAAAGATTCCTTACATGCTCGATGAACTTCGAAGCCAGTGCGCTCGGGATCTTTTCCTTATCCCAGGAGAGGATATAATCAACGTTGACCGAAGGCGTTATGGTCTTAACTACCACATCGGCGTCAGCCGAAATGTTCTTGGCGACTGAAGCAGGGAAGATCGCTATTCCGATATTCTGGTCGACGAGTTTAGATGCATTTGATGAGTGGGCTGTCTTTACGATGAAGTGAGGCTCTTTGCCTGTCGGTTCGAACCAGCTGCGGATCTCTTCTTCTCTGGAGTGACGGGAAGATATTATGAGGTCTGTGTCCGCGATGTCTTTAAGAGTGACGGTCTGCTTCTTGTTCTTTGCAAGGGGATGTGATCCGGGGATGATCGCTGCCCAGGTATCGCTGTAAACGGTAATGCCGTCTAATTGTTCGGTGTTCAGCGGAGTCATCGTAATGGCGAGTTCCAAAAGTCCGGACTTCATTCTGTAGGTCAGGTCGTCCACGGTTCCGCACCATAAGTTATAAGTAACGTTAGGATATTCTTTTTTAAATGAAGATATCCATTCAGCGGCCAGTGAAGGTCCGTTACTGTCAACGTGTCCGAGATAAAGTGTGCCGCTCAGTCCTTTCTTAACGTCCGTTATCTCTGTTTTCGCGATATCGGCAAGAGCAAGGATCTGTTCGCCGCGGCGTTTTAAGGCCAGACCTTCAGGTGTAAGCGTGACATGACGTTTGCCGCGGATTATTAGAGTACAGCCAAGTTCTTCTTCAAGATCCATAAGAGCCCTTGAAAGCGGAGGCTGGGATAAGTGCAGACGCTCTGCCGCACGGGTGATATTGCGCTCTTCCGCAACTGTTAAGAAATAACGTATCTGACGCAGATCCATGTAGTTTACCTCCGGTTTCTTATCATACTCTAAAGGTATTGTTATTCGAATATTATATGTATTTTATTTCTTGCGCTCTTGACGATAAAATATGCCTTGAAATCATACAACGATATTCTAAACGCATTGAAGGCAAATATCAATACATTTTGAGTATGATTTCGAACTTGAGACCGGTGGTGGATGAAATGGTCTTCAGGTTATGGGAGGAGAATATGAGACCTTACGAAGAAAAGTACGTTAATGAATGCTACAAGGCAATGCAAGAAGAGCATGATGCCTGCGGAATCGGTTTAGTAGTAAATATCGATGGTAAAAAAGAATACCGCACGCTTAACGACGCATTATCCATTGTTGAAAAGCTCGAGCACAGAGCAGGCAAGGACGCTACCGGTGAGGTAGGCGACGGCGTAGGCATCCTCGTTCAGATTTCACACAAGTTCTTCAAAGGTGCTGCAAAAGAAGCAGGCATTGAAGTTAAGGACGAGGGTGATTACGGTATCGGCATGTTCTTCCTTCCCCAGGATACAAAGAAGCGCACTCTTGCTATGCGCATGTTCAAAGTAATCACTGAAAAGAACGGACTCACGGTCATGGGCTGGAGAGAAGTTCCTACCGATCCTGAGATCTTAGGTAAGGTCGCAAGAGACGCAATGCCCGTAATCATGCAATGCTTTGTAGAGCGTCCTGCCGGTTGCGAAAAAGGACTTGCTTTCGACCGTATGCTCTATGTTGCAAGAAGAGAATTCGAGCAGAGCACGGACGAGACTTATATTACTTCTTTATCTTCAAGAACTATCGTATATAAGGGTATGTTCCTGGTAGGGCAGCTTCGAAAGTTCTATAAGGATCTCCAGAGCAAGGATTATGAGACGGCTATCGCAATGGTCCACTCAAGGTTCTCCACGAACACGACACCTTCATGGGAGAGAGCTCATCCTTACCGTATGATCGCTCACAACGGTGAGATCAATACGATCAGAGGTAACTTCGACAGAATGCTCGCCCGTGAAGAGACATTGTACAGCCCTTCCATAGAGAACGATGTCGATAAGATCTTCCCTATCATTCACAAGACGGGTTCTGACTCTGCAATGCTCGATAATACATTGGAGTTCTTCATGATGAACGGGATCCCGCTTCCTCTGGCAGTCATGATGATGATCCCCGAGCCCTGGAAGAACGATCCTTACATGGAGCAGGAGAAGAAAGATTTCTATCATTACTATGCAACGATGATGGAACCCTGGGACGGTCCTGCAGCCATTCTTTTCACGGACGGCGTCATCGCAGGCGCTACGCTCGACCGTAACGGATTAAGACCTTCAAGATATTACATCACGGACGATAACAGACTGATCCTCTCATCAGAGGTAGGCGTTCTCGACATCGAGCCTGAACATATTGTAAAGAAGTCCAGATTACAGCCCGGCCGTATCCTTTTGATCGATACGGAAAAGGGTGAGCTCGTATCTGACGAAGAGTGCAAGAAGTACTATTCCGAAAAGCACCCTTACGGTGAGTGGCTCGCATTGAACCTCCTTCATCTGTCTGAACTCAAGATCCCCAACAAGAAGATCCCGGTTCATACACAGGAGATGAGAAACAAGCTCTATAAGGTTTTCGGTTATACATTCGAAGACGTTAAGAATGAGATCCTGCCCATGGCCATGAACAAAGTCGAAGCAACGGCTTCCATGGGTACAGACATTCCTCTCGCAGTTTTGTCAGAGAAGCACCAGCTCCTGTTCTCATTCTTCAAGCAGCTCTTCGCACAAGTCACAAACCCGCCGATCGACTCCATCAGAGAAGAGATCGTTACGGACACGACAGTCTATATCGGTTCCGACGGTAACCTTCTTGAGGAAAAGAGCGGTAACTGCAGAGTGCTCGAAGTAAATAACCCGATACTCACAGGCGTTGATCTCGTTAAGATCAAGTCTTTGGATCAGCCCGGGTTCAAGGCAGCTACGGTATCTATTCTTTATTATAAAAACACTTCATTGGAAAAAGCTTTGGATCAGCTCCTGATCACAGTCGACAGAACATGCAGCAAGGGTGCCAACATCATCATCCTCTCAGACAGAGGAATCGATGAGAACCACGTTGCAATTCCTTCCCTGCTTGCAGTTTCCGCAGTAGAGCAGCATCTGGTCCAGACAAGAAAGAGAACGGCAGTATCTCTCATCATCGAGAGCGGCGAGCCCAGAGATGTCCATCAGATGGCAACTCTCCTTGGCTTCGGCGCACGTGCGATCAATCCTTACCTTGCACATGAGTGCATCGCCGAGATGATCGACAAGGGAATCCTCGATAAGGATTACCACACGGCAATCGACGATTACAACTACGCGATCCTTCACGGCATCGTTAAGACATCTGCAAAGATGGGTATCTCCACTCTGCAGTCTTATCAGTCCGCAAAGATCTTCGAGTCAGTCGGAATCTGCAAGGAAGTAATAGATAAGTACTTCACGGGTATAGTAAGCCGCGTAGGCGGAATCGGTCTTGAAGAGATCTCCGAAGGAATCCTGTTCAGACACGATAAGGCCTTCGATCCCATGGGTCTCGAGACGGATGAGACTTTGGACAGCACAGGCTTCCATAACTTAAGAAGCGGTGACGACAAAGAAGATCATCTTTATAACCCTAAGACGATCGTTGCCCTCCAGAAGGCAGTCCGTGAAGGTTCTTATGAACTCTTCAAGGAATATACGGCAATAGTTGATAACGAGAAGCCCCATACGTTAAGAGGCCTCCTCGCATTCAAGAAGACAGGCAACTCCATTCCTTTGGAGGAAGTAGAACCAGCTTCCGAGATCGTAAAGAGATTTAAGACCGGTGCAATGTCTTACGGTTCTATCTCCAAAGAAGCTCACGAGTGCATGGCCATCGCAATGAACCGTCTGGGCGGCAAGTCCAATACTGGTGAGGGCGGTGAGTCTCCTGAAAGATTCGGTACAGAGAAGAATTCCAAGATCAAGCAGGTCGCATCAGGAAGATTCGGCGTTACAAGCGAATACTTAAACAGCGCTGAAGAGATCCAGATCAAGATGGCACAGGGCGCGAAGCCGGGTGAGGGCGGACACCTCCCGGGCAAGAAGGTTTATCCCTGGATCGCTGAGAGAAGATATTCAACACCGGGTGTTGCTCTTATCTCACCTCCGCCTCATCACGATATCTATTCGATCGAAGATCTGGCACAACTCATCTATGATCTGAAAAATGCCAACAGAAAAGCAAGGATCTCCGTAAAGCTCGTATCTGAAGCAGGTGTAGGAACTATCGCATGCGGCGTTGCAAAAGCCGGCGCACAGGTAATCCTCATTTCAGGTTACGACGGCGGTACCGGTGCAGCTCCCGCAAGCTCCATCCATAACGCAGGTCTTCCTTGGGAATTAGGTCTTGCAGAGACTCATCACGCACTGATCGAGAGCGGTCTTCGCGGAAGAGTCGCAGTCGAGACAGACGGTAAGCTCATGAGCGGAAGAGACGTTGCGATCGCAGCACTCTTAGGCGCCGAGGAATTCGGTTTTGCCACAGCACCGCTGGTATCCATGGGATGCATGATGATGAGAGTCTGCAATAAGGATACCTGCCCGTTCGGTATCGCATGCCAGAACGAGGAATTAAGAAAGAGATTCAAGGGTAAGCCCGAGCACGTTATGAACTTCATGCTCTTCATCGCTGAAGAACTCAGAGAGATTATGGCAGAGCTTGGTTTCAGAAAGGTCGACGAGATGGTCGGAAGATCCGATCTTCTCAAGGTTAAGGATAAGCAGATAACAAAGAGGGCCGAGATGGTCTCTCTCGCAACGATTATAGATCCGTCCTATGCGGATTCCGAAGTACGCCATTTCGAGCCTGACCATGTATTCGACTTCGAGCTCGAAAAGACGATCGACGAGAGGGTATTCCTCCCTGAACTCGCGAAAGGCCTTAAGAAAGGTTCGATCAGGATCGAAGACGTTAAGGTATCGAGTACCGACAGAGCAGTAGGAACTATCTTAGGTTCGGAGATCACAGCCGAATACGGAACAGAGCTTCCCGATGACAGCGTTGTCGTGGAACTCACGGGCGGCGGCGGACAGAGCTTCGGTGCATTCATCCCGAAGGGTCTGACGTTAAAGCTCACAGGAGATGCTAATGACGGATTCGGAAAAGGATTATCCGGCGGAAAGCTCATTATCAAGCCTTTCGAGAACTCCGGATTTGAGGCTTCCAGGAACGTCATTATCGGAAACGTAGCACTTTATGGTGCAACAAATGGTACGGCATACGTCTGCGGCGTAGCAGGTGAGCGTTTCATGATAAGAAACTCCGGCGCGACAGGCGTATGCGAAGGTACCGGTGACCACGGCCTGGAATACATGACAGGCGGCAAGGCCGTAATCCTCGGCGAAGTCGGAAAGAACTTTGCAGCAGGAATGAGCGGCGGAATCGCTTATGTATTGGATGAACACCACACTCTCTATACAAAGATCAACAAAGCTCTTGTTGAGATGAGTGAGATCACTGAAGACGCAGACAAGAACGAGCTTAAGACAATCCTTCAAGATTATGAGCAAAGCACAGGATCTCTTAAAGCAAAAGCCATACTTCAAGATTTTGACAAGTATGTCGCAAGCTTCAAGAAGATCATACCGACAGATTACCGTCACATGCTGACCTTGATCGCCAAGTACGAAGAACAGGGCATTGCACGTGAACAGGCAGTATACGAAGCATTTAAAGAATTCACCAAAGTCGGTGCTTGAATTACGGAGGATCTTATGGGTAAAGCTACAGGATTTTTGGAATACGACAGGCACGAAGATTCCTGGGTAGATGAAGAGACCAGGATCACAGGCTTCGAGGAATTCCACAACCACTTAAATGAAAATGAAAGACGCTGCCAGG
Source organism: Saccharofermentans sp. (assembly GCA_016288885.1). Taxonomy (GTDB): domain Bacteria; phylum Bacillota; class Clostridia; order Saccharofermentanales; family Saccharofermentanaceae; genus Saccharofermentans. The sequence goes on from JAEFAV010000001.1 coordinate 237,109, forward strand.
CAGCAAGATGCATGGACTGCGGCGTACCGATGTGCCAGTCGGCCATATGCCTCAAAGGCATGGTAACGGGATGCCCACTGCATAACGTTATCCCGGAGTGGAACGACGAGATATACAAAGGACATTACGAAGCAGCATTGGGAAGACTTTTGAAGACAAGTAATTTCCCGGAATTTACGGGCAGGGTATGTCCCGCGCTTTGTGAAAAAGCATGCATTAACGGAATAAATTCAGGAGCAGTTACCATTCATGATAACGAGCTCTTTCTCATAGAAAAGGGATACGAGATGGGTTACATGAAGCCCAGGATCCCGAAGACCAGATCAGGCAAGAAGGTTGCTGTAATCGGCGCAGGCCCTGCAGGTCTTGCAGTCGCAGACCAGCTTAACCACAGAGGCCATGAGGTTACTGTTTTCGAGAGAGAAGACCAGATCGGAGGCCTGCTTATGTACGGCATTCCGAACATGAAGCTCGATAAGAGCGTCATCGTCAGAAGACGAAAACTGATGGAAGAAGAAGGCGTTGTATTTAAGACCGGCGTTGACGTTGGTAACGGCGCTGCCTTCGATGAAATAGTAGAAGGATTCGATGCGGTAGCTCTTTGCTGCGGCTCAAAAAAAGCAAGAACGATCAATGCAAAGGGAGCTGATGAATGTAAGGATATGTACCTTGCAGTTGATTTCCTTAAATCTGCAACAAAGGATCTTCTTTCAGGCAAGGGCAAGTGGACGATCAGTGCCAAGGACAAGCATGTAGTTGTCGTAGGAGGCGGTGATACCGGAAACGATTGCGTAGGAACATGCATAAGACAGGGATGCAAGAGCATAACGCAGCTTGAGATGATGGCTCAGCCCCCGAAGGAACGGCAACAGAATAACCCTTGGCCTGAGTGGCCCAAGGTCGAGAAAACAGACTACGGACAACAAGAGGCAATCAAGGTGTTCGGTCACGACCCGCGCATATACGAGACAACCGTTAAGGAACTCGTAATGCAAAAGGGAAAGCTGACCCAGATAAAGACCGTAAAGGTCAAATTCGAAGACAGAAAGCTCGTTGAGGTAGAAGGTACCGAACAACTTATAAAGTGCGATCTTCTTATAATCGCCGCAGGCTTTGTCGGGGCAGAAGACTACATTGCGAAAGAAAGCAAAGTCGAGCTTACGCAAAGAGGAACAGTTAAGACAGAACCTGAACAATACCAGACATCGGTTCCCAAGGTATTTACGGCGGGAGACATGCACAGAGGACAATCGCTCGTAGTATGGGCCATCACGGAAGGCAGGCACTGCGCAGCGGCTATGGACAAGTTTTTAATGGGTTACACCCCATTGATATAGAAGTATTAAAGTGAACCCCTGAAGTTGGACAAAGACTTTGGGGGTTCTTGTATGAAATACAGTTTATGGATCGATGGGAAGCAATTTTAAGTATTATTTATTATCGTTTTTTGATTGCAAAATACATGTTTTTCTTAAGTTTATTTGATTAATGTAAAAGACTCCGGACGCGTTGGGGCCATTGGTTTGCCCGCAAATGCTTAAAACAATGGGAGTTTAGGTTTTAGAGATTTCGGGCAAATATCAAATCATACCTAAAAAGTATCGTTATGCTCAAACTATTCGTATTTTATTTGTATGCGGGTTCGCGATACAATTGCACTTGAAATCAAAAACGATAGCCAAAATGCATTAAAACATAGTAACGATACCTTTTGGCGATAGTTTGGAGGAGGAGAGTTTATGGACACTAATTTAATTAACAGCTTGATTGACGAGAAGGTCTTCGGCGTCTGGTTCCTGATCGGCGCGGCATTGGTCTTCTGGATGCAGGCTGGATTCGCGATGGTAGAGTGCGGCTTCGCAAGAGCAAAAAATGCCGGCAACATCATCATGAAGAACCTGATGGATTTCTGCATTGGTACAGTTGTATTTATCGCAATCGGTTTCGGTTTATTCCTTGGTGAAGACATGCTTATGGGATTCATGGGAAAACCTAACATTGATATTTTCGCTAATTACGCAACATTCGACTGGTCAAACTTCGTATTCAACCTCGTATTCTGTGCTACAACAGCTACGATCGTTTCCGGAGCTATGGCAGAGAGGACAAGATTCTTATCTTACTGCGTTTACTCAGCAGTTATCTCAGCAGTCATCTATCCTATCGAAGCTCACTGGACATGGGGCGGCGGCTGGCTCTCAGTAATGGGATTCCACGATTTCGCAGGATCTAACTGCATCCACATGGTTGGTGGTATCTCAGCTCTGATCGGTGCCGCAATCCTTGGACCCCGTATCGGTAAGTTCGTAAAAGACAAGAAGGGTAAGATCACTAAAGTTAACGCATTCCCCGGCCACAATATCCCCATGGGTGCTCTTGGTGTATTCATCCTCTGGCTCGGCTGGTACGGATTCAATGGCGCTGCCTGCACAGACATGGCACAGCTCGGTTCAGTATTCGTAACAACAACAATCGCTCCTGCGATCGCTACAGTAGTCTGCATGATTTTCACATGGATCAAGTATGGTAAGCCCGACGTTTCAATGTGCTTAAACGCTTCTCTCGCAGGCCTCGTTGCAATCACAGCTCCTTGTGACGTAACAGACGCTCTCGGCGCAACGATCATCGGTGCTGTCTCCGGCGTGCTCGTAGTATTCGGCGTATGGTTCCTTGATAATGTAATCAGAGTTGATGACCCTGTCGGTGCAGTTGCAGTTCATATGTTCAACGGTATCTGGGGTACGATCGCTGTAGGCCTTTTCGCTACAAACACAGCTCCTGCTTATGCAATCGCTGATGCAGCAGGCAATGAGATGGTTGGTCTCTTCTATGGCGGCGGATTCAAGCTCCTCGGCATACAGACAGTAGGTATGCTTGCAACAGCAGCCTGGACAGCAGTTACAATCACGATCACATTCTTCATCATCAAGGCTATCTTCGGTCTTAGAGCTTCTGAGGAAGAAGAGCTCACAGGTCTTGACGTTACAGAGCACGGTCTTGCAAGTGCTTACTCCGGCTTCTCCCTCATGGACGTTTCAGGCGCTATGATGGAAGAGAACGAGAACACAGACCTCGGTACAGCTGAATACGCTGAGGCTTCTGAAGCTCAGAAGAATGCAGCAGTCAAGGTTGCAGTTGCTCCCGAACTCGATACAGGTATGCATAAGGTTGTTATTATCGCTAAGCTCTCACGCTACGATAAGCTCAGAAAGGCTATGAACGATCTCGGTGTAACCGGTATGACAGTAACACAGGTTATGGGCTGCGGCATCCAGAAGGGTGCAGGCGAGAAGTACAGAGGTGTCGAGGTAGACGCTACGCTCTTGCCTAAGATCAAAGTTGAAGTCGTTGTCTCCAAGATACCTGTTGATAAGGTT